>NZ_JBVASH010000003.1:0-945335 GCF_057813895.1 Nocardioides sp. F233
AGTTACGGCGGCCATAGCGGCAGGGAAACACCCGGTCCCATCCCGAACCCGGAAGTTAAGCCTGCCAGCGCCGATGGTACTGCAACCGAGAGGATGTGGGAGAGTAGGACGCCGCCGGACAAACATTCAGGCAGGGGCCACCCGGTAGGGTGGCCCCTGCTCTGTTTTGGACTTAAATTCCTCAATAGCGATCTCGAGTAGTCCCAGGAGACTGACGTGGCAGACCAGCGTGGCCGTGGTGACGGCACGGGTGCCCCCCGCAAGGGTGGCCCTCGACAGGGTGGAGCTCCCCGCAAGGGTGCGAGCTCCCGCAGCGGTGAGGACCGCAAGCCCTACGACCGGAAGCCCAGCGGAGATCGCAAGCCCACGGGTGACCGGAAGCCCACGGGTGACCGCAAGCCGAGCGGAGATCGCAAGCCCACGGGTGACCGCAAGCCCAGTGGTGACCGGCGTTGGTCCGATGAGCGCAAGCCCGCGGGGCGCGGTGGGAAGCCGACGGGGGAGCGCCGCGGCGCTCCGCGCACCGAGGGTGAGCGCCGGCCCCGGCTGGACCCGGCCGAGCGCACCGAGAAGCAGGCCGTCTACGACGGTCCGCCGCTGCCGGAGGACGTAACCGGTTCCGAGCTCAGCGCCTCGGTCCGCGCGCAGCTCAAGGGCCTGCCGGAGAAGTTGGCGGCTCGGGTGGCGCGACACCTGGCGGCGGCCGGCCAGCTGGTCGACGACGAGCCGGAGACGGCCTACCAGCACACCCTGGCCGCGAAGGCCCGCGCGCCGCGGATCGCTGCCGTGCGCGAGGCTGTGGGTGAGGCGGCGTACGCGGCCGGCCACTACGCCGAGGCGCTGTCCGAGCTGCGTGCGGCGAAGCGGATGAACGGCGTGACGGCGTACCTGCCGATCATGGCCGACTGCCACCGTGCGCTCGGCAACCCGACCCGCGCCCTCGAGCTCGCCAAGAGCCCGTCGGTCGTGAACTTCGTGCCGGCAGCCAAGGCGGAGATCACGCTCGTCGAGGCGGGCGCTCGCCGCGACCTTGGTCAGCTCGACGCCGCACTGCGCACCCTCGAGGTCTCGCCGCTGAACACGAAGACGCGGGAGTCCTGGGTGGTCCGGTTGCGCTACGCGTACGCCGACACCCTGGAGGAGGCCGGTCGCCTCAACGACGCGCTGACCTGGTTCCACAAGACCAACGCGATCGACGCGGACGAGATCACCGACGCCGCCGAGCGTGCGGAGTCGCTCGAGAAGAAGATCGACCGCAGCTGATCAGGAGCGGCCGGCAATCGTGACGATGGCCTGCTGGTTGCCGGCCGGCTGCGTGTCCCACCTGATGTCCTCGCGGTAGGCGATCTTCACCCGGTCGATGACGGCGAGCGCCGCCTCGTCGGCCTCGACGCGGACGACGATCGAGTCGCCGCTGACGAGGCGCTGGCCCTCGGGGTCGACGAGGTCGGCGCAGAACTGGTCGGGCTGGGTGGTCACGCCGACCGTGCCTCGGCGGCACAGCAGTGGCGTCACCTTCAGCTTCACGTCGCTCGTGGTGTGCACCTTGACGCCGGAGATGCGCAGCGTTCGCCCGAAGTCGGCGGGAGCGGCGAACATGCCGACGTACAGGGGCGTGCCGACGACGCCGTTGGCGTTGACGACCTTCTTCGAGACGGCGAGCCTCTCCGGGGTCATCGCGTACCAGACCAGCCAGGTCAGGGCGAGGAAGAGCGCGAGGGCCAGGGCCGCGATCCGCCAGCCGCGGGACTGGAAGCTGGGGCGGGGGACCCGGGAGGTGTCGAGCTCGCGGTCCTTCCCGCGGGTGGGACGCTCCGCACGGCGGCGCCCCGGTGCCGGCGCGGGGCTGGGAGCGATTCCTCCGTCGGTCATGGCCGAAGCGTAGGACACCCGAACCCGCTCGGGGCGCACCTGCCACACTCCTGCGCATGACGTTCCCCGCTCCCCGGATCCCTGAGCAGCCGAAGCGCCCGACACTGGAGGGCAGCGTCGCCGTGCGCGACGGGCGGCGGCTCAGCTTCGCCGAGTACGGCTCGCGGCGGGGGCCGGCCATCGTGTGGATGCACGGCACCCCGGGAGCGCGGCGCCAGATCCCCGTCGACGCGCGGGCGTACGCCGACGAGGTGGGAGCGCGGATCATCGGGATCGACCGCCCCGGGATCGGGTCGTCGACGCCGCACCTCTACGACAACGTCCTGGACTGGACGGCCGACCTGACCCTGCTGCTCGACGCGCTGGCGATCGACAGCGCGCGGGTGATCGGCCTCTCGGGCGGTGGACCGTACGCGCTGGCCGCAGGAGCCGCGCTGCCCGACCGGGTGCCCGGCGTCGGCGTGCTCGGTGGCGTGGCGCCCACCCGGGGCGAGGACGCGGCCGAGGGTGGCATCATCCAGCTCGCGGTGCACGCCGCGCCGCTGCTGGCCGCGACCCGGGTGCCGCTCGGGATCGCGCTCACCGGCGCGATCCGGACGGTCAAGCCGCTCGCCGGCCCGGCACTCGACCTGTACGCCGCGGTGCAGCCGCCGGGGGACAAGAACCTGCTCGGTCGTCCGGAGTTCAAGGCGATGTTCCTCGACGACCTCCTCAACGGCAGCCGGTTCCAGACCTCGGCGCCGCTGGCCGACCTGCTGCTGTTCACGCGGGAGTGGGGCTTCCGGCTGGAGGACGTGAAGGTGCCGGTGCGCTGGTGGCACGGCGACGACGACCACATCGTGCCCTTCCGGCACGGCCAGCACTGCGTCGACCGGCTGCCGGACGCCACGATGACCACCATCGACGGCGAGAGCCACCTGGGCGGCCTGGGCATCGCCGTCCAGGTGATGGAGGAGCTGCTCGCTCTCGGCGCCTGATTGCGGCAGGGTGTGACCCAGACACGCGGCGGTTGCGCTGGTGTCGCGCCATCCCATGGGCCACAATGGGAACACAACATCACAGGTGTCACTCCGCAAACGGTGTCCGCACACGTTCGCATCCGACATCTCCGTTGAGACCGCTGGGGAAGGCGTATCTCGCGCCGGAGGTAGAGGAAGCGAGGGTTCGTGGTGACCGGAAGCACGAGTGCGACAAGGGGCGTGTTCTACGTCCACTCTGCGCCGTCCGCGCTGTGCCCGCACATCGAGTGGGCCGTGGGTGGTGTCCTCGGCGTACCCGTCAACCCGGACTGGACGCCGCAGCCGGCGCAGTCGGGGACCTACCGGGCCGAGTTCTCCTGGACCGGCAAGGTCGGTGCCGCCGCCGAGATGGCCTCCGCCCTTCGTGGCTGGAACCACCTGCGCTTCGAGGTGACCGAGGAGCCGACCTCGTCGACCGAGGGGGCCCGGTTCTCCTACACGCCCGACCTCGGCGTCTTCCACGCCGTGATGGGCCTGCACGGCGACATCATGATCCCCGAGGACCGGCTCAAGGCCTCCGTGGTCCGCGCCGCGCTCGGCGAGGTCACCCTCGAGAACGAGATCGACAAGCTCCTCGGCAAGCCCTGGGACGACGAGCTCGAGACCTTCCGGCACGCCGGTGAGGGTGCGCCCGTCCGCTGGCTGCACCAGGTGGTCTGAGACCCAGGTGGTCTGACACCACGACGTACGACGAACGCCCCGGCTCGAGTGATCGAGCCGGGGCGTTGTCGTTGCGGGAGCATTCGGTGGTCAGGGCCGCTGGACGGGAGGTGTTCCAGCGGCCCTGGAACGGGGGGTACGCCGAGACGCGGGGGCGGCCGGAGCCGTCACCTGTCGGGTCAGGACGGCGAGCCGAAGACCACGGCGACGTTGGCGCCGCCGAAGCCGAACGAGTTGTTGATCGCCGCGATGTCGCCGATCGGGAGGTCCCGGGGCTTGGTCGCGACGTCGAGCTCGACGCGCTCGTCCTGCTCGTCGAGGTTGATGGTCGGCGGCGCGGTCCGGTGGTGGATCGCGAGCACGGTGGCAACGGCCTCGAGCGCGCCGGCGCCACCGAGCAGGTGGCCGGTCATCGACTTCGTGGCCGAGACGACGAGGTCGTTGGCGGCCGAGCCGAGGATGGCGTGCAGCATCAGCGACTCGGCGACGTCACCCTGCGGGGTCGAGGTCGCGTGCGCGTTGACGTGAGCGATGTCGGTGGGGGCCACGCCGGCGTCCTGGACCGCGGCCTTGATGGCGCGGGCGCCACCGCGACCGGCCGGGTCCGGCTGGGCGATGTCGTGGGCGTCGGCGGTGATGCCGGTGCCGAGGACCTCGGCGTAGATCCGGGCGCCGCGGGCCTGGGCGTGCTCGAGCGACTCGAGGACGAGGGCGCCGGCGCCCTCACCGAGCACGAAGCCGTCGCGGGCCACGTCGAAGGGACGCGACACCTTGGTCGGGTCGCCGTCGTTCTTCGACAGGGCCATCATGTTGGCGAACGCGGCGATGGGCAGCGGGTGGATGGCTGCCTCCGTGCCGCCGGCGATCGCGACGTCGACCCGGCCGAGCCGGATCTGGTCGGCGGCCAGGGAGACCGCCTCGTTGCCCGACGCGCACGCCGAGACCGGCGTGTTGACCGGGCCGCGGGCGCCCAGCTTGAGGCTGATGGTCGCGGCGGGGGCGTTGGCCATCAGCATCGGGACCGCGATCGGGGAGACCCGGCGCGGGCCCTTCTCGAGCAGGATCTCGTGGTTGGACAGCAGCGTGTGGACACCGCCGATGCCTGAGGCGAAGGCGACGCCGAACCGGTCGCCGTCGAGGTCGCCGGCCTCCTTGACGACGTCGAGGCCCGAGTCGGCCCACGCCTCGAGCGCCGCCACGAGGGCGAGCTGCGAGGAGCGGTCGAGCCGACGGGCGACGACGCGGTCGAGGACCTCGGACGGGTCGACGGCGGCCGGGGCGCCGATCTTCACGGGGAGACCGTCAGCCATGGCGCCGAGGGGACGAACCCCCGAGCGACCGGCGAGCAGGCCCTCCCAGGTGCTGGCGACGTCGCCGCCGAGCGGGCTGGTGGTGCCCAGGCCGGTCACGACGACACGAGTGCGGGACATGGCTGTCGGTCTCCTTGGTGAGTCAGGTGGGGATCAGGCGGCGCGGTTGCGCTCGATGTAGGCCACGGCGTCGCCGACGGTCTTGAGGTTCTTGACCTCGTCGTCGGGGATGGTGACGCCGAACTTCTCCTCGGCCTCGACGACGACCTCGACCATGGAGAGCGAGTCGACGTCCAGGTCGTCGCTGAACGACTTGTCCAGCTGCACGCTGTCGGCCGGGATACCGGCGACCTCGTTGACGATCTCGGCGAGGGCGGCGCGGATCTCTTCGGTGCTCATTTTCTTCTTCTCCCGTGGTTGGTGGGTGGTGCGGGGTGGTGCAATTCGTGGGCGGGTCGCGGGGCGACCCGTCAGGGAACGACGACGACCTGGGCGGCGTACGCCAGGCCGGCGCCGAAGGCGATGAGGAGGGCGGTGTCGCCACTCTTCGCGTCGCCGTCGTCGATCATCCGGCGCAGGGCCATCGGGACCGAGGCGGCCGACGTGTTGCCGGCGTCGATGATGTCGCGGGCGATCTTGACCGACTCGGGCAGCCGCAGCGAGCGGGCCATCGCGTCGGTGATCCGGTTGTTGGCCTGGTGGGGCACGAAGACGTCGAGCTCGTCGACCGTGATGCCGGCGCGGTCGAGCGCCTGCTGGGCCGTCTTGGCCATCGTGAACGACGCCCAGCGGAAGACCTCGTTGCCCTTCATGGTCAGGCACGGCATCGTCGGCGTGTCGGACGCGAGCACGTCGCGCCAGTCGGCGGTGCGGATGTGGTCGTAGTGCTCGCCGTCGGAGCCCCACACGACCGGGCCGATGCCCGGGGTCTCGGATGGGCCCACGAGCACCGCGCCTGCGCCGTCGGCGAAGATGAACGCCGTGCCGCGGTCGGTCGGGTCGGTGATGTCGGAGAGCCGCTCGACGCCGATGACGAGCGCGTAGCCGGCGCTGCCGCCACGGACCATGTCGTTGGCCAGCGCGACGCCGTGGCAGAAGCCGGCGCACGCAGCCGAGATGTCGAAGGCCGCCGCCTGCTCGGTGCCGAGCTCGTGGGCGATCATGGTCGCGGCCGACGGGGTCTGCAGCAGGTGGCTGACGGTCGCGACGATGACGCAGTCGACCTGGCGCGCGTCGACCCCGGCAGCATCGAGGGCCTGCTGGGCTGCCGCGACGCTCATCGACACGATGGTCTCGTCGTCGGTGGCGAAGCGGCGGGTCTTGATGCCCGAGCGCTGCTGGATCCACTCGTCGCTGGAGTCGATCGCGTCGACGACCTCGGAGTTGGGGACCAGGCGCGACGGGCGGTAGGCGCCGACGCCGAGGACGGCGGCGTACGACGGTCCGGTCTCGGTCCGCAGGGTCGTCATGCCGGCACGACCTCGGACTGGAGGGCGTGGCGTTCGCAGAACGCGCGGGCCTCGTCGAGCTGCTCGGGTCCGGTGAGCGCGAACGTCTCGACCTCCTGCTCACCGCCGCGGAAGTAGCGCTTGGCGATCCCGGTGAGGGTGCCGGCCGGCGGCAGCTCGAGGATGCCGGTGACGCCGAGGTCGGTCATCCGGGCCAGGCACAGGTCCCAGCGAACCGGGCGGGCGATCTGGCCGACGATCCGGTCCAGCACCTCGCGGCCCTCGGTGAGCGTGGTGCCGTCGGAGTTGGTGATGAAGTGCGTGTGGGCGTCGGCGGCGGCGACCGCACGGGCCAGGCCCGCGACGTGGTCGACGGCCGGGGCCATGTGGAGGGAGTGGAACGCGCCGGCGACCGAGAGGGGGCGCAGGCGGCCGCCCTTCGGGCCGTTCTCGGCGAACGCGGCCAGCTGCTCCGTCGTACCGGCGGCGACGATCTGGCCGGGGCCGTTGTCGTTGGCGGCGGTCAGGCCCTGCGCGGCGATCGCGGCGAGCACCTCGTCGCGGTCGCCGCCGAGGACGGCGGTCATGCCGGTCGGGGTGACGGCGGCGGCGTCGGCCATCGCGTTGCCGCGCTCGCGGACCAGGACCATGGCCTGCTCGGCGGTGAGGACGCCCGCGCCGACGGCGGCCGTGATCTCTCCGACGCTGTGGCCGGTCACGGCGCCCGGGGTGGCGCCGAGCTGCCGGGCGGCGACGAGGCCGGCGGCGACCAGCAGCGGCTGGGCGATCTTGGTGTCGCGGATCGTGTCCTCGTCGGCCTCGGTGCCGTAGTGGGCCAGGTCGAGCCCGGCGACGGCGGACAGCCAGTCGACGTACGCCGCGACGGCGGCGTCCTCCAGCCAGGGCGAGAGGAATCCTGGCGTCTGTGCGCCTTGTCCGGGGGCCACGATCACGAGCACGGATCCAGACTGCCGTCCGGGGGCGCACGACCGCGCCTGCACCGTCCACGAACTTGGCGCCGCGTCCTTGTGGGAGTCCTACAAGGAAGGGTTCAGGGGCCGAGGGTGGCGACCACGGGCCGGTGGTCGGAGCCCGGCGCGTTGCGTCGCTGGTCGGGGTCGTCGGTGACCGACGGGGTGGCCGCGACGGCCGCCGGACCGCCGGTCGTGACCGACCGGACGGTGCCGACCAGGGCGTGGCTGACCAGGAGGTGGTCGATCAGCTCGTGGCGTCCGCGGTAGATCCGGCTGAACCGCTCGTCCTCGGGGATGAGCGGCGCGAGGTTCCACAGCCGTGCCCCGTCACCTGCGTCGGGGCGGCCGAAGCCGGCGGTGCCGATCTCGGATCCGCCGGGGCCGAGGAGGATCTGGGTGGTGGCGGCCTCGGGCTCGTCGTTGAGGTCGCCGGCCACCAGCAGGCGGCGTCCGGGCCCGTCCTCGGCGTCGGCGAGGAGGTGCGTCACCGCATCCCGTACGGCGGCCGCCTCCGCCGCGCGGCGGTGCAGCGCGTAGACGGCGTACCGGGCACGCTCGCCCTCGTCGTGCGGACCGAACCGGCCGCCGGGATAGGTCAGCAGCTTGGACTTGAGGTGGGTCGAGACCAGGTCGACGGCATCGGCGCCGTCGCCGATCCGTACGTGCAGCGCGGGGCGGCCCATGGCGTCCATGGTCTCGCCGTGGTCGCCGACCTGCACCGGCTGCAGGCCGGCCGGGAACGAGGTGACCTGCGCGACCACGCTGAGCGGGAGCCGGGAGATGCAGCCGACCCGGATCCCGCGTCCGTCAGGGCTCGCGACCTCGGCGGACCAGGAGCCGTCGAGCAGGTCGAGGAGGTCCTGGAGGGCGTCGGGGTCGCCGACCTCCTGGACGGCGAGCACGTCGGGATCGAGGGCGGTGATCGTGGCCGCCAGCGCGGCGAGCTTGGCCTCGTAGGCGCCGTGGGTGGTCGGCGCCGCGTCGGTCACGGTGGGCCGGAAGAGGTTCTCGAGGTTCCAGGTACCGATCCGCATGGCTGTCCCTCTCGGTCGACGAGGGCGGGTGCCCCTGGGAGGAGGAGCGTCGAGGGTGTCGTGGTGATACGTCAGGCGGACTGCCGGCCCAGCACGAGCGCCAGCTGCAGGGTGAGCGCGTCGCGGGGGACCGAGGGGGTGAGGCCGGTGAGGTCGGCGATCTGGCCGAGCCGGTAGCGCACGGTGTTGGCGTGCACGAACAGCGTGCGGGCGGTGGCCTCGATGCCGGCGCCGTTGGCGAAGTAGGCGACCAGGGTCTCCACCAGCTCGCCGCGCGACTCCGCGAGCGGACGGTAGAGGTCGTCGATCGCCTCCCAGCGGGCCAGGTCGTCACCGGCGAGGATCCGCTCGGGGAGCAGGTCGTGGGCGGAGACGGGGCGCGGCGCGTCGGGCCAGCCGACGGCGGCGCGCAGTGCGTCGAGGGCGACCCGGGCGGACACGTGGGCGTGGGCCAGGTCCGTGGCGGTGGGGCCCACGACGACGGCGCCCTCGCCGAAGAGGTGGACCACGGCGCTCGCGTCCTTCTCGAGCTGGTCGACGCCGCCCAGGATCACCACGAGCAGGTGGCCCTGCACGGCGCTGAGGGCGTCGAGGCCACCCTCACGGGCGGCGCGTCGTACGTCGTCGAAGACGCCGGTCTGGCCGGCGGCGGCCTCGGGCGGGGCGGTGCCGACGACGACGGCGACCTCGCCGCGGGAGGACCAGCCGACGGCGCTGGCGCGGGACAGGACCGACTCGTCGGTCTCGGCGCGCAGCACGGCGTCGACGGCGAGCGCCTCGAGGCGGGCGTCCCAGCGGCCACGGACCTCGGCGGCGCGGGCGTAGACCTCGGCGGTCGCGAAGGCGACCTCGCGGCCGTAGCGCAGCACGGCGGCGTGCACGTCGGGCAGCACCTCGGGGGCGAGGAGGCGCTCGATGTTGGCCTCGACCTCGTCGATGGTGAGCTTGATCAGGTCGACGGTCTGGTGCAGGTCGACCGTGCCGGCCATCGCCCGGGGTGCGGCACCGAAGACCTGGCCGACCAGCGCGTGGTCCTGCGGGTCGGAGGCACCGGCGTCGGCGAACCAGTCGACGAAGCCCTTCACACCGGCCTGGACGATCATCGCGACGTAGGAGCGCTCCTCGGCGCTCAAGTCGCGGAACCAGGGCAGGTCGGTGTCCATCCGGGCGGTCGCCGCGGTGCTCAGGGAGCCGGTCGCGGCACGCAGCTGCCGGGTGGCCTCGGCCCGCTGTGCCGAACCGGTGGGGGACATGGTCAAAGCCTAGGGGGCGACGCCCCGCGTCAAGCCCCCGCCCGGGATGCGGAGTCGGGGTGTCGCACTCCCGACCTGCGTGGTTGAATCGTCCACCATTGCTAGCAGGAGTGAGCATTTGCTAGCCGAGCGTGGAGGGGGCGCCGCGATGTCGGTGGGGAACGACGTCCAGCACGAGGTCCAGTACGTCACGCTGCACGGCAAGCGCCGCGCGTACGTCAAGAAGGGCTTCGGCCCGGCTCTCCTGCTGCTGCACGGCCTGGCCTGCGACCACACGACGTGGGCGCACGTGATCGACGACCTCGCCGAGCGGTACACCGTGATCGCTCCCGACCTGCTCGGGCACGGCCTGTCGGACAAGCCGCGGGCCGACTACACGCTCGGTGGGTATGCCAACGGGATGCGTGACCTGCTCACCGTCCTGGGCATCGACAAGGTCACCGTCGTCGGCCACAGCTTCGGAGGCGGCGTCGCGATGCAGTTCGCCTACCAGTTCCCCGAGCGCACCCAGCGGGTGATGCTGGTGTCCACCGGCGGCCTCGGGCCCGAGGTGTCGCCGATGATCCGGCTGATCCAGGTGCCCGGCTGGTTCCGCGCCGTCGGCCTGCTGACGCTGCCGGGCATCCGGCAGGTCGAGACCTTCGCCCTGCGTACGGCGTCCGGGCGGCTCATGTTCGGACCGCTGCGCAAGTACACCCGTGACCTCGACGAGGTCGCCGACATCGTCGAGTCGTGGAAGGACCGGCGCACCCGCTTCGCGATCCGCCACCTGGTCCGGGCGGTCATCGACTGGCGCGGCCAGATCGTGACCATGTCCGACCGTGCCTACCTCAGCGAGGCCATGCCGATGGCCGTGCTGTGGGGCGTCGAGGACCAGGTCATCCCCGCCACGCACGCCGAGAACGCGCGGGCGCTGGCGCCCGACGTACGCGTCGACGTGCTGGCGGACGCCGGGCACTTCCCGCACAAGGACCACCCCGACGAGTTCGTGCGGCTGCTCCACGACTTCATCTCCACGACCGAGCCGGCGTCGTACAACCGGGCCCGGTTCCGCCGGATGCTCACGGCGGGTGCGACCGCGCCGCTCGGTCCGCTGGCCGCGGTCGCCGCAGCCGAGGCGCGCGACGAGGCGGTCACCTCCGCCTGACATCGGGGCCGGGGAGGTAGCCCGTCCGGGCCATTGCCACGGAGTGCTTCCACGCGCCTCAATGGCGGTATGGCCGCAGGACCGGTGCAGCCACGGACGCTCCGCCACCCCGACGCGGTGCGCCTGCTGGCGTTCGTGCTCGCTGTCATGGGGCTGTTCGTCGTCGCGCGGCAGGGGCAGACCCAAGCCGTCATGTACGCCGCGTTCGCGGCCTTCCTGATCACCGCGACCCTGTGGGTGCGCGGGCTCGACGCCAACTGGGTCGAGGGCCAGGAGGACTACCGCAGCTGGCCACTGCTCGTCCTGGCGCTCGCCGTCCCGGTCGTCGTCACGATCCTGATCGGGGTCTTCCTCGAGAGATCGTTGTCGACGTTCGTCCTCGGTGCGCTGATCACCGGGTACATCGCCGCCGGACTGGCGATCCGGAAGCTGCGCTGGCGGGTGATCCAGGGCGATCCGGTCGCACCACGACTCTTCCGCTGGCAGTCCCTCGCCGGCCTGCTCCTGGTCGCCTACGTGGCGCTGTGGCTGCTTGGTCGCGCCCCGACGATGCTGGCGGGCGCGGTGCTCGTGCTGGCCGTCGTCCCGGTCCCAGCGCTGGTGCACGTGCTGTCCGAGCGCCGGATCATCGCGCAGTCCCAGCCCGACGGTGACCGGGAACGGCAGCTGTGGATCATCGGCGGTGCCTGCGCGACCGGGCTCAGCCTGGTGGTGGGCGTGGTCTTCCTCGAGCAGACGCGCTACCTGCTGATCCTCGTCGTGGTCGTCGTCGTGCTCACCTGGGCGTTCGCGGTCGGCAGCCTGGCCGACATCGCCGTCGTGCTGGCGATCCTGGCGCTGATGGGCCTCACGCCGGCCTCGCAGGACGTGAAGCCGGTCGTGCTGTCCGCGAAGGCCTCGCCGGCGAAGGCCGGCGTGGCGGAGCCGGTCGTGGTCTCGCTCGGCGACTCCTACAGCTCGGGGGAGGGCGCCGCGCGCTACCTCGACCGGACCAATGTCGCGGGCGGCAACCAGTGCCGCCGGGCGGCCACGGCGTGGCCGGTGCTGGTCGCGCAGGCGCTGGACGCCCACCGGCTGGTGTTCCGGGCGTGCTCGGGTGCGCGGGCCCGCAACGTGGTGGGGCGCGCCGGCGTCGACCAGCAGTACGCCGGCGAGGGCATCCAGGTCGGCCACGCCCTCGCCGAGGTGAAGGCGGCCGATCCCGGCCTCGAGCCGGAGCTGGTGCTGCTCAGCATCGGCGGCAACGACTCCGGCTTCCGCCAGGTCGGGTCGTCCTGCCTGTCGATGGGCAGCTGCGACGACGCCGACGTGTCGAGGTACTTCCTCGACAACCTGCCGGCTGTCGAGGAGGCGCTCCGGGCGACCTACCTGGCGATCGCGGCGACCTTCCCCGGCTCACCGATCGCGGTGATGCCGTACCCCGACGCGTTCGCCACCGAGGACGGCTGCGTCCGGGCGCCGCTCGAGGCGGGCGACATCCGGTTCGTGCGCAGCTTCACCGACCGGCTCGACGACACGATCGAGAAGGTCGCGAAGGAGACGGGCGTCTACTACGTCGCGCCGATGCGGTCCGCGCTCACCGACTCGCACCTCGCGCTCTGCGACCCGTCCGGTACGCCGGGCCTGAACTTCCTGGACCTGCGCGGCGTTGGAGGGGCCGCGTTGGACCGGTTCAACCCCGGCAACTGGATCCACAGCAGCCTGCACCCCAACGAGCGCGGGCACGCCCCCCTGGCGGCGGCGTTCACCGGCTGGCTCTCCTCGCAGTACCGGGTGGACGACACCGGGACCGAGATCGTGGGGCTCCCGGCCCTGCTGCCGCCCGCGGCCCAGCGGGAGGCGGACGGCGTACCACCGCCACCGACGGACCTGCCGGTGCCGACCCGCTCGATGACGATGCTGTGCTTCGAGAAGGGCGGGAAGTGCGGCCCGGAGGCCGACGCCTGGGCGCTCGGCCGGCTCGGGCCGGGCACGGTCCTCCCGCTCCTGCTGGCGGCCCTGGCCGCCGGAGGGGCGTGGGTGCTCGCGGTCGGCACGAGCGCCCAGCGGTTCCGGCGGCGGGCCGCGACCTGACGGTGGCCCGATACCGACTGGGTTTCGATACGCCAGACGTTGCCGCTCGCAAGCTCGCGGCAACGTGGCTACTCAACCTTCGTGCCTGATCCGACGTCTCGCAAGCTCGACGTCGGGGCCCTCAGGCGTCGCCGCCCTCCTGGAGGACGCCGGCGACGGCGGTCGGGTCATCGATCCGGTAGCGCTCGACGGCCTCCTTGACCCGGCCCGGGTCGATCTCGCCGGCGTCGGCGAGCGCGGCGAGCGCCTGCACGACGACGGAGGGGGCGTCGACCTGGAAGAACCGGCGCGCGGCCGGCCGGGTGTCGGCGAAGCCGAAGCCGTCGGCGCCGAGCACGTGGTAGTCGGCCGGCACCCACTGCGCGATCTGCAGCGGGACGGCGGTCATGTAGTCGGAGACCGCGACGACCGGAGCGTCCGCGTTCGGGCCCGCACCCAGCGCCTCGGTGACGTACGGCGTCCGGTGGGCCTCGTCCGGGTGGAGGAGGTTCCACTTCCCGGTCGCGATGCCGTCGCGGGCCAGCTCGTTCCACGAGGTGACCGACCAGGTCTCGGCCTGGACGCCCCACTCCTCGGCGAGAATCTGCCGGGCCTCGTCGATCCACGGGAAGCCGACACCGGAGGCGAGCAGGCGCACCTTCGGGCCCTCGGCGGTCCCGGCGTCGGCGACCTTGTGGATGCCCTTGAGCAGGCCGGCGACGTCGAGGCCCTCGGGCTCGGCGGGCTGGGCGACCGGCTCGTTGTAGACGGTGAGGTAGTAGATGACGTCCTCGCCGCGCGGGTGGGCCTCGCTGGCGCCGTACATCCGCTCCAGGCCGGCGCGCATGATGTGGCCGACCTCGTAGCCGAACGCCGGGTCGTAGTGCACGACCGCGGGGTTGGTGGCCGCGATGAGCGGGGAGTGGCCGTCGGCGTGCTGCAGGCCCTCGCCGGTCAGCGTCGTGCGGCCGGCGGTGGCGCCGACCAGGAAGCCGCGCGCGAGCTGGTCGGCCATCGCCCAGATCGAGTCGCCGGTGCGCTGGAAGCCGAACATCGAGTAGAAGATGTAGAACGGGATCATCGGCTCGCCGTGGGTGGTGTACGACGACCCGGCGGCGATGGCGGAGGCCATCGCGCCGGCCTCGGAGATGCCCTCGTGGAGCATCTGGCCGCTCGTCGACATCTTGTACTGCAGCAGCATGTTGCGGTCGACGGACTCGAACTGCTGGCCGTGCGGGTCGTAGACCTTGGCCGAGGGGAACATCGCGTCCATGCCGAAGGTGCGGTACTCGTCGGGCGCGATCGGGACGATCCGCTGGCCGATGCCCGGGTCCTTCATCCAGTCCTTGAGCAGTCGGACCGCGGCCATGGTGGTGGCGACCTTGTGGGTGCCGGCGCCCTTCTTGAGCTCGGCGTACACGCTGTCGCCGGGCAGGGTCAGCATCGTCGAGCGGTCGACGCGCTGGGGGAGCGAGCCACCGAGTTGGCGGCGGCGCTCGAGCATGTACTCGATCTCGGGGGAGTCCGCGCCCGGGTGGAAGAAGGGCGCCGTGCCGGTGGCCTCGTACGCCGTCTCGAGGTCCCGGTCGCTGATCGGCAGGTAGAGCCGGTCGCGGAACTTCTTGAGGTCGTCCTGGGTCAGCTTCTTCATCTGGTGGGTGGCGTTCTTGCCCTCGAGGGCGTCGATCGTCCAGCCCTTGACCGTGTGGGCCAGGATCACCGTCGGCTGGCCGACGTGCTTCGTTGCCGAGTCGAACGCGGCGTACACCTTGCGGTAGTCGTGGCCGCCGCGCGGCAGCTTCTCGATCTGCCGGTCGCTCATGTGCTCGACCATGGCGCGCAGCCGCGGGTCGGGGCCGAAGAAGTGCTCACGGTTGTAGGCGCCGGACTCGACCGAGAAGGTCTGGAAGGCGCCGTCGGGGGTGGAGTTCATCTTGTTGACCAGCACGCCGTCGACGTCGCGGGCGAGCAGGGCGTCCCACTCGCGGCCCCAGACGACCTTGATGACGTTCCAGCCGGCGCCGCGGAAATTGGCCTCGAGCTCCTGGATGATCTTGCCGTTGCCGGTGACCGGGCCGTCGAGCTGCTGCAGGTTGCAGTTGATGACCCAGGTGAGGTTGTCGAGCTCCTCGCGGGCGGCGATCCGGATGGCGCCGAGCGACTCCGGCTCGGCCATCTCGCCGTCGCCGAGGAACGCCCAGACGTGCTGCTGGCTGGTGTCCTTGACGCCGCGGTTGTGCAGGTAGCGGTTGAACCGCGCCTGGTAGATCGAGTTGATCCCGGTCAGGCCCATCGAGACCGTCGGGAACTCCCAGAAGTCCGGCATCAGGCGGGGGTGGGGGTACGACGACAGCCCGGCGCCCCTGCCATGCTGGACCTCCTGGCGGAACCGGAACAGCTGCTCCTCGCTCAGGCGGCCCTCGAGGAACGCCCGGGCGTAGATGCCGGGGGAGGCGTGGCCCTGGATGAAGACCTGGTCGCCGCCGCCCGGGTGCTCCTTGCCGCGGAAGAAGTGGTTGAAGCCGACCTCGTAGAGGCTGGCGCTCGACTGGTAGGTCGCGATGTGGCCGCCGACCTCGAGGCCCTTGCGGTTGGCGCTCGACACCATGACGGCGGCGTTCCAGCGGATGAACGCGCGGATCCGGCGCTCGGCGTCCTCGTCGCCGGGGAACCACGGCTCCCGCTCCGGCGGGATGGTGTTGATGTAGTCGGTGCTGCGCAGGGCCGGTACGCCGACCTGGGCCTCACGGGCGCGCTCCAGCAGGCGCAGCATCACGTAGCGGGCCCGCTCCCGGCCGCGCTCGTCGACGAGCGCGTTGAACGAGTCGATCCAGTCCTGGGTCTCGTCGGGGTCGATGTCGGGGAGCTGGGTCGGCAGGCCCTCGTGGATGACCGAGGGAGTCGACGCCGCGCGCACGGCCGGGGTGGTGCCGTCGGTGTTCGTGTCGGAGGTCACGTCGCCCATCGTTGCACCTCTCCCGAGGGCAGAAAATCTACCCGTGAGTACTCCCCGGAGGACGTTCTACGGGCGTGAGGGTTGCGCCGCGGCCCCTGACTCCGCTGGACTACTCCCCGAACCCGCACTCCGCGGGACGTTCGTCGTACCCGAACCACTGGAGGACTCACCGTGACTTCGACCGCCACCGGCGGCACCAGCTCATCCGGCCCGACCGGACCCGCCGAGAGGATGGGCCTCACGCAGGGGGTGGTGGTCCAGGAGCTCGGCTGGGACAACGACACCGACGACCAGCTTCGCGTCGCGATCGAGGACGCCATCGACGGTGACATGGTCGACGGTGACTACGGCAACGTCGTCGACGCCGTCCTGCTCTGGTGGCGCAACGACGACGGCGACCTCGTCGACGGCCTGGTCGACGCCCTCACCGACCTCGTCGGGGGCGGCGTGATCTGGCTGCTGACGCCCAAGATCGGGCGCCCGGGCGCGGTCGACGCTGCCGACATCGCAGAGGCCGCCCCCATCGCTGGCCTGTCGCAGACGACCGCCGCAGCGGTCAGCAAGGACTGGGCCGCGACCCGACTGGTGGCACCGAAGTCCGTCTCCTGAGCCGGTGGGCTTGAATAGGGGCATGGGGAAGATCGCGCACCTGGTCACCGGCCGGGTCAAGGACACCGGAACCAGCCTCAAGATCCTGACCGAGTCGGGGATCGTGCGCCCCTACTCGCCGCTCGTGATCGCCGGCATGGCCAATGCCCTGCGCCAGTGGAGCACCACGCCCGCCGGCGGGTTCAAGACCATCGCGCTGCGGATGCCCCAGCAGGTCGCGATCATCGACGAGCGCGGCTCGCTCACGTTCGGCGAGCTGCAGGAGCGCACCAACGCGCTGGCCCACGGGTTGCGCGCCCGGGGCGTGAAGCCCGGCGACGGCGTGGCCGTCATGTGCCGCAACCACCGCGGCTTCATCGAGGCCTCCGTCGCGATCAGCAAGCTCGGCGCCGACGTCCTCTACCTCAACACCGCCTTCGCCGGCCCCCAGCTGTCCGACGTGATCGCGCGGGAGAAGCCGCGCGTGGTCGTGCACGACGAGGAGTTCGCCGGCCTGCTCTCCGGGGCCGACATCGCCGACCGCGTGCTCGGCTGGACCGACGGCGACCCTGGCGCGGACAGCCTGGAGGGGCTCATCACCGCGGGGCTTGCCGCCGGTCGCACCGCGGACCTCGCGCCGCCGGCCAGCAAGGGCCGCACCATCATCCTGACCTCGGGCACGACCGGTACGCCGAAGGGCGCGCCCCGTCCCCAGGGCGGCCTGCCGGCGGCGATCTCGCTGCTGTCACGGATGCCGCTCAAGAGCGGCTGGAAGTGCCACGTGGCCGCGCCGCTGTTCCACACCTGGGGCTTCGCCCACTACCAGCTCGCGATGATGCTCGGCACCACGCTCGTGCTCACCCGCAAGTTCGACCCCGAGGACGCCCTTCGTCTGCTGCACGAGGAGGAGTGCGACTCGTTCGCGGTCATCCCGGTGATGCTGCAGCGGATCCTCGCGCTGCCGTCCGCGACGCTGGACCGGTACCCGCTGCCGCACCTCAAGGCGGTCGCCTCCTCCGGCTCCGCGCTGCCCGGTGACCTGCCGACGCAGTGGATGGACCGCTTCGGCGACAACCTCTACTCCATCTACGGCTCCACCGAGGTGGCCTGGGCCTCGATCGCCTCCCCGCAGGACCTGCGCCAGGCGCCCGGCTGTGCCGGCCGGCTGCCGCACCAGACCGTCGTACGCATCCTCGACGCCGACGGCCGCGAGCTGCCCGTGGGGGAGTCCGGCCGGATCTTCGTCGGCAACAGCCTGCAGATCGAGGGCTACACCGGCGGTGGTGGCAAGGAGATGATCGGCGGCCTGATGTCCTCGGGTGACGTCGGCCGCTTCGACCGCGAGGGCCGGCTGTACGTCGAGGGTCGCGACGACGAGATGATCGTCTCCGGCGGCGAGAACGTCTTCCCCAAGGAGGTCGAGGACTGTCTCGCGGGCCACGACCGGGTGGCCGAGGTGGCCGCGATCGGCGTGGACGACCCCGACTTCGGCAAGCGGCTGCGCGCCTTCGTGGTCCGCGTCCCCGAGGCCGAGCCGGTCAGCGCCGACGAGCTCAAGGACCTGGTCAAGGAGAACCTGGCCCGGTTCAAGGTGCCGCGCGAGATCGTCTTCCTCGACGAGCTGCCCCGCAACGCGACCGGCAAGGTCCTCAAGCGCGAGCTCGCGGCGATCGAGCCGACGGACTCCACCCCGTGAGGCCCGACGTGGCCGGACCGCCCAGCGCCGCGACCGGCATCGAGGTCGGGGGACTCGCTCCCGACTTCACGCTGCGCGACCAGTTCGGCCAGGACATCACGCTGTCGTCGTACCGCGGGGTGAAGGCGGTCGCACTCGTCTTCTACCCGTTCGCGTTCAGCGGTGTGTGCAGCGGCGAGATGCACGGCATCCGCACCCGGCTCGACGAGTTCCTGACCTTCGACACCGAGGTGCTCGCGATCTCCTGCGACCCGGTCTACGCACTGCGCGCGTTCAGCGACGCCGACGGCCTCAACTTCGGCCTGCTCAGCGACTTCTGGCCGCACGGCGAGGTCTCGCGGGCCTACGGCGTGTTCGACGAGCGGGGCGGGAGCGCCGAGCGGTCGTCGTACGTCATCGACAAGGCGGGGCGCCTGGCCTGGTCGGTGCACAACCCGAAGCCCGCCGCCCGCAGCGCCGACGACCTGCTCGCGGCCCTGCGCGCGGCCGCCGTCTAGACCGCTCGCTAGGCAGTTGGGCCCGTTGGCCTAGTCCGTTTGGGTCATTTTTCAACTATTTGGGCTCGATCCGTTGGACGGACCGGATCCGGCCGCTACTGTTCTACTCGTTGAACCGCTGGTGACCCGAGACGCCAGCGGTTCAGCTCATTTTTGCGCCAACCGCGTGGGCCGCTCGTTTCGGTCCTGCGGCCGCGCTTCGGTACGCTGGCCCGGCTTCTGGGGCGTATAGCTCAGCGGTAGAGCCCTTCGCTTACAACGAAGTGGTCGGGGGTTCGATCCCCTCTGCGCCCACCACCTCATGCTGTTCTGCCAACGCCTCGGCAGAAATGTGCGAGGGTGAGCGCCATGTCGATCTCGGTGTCGCGGGCCGTCCCCGCACTGCTGCTGTCCGCCCTGCTGTCCGGAGGCACCGTCGCGCTCGCCGCGCCGGCGCACGCCGACCGGTGGACGTACGACGACGCGGTGGGCGACCTGACGCACACGGTCGAGACCCCGACCTCGATGTCGATCGAGACCGTGCCGGAGCAGGCGAACGGCGACATCACCCAGGTCGTCGTGGACCACCGCCGGACGAAGGTGACCGTTCTCGTGCGAACCAGGACCCGGCTCACGGGGATGTTCTTCTCCGGAGTCCAGATCCGCACGCCCGGTCACCGGTTCGCGCTGATGTGGATGCGGATGCCCGGGATGGGTGGGGCCGACCTGATCGACTTCGGCAGCGAGAACGACCCGCGCTGCCACGGATTGAAGCAGAAGCTCGTCGAGGGCAAGACGGCGATCCGCTACTCGGTGCCGCGATCGTGCCTCGACAACCCGCGCTGGGTGCGGGTCGGGGTCAACCTGTCGACCACCTCGATGTTCACCGACGAGGGCTACGACGACGACGGGCTGCAGACCGGCATGACGATGATGGGCCCGGACGGGAAGTCGCCGAAGATCAGGCGCTGACCCGCCGGGCGGCGACGGCGCTCGCGATGCCTCCCGCGCCGATGAGCGCGGCGAGGCCGATGAGGGCGAGCCCCTGGTGGAAGCGGGTGCGGCCGGCACGTCGACAGTGGGCCGCGATGGTCGCGTCGTTGAGCGCCGGCTCCCCGCCGGGGATGTTGTCGGCGCCAAGCAGGACGGTGTCGTACGGAGCCAGGCAGGTGTACGGCGTCGCTGTCGCGGAGCCCGGCCACTGCCGCTGTTCCTCGATCGTGGGGTTGGTGACGGCCAGCAGCACGCCGGCCGCGACGAGAGCGATCGCCAACAGGGCCAGCCAGCGCCCGAGGGCGCGGGAACGCCGCGGAGTCACTCGCTGATCCGCAGCCCGGCCAGGCCGTGCCCGCGGCAGGCCAGCACGAGGGCGGCGATCCAGCCGACCACGGTCCAGCCGAGGGCCAGGTTGAGGAACCCGATCGCGTCGGCGTTCGCCTTGCCGCGGGTGGTCGCGACCGCCCACGGGAACAGGTAGCCGCACGTCATCAGCGTGGCGCACCAGCTGAGCAGCACGTGGCGCAGGGCGCGGCGGTGGCGGTCGCTGACCAGCTCGACGTACATGGGCGCACTCCAGGGCTCGACGGTTGATGAGAACCCTCTCACCACCGACTCATGCCTGCCTCACCCCGGCTCGAAAGGGTGGCGGTGTCGACGGGACGTCGACGTCCACCGATCGAGGAGGTACCCATGAAGAAGCCCCTGATGGTCGCGGTCAGCGCACTGGGTGGTGTCACGGCCGCCGGCGTGGTGGTCAGCGTGCTCGCCTGGCCGGCCGAGGCGAGCGGAGGCGACGCGCAGCTGGCGTTCAAGCGGGAGCAGGACACCGCGGACGTCGTCCTGGTGTCCGACGACGACGACCCGGACGACGACGGACCGCAGGTCGCGAACACCCACACCGGCACCAGCACCGGCGCCAGCACGAACACCCGTGGCGACCACACCCGGACCGGTGCGCGCAGTGGCCGGGACGACAGTCGCACCGGTCGCGCGGCCGTGGACTGGACCAACGACGGCCCGGGACCGAAGGTGCGGGACTGGACCCGCAACCACACCAACGACAAGACCCGCCACAACACCCGCGGCTGACGATGGCCACGCTGTCGTCCTGGGGCTTCGCCGAGGGCGACGCCATCACCCCCGAGCTGACCGCGCTGCGGTTGCTCGGGGGTGGCTCGGCGTACGAGGCGTACCTCGCCTTCGACGACATCACCTACGGCCCCGTGGTCGCCAAGGTCGTGCGGCCCGCGGAGGTCGACGACCCGCACACCCTCGAGGGACTGGTCCACGAGGCCACGGCCCTCGATGTCGCGCACCACCCGGTCACCGTCCGCGGCCTGAGGTACGACGTCGACGGGCCCCGTCCGCACCTGGTGCTGGAGCACGTGGAGGGGCCCAGCCTCTCCCGGCTGATCCGGCGGCACCGGCGACTCTCACCGCAGCAGTACCTGCCGCTCGCGGTCGACCTCGCCTCCGTCCTGCACTTCTTCCGGCACGCCGACGTGTGCCACCTCGACCTCAAGCCGAGCAACGTGATCATGGGCTCGCCCGCGCGGCTGATCGACTTCTCGGTCGCGCGTCAGGCTGCCCACGCCGCCGCGATCACCGGGCACATCGGCACCGATGCCTACCTGGCACCCGAGCAGGCCGCTCCCGGAGGTGCGTACGGCGTCCCCGGCCACGCGAGTGACCTCTGGGGCCTGGGGACCACCCTGTTCCACGCGATCGCCGGCTACCGGCCGTTCCGCGACGGCGACCCGGCAGCGGCCGAGCCCGCCGACCGGTTCCCGCAGCTGCTGGACGCGCCGGCCGAGCTGCCGGCCGACGTACCGGCGACGGTGGCGAAGGTCATCCACGCGCTGCTGGAGCCCGACCCCGCCGACCGGCCGCTGCCGCGCGAGGTCGCCGAGGCACTCGAGCCGGAGGTCGCCGGGCTGCCTGCGCCGAGGCTGCACTGGAAGGGGTGACCGGCTCTCAACGGTCGAGGCGGTAGCCCATCCCGCGGACGGTGCTGATCGCGTCGGCGCCGAGCTTGCGGCGCAGGTAGCCGACGTAGACGTCGACGACGTTGGAGCCGGGGTCGAAGTCGAGGCCCCAGACCTGGTCGAGGAGCTGCTCGCGGGAGAGCACCTGTCCGGCGTTGCGCAGGAAGATCTCGGCGAGGGCGAACTCGCGCGCGGACAGCTCGACCTCGCGGCCCGAGACGCTCGCGCGTCGGGTGCGCAGGTCGAGCTCGATGCCGGCGGCCGCGAGGGCGTCGGGGGTGCCGTTGCCCGCGGGTACGGCGGCCGCCTGGCGCAGCCGCAGGCGGACCCGGGCGCTCAGCTCGGCGAAGCGGAACGGCTTGGGCATGTAGTCGTCGGCCCCGCCCTCGAGCGCGGTGACGGTGTCGGTGACCGAGTCGCGGGCGGTGAGCACGATGACCGGGACCCGCGAGCCCTGGGAGCGCAGCTGGTCGAGCAGGTCGAAGCCGTCGATGCCGGGCAGGCCGATGTCGAGGACCACGAGGTCGACGTCACCGGCGAGGGCGTGGTCGAGCCCGGCGTGGCCGTCGGCGGCGACGGTGGTGCGGTGCCCCTCGGCCCGCAGGCCCTTCGCGACGAACGAGGCGATCCGCTCCTCGTCCTCGACGATCAGGATGTGGGCCACGTCAGGACCTGGGTCTGCTCGGCGTCGGCGGGGTCCGCGCGGTTCGGCGGCGGCGGCGGGAGCGGCGGGAGCAGGACCGGCAGCACCGCGGGGACGTCGATCGCGAACCGGGCGCCGGGGCCGGGACCCGACCGGTCGACGTACGCCGTGCCGCCGTGGGCCTGGGCGATGGCGCTGACGATCGAGAGCCCGAGACCGAAGCCCTCGTCGCCCGCGGGGACGGCCGCGCGGCCGAACCGGCCGAAGATCCGGGCGTCGTCGCGGGGTGCGATGCCGGCGCCGTCGTCGTGGACCCAGCAGTGCAGGGTCGCGTCGACCACCGTGGCGCCGATCGCGATCCGGCCGCCGGGGGAGGTGTGCTTGACGGCGTTGTCGGCGAGGGCGAGCAGGGCCTGGGTGATCCGCTGGCCGTCGAGGACCAGCTCGGGCGGCAGCGTGGGGGAGGCCTCGAGCACCCAGCGCCGCTCGCCGAGGGCGCTGGCCTTGGTGAGCACGGCCGCGAGCAGCGCGGACGGGTCGGTGGCGCCGGGGGCGAGGAAGTCGGGCCGGTCGCTCTTGGCGAGCACGATGAGGTCGCCGACCAGGCGGGCCATCCGGTCGACCTCGTCGAGCAGCAGCGCGCGGGTCTCGGCGACCTCCTGCGGGTTGCCGGTGTCGAGCAGCTCGAGGTGGCCGCGGAGCACGGTCAGCGGGGTGCGCAGCTCGTGGCCGGCGTCGTCGAGGAACTGCCGCTGCCCGGCGAAGGCGTGCTCGAGCCGGTCGAGCATCCCGTTGACGGTGCGGGTGAGGGCGGTGATGTCGTCGTTGCCGCGCTCGGGCAGGCGGCGGGACAGGTCGGTCGCGGTGATCGTGTCCGCGGCCTGGTGGAGGGTCCGCAGCGGGTGCAGCAGCCGCCCGGACACCCAGGCCGCGGTCGCGGTCACCAGGGCCGCGGACAGCAGCGCGACGAGCGTGTAGGTGCGCATCGTCTGCCCGAGCTCGCCGCGGTCCTCGGCCAGGTAGGTGACCACGAGCAGCGCGCCACGCTGGCTGTCCTGCGCGACCGGCTGGGCGGTGATCCGCACCTCGCCCCGGTCGGTGTCGAGGTACGTCGTACCGCCGTCGACGACCAGGGACGAGACCGACTCCTGGAACGCCGGCTCGTCGACGAGGTCGTCCTTCGGGTACTGCACGAGCGTCCCGTCGCCGATCCAGCCGACGAGGAGCTCGCCGTCGTCGGGGACGTTGCGGGTCAGGAAGCCCTCGAGCAGGTCGCGCACGGTCGTGAAGTCGCCGGTGCGCTGGAGAGCGACGAACTCGTCGAGCTCCTGCTCGACCTCGCTCTGCAGGGACTCGTCCAGCGCCCGGCTCTCGACCCAGTAGACGATCAGGCCCGCGCCGGCGAGGGCGACGGTGACCAGGACGGCGACGGCCGCGGTGATCCGGGTCCGGACGGACAGGCCCGCCCGAACCGGCTCAGTCGTCATCGTGCCCGCGGCCGCCACGGTCGTCGCCACGGTCGTCCCGGTCGTCGTGACCGCGCCGGTCGTCGTCCCGGTCGTCCCGGTCGTCGGCCTCGTCATCGCGACCGCGCCGGTCGTCGTCGCCGTCGTCGTCGAGATCGGGCTGCGGCGTGATCACCTCGGCCGAGGGGGTGGTCGGCTGCTCCTGGGGCGTGGTCGGGGTGGTCGCGGTGCTGTCGGCCGGCGCCGGGCCGAGGTCGATCGGGGTCCGGGCGGGCGGCTCGTCGGCGCCGGCGCGGACGACCGCGCCCGCAGCGAAACCGGCCAGCACCATCAACACCGCGACCGGCAGCAGGATCTTCCACGCACGACTCATGACCCGATCATCCTGCCCGATCGTGGGCCGGCCGTGAGACCCGGATGAGAGTCCTCTCATGCGGCACGTGGGCTGCCTCCTTTCGGAGGGGGCGCCGGGCGGGGCCGCGGGCCTAGGGTGGTGGGTGTCACATCCGTGTGTGCCGAGCCCAGGAGGCCCCGCGTGTTCGTCCCGTTCAGCGTCAACGACTTCCTCGACCGCGCCGTCCAGGTGTACGGCGAGCGGGTGGGCGTCGTCGACGAGCCGACCCAGCCCGCGCTGAGCCAGGGCGAGCTGACCTATGCGCAGATCGGCGAGCTGGCCCGCCGCCAGGCCGCCAAGCTCGACGAGCTGGGGATCGGCCCTGGGGACCGGGTGGCGGTCGTCAGCCACAACAGCAGCCGGCTGCTGACCTCGTTCTTCGGCGTGAGCGGCTGGGGCCGCGTGCTGGTGCCGGTGAACTTCCGGCTCAGCCCCGACGAGGTGCAGTACATCGTCGAGCACTCCGGCGCCCGCGTGCTCTACGTCGACCCGGAGCTCGAGGAGTCGCTGGCGGGGGTCACCTGCGAGCAGAAGTACCTGCTCGGCGAGGATGACGCGCTCTACGCCGCGCCGGGTGTCGAGCCCAAGCCGTGGGAGTACGACGAGGGCGCGACCGCGACCATCAACTACACCTCGGGCACGACCGCCCGCCCCAAGGGCGTGCAGATCACCCACCGCAACATCTGGGTGAACGCGCTGACCTTCGGCCTGCACGCCGGCATCAGCGACCGCGACGTCTACCTGCACACGCTGCCGCAGTTCCACGCCAACGGCTGGGGCATGCCGTTCGCGATGACCGGCGTCGGCGCGCAGCACATCATCCTGCGCAAGGTCGACGGTGCCGAGATCCTGCGCCGGGTCCGCGACCACGGCGTCACCGTGATGTGTGCGGCGCCTGCGGTGGCGGCCGCCGTGCTGGAGGCCGCGCAGACCTGGGAGGGCGAGATCCCCGGGCGCGACAAGGTGCGGATCATCATGGCCGGCGCCCCGCCGCCGACGAAGACCGTGATCCGGGTCCAGGAGGAGCTGGGCTGGGAGTTCATCCAGATCTACGGCCTCACCGAGACCTCGCCGCTGCTGACCATCAACCGCACGCGCGCCGAGTGGGACGACCTCTCGGCCGAGGAGCGTGCGACCCGGCTGACGCGCGCGGGTGCGCCCGCGATCGGCGTACGGCTGGCGATCGACGAGTCCGACGAGGGCTCCGGTGAGGTGCTCGCCCGGTCCAACGTGATCCTCGAGGGCTACTGGGAGCAGCCCGAGGAGTCGGCCGCGGCGCTGGCCGGCGGCTGGTTCCACACCGGCGACGGCGGCGTGCTCGGCGACGACGGCTACCTGACCATCGCCGACCGCAAGAAGGACGTCATCATCACCGGCGGCGAGAACGTCACCTCGATCGAGGTCGAGGACACCCTCTTCTCGCACCGGGCGGTGGCCGAGGTCGCGGTGATCGGCGTCCCGAGCGAGAAGTGGGGCGAGACGATCAAGGCGCTCGTCGTGCTCACCGCCGACGCGAGCGCCGGGCCCGAGATGGAGGCCGAGCTGATCCGCTGGTGCAAGGACCGGCTGGCCGGCTACAAGTCGCCGACATCGGTGGAGTTCCGCACCGAGCTGGCCCGGACGGCGACCGGCAAGCTGCAGAAGTTCAAGCTGCGCGCGCCCTACTGGGAGGGGTTCACCCGCCAGGTGAACTGAGCCGGCGGTTCGGGCGGCCGATCGGCGAGGTCGCGCAGCCGAGTGACCCGCGCGTCGTCGGCACCGACGATCTCGGCAACCCAGCGACCGGCCTCCGCGAGGTCGAGGCTGGGCGCGCCGTACGACACCATCTCGCCGATGTCGACCCAGTCCTTGGGCCGATCGAAGAGCGCCTTGAACACGGTCAGGTCCGTGGCCGAGAGGATCAGGACCTCGGCGTCGAGCATCGGCACCCACAGGGCGCGGTCGGTCGCGACGCGGTGGAACTCGTGCTCGGCGAAGAACAGGTCGAGGGGCATGGGTGGCGGCCTGTCGACGTCCCACATGATGCGGACCTGGCCGTCGCGCTCGACAGCGGCCAGGTGCGACTGGGTCCACCCGACATCCTCGGGAAGGAGGGCCAGGACGCGCGCCGCCTCCTGCCTGGGCAGCAGGACGTTGAGGTCGATGTCCTGGGTCGAGCGCGGCTCCGTCACGTGATAGGCCAAGGCGAGGGCGCCGCCGATCGCCGTCCGGATTCCGTCGGCCTCGAGTCGCTGCTGCACGTCGACCGCTCGCTGAAGCACCACGACGTGGTCAGGCATCGGCAGGCACCTTCGTCCAGACGTCGTGCGGGAAGGTGAGTGGGCCGCGATCGCGGCGTGGCAACGCCATGCCGAGGGCGGCCACCCGCACGAGTACCTCGGCCTTCTCCTGGGCGTTCGGCACCGTCCAGAGCCGAGGCCGGTGCTGGGACTTCTCGACGTAGTCGACGTGGAAGCCGGCGACG
This sequence comes from Nocardioides sp. F233, assembly GCF_057813895.1. Lineage (NCBI taxonomy): Bacteria > Bacillati > Actinomycetota > Actinomycetes > Propionibacteriales > Nocardioidaceae > Nocardioides > Nocardioides sp. F233. The sequence continues at coordinate 26,437 of NZ_JBVASH010000003.1, forward strand.
TCGACCGCCTTGAAGAAGATGTCGACCCGTGGCTCGCGCCGGCCTCGCTCGTAGGCGCTCAGCACGCTGGCGGTGATGCCGAGCCGCTCGGCCATCTCGGCCTGGGTCAGGCCGGCGCGCTGCCGCAGGCCGAGCAGGTCGGTGCCCCGCGGGGGGCGCTGGTCCATGGCCACCACGGAGTGATCTTAGCGCATCCGCTAAGTCTGCTCAGGTGGTGCGCCAGGTGAACTGATCCGCCGGGACCAGCGTGGCGGCCCAGCCCGCGGCCTGCCACGCGGTCACGGTCGCCTGCGCCCACGCCGGGTCCTCGGACGCGACGACGTCGACCGCGGTCTCCACGGGCGCGGGGGCCGGGGCGGCGAGCGGCTGTCCGCTGATCGGGTCGACCAGGTCGGCCGAGCCGTCGACGCAGGTCACCCGGCGCAGGCCGATGCCGAGGCGCCGCTGGTGCTGGGCCAGGCTCAGCGCGGCGATCCCGGCGTCGCCGTACCCGACGACGGAGAGCTGGTCCGGCGGGTGCACCGCGGTCTGGCGGGCGTAGCGGACCGAGCGGAGCAGGTCGCGGCCGTCCTCCCAGGTCGGTACGACGACCCGGACCCCGCTGCGGGTGGCGATCCGGCTGGCCAGGGCGCCGACGGCGTCGGCGTCGGTGCGGACCGCCGGGTGCCACAGGAGGAGCGTGTCCAGGTTGGGATGGCCGTGGACGGCCACGGGGAGGCCGGGCGCCTGCTGATCCTGCATGGGACCACCGTAGGCTGAGCCCCCACAGGTCCGCGGCCCAGGAACCCGGTGTGAGACCGGGGCGGTTCCGCCACTGTGACCCCGACGCCTCCGTGGCGGCGGGCAGCCAGACACTGGCCGCGGACGAACCTACCGATGAGGGGCGCGAACCCCGAGGAGGCTTTGAGCGTCATGGCGCGCATCGCACTGCTGTCCACGTCCGACACCGACCTGCTGTCCGCCCGCGCGAGCGGCGCCGACTACGGCTGGGCCAACCCGAGCCGTTCGGACCTGGGTGCGCTGGTGGCACTGGCCACCGACGCCGACCTGGTCGTCATCCGGCTGCTCGGCTCCCCGCAGCAGTACGACGCCGAGCTGGCCGCGCTGCGCGGCACCGGCCGCCCGCTCGTGGTCCTCGGCGGCGAGCTGACGCCGAGCGCCGAGCTGATGGAGGCCTCGACCGTGCCGGTCGGGATCGCGGCCGAGGCGCACCGCTACCTCGCCGAGGGCGGGCCGCGGAACCTCACCGAGCTGCACCGGTTCCTGTCCGACACCGTGCTGCTGACCGGTGAGGGATTCGAGGCGCCCGAGGTGATCCCGGCCTGGGGTCTGGTCGAGCGGCGTCTCGATACGCCGTCGCTCGTTCCTCGCGACGGCTACTCGACGAGCTCAAAGGCGAAGGTCGGGGTGCTCTTCTACCGCGCGCACCAGGCCAGCGGGAACACCGCCTTCGTGCACGCGCTGTGCGACGCGATCGACGCCACCGGGGACGCTGTCGGTGTGCCGATCTTCGCCGGCTCGCTGCGGGCCGCGCCCGACGAGCTGTTCACCGCGCTCGGGGACCTCGACGCACTGGTCGTCACGGTGCTCGCGGCCGGTGGCTCGACGCCTGCGTCCGTCAGTGCCGGCGGTGAGGACGAGACCTGGGACGTGGAGCGGATCGCCGCGCTCGACATCCCGGTCCTGCAGGGCCTGTGCCTGACCAGCAGCCGTGCGGAGTGGGAGGAGTCCGACGACGGCGTCACGCCGCTCGACTACGCCAACCAGGTCGCGATCCCCGAGTTCGACGGGCGGATCAGCACCGCGCCGTTCTCGTTCAAGGAGCTCGACGAGGCCGGGCTGCCGTCGTACGTCGCCGATCCGGAGCGGGCCGCCCGCGTCGCCGGGCTCGCCGTCAACTACGCCCGGCTGCGCAAGGTGCCGAACGCCGAGAAGCGGATCGCGCTGATGCTGTCGGCGTACCCGACCAAGCACTCGCGGATCGGCAACGCGGTCGGCCTCGACACCCCGGTCTCCGCGGTGCGGATGCTGCGCCGGCTGCGCGACGCCGGGTACGACGTCGGCGACGGCTTCGGCGTCCTGGACCTCGACGACGACACGGTGGCCGGGGACACCCTGATCCACGCGCTGATCGCGGCGGGCGGTCAGGACGAGGAGTGGCTGACGTCGGTGCAGCTGACCGACGCGCACGTCCGGATCTCGGCCGACGACTACCGGTTCTGGACCGCCGACCTGCCCGAGGACCTGCGCGACGCGATGGTCGAGGCGTGGGGCCCGGCGCCGGGCCGGCTGTTCGTCAACGACAGCGACGAGATCGTGCTCGCGACCCTGCAGGCGGGCAACGTGGTGCTGATGATCCAGCCGCCCCGTGGCTTCGGGGAGAACCCGGTCGCGATCTACCACGACCCCGACCTGGCGCCGTCGCACCACTACCTGGCGGCGTACCGCTGGGTGGAGCACGGCTTCGGTGCCCACGCCGTCGTCCACCTCGGCAAGCACGGCTCGATGGAGTGGCTGCCCGGCAAGAACGCCGCCCTGTCGGCGTCCTGCGCCACCGACGCGGCGATCGGCAGCATGCCGCTGATCTACCCGTTCCTCGTGAACGACCCGGGCGAGGGCGCGCAGGCCAAGCGCCGCGCGCACGCCACGATCATCGACCACCTGGTGCCGCCGATGGCGCGCGCCGAGGCGTACGGCGACATCGCGCGCCTCGAGGGCCTGCTCGAGGAGTACGACAAGATCTCCGCGATGGACCCGGCCAAGCTGGCCGCCATCCGCGGCGAGATCTGGGCGCTGATGCGCGCTGCCGAGCTGCACCGCGACCTCGGGCTCGAGGACCGCCCGGAGGACGACGACTTCGACGACTTCCTGCTCCACGTCGACGGCTGGCTGTGCGAGATCAAGGACGTCCAGATCCGCGACGGCCTGCACGTCCTCGGCCAGGCGCCCGAGGGCGAGGCGCGGGTCAACCTGGTGCTCGCCATCCTGCGCGCCTCCCAGGTGTGGGGCGGACAGGCGCAGGCGGTGCCGGGTCTGCGCGCCGCGCTGGGACTGGCCCCGGACGCCCCGACCGTCGAGGTCGACCGGGTCGAGGCGGAGGCGCGGGCACTGGTCGAGGCCATGGACAAGTCCGGCTGGGACGTGGCTCGCGTCGACGACCTGCACCCGGACACCGACGTACGACGGGTGCTGGCGTTCGCTGCCACCGAGGTGGTCCCGCGGCTGTCCCGGACCACCGACGAGCTCGACCACACGCTGCACGCGCTGGCCGGCGGCTTCGTGCCGGCCGGTCCGTCCGGCTCGCCGCTGCGCGGCCTGGTCAACGTGCTGCCGACCGGCCGCAACTTCTACACCGTCGACCCGCGGGCCGTCCCGTCGCGACTGGCGTGGCAGACCGGCCAGGCGATGGCCGACTCGCTGGTCGAGCGCTACCTGTCCGAGGAGGGCTCCTACCCGGAGTCGGTGGGCCTCTCGGTCTGGGGCACGTCCGCCATGCGTACGTCGGGCGACGACGTCGCCGAGGTGCTCGCCCTGTTGGGCGTGCGGCCCGAGTGGGACGAGGCGTCCAAGCGGGTGCACACCCTGACCGTGATGCCGCTGGAGGAGCTGGGCCGGCCGCGGATCGACGTGACCGTGCGGATCTCCGGCTTCTTCCGCGACGCCTTCCCGCACGTCGTGGCGATGCTCGACGACGCGGTGCGGATGGTCGCCGACCTGGACGAGCCGCTCGACGCGAACTTCGTGCGAGCCCACGCGCAGGCCGACGTCGCCGAGCACGGTGACGTGCGGCGGGCGACCACGCGGATCTTCGGCTCGAAGCCGGGCTCCTACGGCGCCGGCATCCTGCAGGCGGTCGAGTCCGGGTCCTGGCGCGACGACGCCGACCTCGCCGAGGTCTACACGGCGTGGGGCGGGTTCGCGTACGGGCGCGACCTGGACGGCGTACCTGCCTCCGACGACATGCGCGCCAACTACCGGCGGATCAAGGTCGCGGCCAAGAACATCGACACCCGCGAGCACGACATCGCCGACAGCGACGACTACTTCCAGTACCACGGCGGCATGGTCGCCACGATCCGTGCGCTGACCGGCTCGGCGCCCAAGGCGTACGTCGGCGACTCGACGACGCCGGACGCCGTCCGGACCCGGACGCTGCAGGAGGAGACCAACCGGGTCTTCCGCGCGCGCGTCGTGAACCCGCGCTGGATCGGCGCGATGCAGCGGCACGGCTACAAGGGCGCCTTCGAGCTGGCCGCGACCGTCGACTACCTGTTCGGCTTCGACGCGACCGCCGGCGTGGTGCACGACTGGATGTACGAGTCGCTCGCGCAGTCCTACGTGCTGGACGAGACCAACCAGGAGTTCCTGCGCAGGTCGAACCCGTGGGCGCTGCGCAGCATCGTCGAGCGACTGCACGAGGCGAAGGACCGCGGCCTGTGGGAGTCGCCCGATCCCGAGGTGCTGGCGGCGCTGCAGGCGGCGTACCTGGAGGTCGAGGGAGACCTCGAGGACCGATGAGGGTTCGTATCGTCGGCTTCGGGATGGGGCCGCAGCACGTCACGCCGGAGGCCGCCGCGGCCCTGGCCGGGTGCGACTACGCGCTGGCCGTGCAGAAGGGCGACGACGACCCGCTGCTCGACGTACGACGGGCGGTGGCCGCGGCCCACGGGCTGGAGCTGGTCGTGGCCCGCGACCCTGAGCGGGACCGCTCGCCGGACCTGGACCGCGCGGGCTACGAGGGCGCTGTCGCCGACTGGTACGCCGCCCGGCTGGCGGCGTACCGCTCGGTGCTGTCGTCGCGGGACGGAGTGTGCGCGTTCCTGGTCTGGGGCGACCCGTCGCTCTACGACGGCGCGATCCGGGTCTTCGAGGAACTCGGCGTCGACTTCGACGTGCTGCCGGGGATCAGCGCGCCGCAGGTGCTGGCCGCGCGGCACGGGGTCGTGCTGCACGAGGTCGGTCAGCCGGTGCACGTGACGACCGCGCGGCGGCTGCGGGCCGACGTGGCTGCCGGGCAGCGCAACGTCGTGGTGATGCTGACGGCCGGCGTCGACCTCGACGGCTTCGAGGACTGGTCGATCTGGTGGGGCGCGAACCTCGGCGGTGCCGGGGAGCAGCTGGTGTCGGGCCTCGTCCGTGAGGTGGTCGGGGACATCGAGGCGGCGCGGGCGGCGGCGAAGGCCGAGGCCGGCTGGGTGATGGACCTGTTCCTGCTGAGGGGGCCCGCTGATGGCGCTGCCTGAGCGCGACGTGCTGCTGTGTCGCGACTGCTGCTGCGGTACGACGAAGAAGCACCCGGACGCCGACCACCGCGCCCAGCGCGACGAGATCGAGGCGCTCGACGACCCGGCCGGCCGCCGCGGGCCGCGGGTCCGGGTGCGCGTGGTCGACTGCCTCGACGAGTGCGACCGGTCCAATGTCGTGCTGGTGCGCGACTTCACCTGGTTCCCCGGTGGGCGGCGGCCCAAGGACACCTGGCTCGGGGGCGTCCTGTCCCCGGCGTCCACGGATGCGGTCGTTGACTGGGTGCGCGAGGGTGGGCCGGTGCCGACCTCGCTGCAGCGCCATGTGTTCCGGGGGAAACGCGGATGACTTCTTGGCCGAAACCTGCGCTTCTTGCCCGTTGCACCGGTCAAGGAGCGCAGGAATCACCGCTGAAGCGGCGATTCCTGCACCCCCGGAGCCCCCGATGAGCGGGGCTGCCCTGCTCGTCGCGGGGATGACGTCCGACGCCGGCAAGAGCGTGCTGACGACGGGCCTGTGCCGGGCGTTCGCGCGGCGCGGGATCCGGGTGGCGCCGTACAAGGCGCAGAACATGTCCAACAACTCGATGGTCGTGGTCGACGGGGCCGGCGGGGTCGGCGAGATCGGTCGGGCCCAGTGGGTGCAGGCGATCGCCGCCGGCGCCGAGCCCGAGGTCGCGATGAACCCGGTGCTGCTCAAGCCCGGCAGCGACCGGCGCAGCCACGTCGTGCTGATGGGCCAACCCGACGGCGAGGTGTCGGCGCGCAACTGGCACGACGGCCGCGCCCGGTTGGCAGCGACCGCGTTCGAGGCGTTCGACGACCTGCGCTCGCGCTACGACCTCGTAGTGGCCGAGGGTGCGGGCAGCCCGGCAGAGATCAACCTGCGCGCCACCGACTACGTCAACATGGGCCTCGCGCGGCACGGCGACGTGCCGACGATCGTGGTCGGTGACATCGACCGCGGCGGCTGGTTCGCCTCCGCGTTCGGCACGTTGATGCTGCTGGACGCCGCGGACCAGGCGTTGATCAAGGGGTACGTCGTCAACAAGTTCCGCGGCGACGTCGACCTGCTGCGGCCGGGCCTGGCCGACCTCGAGCAGCGCACCGGCCGTCCGACGTACGGCGTGCTGCCGTGGCACCCCGACCTGTGGCTGGACTCCGAGGACGCCCTCGACCTGGCCGGTCGCCGTGCCGAGGTCGGTGCGGGGGTGCGCAAGGTGGCGGTCGTGCGGCTGCCGCGGATCAGCAACTTCACCGACGTCGACGCGCTCGGGCTGGAGCCCGCGCTGGACGTCGAGTTCGTCTCCGACCCCGCGCGGCTGGCCGACGCCGACCTCGTGGTGCTGCCGGGCTCCCGCGCGACCCTGGCCGACCTCGCGTGGATCCGCGAGCGTGGGCTCGACGCCGCGATCCAGCGCCACGCCGAGGCGGGCCGACCCGTGCTGGGGATCTGCGGCGGCTGCCAGATGCTCGGCCGCCGGATCGAGGACCCCGACGGCATCGAGGGCACGGCCGGCGCCGCGGTCGACGGCCTCGGCCTGCTCGACCTCACCACGCGCTTCGGCGCGGAGAAGCGGTTGGTGCTGCACGAGCCCGCCGGGTACGAGATCCACCACGGCCGGATCACCGGCTCTCCCGTCAACGGGACGGTGACCGGGACGATGGTGCACGGCAGCCTGGAGGACGACACCACGCGGGCGGCGTACCTCGCTGACAGCCTCGGGATCGAGAGCGCCGCTTCCTTCCCGGCCGCTCGCGCCGCCCGGCTCGACCTGCTCGGCGACCTGGTCGAGGAGCACCTCGACGTCGACGCCCTGCTGGAGCTCACCCGATGAGGGTGCTGCTGCTCGGCGGCACGGGGGAGGCCCGCGACCTCGCCGCCCGCCTGGTCGACGCCGGCGTCCCCGTCGTCTCGTCGCTCGCCGGCCGCGTCGCCCGACCCCGGCTACCGGTCGGCGAGGTCCGGATCGGCGGCTTCGGCGGCGTGGCCGGCCTGCAGGCGGCGCTCGCCGAGTTCGACGTGGTCATCGACGCGACCCACCCGTTCGCGGCCGGCATCTCGCGCAATGCCGCCGAGGCCTGTGCGGCGTCGGGCGTGCCGCTGCTCCGGCTGGAGCGCCCCGGCTGGGCAGACCGGGCGACCCCGTCCTGGATCTGGGTGCACACCCACGAGCAGGCTGCGACGGTTGCCGGCGAGCTCGGCAGCCGTCCGTTCCTCACCATCGGCCGCCAGGAGCTGGCCCGGTTCGTCCCGGCGCTCGCCGAGCGGCAGGTGCTGGCCCGCGTCGTCGACCCGCCCGACGTCGAGATCCCGCCCCTGTGGGAGCTGCTGACCTCGCGTGGCCCCTACACGCTCGAGCGCGAGCTCGACCTGATGGCGGACCGCGACGTGCTGGTCACCAAGGACTCCGGCGGCGAGCTCACCTGGCCGAAGATGGAGGCCGCCGCCCAGCTCGGCATCCCCGTGGTCGTCGTACGACGGGCCGCGGCGCCCGACGGCGTCGACACCGTGACCGATGCCGACGCCGCGCTGGCGTGGGTGCTCAGGCAGCAGCCCTGATCGCCTCGGCGAGCGAGGTCGCCGGGCGGCCGAGCAGCTCCTGGAGGTCGGTCGGCTCGACGTACAGCTCACCGCGGCCCAGGCCGAGGTCGGCGTCGGCGAGGATGGCGGCGAACTGCTCCGGTACGCCGGCACCGACCAGCACCTTCGTCAGCTCGTCGGCCGGGAGGTCGGTGTAGGTGACGTCCTTGTCGAGCACGTCACCGACGGTCGCAGCGAGCTCCTTGAGGCTGAACGCGGCACCGCCGAGCTCGTAGACGGCCTTCGGCTGCTCGAGCAGGAGCGCGGCGGCCGCGGCCTCGGCGAGGTCGGCGCGGGTGGCGGCGCTGACCTGGCCGTCACCGGCGGCACCGACGACGCCGTGCTCGGCGTACGTCGCGAGGTGGTCGGTGTAGTTCTCGAGGTACCAGCTGTTGCGCAGGAAGGTGTGCGGCAGGCCGGAGGCGAGGATCGCCTTCTCGGTGGCCGCGTGCCCGGCGGCCAGTGCGATGCCGGAGGTGTCGGCGTGCGGGATGCTCGTGTAGCCCAGGAGGGCGATGCCTGCGGCCGCGGCGGCGTCGATGACGTTCTGGTGCTGGGGGAGGCGCTGGCCGACCTCGCTGCCCGAGATGAGCAGCACCCGGTCGGCGCCGGCGAAGGCGGCCGCGAGGGCCTCGGTGTCGGCGTAGTCGACCTGGCGGGTGGTGACGCCGAGGTCGGCGAGACCGGCGAGCCGCTCCTCGTCGCGGCCCAGCGCGACGACCTGGTCGGCGGGGACGCCCTTGGCGAGGAGGGAGGCGACGACGTGGCGGCCGAGCTGGCCGGTGGCTCCGGTGACGACGAGGGACATGGTGCTGCCTTTCGAACGGTGGGGGTCGTGCTTGTCGACCTCCTCAACGGACCGTTCGGGGAGTTACTTCCCAATGGTTAGTACGCACTTTGAAGTAAGGTACTGACGTGGCAGAAAGTACGAAGACGATCTTCGAGCAGTTCCCCGGCGGGGTCTTCCCGGCGGCTTGCTCGAGCCGGGTGCTGCTCGACCACGTGATGAGCAAGTGGGGCGTGCTCGTCCTGGTCTCGCTCACCGACGGGCCGCAGCGCTGGAGCGACCTGCGTCGCCGGGCCCAGGGGATCAGCGAGAAGATGCTCGCCCAGACGCTGAAGACCCTCGAGGCCGACGGGCTGGTGCACCGCGAGCAGCAGCCGGTGATGCCGCCCCGCGTCGACTACAGCCTCACCCCGCTCGGCGAGGAGCTGGCCGAGGTGATGGTGCCGCTGCTGCGCTGGGTGGGTCGCAACGCCGACGGGATCATCGGGCCGGCCACGACGTGACCGGCCCGATGAGGGAGTGCTGACTACTTCGGCGGGGCCGGGACCAGGCAGGCCACCGGGGCGGCGGCGTTGCCGGAGAAGTCCACGGCGTACAGCTCCGCGTCACCCGTCCCGGTCAGGTGCAGGATGCCGCCGGCCATCGGCGACTGCCGGGGGCCCGACGCGGCCTGGGTGTACTTGATCCGCTGGCCGCTGGCGAACGGGCCCCAGACGTGGCCGCTGCCGGTGTCGCGCAGGTACACGTCCGGGTCGGTGTCGACGACGTCGGTCGCGTCGAGCCGGTAGAAGCCGTCCTGGTTCTGGCCCTGCGGGTTCGGCCGGGTGCCGCCCGCCTTGGGCACGGTGCCGCCCGGGTTGGTCGACTCGGCACAGGCGACGCTCGGCGGGGTGGTGTCGACGACCTCGATCGTGCCCGAGCCGTGGCCGGTGTTGCCGGCGGCGTCCGTGGCCTGGCAGCTCACGGTGGTGCTGCCGAGCGGGAACTGCGAGCCCGACGGCGGCACGCAGGTCGGGGTGAGCGGTCCGTCGACGTTGTCGACCGCGCTGGCGTTGTACGACACGACGGCGCCGGCCGGGCTGGTGGCCTCGACAGTCTTGCTCTCGACGGTCACGTCGGGCGGGGTGACGTCCTTGACGGCGATCTCGACCGTCTGCACGAACGCCGGTCCGGGGACCTCGCCGTTGATCTTGAACGACACCGTGCACGACACGGTCTGGCCCTGCGGTGCTTCGCCAGCGAGGGTGATCGTCTCGTCGAAGGTCGTGGTCGCGCCGCTGGTGACGCTGCGGGAGGCGGGCGACAGGGAGACCGTGACGCCCGGGTCGCAGGACACCTCGTGGGTGACCTCGGCCGGGAGGTTCTGCAGCTGGCTGAGGATCACGTCCGACACCTCGCCGGGGTCGGCGTTGGTGAGGGTGCCGCCGGTCTGCGAGGTGACGTACGACGCCTGCCCGGCCGAGTTGAGACCGTCCCACAGGTAGCCGTCGGCGCCGGGGACCGAGATCGCGATCACCCGGATGCCGGCCGCCTGCAGCGCCGCCGTCGTGGAGGCCAGGGACTGGCCGGCCGACGGGTCGTGGCTGCTCGAGTCGCCGAACATGACGACGATCGGGGAGCCGTTGGCGCGGAAGTCGATCGAGCCGGGGACCTGCGCCAGGGCGCCGATCCAGTCCTCGGCGGCGTCGCTGCCACCGCCCGAGAGCGGCGTCCACGCGTTGATCCCGTTGGTGACCGCAGTGGTGTCGCCGGTCAGCTGCTGGCGGAGCAGGAAGTAGCCGGTCGCGTCGTCGGTGTCCTTGTAGTCGGCGACCGCGAACCGGGCGGTGGGCTGAGCCGCGAGGATCTGGCTGACGATGCTGGTGGCGTTGGCCTGAACGTTGCCGATGCTCGCGGTCATGCTGGTGGTGGTGTCCGCCAGGAACACGATGTCGGGGTTCGGCGGGATGGGCGGTGTCTCCACCGTCTTGGTGATCGTCACCGAGGCGCCCGGAGCGAGCGCATCGGTGTAGTGCTGCGGGCTCACGCCCGGATCACCGACGGCGGCGACCGTCGCGGCCGCGCTCACGCCGAGCGCGAGCAGGCCGGCGCAGACGGCCCGGGTGACGGTGCTGGAGGGTTGGACACGCATGTCAGGGTCCTTTCCGAGGGGGTGTTGCTGACCTCCCTCGGAGTCGGGGACCGGGTGGGTTGATACCCAAAACTGGGTATCAGTTGCGTCGGGTCGCGGCCGCGACGGCCGCCACGAGCGCCGCGGCGGTGCCGATCCGCCGGGCGAGGCTGCGTGCCTTGTCGAGATCGGCCCGGCCGGGCGCGGGCCCGTCGCCCATCACCGCGCGGTGCTCGATCCGGCCGCCGTAGTCGTTGGTGCCGCCGAGCCTGGTGCCGAGTGCACCGGCGAAGGCGGCCTCGACCGGCCCGGCGTTGGGGCTGGGGTGACCGGCCGCATCGCGGCGCCAGGCCCGCCACGCTCCTCGCGGGTCGGGACCGAGGGCGGTGGCGAGCGCGGCCGTGAGCCGCGAGCCGGGCAGGTTGAGCAGGTCGTCGAGGCGCGCGGCCGCCCAGCCGAACCGCTCGTAGCGGGCGCTGCGGTGCCCGACCATCGCGTCGAGGGTGTTCGCGGCGCGGTACCCGAGCAGGCCCGGTACGCCGGCCACGGCACCCCACACGAGCGGCGCCACCACTGCGTCGGAGGTGTTCTCGGCCAGCGACTCGAGGGTCGCCCTGACCACCTCGGCCTCGTCGAGCTGCGTGGTGTCGCGCCCGACCAGGTGGGTGAGCTGTACCCGCGCTGCCGGCAGGTCGCCGGCGGCGAGGAGGCGGCTGACCTGGGTGGCCTCGCGGTCCAGGGAGGTGCCGCCGAGGACCGCCCAGGTCGCGACGGCGGTGACGACCGTGCGGCCGAGAGGTCGGGGGAGTGCCCGCTGCGCTGCGACCCCGAGCACGACGGCACCACCGACCAGCGTGCCGACGTACCCGACCCCGGTGGGGCGGTCGTCGCGCCAGACCTTCTGCTCCAGCGCCGAGGCGACCTGGCCGAAGCCCGCGACGGGATGACCGCGCCGCGGATCGGCGAGGAGCCGGTCCGCGGCGTACCCGAGCAGCAGTCCCGCAGCCCTCGGGAGGCTCACAGGCTGGCGGCGAGCTCGCGCCGGGCGAGGTCCGCCGCCGCGCGGTCGTGGAGCCGGCCGACCAGGAGGGTCAGCCCGACGCCGATGCTCGCCCACAGCGCGGCGAGGGTGATCAACGAGGAGCGGCGGAAGTACCAGAGCGTGTCGGCCGGGAAGTCGCCGAGCTCGTTGACCGTGGGCAGCAGGAACCCGGCGACGGAGACGACCGCCACGTAGGCGCCGGCGGCGATGAACATGGCTGTCCAGCCGTCGTACCTGCTGCGCAGCCGGTTGGCCAGCACGACCACCGCGATGGCGGCGAGCACGGAGACCAGCAGGAGTCCGAAGTACGACGCCGTGCGGCCGCCGATCGTGTCGCCGCTGCCGACCGCGGGCGGTGTGGCGGGGTACTTCGTGAACGGCACGAGCGTGACCGCGACGAACCCGATCAGCACCACCAGAGCGGTGGATCCGCGTGCCGACAGGCTCCCGAGCCGGCCGAGCACGGCAGCCGCCGCGAGCGACGCGAGACCGCCGAGCGCCGCGCCGATGGCGAGGGTGCCGGTCAGCAGGCCCCAGCTCTTCTGGTTCTCGCGCGAGATCTCGACCATGCCGTCCTGGCTGGCCGGTTCCTCGGCGTGCTGGGCGTGCTCGGCGTGCGGCTGCGCGGCAGCCGACTCCTCGAGCGCGATGGCGTCGTCGACGTACGGCTCACCGAGGGCGAACGCCACGACGAAGGCGATCAGGCCGGCGGCCAGCCCGACCGCGAGCCCGCGGATGAGGAAGGCGGCCGGGCTGAGGACAGACCTGTCCCTGGGAACGGTGCCCATCGCGGGTCAGTGGCAGGGGTAGCCGAGGAGGTGGCGGGCGTCGTGGACCCACTCGTGCACGGCGTTGCCGGCGGGGAGCGAGATCGCACCCTGGTCGGCGCTCACGAAGAAGATCGCCAGCATGGCCAGCAGGCCGAAGAAGACGACCCACGTGCCGAGCTGCAGCAGCGGGACGACCGGGACCTGGACGGCCGGTGCGGCGAGAGGGGTGGCAGTGGACTGCGACATGGTGCCTCCTCAGGGATTCAGCGTCCCTGGTCAGTGGGTGTGAGGTGTGCGCAGGCACTCGTTCCTGACTTCACCACACCCGTCCCGGAGGGCGGAGGCGGTGTCACAGTAGCGCGACTGTGCCGGACTCTCACCGGCTTCCTCGTGCCTGCTGGAGCGAGCCTAGGGCATGGCGGGGTCTCGTGGGGAGCGGTTCGCGGGTGCGGCGGGTCCTGGCGTTGCGGTTGGGTCCCAGACCGCAACGATTCGGGGCTCTCGCCTGCAGTTTCTGCCCCATCGACGGTCTGCGGACGGGGGACGGCGGCCTACGCTCGGGGCATGTCGATCGCCGGTGACCTGGTCCTGATCACGACCGACCCTGCCTCGGGACGCAGCCTGCTCGGCGGGACCGAGACCGATCCGGTGCTCGGCGGTGCGCTGCTGGTCGACCTGGTCCTGGCGGAGCGCTGCGAGGTGGCGGGGCCGCCGAAGCGCGCGCGGGTCCGGGTGGTGACGACCACGCCGCTGGGGTCACCGCCGCACGACCGCGCGCTCGCCCGCCTGCGCCCGGGTCGCGACGCCAAGGCGGCCTCGATCGTCCCGCGTCTCGGCAAGGGCGCCCGGCCGCTCCTCCTCGACCAGCTGGTCGCCGAGGAGGCTCTTGCGCCGCGACGCCAGAAGGTGCTGGGGATCGTCCCGACGACGAGGTACGCCGTCCTCGACACCACGCGCCGCGACGCCGTCCTCGCCCCGGTGCTCGCCGTGCTGCTCGGACAGGCGGAGGCGGACGACGGCACCGGGCCGCTGGTCGGGCTGCTGTCGTCGGGCGGCGCCGTGCCGAAGCTCGTGACCGGCCGGGAGCGCAGGGCCGCCGTCCGGCGGGCCAAGGACGTGGCGCGCGGGGAGTGGGCGGGAGCGGTGACCAGCGCCGCTGTCGCGGCCGCGAACGCCGCGGTTACGGCCGCCGTGACCGCGGCCGTGGTGGCCGCATCGTCCGCCGGCGGAGCCGCTAGCTCCTGAGCGCAGCCAGCAGGACGTCCGCCGTCGCAGGTGGCCGGACCGCGATCCGGATCCAGCTGCCGTCGAGGCCGGGGAAGGTGTCGGCGCGGCGGACCGCGATCCCGGCCTCACGCAGTCGCGTGTGCACGCCGTGGCCGACCTGCGCGAGCACGAAGGACGCCGCCGACGGCAGGTGGGGGATGCCGAGGTCGGCGAGGCCCTTCTCGAGGTGCTCGCGCCAGTCCCGGATCTGCTCGGCCCTCCGGGTGGCCTCCTGTGTCGCTTCGGGGCTGCTGCACGCGATCACTGCTGCGGCTGCGGTGGTGCCGACCGACCACGGGGTCTGGGCTCGCGCCATGCCCGCGACGGCGTGCGGGTCGCCGACGACATAGCCGGCGCGGATGCCCGGGATGCCCCAGTGCTTGGTCAGGGAGCGGAGCACGACCAGTCCGTCGAGAGGTACGCCGGCCAGCGACTCCGGCTCGCTCGGGACGCAGTCCATGAACGCCTCGTCGACCACGACGAGGCGGCCCGGGCGCCGCAGGCTGCTCAGCAGGTCGGCCGGGTGCAGCACGCCGGTCGGGTTGGTCGGGTTGCCGACGACGACGAGGTCGGCGTCCTCCGGGACCAGCGTCGGGTCGAGGGTGAACGACTCGCGCAGCACCACGGGGGTGACCGTGTGGCCGGCCTGCTCCAGCGCGGCGTGCGGCTCGGTGAACTGCGGGTGCACCACCACCGGCCGCTGCCAGGCCCGCAGGCGGGCAACGAGCGTGAACGCCTCCGCGGCGCCGGCGGTGACCAGGACGTCGTCCTCGCTGCGCCCGTGGTGGGCGGCCACGGCTGCCCGGGCGGCGCTCGGGTCGGGGTAGGCGCCGACCTCGTCCAGTGAGCTGCGCAGAGCTGCGTCGAGCCAGGCGGGGCGCGGGCCGTCGTACACGTTGACGGCGAGGTCGAGCATCCCGCGGGCCTCGACATCGCCGTGGTGGCGCAGCGGATCCGGCTCAACCATGGGCGTGCACCGCGTCGGCGAAGCGGGCGGCGAGGTGGGGGTGGCCGGCCCAGTGCGTGTGGAGGTACGACGCGTGCAGGGTCGGCGACGCGAAGCCGACGTCCTCGCCGTCGATCGTCCACGCGGGCGCGCCGTTGGTCGCCGGGGTGACGGTGGTGCGGTGGAACTCGTGCCCGGTCACCTGCTCGCCGGCGCGGGTCAGCAGCGTGTCGGCTGTCGCGGTGGCGACGGGGTAGCGCAGCGTGAGCCGATCGGTCATCGCCGCGTCGGCGTCGAGGGCCCCGGCCATGGGCGCCCCGTCGAGCGTGCGGCACAGGTAGAGCAGGCCCGCGCACTCGGCGACCGTCGGCAGCCCGTCGAGCACGGCCTCCCGGATCTCCTGGAGGAGTGGGGTGTTCGCGGCCAGGTCGGCGGCGTGCACCTCGGGGAAGCCGCCGCCGAGGTACAGGCCGGCGGTGCCGGCGGGGAGCGCGGGATCGATCGCCGGGTCGAAGGGGACGACGTCGCAGCCGCGGGCGGCGAGGAGCTCCGCCGTCTCGGCGTACCGGAAGGTGAAGGCTCGGCCCGCTGCGACGGCCACTTTCTGCCGGGTCGGCGGGATTCCGGAGCCACTTCGTGCCGGGTCGGCGGTCCAGGGAGCCGCTGCGAGCGGGGGAGCCGATCGGGCGATGGCGAGCACGGCGTCGAGGTCGACGTGCTCGGCGACGACCTCGGCCAGTCGCGCGACGACCGCCTCGGACTCGCCGCGCTCGGCGGCGGTGACCAGGCCGAGGTGCCGCGAGGGGGTGGCGATCGAGGCGTCGCGGGGGATGACGCCCAGCACGGGCAGGGAGATGGCCGAGCGGACCTCGTCGGCGTGCCTCGATGACCCGGCCTGGTTGAGGATCACGCCCGCCACCGACACCGTCGGGTCCCAGGTCGCCATGCCGTGCACGACTGCGCCGATCGAGCGCGAGGAGCGGGAGATGTCGACGACGAGGACGACCGGTGTCCGGGTCAGCGCGGCGACGTGGGCGGTGGAGGAGAAGCCGTTGCCGCCGATCCGGCCGTCGTACAGGCCCATCACGCCCTCGACGACGGCGACGTCGGCACCGCGGGCGCCGTGCAGCAGCAGCGGAGCGACGAGTTCCTCGCCGACCAGGTGCGGGTCGAGGTTGCGGCCGGGGCGCCCGCAGGCGAGCGCGTGGTAGCCGGGGTCGATGTAGTCGGGGCCGACCTTGTGCCCGCTGACCTCGTGTCCCGCGGCCGCCAGCGCGGCCATCAGGCCGGTGGCGACGGTCGTCTTGCCCTGCCCGGTGGCCGGGGCGGCGACGACGATCCGCGGGAGCGGGGTCACCACTCGATGCCCTTCTGGCCCTTCTGGCCGGCGTCCATCGGGTGCTTGACCTTGGTCATCTCGGTGACCAGGTCGGCGATCTCGACCAGCTTCGGGTCTGCGCGGCGCCCGGTGATCACGACGTGCTGGTGGCCCGGACGGTTCGCGAGCGTCTCCACGACGTCGTCGATGTCCACCCAGCCCCAGTTGATCGGGTAGGTGAACTCGTCGAGCAGGTACAGGTCGTGCTGCTCGGCCGCGATCCGTCGCTTGATCTCCGCCCAGCCCTCGGCGGCGTCGGCGGCGTGGTCCTCCTCGGAGCCGGCCTTGCGCGACCACGACCAGCCCGAGCCCATCTTGTGCCACTCGATGCCGAGCTTCTCGAAGGCCGTCTGCTCGCCGAGGCGCCACTTCGCGGACTTCACGAACTGGAACACCCCGATGTCCCAGCCCTGGTTCCAGCCGCGCAGCGCGAGCCCGAAGGCCGCGGTCGACTTCCCCTTGCCGTCGCCGGTGTGCACCATCACGAGCGGCCGGTTGCGGCGCTGGCGGGTGGTGAGCCCGTCGTCCGGTACGACGAGCGGCTGGCCTTCAGGCACGGTTCCTCCAGGTGTCTTCGTGGATGGCGTCGGCGAGCGGGCGGCGCGAGCGCCAGCCGTGCCGCTCGAGGTCGGGCACGGTCTCCAGGTGGCTGACCGTCCCGAGGCAGAGCCAGGCGACCGGACGCACGTCGGCCGGGATCCCCAGCAGGTCCTGGAGGAAGTCCTCGCGGTAGAAGGACACCCAGCCCAGGCCGAGTCCCTCCGCGGTCGCGGCGAGCCAGAGGTTCTGGATCGCCAGCACGGTGGAGTAGAGGCCGGCGTCGGCGATCGCGTGCCGGCCGAGCACGTGCGTGCCGCCGCGGGCCTGGCTGTGGGTGACCACGACGCCCAGCGACGACTCGCAGATCCCCTCGACCTTGATCCTGTCGAAGGTCGTGCGCCGCTCGGGCGGCAGCGAGGCCGCGAAGGTGTCGCGCTCGGTGGCGACGTGGTCGCGGAAGGTACGCCGCAGCGCGGGATCGCGCACGAGCACGAAGTCCCACGGCTGCGTCATGCCCACGCTCGGAGCGCGGTGCGCTGCCTCGAGGACCCGGTGCAGGACGTCGTCGGGCACGGGGGAGCCGGTGAACTCGGCTCGGACGTCGCGGCGGCGCTCGATGACGTCGTACAGGTCCGTGGTCGTGGCGGTCATGCCGCTCTCCGGGTGACGTCGACCAGGGCCTCGGCGCTGACCTCACCGATCGGGACGTGCTCCGCGCCGAGGTGCTCGGCCAGCGTGGCGGCCAGGCCCATCCGCATCGGGCCGGACTCGCAGTCGACGACCACGCTGGCGATCCCGGCCTCGGCCAGCAGGCCCGCGGCCATCCGCGACCGGACCACCGCGTCGGCGCCCGCGGTCGCACGGCCGTCGGTCACGACGACGAGCAGGGCCCGGCGCTGCGGATCGCGGGTGCGCTCGACGGCGAGCAGGTGCGCTGCCTCGAGGAGCCCCTCGGCGAGCGGCGTACGGCCTCCGGACGGCAGGTCCTCGAGTCGCTGCGCCGCCGCGTCGACCGAGTGCGTCGGCGGCAGCGCCACCTCGGCCTCGGCGCCGCGGAAGGTGACCAGGCCGACCTTGTCGCGGCGCTGGTAGGCGTCGAGGAGCAGGCTCAGCACGGCGGTCTTCACCTGCTCCATGCGGCGCCGCGCGGCCATCGACCCCGAGGCGTCGACGCAGAAGAGCACGAGGTTCGACTCCCGCCCCTCGCGTACGGCGACCCGCAGGTCGGTCGGCTCCAGCAGCAGCCGGCCCTCGGTCCGCCCGCGCGCGACCTGGTGCCGCACCGCCGCCCGGATGGTCTCGGTCAGGTGGATCGCCCCACCGCTCCCGGTCGGGGTGGTGGCGCCGATCCGGCGGCCGTTGCTGGTACGGGCACGACTGCGGCGGCCGGCGGTCCCGGCACCGACGCCGCGGACGGTCAGCAGCCGGGTGCGGTACGCCGACCCGCTCGCCGCGACGTTGCTCGGCGCGCTGCCCGTTCCCTCGCCGCCGGTCGGTGGGGCGCTGTCGGGTGCGGGCGCGTCGACCGGGTCGCCGTCGCTGTCGTCGGCGGCGCCGTCACCGTCGGGCGCGGGACCCGGGGGCTCGGGCTCGTCGTCGGGACCGTCCGGGCCCTCCGGCTCGGGCGGCAGGTCCTCGTCGCCGAGCACCTGGTCGAGCAGGTCCTCGTCCATCCCGGGCGCGTCGAACGGCTTGCGGCGCCGCCGGTGCGGCAGGGCGAGCCGGGCCGCGACCCGGATGTCGTCGAGCGTCACCTGCGACCGGCCGGACCAGGCCGCGTGGGCGACCGCCGTACGGGCAGTGACGATGTCCGCGCGCAGACCGTCGACGTCGAAGGCCGCGCAGACCTCGGCGATCTTGAGCAGCCCGGCATCGGTCAGCCGGATCTCGCCGACCAGCGCCCGCGCCGACGCGATCCGCGACTGCAGTGCGGCCTCCGCGGCGGCGTAGCGGGCGGCGAACCCGGCCGGGTCGGCGTCGTACGCCATCCGGCGGCGGACCACCTCCGCCCGTAGCGCCGGGTCCCGCGGTGCGGCGACCTCGACCGTCAGGCCGAACCGGTCGAGCAGCTGCGGGCGCAGCTCGCCCTCCTCGGGGTTCATCGTGCCGACCAGCACGAACCGCGCCTCGTGCGTCATCGAGACCCCGTCGCGCTCGACGGTCGCGCGACCCATCGCCGCTGCGTCGAGGAGCAGGTCGACGAGGTGGTCGTGGAGCAGGTTGACCTCGTCGACGTACAGGATCCCGCGGTGCGCCTTGGCCAGCAGGCCGGGCTCGTACTCGGCCCTGCCCTCCGCCAGCGCGCTCTCGAGGTTGATCGACCCGGTCACCCGGTCCTCGGTCGCGCCGATCGGCAGCTCCACCAGCGGGACCGGCCGGTCCTCGACAGGTGGGAGCACGGCGGCCAGCGCGCGCACGATCGTCGACTTGGCGGTGCCCTTCTCGCCGCGCACGAGCACGCCGCCGACCTCGGGGGCGATGGTCGTGAGGATCAGGGCGAGGGCCATCGGGTCCGGTCCGTCGGGACCGTCGGCCCCGACCACGGCACTGAACGGGAAGTGGTGGACCTTGGGGGAGCTCATCTCAGGCGCTCCTTCCGGGCGACGCGTTCGGGGGAGTAGAGGTACGACTCGGCGTCGGACGCGGACGCGAGCGCCGGACCGACCAGGATCACGGCGGCCTGCCGCAGGCCGGCGTCCTCGACCAGCTCGGCGACGGTGCCGACGGTTCCGCGCAGCACCTGCTCCTCGGGCTGCGAGGCGCGCGAGACGACCGCGACCGGGCAGTCCACGCCGTAGTGCGGTGCCAGCTCGGCCATCAACGTGCGCGTGCGGGTGATCGCGAGGTGCAGCACGAGCGTCGCGCCCGTCGCTGCGTACGCCGCCAGCGACTCGCGCTCCGGCATCGCGGTCGAGCGCGCCTGTGTCCGGGTCAGCACCACCGACTGCGCAACCAGGGGCACCGTCAGCTCGCGACCGACGATCGCGGCCGCGGCGGCGTACGCCGGCACGCCGGGCGTCACGTCCCACGGCACCCCGGCCGCGTCGAGACGTCGGGTCTGCTCGTGCAGCGCCGAGTAGAGCGAGGGGTCGCCCGACGTCAGCCGTACGACGTCGCGCCCGGCGACGTGTGCCTCCACCATCACGGCGGTGATCCGGTCGAGGTCCAGGTCCTGGGTGTCGACCCGGTCCGCGCGCTCGCGGCAGTGGGAGAGGACCTCGGCATCGATGTAGGTTCCCGGGTAGAGCACGACGTCCGCCGTGCTGAGCAAGGTCGCTGCACGGAGGGTGATCAGGTCGGCCGCGCCGGGGCCGGCGCCGACGAAGTGCACGGTCATCGCGTTGCTCCCTTGGTCCAGGCCCACTGCACGACGGCCCTGGCCGGCGTCCAGCCGGTGAACCGCCCGCCCAGCGGGGTGACGTGCTCGACGGCGAGCCGGGTCAGCTCGCCGCCGTAGGTGTGGAAGGCGTCGACGAGCAGCCGCTCGGTCTCCAGGGTCACGCCGTGCGCGACGAGCCGCCCGCCGGGCGCGAGGGCGTCGCGGCACAGCTCGAGCAGGCCGTCCGCGGTCGCGCCGCCGCCGACGAAGACCGCGTCGGGCGTGGGCAGCCCGGCGAGGGCGTCGGGGGCGCGTCCGGTGACGACCTCGAGGCGGGGTACGCCGAGCCGGCTCGCGTTGCGGCCGATCCGGGCCGCGCGCTCCTCGTCGGCCTCGACCGCGGTGGCCGTGGTGAGCGAGTGCGCGCGCAGCCACTCGATCGCGACCGAGCCGGCGCCGGCACCGACGTCCCAGAGCCGGTCGCCGGGCCGCGGGGCGAGCCGGGCGAGGGCGCTGGCGCGGACATCGCGCTTGGTGAGCTGGCCGTCGTGCTCGAACGCGTCGTCGGGGAGCCCGGTCGCCCAGGACGCCGGGCCGGCGCCGGCGACCTCGAGGGCGAGGACGTGCAGCCGCGGGACCGGGCAGGGGTACACGGCGTGGGTCTCCGTGCCGCCCAGGTCGCCGAGGACGTGGATCGTGGTGGTGCCGAAGCCGGCGTCCGCCAGCAGCGCAGCGACTGCGGCGGGCGTGGTCTCGTCGGAGGACAGCACGAGCAGCCGGCGCCCGGGGGCGAGCTCGCGACGCAGCGCGTCGACGTCGCGGCCGACCAGCGTCACGACCGCGGACTCCTCGGCGGACCAGCCCATCCGCGCCCGGGCGAGCGAGACCGAGGACACGGCGGGGACGACGTCGACCGCGTCGGGGCCGAGCAGCCGGATGAGCGTCGTACCGATGCCGGAGACCAGCGGGTCGCCGGACGCCAGCGCCACGATCCTGCGTCCCTCGTGCTCCTCCAGGACGCCGGGCAGTGCCGACAGCGGGCGCGGCCAGGGGCGGCGTACCTGACCGGGGACGGCGGGGACCAGGTCGAGGTGGCGCTCGCCGCCGAGCAGCACCTCGGCGTTGCCGACCAGGGTGCGGGCGGTCGGCGGGAGGTGGCCGTCGGCGCCGATGCCGACGACGGTGATCACTCGACCCACCGGGGAGTCCAGACCGTGCCGTTGGGCTCCACGCGGGTGGCGGACGCGCCGATGATCAGCAGGCACTTCATGTCGATGCTGTCGGTGTCGAGCAGGCCGAGCGTGGTGACGGTCAGCGACTCCTCGGCGCGCCCGACGTCGCGGCCGACGACCACGACGGTGTCGGGGGAGCGGTGCTCCAGCAGGATCTTCTGCATCTCCACGACCTGGTCGCGCCGCGACCGGGACGCCGGGTTGTAGACGCCCAGCACCAGGTCGGCCTCGGCGATGGCGCGCAGCCGTCGCTCGACGACCGGCCACGGCTTGAGCCGGTCGGACAGGCTCATGACCGCGAAGTCGGCGCCGATCGGCGCGCCCGCGCGGGCGGCGACCGCCTGGACGGCGCTGACGCCCGGCAGCACCCGGACCGGGACGGTCGCGTGCTCGGGGTGCTCCGGGTCGGCAGCGGCCTCGAAGACCGCGGCCGCCATGCCGAACACGCCCGCGTCACCGCCGGAGACGACGGCGACCCGCTCGCCCCGCAGGGCCAGGTCGAGTGCGAACCGGGCCCGGTCGACCTCGACCGTGTTGCCCGACGCGTGCCGCTGGAGGCCGGGGCGCTGCGGCACCCGGTTGACGTACGGCGCGTAGCCGACCACGTGCTCCACCCCGGCCAGCACCGCGCTCGCCTCCGGCGTGAGCCAGCCGTCCGGGCCGGGGCCGAGACCGACGACGAGGAGCTCCGCGGTTTGCGGTTTGGTCCCAAACCGCATGTTTTCGGGCTCGGAACGTGCGGTTTGGGACCAAACCGCACGCCCCCGCATCCGCTCAGCGGAAGCCGGCCGAGCCGAGTCGCCGGGGACCACGATGAGCGAGAAGTACGGCACCGAGTCGGCGTCGACCTCGGCGACGGGCAGCCAGCGCTCCTCGGGCTGGGAGGCGCGCTCGACGTACAACGCGCCCTCGAGTCGTCCCGCGGCGGCCAGGGCGGACCGGACGGCAGGGAAGGTCCGGCCGAGCTTCATGATCACCGCGCCGTCGGTGTCGGCGAGGCGGCGGGCGAGCTCGGGCTCGGGCAGGGTGCCGGGCAGCACGGTGAGCACGTCGGTCTGCCGGACCAGCGGGGCCGGGACCGTCGCGGTGGCGGCGGCGAAGGCCGGGATGCCGGGGACGACCTCGACGGGGAACCGGTCGCGGAACCGGTCGACGAGGTACATCGACGAGCCGTAGAACAGCGGGTCACCCTCGGCGAGCAGGACGACGTCGCGGCCGGCGTCGAGGTGGACGGCGAGCCGGGCCTCGCACTCGTCGTAGAAGGCGGCCAGCGCGCCGACGTACCCGCCCGGGTGGTCGGTGGTCCCGGTGGTGACCGGGTAGCGCAGCTCCTCCTCGATCGCGTCGGCCGGGATCAGGTCGGCGGCGATGCGGCGGGCGTGCGACTCCTTGCGGACGCCGGCGTGGAAGGCGACGACGGGGGCCGCGCCGATCAGCCGCTCGGCCTTGCGGGTGATCAGCTCGGGGTCGCCGGGGCCGATGCCGACGACGGAGAAGCTGCCGGTGGTCGTGGTCACTCCGCCTCCTGGGCCAGTGCGTTGACGGCGGACGACGCCATCGCCGAGCCGCCGCGGCGGCCGCGGACGGTGACGAAAGGGATGTCGATGCCGTGCTCGTCGGCGAAGGCTGCGAGCGCGTCCTTGGACTCGGCGGCACCGATGAAGCCCACCGGGCAGCCGACGATCGCGGCCGGCCGCGGGCCACCGGCGAGGATCAGCTCGAGCAGGTGGAAGAGCGCGGTCGGGGCGTTGCCGATGGCGACCACTGCGCCGTCGAGCAGCGGCTCCCAGAGCGAGACCGCGGCCGCCGTACGCGTCGTCGACCACTCCTTCGCCAGGGCCGGGACCCGCTCGTCGGTGAGGAAGCAGTGCACCGGGTTGTCGGCGGGCAGCCGGCCGGCGGTGATGCCCATCGCGACCATCCGGGCATCGCACAGGATCGGCGCGCCCGCGTCGAGCGCCGCACGGGCCGCCGGGACCAGCCGCGGGTGGATGACCAGGTCCCGCACGAGGTCGGTCTGCCCGCTGCCGTGGATCATCCGTACGGCGACCTTCTCGGCCTCGGCCGGGACCCGGGACAGGTCCGACTCGCGGCGGATGGTCGCGAAGGAGTCGACGTAGATCGCCGGTCCGTCGGCGATGTAGTCGTACCGGCGCGGGGGAGCGGTGAGCTCGGTCATGCGTCCTCCTCGGGGACGAGCACGCCCTGCCAGGGCGTCACGATCACGGTTGGTGCGGTCCAGGCCGCGATGGTGGTCAGGTCCAGCCCGTCGTCGGGTACGGCGACGTGCTGGCCGCCTGCGACCGGGCCGAGGGGGAGCGGCCCGGTCGCGACGGTGGCGCCGGGGGCCGCGGCCCGGGCAGCGGCGAGGGGAAGGCCGAGCTCGGGCACGTGCCAGGGCGCGTCCGGCCCGGTCCCGCGGGCAGCCAGGAACGCCCGGGCCAGCGCGGCCAGCGCGGCGGCCGCACCGGTCAGGGCGACCACCTCGCCCCACTGCCCGCCGACGCGGAGCTGGGCGGCGGTGTCGTCGAGAGCGACCAGGCCGAGGTCGAGGTGCTTGTCGGCGAGGTCGCCACGGCCGTCGTCGAGCGTGAACAGGAACCGGCCGGGCAGAGCGGCGAGCTCGGCGTCGGCCAGCAGCAGCGCGTCGAGGGCGGCGAGCACCGGGCGAAGGTCGGCCCGGCCGCCGGCGAGGCCGGTCTGGGGCGAGACCAGCACGTTGCGGACCCGGTCGTGGGTGCGCGAGGGCAGCAGCCCGGTGGCCTCCAGCGCCGCCAGCGCGGCGTCCTCGAGGAGGCCGTCAGGAGACAGGGGCATGGCCCGGACCTGCAGGTTGGCCCGCCCGGTGACCCGGACCCGGCCGTCGCCGTACGCCTCCGCGACCTCGGCCAGCGCCCGCAGGGCAGCGATCGGCACTCGTCCGCCGGGCACCCGGATCCGCACCAGGCCGCCGTCGTCGGCAGGCCAGGGGTGCACGACACCGGGGCACCGATCGGGTCGGCTCCGCGCAGTCTGCGCCATGGTGGTCCTTCGAGGCCGGGGCTCCTCGCGATCGCCCCTCATCGACCTCGCGACGGGTGGCCGCAAGGGCCAGCAGGTCTTCGGACTCGGGATCTCCCGGCTCGGAGCGTCTTCCCAGACCCCTGGAGGTCCAGTGACATCGTGCTCCGGCCGTCACCCACACCGCTGCGCGTCAGTCCCGGACTCGCACCGGGTTCCCTTCGCTGGCCCCCGCACCATAGCAAGCCCGGGCCTCGGGACCACTAGCCTGACCGCCATGCCTTCCCTCAAGGACGTCGTCGACCTGGTCCACGGCTGGTACCCGCCTGCGACCGCCGACAGCTGGGACGCCGTCGGCCTCGTGTACGGCGACCCCGAGCAGCCCGTGAAGAGGATCCTGCTGGCCGTCGACCCCACCCCGGAGGTCGCCGCGGAGGCGGCCGAGTGGAAGGCCGACCTGCTGCTCGTCCACCACCCGCTCTTCCTCAAGGGCGTCCACGGCGTCGCGGCGACCACGCCGAAGGGCCGGACCCTGCACACGCTGGCGAAGGCCGACTGCGCACTGCTCACCGCCCACACCAACGCCGACCAGGCCGTCGGCGGCGTGTCCGAGGCGTTCGCGGTCGCGCTCGGGCTCAAGGACCTGCTCCCGATCATCCCGGCGCCGAGCGAGCCGCTCGACAAGCTCACCGTCTGCGTCCCGGCCGACGCCGCCGCACCCGTCCGGGCCGCCGTCGCCGAGGCCGGCGCCGGCCAGATCGGCGACTACGACTTCGCCTCGTTCACCAGTGCGCCGGGCGAGGGCCGGTTCCGCCCGCTGGACGGCGCGACGCCGATGATCGGCACCGTCGGCGAACTGGAGACCGTCGAGGAGGTCAGGATCGAGGTCGTCCTGCCGCGGGCGCGCCGCGCCGCCGTCGTCCGCGCGATGCTGACGGCGCATCCCTACGAGGAGCCGGCGTACGACGTCGTCGAGGTCGCCGACCCGCAGCTGGTGGACGTCGGGACCGGCCGGATCGGCAGCGTCGAGCCGACCACGCTGGCCGGCTTCGCCGAGGTGGTGGCCGCGGCGCTGCCGCCGACCGAGCACGGCGTGCGGGTGGCCGGCGACCCCCAGCGCCCGGTCAGGCGGGTCGCGGTCTGCGGGGGCGCGGGAGACTTCCTGCTCGACCGGCTCGCGACCTCCGACGCCGACGTCTACGTGACCAGCGACCTGCGCCACCACCCGGCCGCGGAGTTCCTCGAGAAGGGCGGTCCAGCACTGGTCGACGTGGCCCACTGGGCCGCCGAGTGGACCTGGCTCCCGGTGGTCGACCAGCTGCTCCGCGAGGCGCTCGGCGACGCGGTCGAGACCCGGGTGAGTGCGATCTCCACCGATCCTTGGACAATGCACCTGTGAACGCCGATCCCGCCGCCCAGCTCCGCCTGCTCGACCTGCAGGCCCTCGACTCCCAGGTCGACCAGCTGCGCCACCAGCGCAACAACCCGGCCGAGGCCGCGGAGATCAAGGACCTGCTCGGAAAGCGGGTCGACGTCGACGGCCGGCTGCGCGACCAGCGCATCGTCGTCGACGACCTCGCGGTCGCGCAGGCGAAGGCCGACGCCGACGTGGAGCAGGTCAAGGCCCGTCGTACTCGCGACCGCGACCGGATGGACTCCGGCGCCATCGCCGACCCCAAGGCGCTCGAGCGGATGCAGCACGAGCTCGAGTCGCTGGAGCGCCGGATCTCGACGCTCGAGGACGAGGAGCTCGAGGTGATGGAGCAGCTCGAGGAGGCGCAGTCCGCCCTCGCCGAGCTCACCTCCGCCATCGAGGACCTCGACGGCAGGCTCGGCACCCTGACCACCGCGCGCGACGAGAAGGTCGCCGGGCTCGACGCCGAGATCGCCTCGGTCGCCGGCGGCCGTGACGCCATCGTCGCCACGATCCCCGAGGACCTGCTCGCGCTCTACGAGAAGCTGCGCGCCAGCAAGGGCGGTGTCGGCGTCGGCGCGCTGCGCGCCCGCCAGTGCAGCGGCTGCCAGCTCACCCTCGACGCCGGCGAGATCGCCGAGATCCGCGCCTCGCCCGCCGAGACCGTGCTGCGCCACGAGGAGTGCCAGCGAATCCTGGTCCGCACCTCCGAGAGCGGCCTGTGACCTCTCGGGTCGTCGAGAGGGTCGTCGTCGAGGCCGACGGCGGCTCGCGCGGCAACCCCGGGCCGGCGGCGTACGGCGCCGTGCTGCGCGACGCGGCCACCGGCGCCGTGATCGCCGAGGACGCCCGCACCATCGGGCGGGCCACCAACAACGTCGCGGAGTACTCCGGCCTGGTCGCCGGGCTCGCGCTCGCCGTCGCGCACGCACCCGGTGCCGTCGTCGAGGTGCGGATGGACTCCAAGCTCGTCGTCGAGCAGATGTCGGGGCGGTGGAAGATCAAGCACCCCGACATGGCGGTGCTCGCGGCCGAGGCGCGTGACCTCGCGCCCGCCGGTACGACGTACACCTGGGTGCCGCGCGCCCAGAACTCCCACGCCGACCGGCTCGCCAACGAGGCGCTCGACGGCAAGCGCTCGGGCGTCAGCGTCCCCGGTGACGGCGTGGCCGACGAGCCGGAGTCCGCGATCGAGGAGGCCGAGTCGCCGTCCTTCGGTCCCGGCCGGGCGACCACGATCGTGCTGGTGCGTCACGGCGTCACCCCGCACACCACCGGGCGTCGCTTCTCGGGTGGGCTCGGCGGCGACAACCCGCCGCTCTCGGAGGAGGGCCGCGCCCAGGCCGCCGAGGTCGCCGCGTGGCTCACCGAGCTCAAGGACAGCGTCGACGTCGTGGTGGCCTCGCCGGTGCGTCGTACCCGGGAGACCGCCGACATCGTCGCCGCCGCCCTCGGCCTCGCGGTCGAGGAGGAGCCGGCATTCGCCGAGATGGAGTTCGGCGAGTGGGACGGGCTCAGCTTCACCGAGGTCGCCGAGCGGGACCGGGAGCGCCTCGACGCCTGGTTCGCCGACATGTCCTCTCCGCCGCCTGGTGGTGAGTCGTTCGTGACCGTCCAGGAGCGTGTCCTGGCCGGACTGGCCCGCCTGCTCGAGACCCACGCCGGCCGGACCGTCGTCCTGGTCAGCCACGTCACGCCGATCAAGACCCTCGTCGCGCACGCCCTCGACGCCCCGCTGGAGACGCTGTTCCGGATGGAGCTCGCGCCCGCCGCCGTGTCGGTCCTGGCGTTCTACGCCGACCCGCGCACCGGCGAGCAGAAGGGCTCGATGCGGTTCTTCAACGCGCTCGCGCCCGGTCGTCGTACGTTGCGCGACACCGGCCGCTGGTAGGACGCCTTCTCCCGTCGTACCGGACGAAATGGTCGCGAATCATGCGATATCACGACCGTTTTGTCCGGTACGACGACCGAGCCAGCGTTCACGGTCGGCCGGGCCGAGGGCACGTCGACGTGCCACGGTCGAGGTGTCCACCCACCACCAGGGCTGCTCGACGGTCCACGCCCGGGACGGGGTACGGCGACCGGCCCGGTCGTAGGCACCGTCGAGCCGCTGGAGGAACCGCCGTTCCTCGCCGCGCCCCGCCATCATGGTCACGACCTCGATGCCGAGACGACGGCTGAGCTCGTCACGGTCCAGGTCCCTGCTGCGCCGGGGGCCGGTGTCGTGCACGTGTCCGTCGTACTCACCGGCGACGCCGGCCTCGAGGTCGAGCAGGTCGGGCGTGAACAGGTGGTTGCCGACCAGGTCGAAGACCGGTCGGTTGCACAGCAGCGGACGGCCACGCTGCCGCTGCCAGAACCGTCGCATCACGACCTCCATCGGTGACCAGGCGTTCTCGTCGGCGACGTCCAACGCGGCCTCGAGCTGCACCTTGCCGGGCCTGCTCACCAGGCTGGCGGCATAGGTCCGGAGCTCGGCGATGCTGACGAGGTCGTCGTACGCAGCCATCTCGATGGCGCGGAGGGCGTCGATCTCGCCATCGGCCACCCGCGCCTCGTAGCTGACCGAGCGCACCGGGATCGTGATCGGCAGGCCGTCGACCACGGTCACGTCGCGCTCGTACAGCCAGTCCTCGGAGACCACGATGCCGTCTCGTCGGCGCAGGGCGTGACGGTCTCCGACGGCAACCGGCACCGGCAACCGGGTGCCGTCGGCGGCGAGTCCGTCGAACCAGCGCGCGCCGAGCCAGTGCAGCGCAGCCCACCCGGTGGCCGCGCCTCCCTCCGGCAGGCCGGCGACGGCGTCGACGATCCGCTGCGCGGTGGTGTCAGCGGTGCCGACAGGCCGGTACAGCGCAGGCGCCACCCTGGTCCAGGACGGGCCGCGAGCCTGGCCACGGGTGGGGCCGGTCCGCCCACTCGGGTCTGTTCGCGACGGCAGGACCAGGCCGGGGCGGCTCAGGTGCAGATCCATGGCTCAGAGGATCCGCCGAACCTCCGACGGGTGGGATCGCTCATCCACAGGGGTCCCGTCGTACCGGACGAAATGGTCGTGGATCAGGCGATTTCACGACCATTTCGTCCGGTACGACGGGAAACCCGGCCCCTCAGAGCTCGCTGACGACCACGTCGAGCTGGGTGCCCGTCTTGCCGGGAGCGCCCACCTCGACGGTCCAGCCCAGGTCCCGCAGCGCGTCGGCGAAGGCGGCCGGGCTGCGCGGGTCGGCGCCGTCCTCGAGCAGCGCCCGGACGATCCGGCCCTTGGTGGCCTTGTTGAAGTGGCTGACCACCTTGCGGGTGCCGTTGTGCTCGTGGAGCACGCGCACGGTCGCCACGCGCTTGGCGAGGTCGGGGCCGGGCTTCCAGAAGTTCGCGTACATCCCCGAGCGCAGGTCCACCAGCAGCCCGCGGCCCAGCGCCTCGGTCATCACCGCCGGCAGCGCCTCGCGCCACACCGCGGCCACCGGACCGAGGCCGGGCAGGGACGCGTCGCCGGAGAGCCGGTACGACGGGATCCGGTCCCCGAGCCGCACCATGCCGAACAGGCTCGACGCGACCGCCAGCCGCGAGGTCGCCCGCCGCTTCGCTCCGGCGGAGAGCGACGCGACGTCGAGGGCGTCGTACAGGACACCGGTGTAGATCCGGTCCGCCCGTGCCGTGGGCGCGTCCGGCAGTCCCGCGTTGCGCTCGACGAGGTCGGCCTGGCCTGCCGACAGGCCGAGCACCTCGGCCGCCTTGGCCGGATCCTCGCGGCACAGCGTGACCAGGGCGTCGAGCACCCCGCGGCGCGCGTCGGTCAGCGCGGGGGAGGACAGCGAGGGGAGGTCGAGCGGCTGGCCCCGCCGGGGGACCGCCTTGCCCTCGCTCGGCGGCAACAGGATCAGCACGGGCGCAACGATAAGGTCACCGACATGCCGAGCAATCTCGTGGTCCGGGTCAGGGCGAGCTCCCCCGAGATCCAGGCGGGTCTGGCCGCGATCGCGAAGGAGCTCGACCTCCCCGGCGAGTTCCCCGCCGAGGTGACCGCGGCCGCCGAGCTGGCCGCGGCCGACGTCGTGCTGCCCGAGCTGGACCGCACGGAGCTGCCGTTCATCACCATCGACCCCGCCGGCTCGATGGACCTCGACCAGGCGGTGCACATCGCGCGTGACGGCGACGGCTTCGTCGTCCACTACGCGATCGCCGACGTCGCCGCCTTCGTGACGCCCGGCGACCCGGTCGACGTGGAGGCCAACAAGCGCGGCGAGACGCTGTACGGCGCCGGCACGCGGATCCCGCTGCACCCGCCCGCCCTGTCGGAGGGCGCGGCGTCGCTGCTGCCCGACGAGGTCCGGCCGGCGCTGCTGTGGACGATCCGGCTCGACGCGGCGGGTGCGCAGGCCGACGTACGCGTGGAGCGGGCCCGGGTGCGCTCGACCGCCCGGTGGTCGTACGTCGACGCCCAGAAGGCGCTCGACGCCGGCACCGCCGGCGAGGTGCTCGAGCTGCTCCGCGAGGTCGGGACGCTGCGCGAGCAGCAGGAGGTCGCGCGCGGCGGCATCTCGCTGCCGCTGCCCGAGCAGGAGGTCGACGATGCCGACGGCGGGTTCCGACTGGTGTTCCGCGAGCAGCTGCCCGTCGAGCAGTGGAACGCGCAGATCTCGCTGCTGACCGGCATGGGCGCCGCGTCGCTGATGGTCGGCGCGCAGGTCGGGATGCTGCGGACCCTGCCGCCGGCCGACCCGCGCGACGTCGCCCGGCTGCGCCGGGTCGCCAAGGGCCTGCGGATCACGTGGCCCAAGGACATGGACTACCCGGCGTTCGTGCGCTCGCTCGACCCGTTGGTCTCCCAGCACCAGGCGATGGTCGTCGCGTGCACGCGGCTGCTGCGCGGCAGTGGGTACGCCGCCTTCGACGGCGAGCTGCCGGAGCAGACCCGCCACTCCGCGATCGCCGCCGAGTACGCCCACGTCACCGCGCCGCTGCGCCGCCTCGGCGACCGGTACGCCGGCGAGGTCTGTCTCGCGATCTGCGCCGGCACGCCCGTCCCCGACTGGGTGGCCGCGGCTCTGCCCGGCCTGCCGAAGATCCTGCAGGACTCCGCCCGCCGGGCCGGCTCCTACGAGCGGGCGGTCCTCGACCTGATCGAGGCCGCGGTGCTCGCCGACCGGGTCGGCCAGCAATTCGCCGGTGTCGTCACCAGCGTCCGTGACGACGAGGCGACCTCCGGCGTCGTCGTGCTCGCCGAGGTCGGGGTCGAGGCCCCGGTCACCTCCGCCACGCCGCTGCCGCTGGGCGAGGACGTCACCGTCACGCTCGCCACCGCCGACCTCGCGGCCCGCAAGGTCGCCTTCACGCTGCCGTGAGCCCAGCCGTGAGCCCTGCCGTGAAGGTCCTGGTCACCGGTGGCGTGAGGTCCGGAAAGTCCCGCCACGCCGAGTCCCTGCTCGCGGCCGCCCCGAGCGTCACCTACGTCGCTGCCGGCCCCGTGTACGACGACGCCGACTGGGCCGCCCGGATCGCCGCCCACCGGTCCAGGCGTCCCGACACCTGGTCGACCGAGGAGACCCGCGACGTGGCCGGTGTGCTTGCGACCGCTGGCGAACCGGTCCTGGTCGACTGCCTGGGCACCTGGCTCACCGGTGTCATCGACGACGCCGGGGTGTGGGAGGCGCCGGTCGAGAAGGTCGAGGAGCACGTTCTCGGGCACCTCGACGCGCTGATGATCGCCCTCACCGCGACCGGCGAGCAGGTCGTGCTCGTGACGAACGAGGTCGGCCTCGGCGTCGTACCCGAGCACCGGTCGGCACGGGTCTTCCGCGATCTGCTCGGCACGATCAACCAGCGGGTGGCGGAGGCGTGCGACGAGGTGCACCTCGTGATCGCGGGTCGGGTCCTGCGGCTGTGAGCGCTACGAGCGGACGAACGGCCGGCGTTCCAGCACCCGGCCGGACAGGTCCGTCGTCATCGTCCCGACTTCGTCGTAGGCGTTGCTGACGTTGAACTCCACCACGGCGCCGAGCACGCGGTCGTGGGTGAAGGAGAACATCAGGCTGTCGGGGTCCTCGACGCGGGAGGCGCGCCGAGCCTTCGCGAGGTTGGCGACGACAGCGGCGAGGTCGACCTCGCGCAGGTCGAGGACGCGTTGGTCCCTGCTCGTCACCCGCGACGGGTCGAAGACCGTGGTCCAGCGCTCGTCGGGATTCCAGGTCCACCACTGCAGGCGGCGCTTGGCGATCGGCAGGAGGGCGGCGTCGGCGCTGGCCCGCTGCCGGTCGGTGACCGAGAGGTCGTAGGCCTTCCAGGTGCCGTGGGTCGCGTGGTACTCCGCGAGCAGCACCTGCAGCCCTGCGACCGAGTGGAGGTCGATGTCGGTTGCCGCCGGCGTCGGCGTGGGTGTCGCGGACCTGGTGGGGGAGGGCGCCGCAGGGGGTGTTGACGTGGCCTCGATCGCCTCGGCTGCGGGCGGCGCGTCGTCGCGGCCGGTGAGGGCCACGGCGCCCGCGACCCCGGCCGCGACCAGGCCGACGGCACCGAGGAGCAGCCTCCGCCGGGTCGGGTCGGGCCCGGGCTCGGGCAGCGGCGGCGGTTCGGTCAGGTCCTCGACGAGGGCGGCCAGCTCGGCCAGGCTCGCGACCCGCACCGCCATGTCGGTGCGCTCGAGCTGGTCGTCCCGCGTGATCTCGCTGCGGGTGCGGGCCTCGGCGAGGGCGCGGACCACGGAGAGCCGCTCGGTGTTGGTCGGGGTGCGGGCGGGCAGGGGGTCAGGCACCCGCCAGTCCTATCAGGAGCACCGCGAGGGCGAGCTCGATCCCGGCGCCGAAGACGTCGCCGGTCACCCCGCCGAACCGACGCACGGCGTGGGTCGTCAGCACCGCGACGACCAGGGCAGCCGCGCCCACGGTCACCGGCCCACGGACCGGGTCGACCAGCGCGGCCAGGGCGGCGAGCCCGGCCCAGCCGACGACGGCGACCAGCAGCGGCACCTGCCGGGTGAAGGTCACGCCCAGCCCGTCCGGCCGGGCGGGCGGGGCCAGGGTGCAGGCGGTGATCCAGAGCGCGGCGCGCGAGGCGCACACCGCGGCGCCGGCCACGACGGCCGAGCGCACCTCACCGCCGTACGACACGAAGGCCGTCAGCGCAGCGGCCTGCGCCCCGAGCACGAGCACCAGCGCGGCGACGCCGGCCGGGCCCGCCGTACCGCTCTTCATGACGGCCAGCGACCGCTCCCGGTCGTACGACGACGTGAGCCCGTCCGCGACGTCGGAGAGCCCGTCGAGGTGGAGCGCGCGACTGCCGACAGCGAGGGCCGCGAGCGCGGTGAAGGCGACGGCCAGCGCGGGCAGGTCGAGGCGGCCACCCGCCCACACGACCAGCCCGACCACTGCACCCAGCGGCAGCACGGCGAGCGGGGCGAGCAGCAGCGCGCCGGTCGCGACGCCGGGGGAGACCTTCAGCACCGCGGGGACCCGCAGCGCTGTCAGCATCCCGATCGACAGCCGCAGGCTGCGGCCGACGACGGCGACGGTCATGCGTCCTCGGCGGGCGGCATCAGGTCGGCGAGCAGCGCGACGTCGCGCAGCAGCGCGACCGCCGAGCGGAGCACGGGTACGGCGGCCACCGCGCCCGAGCCCTCGCCCAGCCGCAGCCCGAGGTCGAGGACCGGCTCCAGCCCGAGCTTCTCCAGCGCGAGGGTCTGCGCGGGCTCGGTCGAGCGGTGGCCGGCGGCGAACCAGGCGGCGGCGCCGGGCGCGACCCGGTCGGCGTACAGGGCGCAGGCGACGGACATCAGGCCGTCCAGCAGGACGGGTACGCCGCTCTCGGCCGCCTCCACGAGGTACCCGACGGTCGCGACCAGGTCGGCGCTGCTCAGCGCGGTCAGTGCGTCCATCGGGTCGGCGATCCGGTCGCCGGCGCGGTCGAGGGCCTGCTGGACGACGACCTGCTTGTGGGTGAGGGCGGCGTCGTCGACGCCGGTGCCGCGGCCGGTGACCTCGACGGCGGGGAGACCGAGGGCTGCCGCGACCATCGCGGCGGCGGGGGTGGTGTTGCCGATGCCCATGTCGCCGGACAGCAGCAGCTGGGCCCCGGCGGCGATCTCCTCGCGCGCGACGGTGCGACCGGCCGCGAAGGCCTGCGCGGCCTCGTCGGCGGAGAGCGCGTCCTCGACGTGGATGGCGCCGCTGCTGCGTCGTACCTTGTGCGCCCGGACCTCGGCCGGGACCCCCTCGAGGTCGTCGTCGACGCCGAGGTCGAGCACCCGGACGTGCACGCCGTGCGCGGACGCGAGCGCCGAGACACCGGCCTTGCCCATCACGAAGGTGCGCACCATCGCCGGCGTGATGGCCGGCGGATAGGCGGAGACGCCGTGCTGCGCGACTCCGTGGTCGCCGGCGAAGATCACCAGCCGCACGTTGTCGAGCGGCTGCGGCGGTACGACGCCCTGCGCCGCGGCCAGCCACACGCCGAGGTCGCCCAGGCGGCCCAGCGCGCCGGCCGGGGTCGCCAGGCCGGCGAGACGCTCGGCAGCGGCGGAGCGGACGTCAGGGTCGGGTGCGGCGAGAGCGCTCATGGTGCCGAACGCTACCGCCGCCCGGCCCTCCGGCAGCGGCCCGCTCAGGTGAAGAGCATCACCAGCGGCACGGTCGCGGCGTGCCCTAGGGTCCGGACGTGGCCCACACCGTGCTCGTCGTCCCGGTGCCCGCGCTGGAGGGTTACGTCCGCGGCCGGTGGGAGCACTACGACGCCGCCTGGGTCTCACCGGACCCGGCGTTCACCCACGCCCACGTCACCGCCCTGGCGCCGTTCCGGCCCGAGCCGGACGAGGCCGATCTCGCGCAGGTCGCCGCTATCGCCCGCACGACGCCCGCGTTCGACTTCGTGCTCGACGAGGTCACCGCCTTCCCCGACGGCATCGTCCATGCCATGCCGTCGCCGGTCGCGCCCTTCGCGTCGCTGACCGACCGGCTGTGGCGCGCGTTCCCGGACTGCCCGCCCTACGCGGGAGAGTTCGCGGACGTCGTACCGCACCTCACGCTGGAACGTCTCGGCCCCGACGTGTCGGTGGACTCGGTCACCGGCGACCTCGCGGGACTCCTCCCGGTGCGGGCCCGGGCCGAGCGCCTCGAGCTGCACCGGTACGCCGAGCGCGACTGCCGCGTCCTCGCGAGCTGGCCGCTCAGTGCGCCAGCTTGAGCCCGATCACGCACCCGAGCAGCCCGAGCAGCAGCAGGACCCGCACCGTGCTCACCGGCTCCTCGCCGCTGACCATCGCGATCACCACCGTCAGCGCGGCGCCGATCCCCACCCACACGGCGTACGCCGTCCCGACCGGCAGGGTGCGCATCGCCCATGCCAGGCCGGCCATGCTGGCGGTCAGGGTCACGAAGAAGACCGCCGACGGAACCAGCCTGCTGAACCCCTCGGACCGCGACAGGGCCGTCGCCCACGCTGCTTCGAGGACCCCGGAGAGCACCAGCACCAACCACGCCACGACAGCCACATCCTTCGCGGCCGTCTTGTCGCGCTCCGGGTACGGCTCCCTCGTCCGGCAACCGGTCACCGGCTGTATGCCGATTGTATGCGCGCCGATCGACATCCGCCGCCCCCACACTGCTACGCTGGTGGTCGTTGAAGAGTGCTCCGCAAGGAGCGCTCCTGCTCTCTCGGTGGGGGCAGAACATCTTGTCGCTCTTGGTCTTCGGTTCAGCTGGGCATCAGGCAAGGGATGTCTTCAGCACCAACGGCCCAGCAATTCGCCGGGTCGGAACACGAAACCAAGGAGAAAATCATGGCTCAGGGCACCGTCAAGTGGTTCAACAGCGAGAAGGGCTTCGGCTTCATCGCCCCGGCCGACGGCACCCCGGACGTCTTCGTCCACTTCTCGGCCATCCAGGGCAACGGCTACAAGTCGCTCGACGAGAACCAGCAGGTCGAGTTCGACGTCACCCAGGGCCCGAAGGGCCCGCAGGCGGAGAACGTCCGCGCGATCTGACGTACCCCGTCTGAACGCTTCGCGAGGCCCCCGGCACTTCGGTGCCGGGGGCCTCGTCCGTCTGCTGGCGCGTCACCAGCGCGGCAGGACCGCCGTCGGCATCCCGCCGTGCACCGCGGTCGCCAGGTTGGCCGCGACCTCGTAGGCATCGGCGAACCGCGGGAACTCCGCGCGCGACACGAGCACCCGGCTGCGCACCTGCGCCACCCGCCCGGCCTTCACGTCGTCGTGGCGGCTGGTGAACACGTCGAAGGCGTAGACGTCGTACGCCTCGCGCTCCTCAGCCTCCGCCACCTCCGCCACGTCCCGCAGCCTAGGCCGCCGCTGGCCTACCCTCGTGCGTGGCCGATCTGACCGAACCCTGTCCCAACTGCGGCACCCTGATGCGGTGGGAGACCTCCCACGAGCGGTGTGACGGCTGCGGCTACATCCGGCCGTGCTGCGAGGGCGCACCCTGCCGCTGAGCCGGTCGGACCGCGGCTCAGACGTGACCGCTGAGCTGCGCCAGACGGGTGGCGAGCGCGTCCACCAGGGCATCGGCCTGCTTCGTGGTCAGCCCGTCGCCGTCGCCGAGACTCGAGACCGGCAGTACGTCGACCGACAGCCGGGCACCGCCGGCCAGCGCCCGCAGCTCGTCGACCTTGGCGCCGAACGGTGAGCCGCTGCCGGGGGAGTAGTACCTGACGACCTCGTCGAGGTCGTCGGCGAACAGGTCCGCCTTGGTGACGGCGATGACCAGCCACACCGGCTTGTCCCGGCGCACGGCCATCGACGCGATCCGGTGGGCGGTGATCGTCCAGTCCTCGAGCTCGGCGGCCAGCTGGTCCTCGCGCGAGGCGATGGCGGGGCCCGTCGTACCGCCGGCGCGGCGGGGTGTCGCGTAGCCGTTGGCCACGACGTGGATCACGCCGTCGACCGGCTCGTCGTGGAACACCTCGTCCAGGGCGCCGAGCCGGGTCGCGGCGTTGTCGCCGGGCACCACGAGGAACCGGAATCCGTGGAGGCGCCGCGAGCGACGGGTACGACGCTCCATCACCGCCGAGCCCACCTCCGCCGCGCCGCCGGCCGGGCTGCGGCGGGAGAGCCGGTCGGCGAGCTGGGTCTTGCCGACCCCGGTCATGCCCGTCACCGCGACGGTCGGGTAGCGGCGACGCAGCGCGCGGTTGACCCGCTCGGGCGCGGCGGCCAGGGCGCCGAGCACGCCGGTGGCGACCGTGGCGCTCAGTGCCGCCATCCCGGGCTTGCGCACGACCGTGCGGGAACGACCACTCGGCGACACGACGCCTCCTCCGGCTGCTGACGGTGTGGGTTCAGAGCCTACGTTCCGAGGGGGTGCCGCAAGGCACTCCTCACGGCCTAGCCTGACCCATGGCCACCTTCACGCTCACCTGCATCGGCGACGACCGCCCCGGACTCGTCTCGGACCTCTCGGCCCACCTCCACGCCCACGGCGCCAGCTGGAACCGCAGCCAGATGGCACGGTTGGCCGGCAAGTTCGCCGGGATCCTGCTGCTGGACGTCCCCGACGCGCGGGCCGACGAGCTCGTCGGTGACCTGGCCGGGCTGGAGGGTGTCGGTCTGCAGGTCACCCTCGCCCGCACCGACGCCCCGTCCGGGGAGCCGGCCCTGCTGGTCGACCTGGCCCTGCTGGGCGACGACCGTCCCGGCATCGTCGCCGAGATCTCCGCGGCGCTGGCGCGCGAGCGGGTGAGCATCCGCGACCTGGCCACCGACGTACGCGAGGCGCCGATGGCCGGTGGCCACCTGTTCGAGGTGCGCGCCCTGCTGGAGGCACCGCAGGGGACCCGGGTCGAGGACCTGCGCGCCACCCTCGAGGCCATCGCCGACGAGCTGATGGTCGAGATCACCCTGTCGGAGACCGCGGACGTCCCGGTCTGACCGTCCCTGAGCACCAGGGCCGTTTGTGCGAACGTATGAATGGCCGCGTGCGATCTGTTACCTCGTCGAGGCTGCCCCGGTGTGACCTCCGTCGCCATGATGGCGCCACCTGGTGCCCGCCGCGGGCGCCGCGGAGGAGGACATCGTGGGACCAGAGACCTCGCAACGCCCCGTCGCCGCTCCCGCAGGAGAGCACGCTGCATCGCACGACGTGCTCAACCGTGGGTTCGGGTTCCGCTCGGCGCTGTCCCTGGCCTTCGCGGACATCTCGCCGATCGTCGCGCTGTACGCGATCTTCGCGCTCGGCCTGTTCGCCGCCGGCCCGCGCTTCTTCTGGGCGTTCCCGCTCGTGCTGGGCGGCCAGATGCTGGTGGCGCTGGTCTTCGGTGAGCTCGCCTCGCGCTGGCCGTACGCCGGCAGCGTCTACCAGTGGGCCCGCCACGCCCGCGGCACGGCGTGGGGCTGGACCGCCGCATGGGCCTACATCTGGGGCCTGACCCTGACCCTGTCGACGATGGCGTACGCCGCCGCCGGCTTCCTCCTCGAGGCGTTCGACGTCGTCGAGCCGAGCCGGCTGCAGCTGATGGCCGTGTCGATGGCCATCATCGGTCTCGGCACCGCGGCCAACATGGTCGGCCGCCAGGTGCTCAAGGTGATGATCATCGCCAGCATCATGTGCGAGATCGTCGGCTCGGTCGTGCTCGGCATCGTGCTGCTGGCCTTCCACCGGGTCAACCCGGTCTCCACGCTCTTCGACGGCCTCCCGCACGCCGACGGCGGCACGCTGAGCACGATGCTCGTCGCGACCGCCTTCGTCGGCTGGGCGTTCCTCGGCTTCGAGTCGGCCGGGTCGATCGCCGAGGAGGTCGAGGAGCCGGAGCGCAACGTGCCGAAGGCGATCGTGTTCGGCCTGCTGCTCGTCGGCACGATCGTGATGTTCTCGGCCGTCGCCGTCATCCTCGCGATCCCGGACCTGCCCGCCGTCCTCACCGCGCAGACCGGCGACCCGGTCTCGGCGACGCTGACCACCCAGCTCGGCGCCTCGATCGCCAAGCCGCTGCTCGTCATGTTCGTGATCGGCTTCGTCTCGGCGTTCCTCGCCGTCCAGTCCGCGGTCTCGCGGGCGGTCTACGGCATGGCCCGCGACGGTGCCCTGCCCGGCGCGAAGGCGCTGTCGCGGCTCGCCGGCCCGGAGCGGATGCCGATCCGCGCGATCGGCCTGACCGCTGTCGTGTCCGCGCTCTTCCTGCTCCTCGCGGGCTCCGACCTCTACAACGTGCTGGTGAACTTCTCGGTCCTCGGCCCCTACATCGCCTTCGCCGTGCCGGTCTTCGCCGCCGCACTGCTCCGGCTCAACGGCCGCTGGGAGCCGGGCACCTTCTCCCTGGGCCGCTGGGGTGGGATCGTCACGTACGCCGCCGCAGTCTGGCTCGCACTCGAGATCGTCAACGTCCTCTGGCCGCGCACGCAGCCCGGTCAGCCCTGGTACATCAACTGGAGCATGGTGATCAGCTTGGTAGCGCTCGGCATCGTCGGCGTCGCGGTCTACGCGAGCCGGCGCGACAAGATCAGCGAGCCCGTGGGGGAGCGGTCGTGACCGGGCGGGACGCACGCGTCGCCGTCGTCACCGGCGCCGCCTCCGGCATCGGCGCGGCCGTGTGCCGCGCGCTGGAGGAGACCGGCTGGACCGTGTGCGGCATGGACATGCGCCGAGCCGACCACCTCGAGCACACGGTGGTCTGCGACGTGTCGGACCCGCACGCCGTCAAGGCGGGCCTGGCCCGGGTACAGGCCGAGGTCGGGCCGATCGGTGCCCTCGTCACGGCCGCCGGCCACTACGAGCTGGTGCCGTTCTCCGAGATCGGCGAGGACCGGTGGGCGCGGATGATGCGCGTCCACATCGGCGGCCTGCTCAACCCGGTCCGCGAGGTGCTGCCCGGCATGATCGAGCGCGGCGAGGGCGCGATCGTCGCGATCTCCTCCGAGCTCGGCATCGCCGGCACCGAGAGCGAGGCGCACTACTCCGCCGCCAAGGGCGCGATCCTCGGCTTCGTCCGCAGCCTCGGCGCCGAGGTCGCCGGGCACGGCGTCCGGATCAACGCGGTCGCCCCCGGCCCGACCGACACCCCGCTGCTGCCGGCGCCGCAGCGCACGCCGGAGTACCTCGCCTCCCTGCCCGCCCGCGCCCTCGGCCAGCCCGAGGACATCGCGCAGGCCGTGCAGTTCCTCGTCGACGAGGGTGGCTTCTGCTTCGGCGAAGTCATCTCGCCCAACATGGGAGCAGTGATCTGATGAGCGACTTCCAGCCCCCGCGCCACCAGGAGGGCCGCGTCGCGGTCGTCACGGGCGCCACCCAGGGCATCGGCCGCGCGATCGCGCTGCGCCTGGCCGCCGAGGGCGCGACGGTGGGCGTCAACGGCCGCGCCGACACCGACCAGATGCGCGAGGTCGTCGAGCTCACCGGCGGCTTCCCGGTGGTGGCCGACATGGCCGACGCCACCTCCGTGCGTACGGCGTTCGCGAAGGTCGAGCAGGAGCACGGCCCGGTCGACGTGCTGGTCTGCAACGCGGCGTACATGTCGATGAGCCCGCTCCTCGACCAGCCGCTCGACGACTGGTGGCGCAACATCGACACCAACCTGTCCGGCACCTACCGCTGCGTGCAGTCGGTGCTGCCCGGGATGCGCAGCAAGGGCCGCGGCAACATCGTGATCATCACCTCCGAGTGGGGTGTCGTCGGCTGGCCGAACGCGACGGCGTACGCCTCCTCCAAGGCCGGTCTGATCGCGTTGACCAAGTCGCTCGGTCGCGAGCTCGCGCCCGAGAACATCACCGTCAACGCGGTCGCCCCCGGCATCATCGACACCCCGCAGCTGCAGGTCGACGCCGACGACGCCGGCCTCACGCTGGAGGAGATGCACGTCGAGTACGGCAAGGCGATCCCCGCCGGCCGGATCGGCCGACCCGAGGAGATCGCCGCCACCGTCGCGCTCCTCGCGCGGCCCGGCCTGACGGCCTTCGTCGGCCAGACCCTGTCCGCCAACGGCGGCAGCACCCGCGCCCGCGCCTGACCCACTCGCACCACGCAACGAAGGGACTCCCATGACCTCGGGTGACGCCACCCTCCCCGCCGGACCGATCGCCTGGCCGGCCGGCTTCCGCGCCGCCGCCAACCTCGGCTTCGACCTCGACTCCGAGGACGTCGCGCTCACCATCGACCCCGGCACCCGCGACCGGCTGTCGGTGATGAGCCACCAGGCGTACGGCGCCCTGACCGGCGTCCCGCGGGTGCTGGACCTGCTCGACCGGTTCGACCTCAAGGCCACCTTCTTCGCGCCCGGCTACACCGTCGAGCGCTACCCGGACCTGCTCCGCCGGATCCGCGACGCCGGGCACGAGATCGCCCACCACGGCTACCTGCACGAGGCCATGGCCGGCCTGTCGTACGACGAGGAGGCGGCCGTCATCGACCGCGGGCTCGAGTCGCTGGAGAAGGTGCTCGGCGTGCGTCCCGTCGGCTACCGCGCACCGCTGTGGGAGACGTCGTACTCCACCGCCGAGATCCTGCTCGACCGCGGCTTCCTCTACGACTCCAGCCTGATGGACTCCGACCTGCCCTACGAGCTCGCCGAGCGACCGGGGGAGGGCGCCCGCTCGCTCGTGGAGATCCCGGTGTCGTGGGCGCTCGACGACTGGGAGCAGTTCGCGTTCGTGCCGGAGGTCTTCGGCCCCGGCGTGATCGAGGACCCGGCCAAGGCGCTGTCGATGTGGACGGGCGAGCTGACCGAGGCCTACCGCTACGAGTCCTGCTTCACGCTGACCGTCCACCCGTTCCTCAGCGGCCGGCTCGGCCGGATCCGGGCGCTGGAGTCGCTGCTGGAGACGATGGCGGCGATGCCGGAGTTGTGGGTCACGACCTGCGGTGAGATCGCCCAGCACGTGCGCAGCCTGGACCTCACCCCGCGGGTCTTCCCCCAGCCGGAGATCCCGGGGGCCTGACGAGCCCTATCCTCGCCCCATGGCGATCACCGTCGCGGACCTGCTCGAGATGCAGCACCTGCGGCTGCACCTGGTCTCGGGCAAGGGCGGCGTGGGCCGCTCGGTGTCCTGGACGCACGGCTCGGACCTGCCCGAGCCGTGGCGCTGGCTGACCGGCGGCGAGCTGCTGCTGACCAACGGCATGTCCTTCCCGGAGGGCGGCGCCGAGCAGCAGGAGCTGATCGAGAAGCTCGACGAGGCGGGCGCCAGCGCGCTCGCGATCGGCGAGAAGATGTACTGCCCTCCGCTCACCGACGAGCTGCTTGCCACCAGCGAGCGGCTCGGGCTCAGCGTGCTGTCGGTGGAGTACCCGATGCCGTTCGTGGCGATCTCCCAGGCGGTCGCCGCGGCCAACCTGCTCGAGCAGTCCGACCGGCTCGTGCGCACCGAGAAGATCTACCGGACCGTGCAGCGCATGGTCAGCACCCACGAGGGCACCTCGGTGCTGCGCGAGCCGCTGGCCCAGGTCCTCGGCTGCGAGGTGCACGTGTGCCACCGCGAGTCGGGGGAGCCGTGGTACCCCGAGGACCCGCGTTTCGACCCGGTGCTCGCCGACGCACTGCACGAGATCACCCGCGGTACGGCGGACCTGCGGGCCGGGGCGCTCGTCGTACCCCTGGCGGACGGGCGGGACCTGCGGCTGATCGACATCCCGACCCAGCAGGGCGCGCTGATGGTGCTGGTCT
Organism: Nocardioides sp. F233; assembly: GCF_057813895.1. Classification (NCBI taxonomy): domain Bacteria; kingdom Bacillati; phylum Actinomycetota; class Actinomycetes; order Propionibacteriales; family Nocardioidaceae; genus Nocardioides; species Nocardioides sp. F233. The sequence continues at coordinate 68,664 of NZ_JBVASH010000003.1, forward strand.
CCAAGGGCCGCAGCCCGGTCGACGCGATCCTCATGCAGCACGCCGTCACCGTGCTCGCCCTCGAGCTGTCCCAGAGCGTCGTGGCCAACGAGCACCGGCGGCGGATCGGCGCCGAGCTGCTGGCCCAGCTGCTCGAGGGTCGGGTCGAGGCGCGGGCCGCCGGCCGCCAGCTCAAGGGCCTCGGCGTCGACCCCGCGAAGTCGCGCCTGTACGCCGTCAGCGGCGACGACGTCGGCCGGCTGCGCGACGTCCACATCGCCCTGTGGCGCAACGGGATCGGCCACGTCGTCACCTACCGCTCCGGCGTGCTCTACGTGCTCGCGCCACCCGCCACCGAGGTGCAGGACGTGTTCCGCGCCGACCTCGGCCCCCAGGCCCTGATCGGCGTGAGCGCCCCGCTGCGCAACGTCGACCGGGCACCGGAGGCGCTGCGCGAGTCGGCGTGGGCGCTGCGGGCCGCGGAGGGCTCGGTCGGGCGCACCTTCCACTACGGCGACGCCAGCCCGATCGTCGGCGTCGGCGGGCTCGACGACGCCGCCGCGCTGGTCTCCCGGGTCCTCGGGCCGCTGCTGGAGTACGAGCGCGTCCACGACACCCCGCTGCTCGCCACCCTGGACGCCTTCCTGGGCCACCAGCGCTCCTGGCAGCGCACCGCCGACGCGCTCCAGGTGCACCGGCAGACGGTGCTCTACCGGATCCGCAAGGTCGAGGAGATCACCGGCCGCACCACCAGCGAGACCGCGGACATCGCCGAGCTCTGGCTCGCGCTGCGGGCGCAGTCCCTGATCGCGCCCGCGAAGGGGCCGGCAGCTCGTCCCTGACCCGCACCCGGTTGTGCGATCGCACGAAACCTCTCGTGCCGGGTGTGGCGGATCGTGGGCAGACCTGTGACCTGGGTCGCAGGCAGTCTGGTCACACCGGGAAACCGGGGACCACCGATCCGCAGAGGAAGTGTGAACGTGCAGGCAGCAGTCGAAGACGCCGACGTCCTGATCGTCGGCGCGGGCCCCTCGGGCGCGGTGGCGGCGTACGAGCTGGCCAAGCGCGGCTTCAAGGTCGTCTGCCTCGAGCAGGGCGACTGGAACCTCCCCGACGACTTCACCGGGGACAAGCCCTCCTGGGAGCTGGCTCGCCTCAAGCAGTGGCACCCCAGCCCCAACCGGCGCGGCAACGACGCCGACTACCCGATCAACGCCGACAACAGCCCGCTCGAGCCGCTGCTGTTCAACGGCGTCGGCGGCAGCAGCATCCTCTACTCGGGCCACTGGGTGCGCGCCCTCCCGTCCGACTTCCGGGTCAAGACGCTCGACGGGGTGGCGGAGGACTGGCCGTTCACCTACGAGGACCTGCGCCCGTTCTACGACGAGGTCACCCACCACATCGGCGCCTCCGGCCTCGAGGGCGACCCGTCGTACCCCGACGCCCACACCTTCCCGCTGCCGCCGCTGCCGATCGGCAAGGCCGGCCTGCGCGCGGCCCGCGGCATGGACAAGCTCGGCTGGCACTGGTGGCCGGCGCCCAACGCGATCTCGTCGCGTGCCTTCCGCAACCGCCCCGCCTGCCAGCGGTACGGCGCCTGCGAGTCCGGCTGCCCGGCCGGCGCCAAGGCCAGCGCCGACCTCACGTACTGGCCGGACGCGATCGCCGCCGGCGCGGTGCTCATCACCGGCGCCCGGGTCCGCACGCTGACCACCAACGAGAACGGCCTGGTCGCCGGTGCGGAGTACGTCGACCGCGACGGCCACTGGCACCACCAGCGCGCGGGCATCACGATCCTGGCCGCCAACGGCATCGGCACCCCGCGGATCCTGCTCAACTCGGCCAGCTCGGCGCACCCCGACGGCCTCGCCAACTCCTCCGGCCTGGTCGGCAAGCGGCTGATGATCCACCCCTACGCCTCGGTCTACGGCACCTACGACGAGGACCTCGAGAGCCACCTCGGCCCGGCCGGTCAGTCGCTGCAGTCGCTGGAGTTCTACGAGACCGACGAGTCCCGCGGCTTCGTACGCGGCGGCAAGTGGAACCTGATGCCGACCCCCGGCCCGCTCAACCGCGTGCTCTGGGAGCCTGGCACCGACTGGCGTGACGGCTTCGGCAGCAGCTTCCACGACAAGCTCAGCAGCACCTTCGGCCGCACCCTCGAGTGGGGCATCACCACCGAGGACCTGCCCGAGGAGAGCAACGAGGTCGTCCTGGACCCCGAGCTCACCGACTCCGACGGGATCCCGGCCGCCAAGATCAACTACCGGATCACCGAGAACAACGACCGGCTGCTCGACTTCCACATCGCCCGCGCCGTCGAGGCCCACGAGGCCGCCGGTGCGGTCAGCATCCACGTCGACCGCGTGGTCCGCGACAGCGGCTGGCACCTGCTCGGCAGCGCCCGGATGGGCGAGGACCGCACGGACTCCGTCGTCGACCAGTGGGGTCGCTCGCACGACATCCCGAACCTGTTCGTCCTCGACGGCAGCAACTTCGTGACGTCGACCGGCGTGAACCCGACCGCGACGATCATGGCGGTCGCGCTGCGCGCCGCCCGTCACCTCGCCGACAACCGGTCCAACCAGGTCTCCGCCTCCTGACGGCCACGACGGACAGCAAAGGACACCGTGATGCTCGAACCCACCGCCCGTGACCGCCTGGCCATCCTGGCCGACGTCCTCATCCCCGGCTCGGGTGCCTTCCCGTCCGCGTCGGCGGCCGGCGTACCCACCGACCTGATCGACCGCGCGCTCGGGTTCCGCCCCGACCTGGTGCCCGCCTTCACCCGGGCCCTCGACCTGGCCGACGGCCTGGATGCCGAGGCCGCGCTCGACCTGATCTCCACCACCCACATCGCCGAGTTCGAGGCGCTGTCGACGCTGGTCTCCGGTGCCTACCTGCAGAGCCCGCAGGTGCAGCAGGCGCTCAACTACCGCCCGGCCCCGCGCCAGGCCAACGACGACATCGACACCTACGTCGACATGCTGGAGGTCGTCGTCGACCGCGGCTTCGACATCCACGGAGCGGACCTGTCGTGACCGTCCTGTCCCACGTCATCGACGGCGCCGCCTGGGAGGGCGACGGACCTGCGACCCAGGTGGTCGTGGATCCGTCCACCGAGCAGGTCATCGCCCACGCCCGTCGCGGCACCGCCGCGGACGTCGACCGAGCAGTCGGCGCGGCCCGTCGTGCGAGTGCCGACTGGGGGCGGCGTACGCCGAAGGACCGCGCCGACGCGCTCCTCGCCATCGCCGCGGTGGTCGACGAGCACGCGGCCGAGCTCGCCGAGCTGGAGTCACGCAACACCGGCAAGCCGCAGGGCCTCGCCGCCGACGACGTCGCCGGCACCGCCGACACCTTCCGGTTCATGGCCGGCGCGGTCCGCGCGCAGGTCGCTCTCGCGGCGGGGGAGTACGTCGAGGGCAGCACCTCGACCATCCTGCGCGAGCCGGTCGGCGTGGTCGGCGCGATCACGCCGTGGAACTACCCGCTGCTGATGGCGGCCTGGAAGCTCGGGCCGATCCTCGCCGCCGGCAACACCTGCGTGCTCAAGCCCTCGGAGCAGACCCCGCTCAGCACGCTGCGCCTCGCCGAGCTGGTCGCCGACGTGCTGCCGGCCGGCGTCCTCAACGTCGTCACCGGCGACGGTGCCGTCGTCGGCGCCGCCATCGCCACCCACCCCGGCATCGACCTGGTCTCGGTCACCGGCAGCGTGCGCAGCGGCCAGGCCGTCGCCGCCGCCGCGGCCGCCACCCTCAAGCGGGTCCACCTCGAGCTCGGCGGCAAGGCACCGGTCCTGGTCTTCGCCGACGCCGACCTCGACGCGGTCGCCGACGGCATCGTGTTCGCCGGCTTCGGCAACACCGGCCAGGACTGCGGTGCGGCCTGCCGGGTGCTGGTCGACGCCGCCGTCCACGACGACCTGGTCGACCGCCTCGTCAAGCGGGTCGAGGCGATGGTCGTCGGCGCTCCGACCGACGGCGAGGACGTCGAGATGGGACCGCTCGTCTCCCGCGAGCACCACGCCCGCGTCGTCGCCGCCCTCGAGAAGGCGTACGCCGACGGCGCCCGTGCCGCCGTCGGGGGCACGGTGCCCGACCGGCCCGGCTTCTTCGTCGAGCCGACCGTGCTCGTCGACATCCCCGACGGTGCGGCCTGCACGACCGAGGAGATCTTCGGCCCGGTCGTCACCATCGAGACCTTCACCGACGAGGACGCGGCGATCGCCGCGGCCAACGCCACGCCGTACGGCCTCTCGGCCTCGGTGTGGACCGAGAACGCCCGCCGGGCAGCGGGCCTTCCGAGCAGGCTGGACTTCGGGACCGTCTGGGTCAACGACCACCTCGCCTTCGCCACGGAGATGCCGTGGGGCGGCTTCAAGTCATCCGGCTACGGCCGCGACCTGTCGGCGTACGCGCTCGACGACTACTCACGCACCAAGCACGTCATGGTCAAGCACCACGCGTGACCCTCAGCAGCGAAGGAACACCGCCATGTCGCAGGAAAGCACGCTCGTCGAAGGCCTGACGATCCAACCGGTGCCGGAGTCGCAGCGCACCGGCAAGGTCCAGCACCTGTTCTCCTTCTGGTTCACCGTCCAGATCATCCCGCTCGCCGTGGTGACCGGCCTCCTGGGGCCGACCATCTTCGGCCTCGACGTGGGCTCGACGATCCTCGCGATCGTCAGCGGCAGCCTCGTGGGCGCGGTGTTCATGGCGCTGCACTCCGCCCAGGGATCCAAGCTCGGCGTGCCCCAGATGATCCAGGCGCGGGCGCAGTTCGGCATGTACGGCTCGGTGCCGATCACCGTGATCGTGGTGCTGATCTACGTCGGCTGGATCGTGTCGCTGATGGTGCTGGCGCAACAGACTCTGGGCGCGGTGTTCACCGGGCTCGGCCACACCGCCGGCCTGCTGCTCAGCACCGCGCTGACCCTGACCGCCGTCGTGGTCGGCTACCAGCTCATCCTCCGCTTCAACCGCATCATGGTCTGGCTCTCGGGCCTGGCCCTGGTCCTCACCCTCGTCTACACCGGCATGGAGGCCGCTGACGGCGGCGCCAGCATCACCGCCGCGGGCGGCTCGTTCAGCTGGGCCGGCTTCCTCGGGATGGCCTCGGTGGTCGGTGTGTGGCAGCTGTCCTACGCGCCGTACGTCTCCGACTACTCGCGCTACCTGCCCTCGAGCACCGGCACCCGTGCGGCGTTCTGGTACACCTACGCCGGCACCGTGCTCGGTGTGATCGGGGCGATGACCGTCGGTGCCTTCCTGGTCGCGGGGCTCGGCGCGGACGGCGTGCTCGCCGACCTCGACAACATCATGCCGAAGCCGGTGTTCGTCTTCGTGATGCTGGCGTTCTTCCTCGGCGCGATCGACGCCGGTGTGATCAACATGTACGGCTCGTCGCTGTGCGTGCTGACCTGCATCCAGACCTTCAAGCTGAAGTGGGCGCCGCGCGCCTCGGCCCGTCACATCGTCGCCGGCGTGCTCGCGATCGCCGTGTTCGTCGCCTCCACGACCGTCTCCGACGACTTCATGGCCGACTACACGAACTTCATCCTGGTGCTCGCCTACCTGCTGGTGCCGTGGAGCATCATCAACCTGGTCGACTACTACCTGGTCCACAAGGGCCACTACGACCCGAGCTCCTTCAGCGACCCGAACAGCGGCTACGGCTCGTTCAACGTCCCCGCGCTGCTCAGCTACGTCCTCGGCTGCCTCGTCCAGATCCCGTTCATGTCGACCACGCTGTACGTCGGCGCGATCGCGAAGCAGACCGGCGCCGTCGACACCTCCTGGATCGTCGGGAGCATCGCCACCGCCTTCATCTACCTCGGACTGCTCCGCGCCTGGCGCCAGCAGCCGGCTCACGTCCTCACCCCCGAAACGGAGATCTCCGCATGAGCAAGCACCAGCCGATCGGCGCCCTCGAGGCGACGAAGGTCCCGCGGTACGCCGGTCTCGGCACCTTCGCGCGGATCCCGTTGATCGAGTCGGTGCCGGACTACGACGTCGCGATCCTCGGCGTCCCGTTCGACGGCGGTACGTCCTACCGGCCCGGCGCCCGGTTCGGCCCGATGGGCATCCGCCAGGCCTCGCGCCACCTGCGGCCCCGGTTCCACGTCGAGCTCGACACCGCGCCGCTGGACGAGATCCAGGTCGTCGACGCCGGCGACGTGCCCTGCACGCCCTTCAACATCGAGGAGGCCATGCAGCAGATCGAGGACATGGCCCGCGACGTCCACGGCCAGGCCGGCCGCCGCATCGTCACCCTCGGCGGCGACCACACCGTCGCGCTGCCGATGCTGCGGGCCGCGCACGCCCAGCACGGGCGGATCGCGCTGATCCACTTCGACGCCCACCTCGACACCTGGGACACCTACTTCAAGGCGCCGATCACCCACGGCACCGTGTTCCGCCGGGCCTTCGAGGAGGGCCTGCTCGCCGAGGACAAGTCGATCCACATCGGCATCCGCGGCCCGATCTACGACAAGATGGACCTCGTCGACGACGCATCCTTCGGCTTCCGGATCATCCGCGCCGGCGACCTCGACTTCCTCGGCGTCGAGGGGGCCGCGGAGCAGATCCGGCAGCGGGTCGGCGACGCTCCCGTCTACATCTCGATCGACATCGACGTGCTCGACCCGGCCTTCGCGCCCGGCACCGGCACGCCGGAGATGGGCGGGCTCAACAGCCGCGAGCTGCTGCACGTGCTGCGCCGGCTGGACGGGCTCAACATCATCGGCGCCGACGTCGTCGAGACGGCTCCCGACTACGACCACGCGGAGATCACCTGCGTCGCGGCGGCGACGGTCGCCTTCGACCTGGTCACCCTCATGAGCAAGACGCCCTCTTCCGTCGTGTCCTGAGGCGTGCCATCCTGACGCCGTCACAACTGAAGATCTGCCGTTCGTAGCCGAAGCAGGAGAGACCTCGCCACCGAGCGGGGCGCCGTAGGAGCAACTCTCCCCGAGAAACTCTCAGGCACCGTCACTGCTCGTGCGAGGCGACTCTGGAAAGACAGGACCTCCATGACCGGTCCTGCGCCCAAGGTGCAAGCCGCTGCCGCGGTGAAGCTCTCAGGCACCGATGACAGAGCGGGGAGGCCCACCACCACGACGGGAGCCTCCGCATGTCCACGAACGACGCCTTCGACCAGAACCTCGCCGACTACGACCCCGACGTCCACGCGGCGATCAGCGCCGAGCTCGCCCGCCAGCAGGGCACGCTCGAGCTGATCGCCTCGGAGAACTTCGCCCCGGTCGCCGTCATGGAGGCCCAGGGGTCGGTCCTCACCAACAAGTACGCCGAGGGCTACCCGGGCCGCCGCTACTACGGCGGTTGCGAGCACGTCGACGTCATCGAGCAGCTCGCGATCGACCGCGTGAAGGAGCTGTTCGGGGCCGAGGCCGCCAACGTGCAGCCGCACTCCGGCGCCCAGGCCAACGCCGCCGCCATGTTCGCGCTGCTGGACCCGGGTGACACGATCCTCGGCCTCGACCTCGCCCACGGCGGGCACCTGACGCACGGCATGCGGATCAACTTCTCCGGCAAGCTCTACGACGTCGTCGCCTACCACGTCGACGCCGAGGACTTCCGCGTCGACATGGCCGAGGTCGAGCGCCTCGCCCTGGAGCACCGGCCGAAGCTGATCGTGGCCGGGTGGTCGGCGTACCCGCGACAGCTGGACTTCGCCGAGTTCCGCCGCATCGCCGACCTCGTCGGCGCGTACCTCATGGTCGACATGGCCCACTTCGCCGGCCTGGTCGCGACCGGCCTGCACCCGAGCCCGGTCCCGCACGCCGACATCGTCACCACCACCACGCACAAGACGCTCGGCGGTCCGCGCGGTGGCGTGATCCTGTCGAAGGCCGAGCTGGCGAAGAAGATCAACTCGGCGGTCTTCCCCGGCCAGCAGGGCGGCCCGCTCGAGCACGTCGTCGCCGCCAAGGCGGTGGCGTTCAAGATGGCCGCCTCGCCGGCCTTCCGGGAGCGTCAGGAGCGGACCCTGGAGGGGGCCCGCATCCTCGCCGCGCGCCTCACCCAGCCGGACGTGGTCTCCGCGGGTGTCTCGGTGCTGACCGGGGGCACCGAGGTGCACCTGGTCCTCGTCGACCTGCGCGCGTCCGAGCTGGACGGCCAGCAGGCCGAGGACCGTCTCCACTCCATCGGCCTGACCGTCAACCGCAACGCCGTCCCCTTCGACCCCCGCCCGCCGATGGTCACCTCGGGACTGCGGATCGGCACGCCTGCGTTGGCGACGCGGGGGTTCGGTGCCGAGGCCTTCGCGGAGGTCGCCGACATCATCGCGGAGGCGCTGAAGCCGTCGTACGACGACTCGGTCGCTGCCAAGCTGCGGGACCGGGTCGCGGCGCTGGCTGCGGCGTACCCGCTCTACCCGGGGCTGTGATCTGTCCCTTGTGGAGTCATCTGCTCGCACGTCATGCGAGTGGATGACTCCACAAGGCGTCTTGTGAGGACCCGGGTCAGGCCAGCTGGGTGGCGGTGACCCGACCGTCGGCGACCTGCCAATGCTGGTCGAGCCGGACGTTGTCGAGCAGCCTGCGGTCGTGCGAGACCAGGAGCAGCGCGCCGTCGTACGAGTCGAGGGCCTGCTCGAGCTGCTCGATCGCCGGCAGGTCGAGGTGGTTGGTCGGCTCGTCGAGGACGAGGAGGTTGACGCCGCGGGCCTGCAGCAGCGCCATCGCGGCGCGGGTGCGCTCGCCGGGGGAGAGGCGGCCGACGAGGCTGGTGACCTGGTCGGCCTTGAGGCCGAACTTCGCCAGCAGGGTGCGTACGTCGGCCGGAGCCATGTCCAGCATGGCGTGCTCGAACGCGGTGCCGAGGGCCAGGTCGTCGTCGAGGCCGGTCCGGGCCTGGTCGATCTCGCCGACCGCGACCGAGGCACCCATGCTGGCCCGACCGGCGTCCGGGACGAGCCGGCCCAGGAGGAGGCGCAGCAGCGTGGACTTGCCGGCGCCGTTGGGGCCGACGATGCCGATCCGGTCGCCGGCGCTGACCTGCAGCGATGCCGGTCCGAACGTGAAGTCGCCGAGCTGTGCCGTTGCCTCGTCGAGGGTGGCGACGACCGAGCTGGACCGTGGCGCGGCGGCGATCGAGAAGCGCAGCTCCCACTCCTTGCGCGGCTCCTCGACCTCCTCCAGACGCGCGATCCGGGACTCCATCTGGCGGACCTTCTGCGCCTGCTTCTCGGACGACTCCGACTGCGCCCGGCGCCGGATCTTGTCGTTGTCGGGGGACTTCCGCATCGCGTTGCGCACGCCCTGGGAGCTCCACTCCCGCTGGACCCGGGCCCGGCCGACCAGGTCGGCCTTCTTGTCGGCGAACTCCTCGTAGGCCTCCCGGGCGTGCCGCCGCGCGATGGCGCGCTCCTCGAGGAAGGCGTCGTACCCGCCGTCGTACACGGCCACCTGGTGCTGCGCGATGTCGAGCTCGACCACCCGGGTCACGACCCGCGACAGGAACTCGCGGTCGTGGGACACGAGTACGACGCCCGCACGCAGTCCGCGCACGAACGTCTCCAGCCGTTCGAGCCCGGCGAGGTCGAGGTCGTTGGTCGGCTCGTCGAGGAGTACCAGGTCGAACCGGCTGAGCATCAGCACCGCCAGTGCTGCCCGAGCCGCCTGCCCTCCCGACAGGGAGGTCATCAGCGCATCCGGACCCACGTCCAGCCCGAGGTCGGCCAGCATCGGCGGCAGCCGCTCGTCGAGGTCCGGTGCGCCACTGGCCAGCCAGTGGTCGAGGCTGTGGGCATAGGCATCCGCGACGGCGGCTGACTCGTCACCGGCACCCAGCGCCGCAGCAGCCGCCTCCATCGCGTCGGTCGCCGACGCGGCTCCGGTGCGGCGGGCGACGTACTGACCGACGGTCTCGCCCTCGAGCCGCTCGTGCTCCTGGGGGAGCCACCCGACGAACGCGTCGGAGGGGGCCGTGGAGACCAAGCCGTCGAGCGGTGCGAGCTCACCGGCGAGACTCCGCAGCAGCGTTGTCTTGCCCGCGCCGTTGGCGCCGACGACCCCCACCACGTCGCCCGGTGCGACCGTGAGGTCGAGGGACTCGAACAGGGTGCGGTGAGCGTGGCCCCCGGCGAGGTTCTTGGCAACGAGGGTGGCGCTCATGGGGCGATCGTAGTTTCCCTGGTGCGACGGAATCCGGCGCCCCTCATCGGATACCGCTCGGGCGTCGGCGACGACCCGCCGCTGGCCAGGACCCGCAGAGTTGTCGACGAGATGGCCGCGCAGCGGTGACCGGTCCGACTCCGGTCTGGGCCGCAAGGGATCTGCGGTCGGCTGTGCCCTGGTGTCCGCGCGCTCAGCTGAGCCAGTGCCGGTCTTCGCGCGGGACCGCCTCGAGCAGCTCTTGTGTGTACGGGTGCGTGGGATCGTCCAGCACCTGGGAGGTGCTCCCCGCTTCGACGCACCGACCGCCGCGGAGCACATAGACGCGCTGCGTCGCCTGCCGGACGACCGCGAGGTCGTGCGTGACGAAGAGCAGGGCCATGTCGAGCTCACGGACGAGTCGGGCGAGCAGGTCGAGGACCTGGGCCTGCACCGAGACGTCGAGCGCCGACACTGACTCGTCGCAGACGAGCAGCTCCGGTTCGGGGGCGAGCGCACGGGCGATCGCGACGCGTTGGCGTTCCCCGCCCGACAGGGCCGCGGGCCGCCGCCGTGCGTGAGCCGGCGTCAGGCCGACGAGCTCGAGCAGCGCGGCGACGTCGGACGCGCCGTGCGGGCGCCCGAACGCCGCCAGCGAGTCCGCGAGCGTCGCGCCGACCGGGCGCACGGGATGCAGGCTCGAGTACGGGTCCTGGAAGACCATCTGGACGACGCCGCGCAGTCGGCTCGCCTCACCCGTGTCCAGGTCGCCCCACGACGGGAACGTCCGGCCGGACAGCTCAATCGTGCCGGCGGTCGGCGTCTCGAGCCCCACGACGCAGCGGGCGAGCGTCGTCTTGCCGGAGCCGGACTCGCCGACCAGGCCGACGGTCTCGCCCCGGGCGACGTGGAGGTCGATGTCCTCGAGCGCCGGCGAGGCGGAGCCGTGGAAGGACTTGCCGAGACCGGTCACGCGCAGCAGCGCCCGGTCGCTGGCGGCCACCAGTGCGGGCGGCACCTCGGCCTCGCGGCGGTCGCGGCGGTCGCGGCGCAGCGGCCCGAGCTCTCGGATGCGCACGCAGGCGCTGAGGTGGCCCGCATCGACCTCGACGAGCGGCGGCGGTCCGGTGGTGCAGACCGTGGTCGCGTGCGCACAGCGGTCTGCGAACGGGCAGCGGTCGGCCACCTCGTCGTGCGCCGGGACCGACCCGGGCGGCGCCGGCAGCGACGCGAGCCGCTCGTCGACCGGCGGCTCCGCATCGAGGAGCGCCGCCGTGTAGGGATGGCGCGGCTCGGCCTGGACCTGGGCCGTCGGCCCGACCTCCAGCATCCTGCCGGCGTACATCACCATCACGCGCTCGCACATCGAGAACGCGACGCGGAGGTCGTGGGTGATCATCACGAAGGACATGCCGCGGTCGTGCTGGATCCGGCGGACCAGGCGCAGGATCTCGCGCTGGGTGGTCACGTCGAGCGCGGTCGTCGGCTCGTCCGCGACGAGCACCTCGGGATCGCTGACCAGGGCGGCGGCGATGCCGACCCGCTGTCGCATGCCGCCCGAGAGCTGGATCGGGTAGCGGTCGGCGACGTCGGGGGAAAGGCCGACCTCCTCGAGCCGCCGGGCGACCTCCTCGCGTCGCCGACGCCGGTTGCGGCGTACTTCGCGCGGCATCCCGTCGGCGAGCTGGGCGCCGACGCGGCGCAACGGGTTGAGCATCGTGAAGGGGTCCTGCATCAGCAGCGCGATCCGGCGCCCGCGGAGCGGGCGCGCGAGCCGGGGGTCGGCGCCGATGACGGTGCCGGCGACCTCGACGTGCCCCTCGGCGACCAGCCCGGACGGCAGCAGGGCGAGGAGGGAGCGCGCGGTCAGGCTCTTGCCGGACCCGGACTCGCCCACGATCGCGAGCGACTCGCCGGGTGCGAGCGCGAGGTCGACGCCCGACACGAGGATCCGGTCGGTCCCGTCGGCACCGGGCATGCGCACCCGGAGCCCGCGTACGTCGACACAGAGTGCGGTCATCGTCGGAGTCCTCTCTCGTCGAGGCGCCGGTGCAGCCAGTCGCCGACGACGTTGACGGCCGCCGCGGTGACGATGATGGCCAGGCCGGGCGCGACAACGGCCCAGGTGTTGGAGAGCAGCAGGCTGCGGTTGTCGGCGAGCATGCGGCCCCAGTCGGCCGATCCGGGCGCGATGCCGAGACCGAGGAACGACAGCGACGACAGCGCGACGAGCGCGAAGCCGAAGTTGAGGAAGGCGTTGCCGGTGACGACCGGGGCGATGTTGGGCCAGATGTAGCGCAGTGCGATCGTCCGGTCGCGCAGGTTGGAGAGCCTGGCCGCCTCGACGTAGGGCCGCTGCCGCTGCTCGAGCACGGCGGCACGGACCACGCGCGTGTCGCCCGGCGAGAACAGCACGACCAGGGTGAGCACGGCGAGCAGGTAGCCGCCGCCGACCACGCCGGTGACGACGATGGCGACGAGCAGCGCCGGGAGGGAGAACATCAGGTCGGTCCAGCGCATCGCGACCTGGTCGACCCAGCCGCCGCGGTAGCCCGCGGGCAGGCCGATCAGGTGGCCCAGGAGCAGCGAGCCTGCGGCGATGAGCAGCGCGCCGAGCACGGAGCTGCGTGCGCCGACGGCGACCATCTGCAGGACGTCGCGCCCGAGGTCGTCGGTGCCGAGCGGGTGGGCGGCGCTGGGGCGCGAGACGCCGAGCAGCACGTCCTGCTGGGTGGCGTCGGGCAGGAGCAGCGGACCGATGAGCGCGGCGAGGAGGGCGAGCCCGGAGACGACCAGGCCCACGGCGACGACGGTGCCCGGCCACCGGCGGGGGCGCAGCGGCATGCTCATCGCTTCCTCCTCACGAGCGAGACCCGCGGGTCCGCGGCGGCGTACGCCGCGTCGACGGCGAGGTTGACCAGCGCGATCAGGATCGTGAGCAGCAGCGCCACTCCCTGCACGACGGGCACGTCCTTGAAGGTGACCGAGTCGACCAGCAGCGAGCCCAGGCCCGGCAGGGCGAAGACCACCTCGACGAGCACCGACCCGACCAGGATCGAGGTGAGGACCAGCCCGGTCGCCGTCAGGATCGGCACGGCGCAGTTGCGCAGCGCGTAGCGCAGCACCCGCACGCCCCCGAGGCCGCGGGCCCGGGCGAAGACGACGTAGTCCTGGTCGAGCTCACGCACGAGCGAGGTCCGGGTGAAGCGGACCAGCAGGCCGGCGCCGCCGATCGCCAGGGCGACCGCGGGGAGCACCAGGTGCCACCACCGGTCGAGTCCGCCGTCGCCGGCGCCGTACACGGGGAACCAGCCCAGTCTGACCGCGAGCAGGCCGAGCAACAGCAGGCCGACGGCGAACGGCGGAGCGCTCAGGCCCGCGACGCTCAGGACGACGATCCCCTGGTCGGCGGCGCGACCCCGGCGCAGCGCGGCGGCGACGCCTGCGGGGATCCCGAGCAGGAGCGCGAACAGCGTGCCGAGCGCCGTCAGCTGCAGGGTCAGTGCGGCCCGCGACGAGATCGCCACGTCGACCGGCTCGCCCGAGCGGATCGAGGTGCCGAGGTCGCCGTGGAGGGCACCGGCGAGCCAGTTCCAGTACTGCACGAGCAGGGGGTCGTCGAGGTGGTACTGCGCACGGATCGCGGCGCGGGTCTCCTCCGTGGCCGGACGGTTGCCGAGCAGCGTGTGCTCGACCGAGCCCGGGGCCAGGTAGACGAGGCAGTAGATGCCGAAGGAGAGGACCAGCAGCACGACCGCCGTGCCGGCCAGCCGGCCGAGCAGGAACCGGGCCCACGCGGTGGCCATGTCAGTCCTCCGTGCCTTCGAGCACGCCGTGGTCGCGCAACCACCTCGCGACCCGGGCCGCGGCGTCGCGACGGTGCGCGGGCTCGATCAGCTCGTGGCCCTCGCGCGGGTAGACGACCAGCTCGGTCCCCACTCCCGCCCGAGCCAGCTCGCCGAAGAGCTGCTCGGCCTGGGCGAGCGGGGTGACCCGGTCGAGGGCGCCGTGCAGGAACAGGGTGGGCGCGGCGCTGGAGGTGACCCGGTAGAGGGGCGAGGGCCCGACAAGGGCGTCTCGGCCGGCGGGCGAGCCGAGGTCGCCGGCCGGGTGGTAGACGGCGTCGTAGCCGCCCCCGATCGCGCTCGTCGTGACGAAGCCGAGCCAGTCGCTGACTCCCGACATCACCACGGCCGCGCGGAAGCGCGGCTGCGTCACGGCGGCCTGGGCGGACAGGTAGCCGCCGTAGCTCAGTCCCATGACCGAGGTCCGGGCGGGGTCGGCGACACCACGCTCCACCAGGTGGTCGACGCCGGCGAGCACGTCGGCCAGGTCGGCGCCGCCCACGTCGCCGCGGACCTGGGTCGCGTACGCCTGGCCGCGACCGCTGCTGCCCCGGGGGTTGGGCAGCAGGACCACGGCTCCGGCGGCAGCCAGGGGGAGGGCGAGCTGGTTGGACTCGGCCGGCGCGAACGCCGCCGACCACAGCCAGGTCGGGCCGCCGTGCAGGAGCAGCACGAGGGGCAACGGGCCGCGGGCCGCCGCGGGCCGCAGCACCAGGCCGTGCACCTCGGTCCCGTCGGGCGAGGTCCACGTCGCTCGCTCGGTGACGACCTCCGGCGCATGCTCGCGCAGCGTCGCGTTGTGGTCGGTGAGCCGCGTGGTGCCCGGCGCGTCCAGGGAGAGGGAGACGACCTCCGGCGGCTGTCCCGGCTCGTCCCAGACGGTGTACGCCGTGGCGCCGTCGGGGGCGACCGCGAGCGCGGGCTGTCCGGCGTCGCCGTGCATGCTGGCCAGCCGCGTCCAGCGACCGGTCACGGTGGCTGCTTCCCCCGGACCGGGGACGGCGATCCGACCGACCTGCACTCCGAGATCCTCCCAGCCGGCGAACCACAGCCGGTCCTCGTCGAGCCAGCCGACATCGGTGGTGTCGTCGAGGTCGGCGACGGTCCGCCAGGTGCCGGTGGACACGTCGTGGACGTGCACGACGCCCGAGACGATCGACTGACCCTCGATGACGGCGACGCGGTCGCCCGTCGGTGCGAGTCGGGGGCGGGCCAGCTGGCCGTCGGTCCGGTAGAGCTCGCGCATCGTCGCGCGGGCGGAGGTGAGTCCGTCGACGAGCAGGAGCGTGGGCCGGTAGTACCCGGCTGGAGCCGGGTCCTGGGAGGCCACCACGACGGCGCGGTCGCCGACCGCGTGGACGTCCCACGCCGACCAGCGACCCAGGTCGACGGGCGAATGGTTCACGGCACCGGCGTCGACCTCGACGCGGACCAGGCGGCGCAGGGGGAGTCCGCTGCCGCGCCGTACCTCGGGGTCCTCGGGGACGGCGCCGCGCACGCGCAGCCCGAGGTTCATGCCGTCGCGCTCGGAGCCGACGTCGGCGACCCGCAGCAGCGCGGTGCGTGGCCCGAGCGGCACGAGGTCCTCGATCGCGCCCACGAGCTCCGTGGCGACGATCGTCGAGCCGTCGCTGGCGAGCAACGAGAGCCGGGTCGGCTCGCCGTGCTCACCCAGGGTGACCACCCACAGCTCGTCGCTCCCGAGTGACCAGCGGACGAGCGTCGGCGCGGCCGGGAGCGGCCATTGCGTCGGTGCGGCGTCCGGCCGCGTCGGGTCCAGGACCTGGACGGCAGGGTCGGCGGTCACGCCGATGAGGGCGAGCCGGCGACCGGTGTGGTCGAGGGTGAGCGACGCGGGGTAGGTGAGCCCGACCAGCGCGTCGTGCAGGGAGAGAAGGCTCATGCGGGCTTGACGTGCTGGACCCACGGACCGAGGAAGAAGTACGGCCCGAAGTCCTCGGTCTGCAGGCCGGGACCGAACGCGGTCGCGGTCTTCCCCCACCACAGCGGCTGGTAGGGCACGTCCGCGGCCGCTTTGACCAGCGCCCGGCCGAGCAGGTCGCCGCGCGTGGCCGGGTCGGTCTCCGCGACCTCCTGGTCCAGCAGCGCGGTCACCTCGTCGTTGCGGTACTCCGCGAGGTTGGTGCCACCGGCCTCGGCGTACGCGCCGTTGAGCAGGAGCTGGACGTACTCGGCGGGGTCACCGGTGCCGGGGAAGTACCAGCCGAGCGAGATGCCCGCGTGCTTGCCGAGGTCCGCGATCCATTGCTCGAGCGTGATCTCCTGGACCTTCAGGTCGATGCCGATGCCCTTGAGGTTCTCCGCGAGCGTGAGCAGCGCGCGGCCGATCAGTGGTCCGCTGTTGGGGTAGGTGAGCGTCGCCGAGAACCCGTCGGGCGTGGAGGACTCCGCGAGCAGCGAGGCAGCCGCGTCGAGGTCGAATTCGACCTGCGGGATGCTCGCGTAGAGCTCGTCGACCTGGTTCTTGTCGAGCAGGCCGCCCCACTGCTCGGTCGTGGGGATCGTCAGCGCGACCTCGGCGTTGCCGCGCATCACGCTCTCCACGACGGCGGGGCGGTCGATGCAGTGGGCGACCGCGGTGCGGACCTTGAGGTCGGACCACGGGGCGACCGAGGTGTTGAAGGCCAGCGTCACCAGCGAGTTGTCGGTGGCGGTCTCGATGCTGACCCCGTCGATCGACTTCCAGTCCTGGACCTGGTTCGGCGGCACCGAGAGAGCGATGTCGACGGAGCCGTCGCGCATGGCCAGCAGCCGGGTGTTCTCGTCGGTGATGAAGTCGAGCCGGACCGTGGCGACCTCGACCTGGCCGCCCCGCCACGCGTCGTTGCGCTCGAGCACGACGTGGGAGTCGGGGGCGAACTCCGTGACGACGTACGGGCCGGTGCCCAGGATCAGCGCCTGCGGGGTGCCGACCTTGTCGCCGTGCTTGTCGAGGAAGCCGCGGCTCGACACCTGCAGCGTGCCGGGGCTGGGCACCCAGCCGAAGCCCGATGTCGGCGTCGAGAGGGTGAAGGTGATTTCGTCGTCAGCCGTCGCCTTCACCGATTTCATCGGTGCATAGGCGTAGGCCAGCGCGGAGGTGGACCCCTTGCGGCTGTTGACCTCGACCGAGGCGATCACGTCGTCGGCGGTGAGGGGCGTGCCGTCGGAGAAGGTGACGCCGGGGCGGAGCTTGTAGACGTAGGTGAGCGGGTCGGGCTGGGTCCACCCGGCGGCGAGGGACGGGGCGAGGGCGCCCTCGGCGTCGATGGCCGCCAGCCCCTCGAGGCAGAGCAGGGCGATGACGTAGTTGATGATGCCCGCCTCGCGCGTCACGTCCAGGGTGCTGATCGACGAGGGGAGGGCGACGGTGAGGGTGTCCAGCCTGCCGCCGGTCCCGGCGCTCCCCTTCTTCTCGTCCGGGGTGCAGGCGGCCAAGGCCGGGCCGGCGACGGCGAGGCCGCCGGCCAGGCCGAGTACCTGGAGGAGGCGGCGCCGGCTGAAGCCAAGGCTCTCCGACGTGGCAGGGCTGGTGGACGTGGCGCGGGCGAACGGGGTCATGGGGCCTGCCTTGGAGGAGTCGCGTTTACCAATTGTTCCCGATTGGGTTCGTACGATATACAGCAGTACATCGCTCGTCAATGAGGTGCAGGAGATTCCATGAGCCAGCAACCGATCGTCTACTCCGCCACCTGGTGCGGGCACTGCACCCGACTGAAGTCCCAGCTCGACCGCGCGCAGGTGGCCTACGTCGTGGTCGACGTCGACGAGCACCCCGAGTACCTCGACCGGCTCGCCGAGCTCAACGGCGGCTCGTGGCTGATCCCGACGGTTGAGCTGCCCGACGGCACCGCGCTGGTCAACCCACCCGCGGCGGCCGTGGTGGCGGCGCTGGCGGACGGCTCGTGACGACCTCGCCGGACCGGGCCTGGGTCCACGAGGCGGTCCGGCGGATCGAGGCCGACGCCAACCGCTCGGCCGACACCCACCTCCACGTGCTGCCGTTGCCCGAGGACTGGGGCGTCCGCATCTACCTCAAGGACGAGTCGGTGCACCCCACCGGCAGCCTCAAGCATCGGCTGGCGAGGTCGCTCTTCCTCTACGCCCTCTGCAACGGGTGGCTGGGGCCCGACAGCGTCGTCGTCGAGGCCAGCTCGGGGTCGACCGCGGTCTCTGAGGCCTATTTTGCTCGGCTGCTCGGGCTGCGCTTCGTCGCGGTGGTGCCGCGGTCGACGTCTCAGGAGAAGATCGAGCTGATCGGCTTCTACGGGGGTGAGTGCCGCTTCGTCGACGACGCCACCACGGTCTACGCCGAGGCCGCGCGGATCGCGGGGGAGTGCGCCGGCCACTACCTCGACCAGTTCACCTACGCTGAGCGCGCGACCGACTGGCGCGGGAACAACAACATCGCGGAGTCGATCTTCCAGCAGCTGGCGCTCGAGCTGCACCCGGTGCCCGCGTGGGTCGTCGTGGGCGCCGGCACGGGCGGGACCGCGGCGACCATCGGTCGCTACCTGCGGCACCGTCGCCTCGACACGCGACTGAGCGTTGTCGACCCGGAGGGATCTGCGTTCTACGAGGCCTGGCGTGACGGCGACGTGACCGTCACCGGCGCCGGGTCGGCCATCGAGGGCATCGGCCGGCCGCGGGTGGAGCCGTCGTTCGAGCCGAGCGTCGTCGACCACATGGCGCGGGTGCCCGACGCCGCGTCACTGGCGGCCATGCACTGGTGCAGCGAGGCGATCGGTCGCCTGGTCGGCGGCTCCACCGGCACGTCGGTCTGGGGCGCGCTGGTGCTCGCCGCGCAGATGCGTCGCGCGGGCGTGCAGGGGAGCGTCGTGACGCTGATCTGTGATGGCGGCGACCGCTACCGCAAGACCTACTACGACCCGGACTGGCTCGCTTCGTCCGGGCTCGACCTCGCGACGTACCGGGCCGCGCTGGACGCGTTCGTGGCCGGCCACGCCGACGACCTGCCCGTCCTGGAGCAGGCGCACCGCCCCGGATCTGTGCGAGCATCGGGTCCGACAGGAGGTGGGTGATGAGCAGTCGCCATGAGCCGCAGCCGGACCTCGCCGGGAGCGGTGCGGGTGAGGACGCGGCGAAGGAGGCGCTCGCCGGCAATGTCCGGCGGCTGCGCTTGGCGCGTGGCATGAGCCTGCGCGACCTCGCCGACGCGACCGGCTCGAGCAAGGGCCTGCTCTCCCAGGTCGAGCGTGGACTCGCGAACCCGACGCTCGGCGTGCTCACCCGGATCTCGGACGCCCTCGACGTCACGCTGCACGAGCTCGTGCGCAGCCCCCTGCTCGCGCCCGAAGTCGTCTCCGGCGACTGGGGTGACCTCGCTGCAATCGAAGACGTCGAGGTCCGCACCCTCTTCACCTCCTTCGAGCGCCGCCGTCTCGAGATCTCCGAGTCGGCCGTGCCTGCGGACCACTCCAGCTCCAAGAGCTCCCACGGGCGCGGCTCGGTCGAGTACGCCTACGTGCTCGACGGGTCGGTCGTCGTCGCCTCCAACGGTTGGAGCGTCGCTTTGTCGCGAGGCGACGGGCTGCGCTTCTCCGCGGAGTTCGAGCACGTCTACACCGGCGGACCCCAGGGCGCCCGGCTGCTCACCGTCGTCGCGTTCACCGACGACTGAGCGGACGGGGCGCCCGGGCGCCGGCTGAGAGTGCCCCGAGCCGTCAGTGGTCCTCGCCCCAGTTGGCGATGACCACCGCGATGGGAGGGAGCAGTGCCGCGACCACCGACATGGCGACGGCGGCCGTCGTCGACCACAGCCGGACCACGTTCCAGGCGAGCACGATCAGCAGCAGGCACAGGCCCATCAGGGCGAAGTACCACCGCTTGCGCCGGCGCAGCCGCTCGCTCTGCGAGCTGCGCACCTCGCTGATCGTGTACCGCTTACGTCGTCCCATCGCCTTCCACTCAACCACGTGGGTCAGGCGCCGTCCTCGGTCAGCGCGGCCGACGGCAGCCAGTCGGCCCCGAGCAGCTGGGCGAGGTCGGCGAGTCCGGTCGTGTCGCTGCCGACCGTGTCCGAGGCGGCGGCGATCCGCTCGACCATCACCTTGCCGACCTGCTCCTCGACGGTGCCCTCGGCGTACGCGATGTGCCACGGCGAGACCTGGTGGTCGCGGTGGGTACGGCCGGTCACCTGTCGTCCGGCGATGCCCGAGAAGCGCGCCTGGTGGAACACGCCGACCCGCGGCTCGGTGCTCGCCTGCCGGCCGTCGGCGAGCGTCTCGCCCGCGTGCAGGCTGATCGAGGCGACCGTGGTGAAGACGCAGACCTTCGCCTCGCCGGTCTGGAACCGTAGCCGCTCCGCCTCGGCGTCGAACCGGTCCCGGCCGTAGATCGAGGCGACCTCGATGCCGGAGTCGCGCAGCCGGTCGGCGATCGGGTCGGCGGCGGTCGCGACGAACTCGACCGAGCAGGCCACCTGCCGCTCGGCCCGGACCTGCTGGGCGATCCAGTCGACCGTCGAGTCGACGCGGATCAGCCCTGCCTTCTGCCGGAACCGCAGCAGCGCCGCCCGGCCCTTGGCGACGTTGCGGCCCCGGCGGGCGATGTCCATCTCGCGGCAGAACTCACCCCACTCGGCCTCGTACGTCGTCCGCTCGGCCGGCGTCAGCGCCACCGGCATCCCGGAGATCGGCACCGGCCCCCACGGCGCCGCCCGGTGCAGCATCGCCGGCGGCCGCTCCTCGGCGAGCCAGCCGCGCACGAGCTTCAGGTCCGCAGCCCGTCGTGCGGGATCGGTGGTCCAGGTCGCGCCGTACCGTCCCTGGTCCACCGCGACCCCGTGGCGTTCCAGCGCCTCGGCGAACGTGGCCCCGGGCTGGGTGGCCGTCGTCCACTCCTTCATCGACTCGCCGAGCACCTGCGCGTACGCCGGCGCGAGGTACGGCAGCTCGAGCGGCGTGTGGCCGGGCGTCGCGGTCGTCGCGATGACGAACGGCGCCTTGTCGTGGGGCTTCGCGTGCCCGGAGATGCGGGTCCAGTGCTTCCACCGCTTGGTCGTCGTACGGCGCAGCGCGTGGGCCTCGTCCGCGATGATCACGTCCCAGGTGTGGTCCTTGACCTTTTCCAGCCGGTCCCACGTGATCACCACCCACTCGAGGCCGCCGTCGCCCAGCGCCGTGATCGTGCGGCACCAGTGGCCGATCGTGATCGCGGCCGGCCGGTCGGCGACGACCAGCACCCGCCGCGCACCGCGAAGATCGCCGACTGCGATCGCCCCGAGCACCGCGGAGATCGTCTTGCCCACGCCGGGCTCGTCGGCCAGCAGGAACAGCCGCCCTCCCGCGGCAGCTCGTTCCGCGATCGCGTCGGCCGCCTCGAACTGGATCCTGCGCGGCTCGAGCGCATCGGTCGGCTCGGGGTTGGGGACCGGATCGTCGGGGTTGAGGGTGTTCTGGACGAACCGGCCGAGGGTGTGGGGGCCGGGCGCGTAGGGCTGGAGGTGCGTGGGAAGCCGGCTGCCGACGTACAGGTGCGTCTTGACCGCCGGGTGCCAGGTGGCGCCGTCGACCTGTGTCCCGTACGGCACGTCGAGCACCCACACCCGCTCGCCCGGCCCGGCGACCGGCAACGGCCGCGTCCCGGTCCGGCGCGGGCCGCTGCGTCGACGGGCGCTGGATCGGCGAGTGCTGGCCACTCCCGGACGTTATCGGGAGTGGACTCCCGGACCGGTGTCCGGCACGCCGTCGTACGCCGGCAGCTCGGGACCCCCGACCGCGCGCTCGATGAGGGCGGTGAAGTCGTCCATCTCGGGCCCGGCGCTCGGCTCCTTGCCCTGGCTGGTGGAGGTGAGCATGTCCACGTGCATCCGGCCGATCTGCTGGTTGGCCTCCACGTAGTCGCGCATCCGTTCCCGGTAGGCGGCGAACCCGGCCTCCGGGTCCCAGCCGGCCGCGGCCAGCTCCCCGGCGAGCAGGTAGGCGCCGACGAGAGCGAGCCCGGTGCCCGCGCCGGACATCGGCGACGCGCTGAACGCGGCGTCGCCGAGGAGCCCCACCCGTCCGGTGTGCCAGTCGTCCATCACGACCTGCGCGACCTGGTCGAGGTAGAAGTCGGGAGTGTCGTCCAGGTGCTCCAGGATGCGCGCCGTCTCCCAGCCGAAGCCGGCCATCTGCTCACGCAGCAGCCGTTTCTGGGCCGCGACGTCGCGGTGGTCGATCTCGAAGTCGGCGGCGGGGAAGGACAGCATGGCGATCGCCCTGGTGGCGTCGGGCACGGGACGCAGCCCAGCCCAGCGGCCCGCCTCCTGGTAGTCGTACATCCAGCCGTCCAGCCCGAAGTCGTTCGGCACGGTGAAGAAGGCCAGGACCAGGCCGAGGTGGCGGAGGAACTGCTCGCGCGGCCCGAACACCATGCCGCGCAGCGCCGAGTGCAGGCCGTCGGCACCGATCACGAGGTCGAAGTGCCGCCTGTTGCCGCTGGCGAAGGTGACGTCCACGCCGTCGGCGTCCTGCGTGAGCTCGGCGATCCGGTCGCCGAAGAGGTAATCGACCTGCTGGCTCGTGTCGTCGTACAGGACCTGGGAGAGGTCGCCGCGCAGGATCTCGATCTCGGAGACGTAGCCGTCGCCGTCGTGGTCGTCGGCGCGGTACGTCTCCAGCACCGTGCCCTCGGCGTCCACCGAGTAGGCGCCGGCAGTGTTCGTGCACGCCGCTCGCACGGCCGCGTCGAGGCCCATCCGCCGGATCACCTCCTTGGCCACCCCACGCGCATCCACGGCCTGACCGCCCGGCCGCAGCCCCGGCGCCTGCTCCACCACCGTCACCTCGGCACCGCGTCGGTGCAGCCAGTGGGCGAGCGCCGGACCAGCGATGCTCGCGCCCGTCACCAATACCTTGATGTCGCTCATCGTGCCCCTCTTCGTCTCGTCGGCTGACGCTGGTCTGACTGGAGGATCGGCTGGGACTCATCGGTGCCCGGAAATGGGTGAGGCCTCCCCACCTCTGGTTGCATCCTCAACCATGGTTGTGATCTGCGCCACACTGCTCTAGAACTGTCATCGGTGCCGCCCGAGGCCACTCGCTTACGCAGCCGAGTGGCCCGGGCACCACCCGCCTTGGTTCCGTCCGCACGCTGTTCGCGGCGGGTGTGGGCATCTCGGGATGGGCTGGTCGAGTCGGTCGAGTTTCGACGGACCGCCAGGCGGTGGTGCTCGACCCCACTCTCGTGGCAGATCCGGGTGGGCCGTATGCGGCGGTATGAAGCACTTCCTCCCAGTTGGACTCGAGATGGCACTAACGCCGTTTAGCCGCCCAGGCGGTCAAGTCCGAAGGGACACGACGGCTAGTTCGAGCGTGGCCAAGCGGGTGTCTGGCGCACCTGCCACTTCGACTACCTCCGCCCCTCCGGTCAGGGCTTCGTCGTCTGCGAGCTCGAGCAAGGCGTCGTTCATTGCTGAGCGGAGATCCGGATCTTCGTCCTCGGATACGTCGATGCGATGGACAGGATCCAAGTTGAGCAGGACAACAAGATCGACCTTCCTCATCGCCTCGATGCACAGGTCGACTCCGCGACGGAAATGGTCGGGCGAGCGCGTGGGTCGCCCCAGTTGCTCGAGCGCGTCTAGGTAGGCAAGGAAGTCCAACGGGCCGCGCTCAGCAATCACTGGCCCATCGGAAAGTTCGAGAAGCCGGGCGGCTGTGACCTCCAACTGCTGGAAGAAGATGCCGGCGCCTGCATCGGTCCGGTACTCGTCAAGCGTCTCGAACGGGTCCGGCAGAATCTGGAACTGCGGTTGCGCTGTCGTGAATGCCTCGATGAGGGAGGTCTTCCCGCTCGCGTGAGTTCCCGACACCACAATGATCATGTGCGGATACTACGAACGCCTTCGTGTTCGACCCCGAAGCCATGTCGACCGAGCCTGTGACGCACGGGCGCGCGGCATCGCCTCGTCCAGGGTGAGCACGGCGAGGTCATCGCTCGCGCCTCGGCAGGGGTGGGACGGAGTGCTCTGGGATCGGCTCTGCTCTCTCATCCGCCCTCTTGCGGTCCTCTCCGCCACGAGCTGAGCACGGCGATCGGCCCGGTGCATGGTGAGTTGGTCATGGCTCGGGCAGCGCGAAACGCCCGAAATCTGACCACGGCTCGGCTCGTGGCCACGCTTCGCGACGTACGGAAGCACGAGTGGCCTCCAATCCGCCGGTTGACAACAGAGGGGAGCCAGACTGACGCTCGGCATCAGGCTGGCGACAGGGCGCCCGCCAGCGTCCGATGAACATTCGCGACCACAGAAGCGTGCGGACCTCCGGCGGCGAGCAACGAGGCGAGCCTCTTCGGCCAGCACACCTCGACGCCGCGCGTGGTGAACGCCCCGCCGATCATCGGCCAGTCGGCGTCGATGAAGCAGAGGACACCCGTGATGGGGACGACGTCGTCGACGATCGACCTCACGACCTCGACCTGCGTGAGGACACCGTCGACCAGCCTGGTCCGGTCCCGGGACCCGACCATGAGCTTCTCCACTCGCGGCCGGACGAGACCGCCCTCAACCCGCAAGGCGGGGCGCTGGCCGACGTACCGCTTGGCGTCGATCACGTACACACCGGTCGGGGCGACGGCGATGTGGTCGATGTTGGCGCGGGTGCCGGGGATGCGGCGGTCGTGGAGGACGCGGAGGCTGTCGGAGGCGAGCCCGTCGAGGCGTTGGCCGAGACGTTCCTCGCCCAGGGCGCCCGAACTCCAGGCGGCGGTCGACTGCGGGTCGTTGCTGAGGGCGAGGATCAAGCCGCCGAGCTTCGGGTGCTTGGTGCGGATGCGGTCCTCGCGCTTGGCGCGGCGGCGTTCGTGCTCGCGTCGGGCGGACGCGCCCGCGATGCCGGACTCGACCGGCATCGCGGTGGCGGAGCAGGTCAGGCATCGCACGGTCCGGAGGGAGCGCTCGTAGATGGCTTCGGCGCAGGCGTCGAGAGCGGCGCCGCAGACACGGCAGGTGCCGGCGTACCGGAGCCTCATGCGCTTCTCGTCCGGAGCATCGCCCATCAGGCGACGGTAGCCACGAGTCGCGGACCGTGGGTCCGGTTCCGTCGAGCTGGGTCGTCCGGGCGTCTCGATACGCCCTCGCCCGGGGGCTCGGGCTACTCGACGAGCTTGGAGGGGACGGGCTGGCCTGTAAGCCGGGTTCTGTGATCGGCGACCATCCATCTAGGGCTGCCGTTGCCGACAGCCTCGAGCGACCTACCCGCACACTCGGACGAGCCGCCCTCGAACGTGTGCTGTCTGGTCTTGCTCCGGGTGGGGTTTGCCTAGCTGCGTCGGTCACCCGGCGCACTGGTGGGCTCTTGCCCCACCGTTTCACCCTTACCCCGCCCACGAGGGGCGAGGCGGTCTGTTCTCTGTGGCACTGTCCCGCGGGTCACCCCGGGTGGGTGTTACCCACCACCCTGCTCTGTGGAGCCCGGACTTTCCTCGGGATCCGACGCCTCACGGCGGTGGATCACGCGGTCGCCCGGCCAGCCCGTCCAGCGTCACTGTAGGGAATGTCCAGCGTCGTTGGACAGTTGAGGGGCACATGAACGAGATGCCCGAGATCAAGGTGCTGCCGCCGATCATCTTCCCGGGTACGACGGCACGCCACGAAGCGGCGTACCGAACCGCCCACGACTTCCTCTCCCGACGCGCGCCGCGCGAGGCGCTGCAGGTGCTGGAGCCGGCCCTCGAGGAGGAGCCGGAGAACCGGGGGCTGCGGTCGCTGCGGGCGTGGGCGTACCTGATGCGTGCGCAGCTGCAGAAGGCGACCGACGAGCTGACCGGGCTGGTGGCCGACGACCCGGCCGACGCCTGGAGCCGGCACGCCCTGGGGCGCGCGCTGGAGCGCCAGTCGAAGTACGACGACGCGCTGCCGCACCTGCGCCTGGCGGCGGCGATGACCGGCGATGCCGAGCACGAGTACGACGTGCTGCGGGTCGAGCGGCTGGCGGGGCGGATCTCGTGACGGTTGCTACGCAACCTCCTCGATCACCGGATAGGTTCGGGGCATGTCCGCGGACAACGAGTACTGGTTCTGCCTGACCCACCACCAGGTCGAGGGCGTGGAGGGCTGTCCCAACAAGGACCGCCTCGGTCCGTACCCCACCGAGGCCGAGGCCGCCCGGGCGCTGGAGAAGGCCGCCGAGCGCACCGAGGCCTGGGAGCACGACCCGGACTGGAACGACAACGCCGACGAGGACAAGTAGCCCCTTGGTGTTCGCCCGCCGCCGCCGGGTCCGTCCGGTGGCGATCGACCCTGCCACCGGACGGCGGATCTCGCCGTGGCCCTTCGTCGGCCTGGTGCTGCTGGTCTCGTCGTTCTTCCTGTACGCCGCCTCGGGCCTGCTCGCGCCGGCGTGGGCGGTCGTCGTCCTGCTGCTGACCTGGCTGGTCATGTTCGTGCTCTGCTTCGTCTGGTGGACCTCCCACCCGCGGTGGACGGTCGTCCTCGGGATCGTCTCGTTCGTGTGGTGGTGGGTCGCCGTTACCGCCGGCGGGATCTTCCTGGACTGGACGGCCTGAGGTGGCAGAGCCGCGGCGTCGCCTCGCGCCGGAGGTACGACGCGCACAGCTGATCTCCGTCGCCGAGGACGTGTTCGTGCGGCACGGCTACCAGGGCACGGCCGTCGAGGACATCGCGGCGGCGGCGGGGGTGACCCGCACGCTGGTCTACAAGTACTTCGCCGACAAGGACGAGATCTACCTCGAGTGCCTGCGGGCCGCGCGCGACGAGCTCGACCGGGCCGTCGTCACGGCGGCTGGGGGAGAGGTCGAGATCGAGGCGCGGCTGCGCGCCGGGTTCACGGCGTACTACGCGTTCGTCCGCGACCGGGGTACGACGTGGGAGGTGCTCTTCGGCGGCGGGGCAGCGGTCGCGGGCAAGGTGGCCGCGTCGGCTGCCGAGCACCGGTACCAGACCGCGGAGGTGATCGCCGGGTTGGTGCGCGACGCGGCCCCGCACGTCGCCGAGGAGGCCGCGTCGGCGTACGCCCACGCCATCTCGGGTGCCGCCGAACAGCTCGCCAAGTGGTGGCGCCGGCACCCCGACGTCGACCTCGCGACGATGGTCGAGCGAACGATGGACGCGCTGTGGACCGGGCTCGCGACGATCGCAGAGTGGGACAAATGACCCAGATGGGGTGACGCAGGTCACTGGAACCTGTTACACCTGCGTGCCATGCGTCGTCCCACTCCCGCCGCCTGGCTCTCCGCCCTGGCTCTCGCGGCCGCCACCCTCGCCGCGGTCGTCCCGACCCCGGACGCCCATGCCGCACCCGCAGCCACCGTCCCCCAGCCCGTGCCCCAGTCCGTGGCCCTCACCGGCCCCGAGCTGGCCGCCTCCTGGACCCCGCCGCTGAGCACCCGTGGCCGGTACGTCGTCGACGCGACCGGCAAGCGCTTCAAGCTCGAGTCCGGCAACTGGGAGGGTGCCCAGGGCACCTGGAACGGCAGCGGCGACGCCGCGGTCGACGCCAACCACAGCGCGGGCATCAATGCCCACGACATGCCCAAGGGCCTCGACCGGGTTCCGCTGGCCACCCTGATGGCCGACTTCCACAGCCTGGGCATCAACAGCATCCGGCTGCCGTTCTCCAACGCGATGCTGCACCTGACTGCACCGGTCCCCGACAGCTCGGTGGCTGCCAACCCGCAGCTGCGCGGCCTCACGCCGCTGCAGGTCTTCGACAAGGTGATCGAGGCGCTGACCGCTGACGGCTTCGCGGTCATCCTCAACAACCACACCACGACCGCCCGGTTCTGCTGCGGCCTCGACGGCAACGAGCGCTGGAACAGCAGCCAGACCACCCAGCAGTGGATCGACGACTGGGTGTTCCTCGCCAACCGCTACAAGGCCAACCCGCGCGTCGTCGGCGCCGACCTGCGCAACGAGGTCCGTCGCGACACCTGGGACGACCCGAACTGGACCACCGGCGACGACCACGACCTCTTCAGGGCCCACGCCCTGGCCGGCCGCGCGATCCAGCGCGCCAACCCCGAGCTGCTGCTGATCCTCGAGGGCATCAACTGGTACGGCATCCCGCTCGACGGCTTCGACCACGGCCGCCCGCAGCTCAAGCCGGTCGCGAACCTCTCGCACACCTTCACCCGCACCGACATGGTCGTCTACTCGGCCCACTTCTACGGCTACACCGGTCCGCGCCACACCGGCGCGACCGGCACCGGGGAGACCCACGACTGGCGCTACCGGGAGTACTCGCCGGCCGACCTCGCGCAGATCGTGCGCAACGAGGCGTTCTTCGTGCACACCGCCAACCAGCACTACACGGCGCCGGTGTGGATCAGCGAGTTCGGCGTCGGGGGCCGCGGGCAGACCAACGCCCAGGAGATGGCCTGGTGGAGCACGTTCATCGACATCCTGATCGCCAACGACGCCGACTTCGCCGTCTGGCCGCTCGTCGGGTGGACGACCAACGGCGTCCCGAACGACTCCTGGGCGCTGCTCAGCTACGCCGCCGACGGCACGCGGCAGAGCATCAACGACGAGGCCGACTGGCGACGTGCGGCGTGGCAGCGGCTCGTCGACGCGCCCTCGACCCAGGGCGCCATCGCCACGCCGGCGCGGTGGAACATGCTCGACACCGACTACGCCGACGACAACGCCTCCGCCCTCATGGCCACCCGCCCCGACTGGGACAGCGGCGCCTCCAAGGGCGCCTGCCCCGACACCGAGCGGCTCCAGGGCATCGCCCGCAGCAGCGGCCGTGCGCTGTGCACCGACCAGCGCCAGTCCCTGGTCACCGACGTCCGCGTCGTCGTCAAGGACGAGCGCTACGTGACCAACGGTGACTGGGCCTCGGGCTACAGCAAGCTGCAGTGCCCGGCCAACCACGTCGCGGTCGGCTTCAGCGAGCGCAGCCGGGCGATGTCCGGCCTGCTGTGCGCCAAGGCGAGCACCACGCTGTCGACGTCGGGTCGCAACGTGTGGCTGGACCGCGGCGACAACCGTCCCGCCGGTGGCGGCTCGACCGCCAGCGACTGGGCGCCCGGCTACTACAAGGGGCAGTGCGCCGACAACGAGTACGTCGCCGGCGTCGCCTTCACCTGGAAGTGGTCGCACGGGGGCGTGCCCGACGCGCTCCTGTGCCGACCGCTTCCCTGAGGCAGGAGTCCGGGGGCGTCAGCCGCGCTTCGCGCGGAACGCCCCCGGCCCGTTGCGCAGGCCGAGCCAGAGCGCGGCCTCGGCCCACGAGCGGCCGGGGTCGGGCTCCTTGCCGGCGCCGAGCCGGTGCAGCTGGTCGGTGTGCCACGACAGGTCGAGCGCGCCGTCGAGCTGCTTGAGGTTCGCGACCTTGCCGAGCACCGGGCGCAGCCCGGCCTTCACGTTCGAGCTCGGCAGGGTGGCGAGTCCCTCCTCGAGGATCGCGCGCGGCGCCTCGGGCAGCAGGCAGGTCGGGCGGCCCAGGCCGACGATGTCGCAGTCGCCGGACGCGACGGCGGCCTCCATGGCGGCGGTGGAGCGGAACCCGCCGGTCACGGCGATGGGTACGTCGCCCGCGAGGTCGCGCACGGAAGCGGCGTACTCCAGGAAGTAGGCCTCCCGCGCGGCCGTGGAGGCGGCCATCGTGCCCATCATCGCGGGCGCCTCGTAGGAGCCGCCGCTGATCTCGATCAGGTCGATCCCGTCGGCGACGAGCGCGCGGACGACCTCGCGGGACTCGTCCTCGGTGAACCCGCCGCGCTGGAAGTCCGCGGAGTTGAGCTTGATCCCGACGCCGAAGCCGCGGGAGGTGGTGGCCCGGATCGCCTTCAGGATCTCGAGCACGAACCGCCGACGCCGCTCGGCGTCGCCGCCCCACGCGTCGTCGCGCTGGTTGGTGCGCGGGGAGAGGAACTGGGTGACGAGGTAGCCGTGCGCGCCGTGGATCTGCACGCCCGCGAACCCGGCCTGCTCGGCGACCGCGGCGGCGGTGGCGTACCGGTCGACGATCTCGCGGATCTCCGCGTCCGCCAGGGCTCGGGGCTTCGAGGCGCCGGGCACCTTGGCCTGGATCGCGCTCGGCGCGACCGGTCGGTGGCGGCCGACGAGCGCGTTGGCCTGGCGGCCCGGGTGGTTGACCTGCATCCACAGCGGAGTGCCGCCGTCCTGGAAGCCGGACGCCCACGCGCGCAGCCGGTCGAGGTGGCGGTCGTCCTCGATGACGACGTTGCCGGGCTCGCCGAGGTGGCGGCGGTCGACCATGACGTTGCCGGTCACGACCAGCCCGTAGCTGCCGCCGGCCCAGCGCGCGTACAGCCGCTCGAGCCTCTCCGACGGCCCGCCGTCGCGCTCGCCGAGCGACTCGCTCAGGGCCGACTTCATGAACCGGTTGGCCAGCTTCTGGCCGTTGGGCAGGGCGATGGGGGAGCCGAGGTGCGTGGTCATGCGGAGACCTTCTTCCGGGATGCGGGAGCAGCAAGGGTGGCGGTGAGGCGGCGGGAGACGGCCGCGAACGGGCGCTGGTACGACGCCCCGAGGGCCCGCACGACCAGGTCGACCGCGACGGCGTCGGCGCCGATCAGCACCTTCGGCCGGCCGCGCCGCACGCCGCGAAGGATGGTGCGCGCGGCGGCCTCGGGCGTCGTACGGGTCAGCTTCTCGTTGAAGACCCGCGCGATGCCGGAGGTGTCGGCGGCGTTGCTGGCGGTGGCGTTGTTGACGATGTTGGTCTTGATCCCGCCGGGGTGGACGCAGGTGACGCCGACCGGCCGGCCGGAGATGAGCAGCTCCTGGCGCAGTGCCTCGGTGAACCCGCGCACCGCGAACTTGGCCGCGTTGTAGGAGCTCTGGGTCGGGACGCCGAACAGGCCGAAGATGCTCGACACGTTGACGACGTGGCCGTCGCCGGAGGCGGCGAGGTGGGGGAGGAACGCCTTGGTGCCGTGCACGACGCCCCAGAAGTCGACGTCGACGACCTTCTCGATGTCCTCGTAGGGGCTCTCCTCGACGGTGCCGAAGATGGTGATGCCGGCGTTGTTGACGACCAGGTTGACCGCACCGAAGTGGGCGGCGACCGCGTCGGCCCACGCGTGCACGGCGGCCCGGTCGCGGACGTCGAGCACGGTGCTGTGCGGCTGTGCGCCCTGCTTCTCCAGCAGCAGTGCCGTCTCGGCGAGGCCGTCGGCGTCCCAGTCGCTGATCGCGACCCGGGCGCCCTCGGCGACGAGCTGGAGGGCGAGCGCGCGGCCGATGCCGGACCCCGCGCCGGTGATGGCGGCGACCTTGTCCTGGAAGTCCTTCATGGCCGGGAACCTAGTTCCCAGTCAGGTGACTTGACAAGTCACCTGACTTGCAAAGTCGGCGAGACCTGCGCCACGATCGGCCCATGGCAGCGGCGACGAGGGCGACGGCGACAGCGGGGCGACGGCAGGTCGACCGCCGCGCCGCGACCACCGAGCGCCTCCTCGACGCGACCATCGAGTGCCTCGCCGAGGACGGGTACGTCGCCACGACCACCCGTCGCGTCGCCGAGCGCGCGGGCGTGAGCCAGGGCGCCCAGCAGCACTACTTCCCGACCAAGGCCGCCCTCGTCGACGCCGCGATGCTGCGCCTCGTCGAGCAGCTCCTCGCCGACGCCGCCACTCGCGGCCTCGACGTCGGTACCGAGCAGGAGCGGGCCGGAGCACTGCTCGACATGATCTGGGAGATCCACAACCTCCCGGTCACACCGGCGGTGCTCGAGCTGTTCAACGTGGCGCGCACCGAGCCGGTGCTGGCAGCGCGGGTCGCCGAGATCGTGTGCAGCGGCATGAGCGAGATCCAGGGGATCGCGGCCGCGCTGCTGCCGTCGTACGCCGGCCGGGAGGGGTTCGCCGACCTCATCCAGATCGCGATGGCCACCGTCCGCGGCACCGTCGTGGTCGCCAACATCCCCGGCGCCGCGGACGCGTACCCGGGCTGGCCGGTGCTGCGCGCCCACCTCCTCGCGAGCCTGGAGCGGCTAGGCTCACCCGCATGACCTCCCGGAACCACTAGGACTCCGCTGCGGCCGGTCGCCTCGCGCCGGCCGCGTCCTCGGCGTCCCCTCACCCCTTCTGTTCCGGAGGATCCCATGTCCGGCGTCACCGACGCCGGGAGCACCCGCCTGCTTCTCGCCGGCCCCGCGGTCGCGCGCACCTTCGCGTGCGCGCTGCTCGGCCGGCTGGCGTACGGCGTGCTCCCGCTCTGCTTCCTGTTCACCGTCCGCGACGCGACCGGCTCGTTCGCGATCGCGGCCACCTGCTCGGCGACCCTCGGGCTCGCCACCCTCGTCATGCCCGTCCAGGCCCGGCTGCTTGACCGGCTCGGCCAGCACCGGGTGCTGCCCGTCGCGGCCTCGTGCTGGTCGGTCCTGCTCGTCTGTGCGGTTGCGCTGACGCACGGCGACCACCCGGCCCTCGTCTGGCTCGGGCTGTCGCTGCTGCTCGGCGTCTGCGGGCCGCTGCTCGGGCCGTCGATGCGTGCGCAGTGGCGCGAGATCGCACCCGAGGGCCCACAGCGCCGCCGGGCATACGCGCTGGACTCGGTCGGCGAGGAGTCGCTGTACCTGGTCGGGCCGATCGTCGCCGGCGCTGTCCTGGCCGTCGGCCCCGCCTGGGCCGGGCTGCTCGTCGCGGCCGGGCTGGTCTGGTGCGGCACGCTCGCGCTGGTCACCTCGCCGTACGGGCCGGCGGCCCGGGCGGTCGTCGCCGCTCCCGCCTCGCGCCGGAGCGGACCTGCTGGGCTGAGCGGGCTGGTCCTCGCGCTGCTGCTGTTCGGCGCCGGCAGCGCGGCCACCTTCGTCGGCATCGCCGCCCTGGCCGTCCGGGCCGGCCGACCCGGACTCGCCGGGCCCGTCGAGGCGGCGCTCGCCGTCGGTGCGGTGACCGGCGGGCTGCTCTGGGCCCGGCGCGGCCGTAGCCATCCCGCCGACCGGGTGCTCGCGCTGCTGGTCGCCGGTCTCGCCCTCGCCCAGCTCACTGTCGCCCTCGCCGGCAGCCTGCTGGTGGCCGCCGTCGTGCTCGCGGTCGGCGGCCTGGCCACCTCGCCGGTCTTCGTGGTCGCCTACGCCGCCGTCGACGAGCGGGTCCCGGCCGGTCGTCGTACCGAGATGTCGACCTGGGTCAACGTCGGCGTCAACAGCGGCGGCGCACTCGGTACGGCGGGCGCCGGGCTGCTCGCCGGCGGGGGAGCGGCGCTGCCGTTCCTCCTCGCCGCCGGGCTCTCGGCCGGCGCTGCCGGGGTCGCGCTGGCGTGGGGCAGGATGTCCCCATGGCCATCCACATCACCGACGACGCCGCCGCCGACGAGCTCCTGAGCTCCAACCCGTTCGCGCTGCTCGTGGGGATGATGCTCGACCAGCAGTACCCGATGGAGCACGCCTTCATGGGCCCGCAGAAGGTCGTCAGCCGGTTCGGGAGCTTCGACCCGGCGGCGATCGCGACCGCCGACCCGGAGGAGTTCGCGGCGCTGTGCTCGACCACGCCGGCGATCCACCGGTTCCCGGGCTCGATGGCGGCGCGGCTGCAGGAGCTGGCGCGCATCGTCGTGGAGCAGTACGACGGCGACGCCTCGCGGCTGTGGTCGGAGGCTGCCGACGGGAAGGACCTGCTCAAGCGGATCCAGGCGCTGCCCGGGTTCGGGGCGCAGAAGGCCAAGATCTTCACAGCGCTGGTGGCCAAGCAGCTCGACGTACGGCCGACCGGGTGGGAGAAGGCGGCGGGCGACTACGCGCTCGACGGCTTCCGCTCGGTCGCCGACGTGGTCGACACGGTGTCGCTGCAGAAGGTGCGCGACCACAAGAAGGCGGCCAAGGCCGCCGCCAAGGCGAAGGCGTAGCGCGAGCGCGTTCCTGAACGCGCGCCAAGCCGCCGCTGAACAGGCCCTGAACGCCCCGATGCGCAAGGGGCTGGGACCCCCGTGGCAGAATGACCGCAGCGGTCTTGACACCTCCGGTCTTTGCCGCGCCCTAGAACCGTCAGCATCGAGAGGTGTTCGTGTCCTCGAACCATCGTTCGGTCCCGCCCGCCCTGCTCAGCCACCCGTCGATCGCCGCGCTCATCGAGCGCGCCGAGCCGGTCGGCCGGGTCGCCGCGGAGGACCTCCGCCAGGCATTCGCCGCCGCTGAGGTCGCCCCGGCCCAGCTCAAGGGCCTGATGGCCCACCTGTCGGGTCTCGGCATCTCCGTCGAGCTCGGCGCGCCCGTCGAGCAGCGCGCGGTCGCCGCGGCCGCACGCAAGACGGCGTCGGCGACCGCGACCACCGCCAAGAAGGCGGCCCCGGCACCGGCCAAGAAGGCCGCGCCCGCCCCGGCGCCGAAGGCCCCGGCGAAGAAGGCGGCGGCCGCGAAGGCGGCCGACGAGGACGCTTCGGTCGACCCCGGCGAGGTCGAGGCCGCTCCGGTCGTCGGCCCCGACGGCAAGAAGGTCCTGGCCGACATCCCCGACGAGCAGTTCGAGAAGGACGTCGCCGCGGACCCGACGATCAAGGAGGACGAGAAGAACGCGTCCTTCATCGTCTCCTCCGCCGACGAGACCGACGAGCCCGCTCAGCAGGTCATGGTCGCCGGCGCGACCGCGGACCCGGTCAAGGACTACCTCAAGCAGATCGGCAAGGTGCCGCTCCTCAACGCCGAGATGGAGGTCGAGCTCGCCAAGCGGATCGAGGCCGGCCTGTTCTCGGACGAGAAGCTCGGCAAGGGCGGCAAGCTCTCGCCGAAGGTGCAGGAGGAGCTCGAGTGGATCGCGGAGGACGGTCGCCGCGCCAAGAACCACCTGCTCGAGGCCAACCTGCGACTCGTCGTGTCCCTCGCCAAGCGCTACACCGGCCGCGGCATGCTGTTCCTGGACCTGATCCAGGAGGGCAACCTCGGTCTGATCCGCGCGGTCGAGAAGTTCGACTACACCAAGGGCTACAAGTTCTCGACGTACGCCACCTGGTGGATCCGGCAGGCGATCACCCGCGCCATGGCCGACCAGGCCCGCACCATCCGCATCCCGGTGCACATGGTCGAGGTGATCAACAAGCTCGCCCGCGTCCAGCGCCAGATGCTGCAGGACCTCGGTCGCGAGCCCACCCCGGAGGAGCTCGCCAAGGAGCTCGACATGACCCCGGAGAAGGTCGTCGAGGTCCAGAAGTACGGCCGTGAGCCGATCTCGCTGCACACCCCGCTGGGCGAGGACGGCGACTCCGAGTTCGGTGACCTGATCGAGGACTCCGAGGCCATCGTCCCGGCCGACGCGGTGTCGTTCACCCTCCTGCAGGAGCAGCTGCACGCCGTCCTCGACACGCTCTCCGAGCGCGAGGCGGGCGTCGTCTCGATGCGCTTCGGCCTGACCGACGGCCAGCCGAAGACGCTCGACGAGATCGGCAAGGTCTACGGCGTCACGCGCGAGCGGATCCGCCAGATCGAGTCGAAGACGATGTCCAAGCTGCGACACCCGTCGCGCTCGCAGGTCCTGCGCGACTACCTCGACTGACAGCTCCACCTGCGGCGGCCCCACCGGATCCCGGTGGGGCCGCTGCCGTTTTCGGCGAGACCTCTGGACAACTCGTGGTCCCCTCCGTCACGCTGGGCGCGCCGCAAAACCTGAGGAGTGTTCATGTTTGCTCGCGCCGTCGCCCTGGCCGTCCTCGCGCCCGTGCTCGCCCTGCCCGTCGTGCCCCGCGCCGATGCCGTCGAGCCCGACCCGACGCCGGTCACGAGCGCGACCAGCGCGACCAGCGAGATCCGCACCCCGCTGCGCGTCGACGGCCGCCGCCTGCGCGACGCCGACGGGCGCGACGTCTTGCTGCGCGGCATCAACCTGGGCCGCAAGAGCGCGCCGTTCCTGCCCGACGTCACCGACGCCGACTTCGCCCGGATCCGCAGCCTCGGCCTCAACCACCTGCGGCTCTACACCTCGTGGGAGGCCGTGATGCCGAGTCCGGGGCAGGTCGACACGGCGTACCTCGCCCGCTTCCGTGATCTCGTCGATCGGGCCGCGGCCGCGGGCCTGCTGGTGACCGTCGACATGCACCAGGACGTCTACGGCCGGCCGGTGGGCGGCGGCGCGCCGCAGTGGGCCTACCGTCCCGGCCTGTGCCCGATGCTGCCGCTCGCGCAGCTGACCGGCGCCTGGGGAGCCGACTACTTCTCGCCGGCCGTCGACTGCGCGTTCACCGCCTTCTGGACCTCCGCGGACCTCCAGCGCTCGTTCACCGACGCCTGGGTCGCGGTCGCTCGAGCGGTGGGCGACGCCCCCAACGTGGTCGGCTACGACCTCTTCAACGAGCCGTTCCCCGGTCTGCTGCCGCCCGTCGTCTTCGAGACGATGTACCTGTTCCCGAGCCAGGGTCGCTGGCTCAAGGCGATCCGCACCGTCGACCCGGACGCCGTCGGCTTCATCGAGCCCAACGTGATCAAGTCCGAGACCGTCGTCGAGATCCCGCCGGTCGGCATGATGCCGCCGAACTCGGTCTACTCGCCGCACCTGTACGGCCCCTGGGACCTGACCGCCGACGTCGCGCTGCTCGAGAAGACCCGGATCCTCGCCGACGCCTCGGTCGCCTCCTCGCGCCTGGCCGCATCGCTGGCCGGCGTCCCGCTGTGGATCGGGGAGTGGGGCGTCTTCTCCGGGGCCGGGGGCGCCGCCGGGTACGTCGACCACGTCTACGACATGGCCGACAGCGCCCTGGCCGGAGCGGCTCTGTGGGAGTACACGTCCCCCGGCTACGGTCCGTTCCGCGCCGACGGCGGCCCGACCCCGATCCACGACGCCGTCCGGCGGCCGTACCCGCAGGCCGTGCCCGGCACGTTGACCAAGGTCCACTACGACAGCGCCACCAGTGCGCTGGACGTGGCGTGGACCGGCGGCGCCGGCGGTACGGCGTCCCTCCAGGTCCCGGCCGGCACCTACCCGGGCGGCATCCAGGTCAGCGGCGCCACCGCCTGGACCTGGGACCCGGCCACCGGCGTGCTGGACGCCACGGTCGCGCCGGGGGCGGGCGTGCTGCGCGTCGTACCCCAGGGCTGAGTGGGGTCCCTGGGTCCGACCGGCAGACCGTGAAAAAGGCCGAGGCCCCGAGCTGGTGCTCGGGGCCTCGGCGCAGGTCCGGGTCAGTCGGCGACGGGCGCCGGCTTGTCGGTCAGCTTGTGGGTCTCGTCGTGGAACGCCACCGCGATGTCCTTGAGCGCATCTCCGTGCTCGCGGGCGTGGTGCGCGCAGAAGAGCAGCTCTCCGCCGGACGTGAGCTCTACGCGGAGGTAGGCCTGGGCGCCACAACGGTCGCAGCGGTCCTCCGCGGTCAGCGTGGCGCTGGGAGCAACAGCAGTCGTCATCTCGGGGCCTCTCTTTCGTGCGATCACCACCCTCAGCGGGTGGACGTCCGGATCAACGTAGCGACTGGATCAAAGATTCCCGTCTCCATGTGGTCCATTCCACTTTCGCGTTCCCTCTCATCCAAGCACCTGATGGGGGAAGCTTCTGTGATTTTCCACTGCCCGAAACAAGCTTGTGACCATCCGATCGGCCGGACCGGGTGACCCGTCCGGGTTCTGCCATCCTCCTCCGGTCGTAGACCGTG
Organism: Nocardioides sp. F233; assembly: GCF_057813895.1. Classification (NCBI taxonomy): domain Bacteria; kingdom Bacillati; phylum Actinomycetota; class Actinomycetes; order Propionibacteriales; family Nocardioidaceae; genus Nocardioides; species Nocardioides sp. F233. The sequence continues at coordinate 106,117 of NZ_JBVASH010000003.1, forward strand.
TCCCTGTGCGAGCGCCCGGCGTGTCGCGGGTAGATTCGTCTCCTCAGCCGTACCCGTGATCCACCGTGAGGAGCCGGTCATCGCCGACAACACCTACAACGCAGCCCACCTCCTGGTCCTCGAGGGCCTCGAAGCCGTGCGGAAGCGTCCCGGGATGTACATCGGCTCCACCGACACCCGCGGCCTGATGCACTGCCTGTGGGAGATCATCGACAACGGTGTCGACGAGGCACTCGGTGGCTTCGCCCGGACCGTGGACGTGACGCTCCACCCCGACGGCTCCGTCGAGGTGTACGACGACGGGCGCGGCATCCCGACCGACAAGGAGCCCAAGACCGGCCTGACCGGCGTCGAGGTCGTGGCGACCAAGCTGCACGCCGGCGGCAAGTTCGGTGGTGGCTCGTACGTCGCCACCGGTGGTCTGCACGGCGTCGGCCTCTCGGTCGTCAACGCGCTGTCGAGCCGGATGGACATCGACGTCGACCGCTCGCCGGCCAGCCAGGGCATCAGCTTCCAGCGCGGCGTCCCCGGCATCTTCGACGGCGAGGGCCCCGGCGCGTCGTTCACCCCGCAGCCCGGCCTGACCCGCAAGGGTGGCCGCGTCGCCAAGGGGAAGTCCGGCACCCGGGTCCGGTTCTGGCCGGACCGCCAGATCTTCACCAAGGACGCCGACTTCGTCCTCGACGGGCTGATCGGGCGCGCTCGGCAGACCTCGTTCATCGTCCCCGGCCTCGAGCTGGTCATCAGCGACCAGCGTGCCGCCGACAAGGCCGAGTGGACCGAGGAGAGGTTCCGCCACGACGGCGGCATCGGCGAGTTCTGCGACTACCTCGCGACCGGCGAGCCGGTCACCGAGGTGCTCCGGCTGCAGGGCAGCGACGTGTTCACCGAGACCGTCCCGCTGCTCGACGACAAGGGCCACATGACCCCGCAGGACGTCGAGCGCGAGCTCACCGTCGACGTCGCGGTGCGCTGGGGGAGCGGCTACGACTCCGAGCTGCGCTCCTTCGTCAACGTGATCGCCACCCCCAAGGGCGGCACCCACGTCTCCGGCTTCGAGAACGCGCTCACCAAGACGTTCAACGAGTCCATGCGCGCCTCCAAGGCGCTCAAGGTCAACGACGACGACGTGATCAAGGACGACATCCTCGAAGGCATGACCGCGGTCGTCACGGTCCGGCTGGCCGAGCCGCAGTTCGAGGGCCAGACCAAGGAGATCCTCGGTACGCCGGCCGCGCGGACCGTCGTACGCAAGGTCGTGGCGAAGGAGCTCAAGGAGTTCCTGACCTCGACCAAGCGGGCCGAGAAGGCGCAGGCCAAGCTCCTCATGGAGAAGGTCGTCGCGGCGTCCAAGACCCGGATCGCGGCACGCCAGCACAAGGAGACCCAGCGCCGGAAGAACGCGCTGGAGTCCTCGACGCTGCCCGCCAAGCTCGCCGACTGCCGCTCCGGCGACAACGAGCGCACCGAGCTGTTCATCGTCGAGGGTGACTCCGCGCTCGGCACCGCCAAGCTCGCCCGCAACGCCGAGTTCCAGGCGCTGCTGCCGATCCGCGGAAAGATCCTCAACGTCCAGAAGGCGTCGGTGGGCGACATGCTCAAGAACGCAGAGTGCGCCTCGATCATTCAGGTCGTCGGCGCCGGCTCCGGGCGCACCTTCGAGCTCGACGCCCGCCGCTACGGCCGGATCATCTTCATGGCCGACGCCGACTCCGACGGCGCCCACATCCGGACCCTGCTCGCGACCCTCTTCTTCAAGTACATGCCCGACCTGGTCAAGGCCGGCCGCGTCTACTCCGCCGTCCCACCGCTGCACCGCATCGAGATCTCCAACCCCAAGAAGGGCCAGGAGAAGTACGTCTACACGTACTCCGACGACGAGCTGCAGCGCAAGCTGGCCGAGCTCAAGAAGAAGAACGTGAAGTGGAAGGACCCGGTCCAGCGCTACAAGGGTCTCGGCGAGATGGACGCCGACCAGCTGGCCGAGACCACGATGGACCCGCGCCGTCGTACCCTGCGCCGGCTGACGGTCGACGAGCTCGAGGTGGCCTCCGAGGTGTTCGAGCTGCTCATGGGCAGCGACGTCGCGCCGCGCAAGGAGTTCATCATCCAGGGGGCGTACGAGGTCGACATGGAGACGCTCGACGCGTGAGCCTCGACGACCCGGTGGACGCGTCCCTGCGCGGCTTCCGGGTTCCGCGCTGACGCTCCGACCGGATTCGCCGACGGTGGCATCGGCGGAACCATGCGGGTTCTGTGGCCCAGGTCTCTAGCGGGATCACTCAAAGTCCATAAAGTCAGTCGAGATTGATTCGACGACAGGACTGCCATGATCGAGATCTCCGGACTGACCAAGAGCTACGGCTCGACCACCGTGCTGGACGGCATCGACCTGCGGGTCCCGGACGGCCGCATCGCGGCGGTCGTGGGCCCGAGCGGGGCCGGCAAGAGCACCCTCGCGCGCTGCGTCAATGCCCTGGAGCGCCCGTCCAGCGGCAGCGTCACGGTGCGCGGGCAGGACCTCGCGGCACTCTCCGGCAAGGAGCTGCGCCGCGCCCGCCAGCAGATCGGCACCGTGTTCCAGTCGGCGAGCCTGCTCCGCCGGCTGACGGCGGCGCAGAACGTCGCCCTGCCGCTGCGCCACCAGGGCGTCGCCGACTCCGAGGTGCGCCGCCGGGTCGGGGAGCTGCTCGAGCGCGTGGACATGCTCCACCGGGCCAACCACTACCCCTCCCAGCTCTCCGGCGGCCAGCGCCAGCGCATCGGCATCGCCCGCGGCCTGGCGCTCCAGCCGTCGGTGCTCCTCTCGGACGAGGCGACCTCGGGCCTCGACCCCGACTCGACCCGGGCGATCCTCGCGCTGCTGACCGAGCTGCGCGACGACCTGGGGGTGACGATCCTCGTGATCACCCACGAGATGGACGTGGTGCGCGGCATCGCCGACCACGTGGCCCAGCTCGACCACGGCCGGATCGTCGAGCAGGGCCCCGTCAACGAGGTCGTACGACGCTCCGACTCGCCGCTCGCGCAGGCCCTGCTGCCCATGCCGCCGGTGCTGCCCGCGCCGGGACTGCGGCAGTGGCGCCTGCGGCTCGCGGGCGACGTAGCGCCGACCTGGCTCACGCGGGCCGGCCGCGACCTCGGCACGGACGTCGCCGTCCTGGCCGCCCTGGTGGAGGAGGCGGACGCGGTTCCGGTCGGGCGCCTGGTCGTCGGCCTGCCGCCCCACCTCGCGGCGGACGCCGTCGTCGCGACCTTCCGCCGGCTCGGGGTGGTGGCCGAGACCGACGCCGCGCCGGGTGCCGCGCCCGCGGCCCTGGTGGACCGGGAGCCGGCCGCATGAGCGCCACGGTCCCGCTGATCGCCACGCCGTGGCCCGACGTCCCCGACCTACTGCTGCCCGCGTTGGGCGAGACGGCGCGCATGGTCGGACTGGTGATGGCGATCGTCGTCCTGCTCGGCGGCCCCCTCGGGCTCCTCATCTTCAACACCTCGCCGCTCGGGCTCACGCCGAACCGGAGCGCCCACGTCACGATCAGCTGGATCGCCAACCTGGGCCGGTCACTGCCGTTCCTGGTGCTGATGGCCGCGATCATCCCGGTCACCAAGCTGGTGTTCGGCACGACCATCGGCTTCAAGGCGGCGCTCATCCCGATGGCGGTGGCCGGCGTCGCCTTCTTCGCCCGGCTGACCGAGAACGCCGTGCGTGAGGTCCCCGGCGACCTGCTCGACGTCGGTCTCGCGACCGGCTCCAGCAGGTGGCAGATCATGGCGGGCATCCAGCTGCGCGAGGCGCTGCCGGGCCTGGTCGCCGGGTTCACCCTCAATGTCATCGCGATGATCGAGTACTCCGCCATCGCCGGGGCGATCGGCTCCGGCGGCATCGGCTACCTGGCGGTCAACTACGGCTATCGCCGCTTCGACAACACCATCATGATCGCCTGCATCGTCCTGCTCGTCGCTCTCGTGCAGCTGATCCAGTTCACCGGCGACCGCGCCGTCCGCGCGCTCACGCACTGACGCCGACGCGCCCCCGCGCCGTCGTCGCCCTCCTCGAAAGGAAAGTACGCCCATGTCCACCACCCGTTCGACCCCCGAGACCCGCACCCCGGACGACCGTCCCGACATCGACCTCGGCGGTGGCCGCAGCCGCCGCCGGCTGATCCTCGCCGTCGTCGGCGTCGTGCTGATCGGCGTCGCCGTCGCGCTCGTGCTGCGCGGCACGGGCGACGGCGAGAAGGCCGTCGCCGGGAGCCACTTCTCCGACGACTTCTCGATCGCCTACCAGGCCAGCTCCGCCTCGGAGCAGGCGTTCCTGGAGTACCTCGACAAGGAGATCGCGCCCGACTACGGCGTCCGCATCGACGGCGTCGGGATCGAGGACGGCAACCAGCTCGACCAGGCCACGGCCGACGGCAAGTACATCGCGAACATCTACCAGCACAAGCACTGGCTCCAGCAGGTCACCGACTCCACGGGGATGGAGCTGACCGCGCTCGGGCCGGTGTTCCAGTGGTCCTACTCGATCTACTCGGCCCGCTTCGGCTCACTCGAGGAGCTCCCGGACGGCGCCACCATCGCGCTGCTCAACGACCCGGCCAACACCGCGCAGGCGCTGTGGATCCTCGAGCGGGCCGGCGTCCTCACCTTCAAGGACGGCGTGAACCCCTGGGCCGCGACCGAGCAGGACATCGCGAGCAACCCGCGGGGCTTCCGGTTCACCTACATGGAGTACGGAGCCGGGCCGCGCACCCTGGACTCCGTCGACGCCGTCGTCGACTACAACATGTCCTTCGTCGACGCGGGCACCCCGGACGACCAGCGGATCTACGCCCCCGACGCGCCCAAGGAGTTCGCCGGTCAGCTGGTCGTCGGCACGGCGTACCTGGACGACCCGCAGGTGGCGAAGCTGCAGAAGGTCTTCTTCGACCCGCGGGTCCAGGAGTACCTCGCCACGAACGACGACCCGAACCTGTCCGGCCAGCTGGCCCCGGTCTCGGCGAGCTGACGCGGGTCCGGAGGGACTCAGGCCGCGAGCCTCCGCGCGTGCGCGACGAGCGCCGCGTGGAGGTCGCGGACCGCGGCTCGGACGTGATCGGTCCTGCGCTGCAGCAGGACCAGGGTGACCCGGGTGGCGTCGTCCGCGATCGGGCGGGCGGTGATCAGCCCGGCGAGCTCCAGCGGATCGCCGAGGACGCTGTAGTCGGGGAGCACGGTCACGCCCAAGCCCTGGGAGACCATGAACTTGCCCATCTCGGCACCGTCGGTCGTGTGGCACACGCGCGGCATCCTGCTCCCGAAGATCCGGTGGGCGAACCGGTGCATGACGTAGCCGGCGCGCATCGCGACGAAGCGCTCCTCGCGCAGCTGGTCGACGCTCACCTCGTCCCCGGCGGCCAGCGGATGGTCGGCCGGCATCACGACGACAGGGCGCCCGTGCAGCAGGGCGGTGCCGAGCAGGTCGTGGGCGGGCTCGTCGCCGGCCAGCAGGTTCACCAGCCCCAGGTCGAGCGATCCCTCGAGCAGGCCCTGGTGGATCTCGGCCTGCTGGACGTTGAGGACCTCGACGGTCGCGTTCGGGGCGGAGTCCTGGAACTCGCGTGAGGCCGGCACCAGCAGGGTCGAGGTGGCCGCGTTGACCGTGCCGATCCGGACGGTGCGGCTCACGTTGTGCTGGTCGCCCGCAGATGTCCGGAGCCGGTCGACCGCATCCAGGACGGCGACCATGTTCGGCAGCAGGTCCAGGCCCTGGCGACTGATCCGGGCGCCGGTACGACGGCGGTCGAGCAGGGTCACCCCGAGCTCCCGCTCGAGCTTGCTCACCGCCTCGCTGAGCGCGGGCTGCGAGATGTGCAGGCTCTCGCTCGCGCGCCGCAACGACCCGTGCTGTGTCACGGCGGCGACGTACTCCAGCTGCTCGATCCTCATGACGTCCCCTCAAATGCAGTAAGTACAGTTAGTTACTATGAAAAGCGTAGCGCAGCACGCCCGGGGCCGGATCTGCGTGGAGTGGAAGGCGCTGCCGATGGCTCCGTCGTCCATTGCGACGGCGAAACGCACCGTTGGGCCTTGTTCGGCCCGTCAAAGACAAGCAATCTGATCGACATACCCGAATTGAGGAGCAGCGATGACCAGCAATCCGACCCGCGCGCCCGAGCCGTTGAAGTTCGCCTACTGGGTGCCGAACGTGAGCGGCGGCCTCGTGGTGAGCAAGATCGAGCAGCGCACCGACTGGGGCCTGGACTACAACCTCGAGCTCGCCCGGCTCGCCGAGGCCAACGGCTTCGACTACGCCCTGTCGCAGGTGCGTTACATCGCGTCGTACGGCGCCGCCTACCAGCACGAGTCGACCTCGATCAGTCTCGCGATCGCGCTGGCGACCGAGCGGCTCAAGGTGATCGCGGCGGTCCACCCGGGACTGTGGCAGCCGGGCGTGCTCGCCAAGCTGGTCGCGAGCTCCGACCAGTACACCAAGGGCCGGTTCTGCGTGAACGTCGTCAGCGGGTGGTTCAAGGACGAGTTCACCAAGCTCGGCGAGCCGTGGCTCGAGCACGGCGAGCGCTACCGCCGCTCGGAGGAGTTCATCCGCTACCTGCGGGAGATCTGGACCAGCGAGCACGCCGAGCTCAACGGCGACTTCTACCGGCTGCACGACTTCGACCTCAAGCCGAAGCCGTACGACGTACCCGGGCGCGCGCACCCCGAGATCTTCATGGGCGGCAACTCGACCGACGCCCGCGGCATGGGCGGCCGGGTCGCCGACTGGTACTTCATGAACGGCAACACGCCCGACGGCATCGCCGAGCAGATCCACGACGTCAGCGACGTCGCCGCGGTCAACGGCCGGGCCGGGCAGGTGCGCTTCGGTGTCAACGGCTTCCTCATCGGCCGGAGCACGGAGGCACAGGCGCGCGACGTACTGCGCGAGATCGTCGACAAGGCCGACCGTGAGGCGGTCGAAGGGTTCGGGTCCGCGGTCAAGCAGGCCGGGCAGTCGACGGGCGACAAGGTCGGCATGTGGCAGGACTCGGAGTTCGCCGACCTCGTGCAGTACAACGACGGCTTCCGTACCGGCCTGATCGGCACGCCGGAGCAGATCGCCCACCGGATGCTGGAGTACAAGCGCCGGGGCGTGGACCTGTTCCTGCTCGGCTTCCTGCACTTCCAGGAGGACGTGCAGTACTTCGGGCGCGAGGTGCTCCCGATCGTGCGGGAGCTCGAGGCGGCGGAGCTGGAGCGGGTCTGATGCCGGTCCCCGTCCTGTCCGACCACGAGGCGCTCGCCGTCGCCGCCGAGTTCGGCGAGCGGTTCGCCAAGGGCGCCGCCGCGCGCGACGCCGACCGGGTGCTGCCCGTCGACGAGCTGGACGAGCTGTCCGCGTCGGGGCTGCTCGCGGTGACCGTGCCTGCGGCGTACGGCGGCGCCGGACTCCCGGCGTCGGTGCTGGCCGAGGCGTTCCGGCTGCTGGCCACCGGCGACCCGAGCGTCGCGCAGATCCCGCACAGCCACTTCGTCTACGTCAACGCACTCAGCCACCAGGGCACGCCCGACCAGCAGGCGTTCTTCTTCGGCGAGGTCCTGGCAGGCAAGCGTTTCGGCAACGCCCAGTCCGAGATCGGCAGCCGCCACGTGCGTGACTTCCGGACCACGTTGCGGCCCGACGGCGCCGACGGCTGGGTGCTCGACGGGGAGAAGGGCTATGCCACCGGCGCCCTGCTCGCCGACTGGATCCCGGTGCTGAGCCACCTCGGCGTCGACGGGCCGTTGCACGTCGCCTGGGTCGAGCGGCACGCCGCGGGCGTGAGCGTCGTCGACGACTGGAACGGCATGGGCCAGCGCACGACGGCCAGCGGCACGGTGCGGCTCGTCGGCGTCGCCGTCAGCGCGGACCGGGTCACGCCGTACCACCTGACCTTCGAGGGGCCGCAGACCTACGGCGCCTTCGCGCAGCTGCTGCACGCGGCCATCGACGCGGGCATCGCCCGCGCCGCCCTCGCCGATGCGGCGGAGTTCGTCACCACCAAGAGCCGGCCCTACCCGGACGCCATCGCGGAGCTCGGCATCTCCCGGCACGCCGACGACCCCACGGTCGTCCAGGCCTTCGGCGAGCTCGAGCTCTCGGTGCGGGCGGCGGAGGCGCTGGTCGCCGCGGCCGGTCGCGCGGTCGACCGGGCCGACGCCGATCTCGATGCAGAATCGGCCGGTGCCGCGAGCCTCGCGGTCGCGGCGGCGCGGGCCGCGACGACCAGCGCGAGCCTGGAGGCGGGAACGCGGCTCTTCGAGGTCAGCGGGACCCGGTCCGCCCACGACTCCCTCAACCTGCACCGCCACTGGCGCAATGCGCGCACCCACACCCTCCACGACCCGGCCGCCTGGAAGGTGCGCCACCTGGGGCGCTGGGCCCTCGACGGCCAGCTGCCTCCCAACCACGGCCAGCTCTGACCACCCACCCGCGGACTCGCAGAAGGACGACATGACTCAACAGCTCAAGTTCCACTGGTTCCTGCCCACCAACGGCGGCGACGGACGACACGTGGTCGGCGGGGGACACGGCGTCACCTCGTTCGCGGGAGAGCGGCCGAACTCGGTCGCCTACCTCGGCCAGATCGCGCGCAGCGCCGAGCAGCTCGGCTTCGAGGCGGCCCTGACCCCGACGGGGGCCTGGTGCGAGGACGCCTGGGTCTCGACGGCCATGCTGAGCTCGTTGTCGGACCGGCTGAAGTTCCTCGTCGCCTTCCGGCCCGGTCTCACCTCGCCGTTCCTCGCGGCCCAGATGGCCGGCACCTTCCAGAACCTGTCCGGCGGCCGGCTGTTGCTGAACGTGGTCACCGGGGGTGAGTCCCACGAGCAGCGGATGTACGGCGACCACCTCGACAAGGAGGGCCGCTACGAGCGCTGCGACGAGTTCCTGCACCTGGTCCGCGCGCTGTGGGCGGGGGAGACCGTCACCCACGAGGGCGAGCACTACCGGCTCGACGACGCGGTGCTGGCGCAGATCCCCGACCCGCTGCCGGAGATCTACTTCGGAGGATCGTCGCCGGCCGCCGGCCGGGTGGCCGCCAGGCACGTCGACGTCTACCTCACCTGGGGCGAGCCGCCGGCCGCCGTACGGGAGAAGATCGAGTGGGTCTCCAAGCTGGCCGCCGACGAGGGGCGTCAGCTGCGCTTCGGCATCCGGCTCCACTCGATCGCCCGCGACACGTCCGAGGCCGCCTGGGCCGAGGCGAACCGGCTCCTCGACGGCATCGACGACGAGCAGATCGCGCAGGTCCAGGGGGGCCTGCGGCGCAGCGAGTCGGTGGGCCAGGCCCGGATGCTGGCGCTCAACGGCGGCAGCAGGGACTCGCTGGAGATCCACCCGAACCTGTGGGCCGGGGTCGGTCTCGTCCGGGGCGGCGCCGGTACTGCCATGGTCGGCAGCTTCGCCGAGATCGCGGACCTCGTCGAGCAGTACGTCGAGGTGGGGATCTCGGAGTTCGTGATGTCCGGCTACCCCCACCTCGAGGAGTCCTACTGGTTCGGCGAGGGTGTGCTGCCCGAGCTGGCCCGGCGGGGCCTGTGGTCGCACCCGGCTCCGGCCGCCCGGTCGGTCGCAGCGGTGCCCTTCGGTGGCCGTCAGGTGGTGTCGTGAGCACAGCGGTCGTCGTCGGCAATCCCAGGCCGGCGTCGCGCACCCTCGCCGTCGCCACGCTGCTCGCCGGCCAGCTGACCGGCACGACGCCCGGCCCGGTCGTCGACCTCGCCACCGTGGGCGCCGGCCTGCTGGAGCTGGACGACCCGGGGATCCGGCGCCTGGTCGAGCAGGTGGAGCAGGCGGACGTCGTGGTGTTCGCGTGCCCGACCTACAAGGGGACGTACACCGGGCTGCTCAAGCTCTTCCTCGACCGGTTCGAGGCGCGGCCCCGACCCGCGCTCGCCGTACCGCTGATGCTGGGGGCGAGTCCCGGGCACTCCCTGGCTGCCGAGCTGACCCTGCGTCCGGTGCTGACCGAACTCGGCTTCACCACCGTGCGCGGCCTGTACGTCCTCGACAGCCAGCACGACGATCCGGCCGCGTACGCGACCTGGCTGGAGCAGGTCCGGCCGGTCGCCTCCGCCCTCCACCGATCGGGAGCATCCGCATGAGCGTCACCGCACTGACCACCAACCAGGACCTCGACCCGGGGCGGCTCCGTGAGGCCTTCGGCGTCTTCCCGAGCGGCGTCGTCGCCGTGGCCGCCGAGGTCGACGGCGCGCTGACCGGGCTCGCCGCGAGCTCCTTCACCTCGGTCAGCCTCGACCCGCCGTTGGTCTCGTTCTCGGTGGCGAACACCTCGAAGACCTGGCCGGACCTGCGCCGTGCCGACCATCTCGGGCTCACCGTACTGGCCGAGCACCACGGTGACGTGTGCCGGCGGCTGGCAGGCCCGGTCGAGCACCGCTTCGACGACGTCGAGGTGACGGTGAGCCCCGAAGGCGCGGTGCTGCTGGACGACGGGCTCGCCCGCTTCGACTGCACCATCCACCACGAGGTCCAGGCGGGCGACCACACCCTCGTGCTGCTCGAGCTGCACGCCGTCGACCACGCCGACACGGCGCAGCCTCTGGTGTTCCACCGCAGCGGATTCGGGAGGCTCACCGCGGCCGTGTGACCTGTGCCAGCATGAGGCCATGAGCGCCGCCGACCGCACCGCCGTCGTCAAGCTGCTCAAGGCACGCGGTGCCAAGGCGCGCCGCGGTCACCTGCGGATCCCGGTCGGCGAGCTGTTCTGGTACGTCGACGTGCTCGCCGACGGCGTCGGCCCGACCGCGCCCCTGCGGCTCGAGGTCGGCTGCTGGACCGGCGCACTCCCGCCCGAGCCCGACGGCGGGGCCGTCGACTGTCCGCTGCTGATGGACGTGCCGCTCGGCATCGACCCGGTCGGCGCGACGGCGACGCTCCTCGACAAGCTCACCGCGCTCGGCGACCTCGCCACGCTCGGCCGCAGCCTGGGCGACCTGCCCGGCGCGCTGGTGGACCAGCGGCTGCGGGACCTGTTGTAGCGCTCGGCGTACCCCGGAAGACACGCACGGCAGGTTGCAGCAAGTGGAAACCTGCTGTGCGTGTCACACGCCGTGCTCGGCGAGGGTGATCATGAGATCGCGGTGGTCGAGGATGTCGTCGAGGGGCGGTGGAGGCGGCCCCAACCGCCAGCCCTGCGGGTGGCTGCCGGCTCGTGCTGCCGCGGCCACCATCCGATCGATCACCAGTTGCCGGTCGTGGAGATCGGCGCCGACGACCTCGACGTACTCCAGGCCGGCGCGCCGGAACAGGTCTTCGCGGCGTACGTCCGTGCGGTGGCGCGAGCGGTGGCGATGGATGGATCCGGCGAACTCGCCGACGATGCCGCGGTCGGGGTCGAGCAGGTCGGGGCGGCCGAGGAACCGGCCGTCGAGGTCGAGGACATCGTGGTTGACCAGCGGCCGCGGCCATCCGGCGTCGAGCTGCCAGATCAACCGGAAGCGGGGCTCCTGAGGAGAGGCGCTGCACTCGTCCGCCAGTGCGAGTGCTTCCCGGGCCAAGCGACTGCCGCGCGCACCCGGGCGCCGATCGAGGTGGGCGCCGAACCGGCGGATCGTCGTCAGGTGCGCCGCCATGGTCATGTCGATGGCCACGACTGCCTCGCGCAGGTCGTCGAGTCGCGCGAGATGGTCGAGAAGAGCCCGTTCGGGGGATGTGCAGCGCACGCCGTGCACGAGCACGATGTCAGCGTCGGGGAGGCGGTCACGCACGACCTGCACCTCTGGGGTGGACCTGAGACGGGCGCCGCCCTCGACGAGGAGCACGGGTACCGGAGTCCTGGCGTCAGGTCGGAGGCCGTCGAAGTAGGCGGCCCGGTGCAGACGGAGGGATGCCCATCCCGTGATGACGCCGCGGCCGCGCGATCGTGCGAACGCCTCGACGATGCGTTGCTCGGGCGTTGATCCGTCGATCGACGTCGGTACGTAGAGGTTCACCCCGGTACGTCGCCAGCGCGGGCCGGCAGCCCGGCCGCGCGTCGGTCCCGTGCGTCCGCAGGGATCCACCGGCACCGGCCAGGTCAGCTGCGGTCGCCCACGCAGTCTCGGTTGCCACTCGTCCGTCATGCACCGTGCCGTGCCCGCGGTGCCCAGTGCGGCAAACGCGGGAGGTCGGCGCCTGTGGACGGCCGTGAGAGCGCAGAAGACGCAGACGGCAGGTCCCGGACGCCCGGAACCTGCCGTGCGTGTCAGACCTCCTGGGTCAGCAGGCCCGTGTCGACGTCGTAGATGAATCCGCCGACCTTGACCGAGTCGGGGATGAGCGGGTGCGAGGTGACCTTGCGGACGTCCTCGGCGAGGCTCGCCTTCTGGTCCTCGATCACGTGGAAGGCGTGCCAGGTGACGTCCTGGCCGACGGCGGCGCCGATCTTGTCGTGGATCTCGGCCTCGGTGCTCGACGCCATCGCGCAGCGGGTGTGCGGGATCACGAGGATCCGGTCGACGTTGAGCAGGTGGGCGCCGAGGACGAGCGCCTCGAGCGCGGCCTCGGTGATGCGGCCACCGGGGTTGCGGAAGATCTTGGCGTCGCCGTAGTCGAGGCCGAGCATCCGCAGCGGGTCGATGCGGGAGTCCATGCAGGTCACGATCGCGACACCGGCATGGGCCTTGCCGTCGAACCCGCCCTGGTCGAAGGTCGCGGCGTAGTCGCGGTTGGCCTTCAGCAGATCGTCGAAATCACCCATGACCCTCAGGTTAGCCGCCCGCGCGCAGCACCTCGGCGGTGTCCACGTCCCGGGTGGGGGCGCGCGAGAGGAGCGCCACAGCGAGCACGGCGGCCGCGAACGCTGCCGCGGACGCACCGCGGAAGACCGCCTGCTCCTGCAGGATGCCGAGCTCGCTGATGCCGAGGCTGGGGTCGGCGGCGCGGGCGGCGTACAGGCGGCGCAGGCCGATCGTGGTCAGCGCGGAGATGCCGACCAGCATGCCGACCATCCGCGCGACCACCACGAGGGCGCTGGCGAGGCCGTGGGTGTCGTCGTCGGTGGTGGCGAGGATCGCGGCGTTGACGGGCGCGAGGGCCAGGCCGAAGCCGAAGCCGCCGACGACCAGCGGGACATTGGACGCGAACCCGTCGAGGCTGTGCGCGCCCCACTGGCCCATCACCAGGAAGGCCCCGCTGGCGGCGAGCATGCCGACGGCGGTGAGAACCCCGGCATTGGCACGCCGCAGCAGCCAGCCACCCACGACCGCACCGATCGGGAGGGCGGCCAGGAAGCGCAGCAGGATCAGCGCCGCGCCGAGCTGGGACTCCTTCTCGGTGGTCGTGCGGGCGAACAGCGGGATGTCGACGAGGGCCGCGATCAGGGCCCAGCCGACGAGGAAGCTGACGAGGAGGGAACCCCACGCGGGCACCGCGCGCAGCGCGCCACGGGGCACGATCGGGGCGTCGGCCCGGCGCAGGTGCAGCACCAGCAGCACCGCGGCCACGGCCGAGCCCGTGAGGAACCACGGGCCCTGCGGCGAGAACACCGCCACCTCAGGGTCGGCGGTCGCGAACGCCAGCACGATGCCGCCGAGGACGACCGCCAGCAGGCCCGCGCCGGGCAGGTCGGCGGCGAGCAGGTGGCCGAGCCAGCCGCGCAGGTCGACCAGCGCCCGCGGCCGGAACCAGCACCACGCCACCAGTAACACGCTGGCCACGACCGCCGCGACGCCCACCGGGGTGACCCAGCGGCTGCCGCCGTCGACGTACGGGATGAAGAGCCGGCCCCAGGTCAGGTCGCGCTGCAGGCTGCCGGGCTCGACGAAGGTGAGGAAGCCGGCGACCAGGGTCGCGGCGAGGAGCAGGATGCCGATGACGTCGGGGAGCCGTCGGGGAGCGTCTCGATACGCCGCCTGCGCTCCTTCGTCGCTCCGGCGGCTACTCGACGAGCTCACGAGCCCGACGGCGACCACGAGCAGCGCACCGACGGCGAGGTTGATCGCGAAGATCCCGCGCCAGGAGGTGAAGGAGAGCACGAGGGCGCCGAACAGCGGGCCGAGGACACTGCCGAACTCCTGGACCGCGGAGACGATGCCGAGGGGGAGACCCCGCCGGTCGACGGGGTACAGCGCGGCCACCAGCGACATGGTCGCCGGGACCAGCCCGCCGCCGCCCATGCCCTGCAGGAACCGGCCGGCGACCATGCTGGGCAGGTCGTAGGAGATCGCAGTGACCAGGGAGCCGGCGGAGAACACCACGAGCGACATCGCCAGGACCGGGACCTGGCCACGCAGGTCGGCGATCCGGCCCACGAGAGGCAGGATCGCGACGTAGCCCAGCAGGAAGCCGGACACGATCGGGGCGGCCCGCTGGAGCTCCTCGACCGGGATGCCGGCGCCGGCCATCATGTCGGGCAGCGCGAGCACGACGACGTACGTGTCGATCGCCGCGAACGCCACGGCGACCGCGCAGAAGGCCAGCAGCAGCCGGTTCGCCGCGCTCATCGCAGTGGGCTCACTGGGGAGCCGAGATGTCCTTCGTGACGCCGTACTTCGTGACGTCGATGGTGTACGTCAGCGGCTCGGAGTCCTTGAAGAAGACGCCGGTCAGCCGCGCGGTGCGCAGGTAGCCCTTGTCGTCGAGGCGGTACGTCGCCTTGAAGTCGTCTCCCTCGGCGCACGGCAGGATCTTGCGGATCGCGTCGCCCGTGGCGGTGCCGGCGTAGGTGTGGAAGATCTCCTTGTTGTCCGTGCCGCCGCGCTCGGACTTGCCGGCCTTCACGTCCGTGCTGGTGGTGAGCACGGTGGAGACGCCGGTCGACGGGTCGAGCAGCTTCGCCGGGTCGGGGGCGCACAGCTTCGCCGGCTGGTACTTGTCGGTCCAGCCGATCACGGGGGCGTCGATCCACAGCGTGCCGTCGACCGAGACGACGTTGATCGAGCTCGCCTCGAACCCGCTGACCCGGCCCGCGACGGTGCCCTCGAAGGCCGGCGGATCGGCGACGATGGTGCCGCTCGCTGCCGACAGGTAGTCGGTGCCGGGGTCGTCGCCGGTCGACAGGGAGACCTCGATGCCGCTGGTGTCGTCGAGCAGCTTCTTGGCCTTGGCCCCGGCGTCGGACCACGACGCGGCCTTCGAGCCGCCGTCGTCACCCGAGCAGGCGGTCAGGCCGCCGACGGCGACGAGAGCGGAGAGCAGGCCGGCGGCCACGCGGGTCGGGGTCGTCATGCGCTCACCCTGACACACCCAGGGTCACGGCAAGCGGACCAGCCGCTGCGGCGAGCGCCTGGCTGCTCGGTACGCCGGACCCGTCGCGGCGGCCGTTGGCCTCGGGCAGGTCGACCGGGGCACCACTCGCGGCCGAGGCCCGGGCGGGCGCGGGGCCGGCCCAGGCGAACACGATGGTGTCCTCGCCCTTGAGGAAGCGGTGGCAGCGCACCCCGCCGGTGGCACGTCCCTTGGCGGGGTACTCCCAGAAGTCGGTCACCTTGACCGAGCCGGGCTCGGTGCCGGGCAGGGCGGTCGAGGAGCCGGACGAGGTCACCAGGACCACGCCGCCGGGGGAGTTGAGGTCGAGCACGCCGAACCAGACCACGCGCTCGCGGTCGGTCACCCGCACGCCGGCCATGCCGCCGCCGGAGCGACCCTGCGGACGGACCGAGTCGGCGGGGTAGTGGAGCAGCTGTGCGTCGGAGGTGACGAAGCAGAGCTCCTCCTGACCGGTGCGCAGCTCGACCGCGCCGACGACCTCGTCGCCGTCCTTGAGGCCGATGACGTCCCACTCGTCCTTGCCGAGCACCTCGGGGTTGACCCGCTTGATCACGCCCTGCTTGGTGCCGAGCGCGAGGCCGGGGCCCTCGGCGGTGAGCGTCGTCAGCGCGAGCGCCCGCTCGCCGGCGCCCAGCTCGAGCACCTCGGTGAGCGGCAGGCCGCCCTGGAGGTTGGGCTCGTTGGCCGACGGCGGGATCGCCGGGAGGTCGAGGACCGCGAGCCGGATCAGTCGTCCGGCGGAGGTGAGCACGCCGATGTCGGCGCGGGCCGTCGTACGGACGGCGGAGACGACCACGTCGTGGTTGGCGCGGCCGCCGCCGGTGCCGATCTCGTCGGCGTTGCTGGTGCGGGCCAGGAGCCCGGTCGAGGACAGCAGCGCGAAGCACGGGTCGTCGGCGACCTCGAGCGGCGCGGCCGCGGCGGCGACCGCCGTGGTGCCGGCCGACTCGAGCAGGACGGTACGACGCGGCGTGCCGAACGTCTTGGCGACGTCGCCCAGCTCCGTGGAGACCAGCTTCTTGAGCAGGCCCTCGTCGCCGAGGATCGCGTCGAGCTCCTCGATCTCCTTGCGCAGCTCCTCCTGCTCCTTCTCGAGCTCGAGGCGCGAGAACCTCGTGAGCCGGCGCAGCTGCATCTCGAGGATGTACTCGGCCTGGATCTCGGAGAGCTCGAAGACGCTCATCAGCCGCTCCTTGGCGGCCGCCGAGTTGTCGCTGGTGCGGATGACCTGGATGACCTCGTCGATGTCGAGGAGGGCCAGCAGCAGGCCGTCGACCAGGTGGAGACGGGCGGCCTTCTTGTTGCGGCGGAACTGCGAGCGGCGGCGCACGACCTCGTAGCGGTGCTCGAGGAAGACGTCGAGCATCTCCTTGAGGCCCATCGTGCGGGGCTGGCCGTCGACGAGGGCGACGTTGTTGATGCCGAACGAGTCCTCGAGCGGGGTCAGCTTGTAGAGCTGCTCGAGAAGCGCCTCGGGCACGAACCCGTTCTTGACCTCGATGACCAGGCGCAGGCCGTTCTCGCGGTCGGTGAGGTCCTTGATGTCGGCGATGCCCTGCAGCTTCTTGGACTGGACGAGCACCTTGATCCGCTCGACGACCTTCTCGGTGCCGACACCGTAGGGCAGCTCGGTGACCACGATGCCCTTGCGGCGCCCGATCGTCTCGACCCGGGCGGTGGCGCGCATCTTGAACACGCCGCGGCCCGACTCGTAGGCGTCACGGATGCCGTCGAGGCCGACGATCTTGCCGCCGGTCGGCAGGTCGGGGCCCGGGATGAAGCGCATCAGGCCGTCGATGTCGGTCTTCGGGTGCTGGATCAGGTGGCGCAGCGCCTGGACCACCTCGACCAGGTTGTGGGGCGCCATGTTGGTCGCCATGCCGACCGCGATGCCCGTCGTACCGTTGACGACCAGGCTGGGGATCGCCGAGGGGAGCACGGTGGGCTCGTACTCGCGGCTGTCGTAATTGGGCTTGAAGTCGACGGTGTCCTCGTCGATCGACTCCGTCATCGCCAGCGCGGCCGGCGCCATCCGGCACTCCGTGTAACGCATCGCGGCCGGCGGGTCGTCGGGCGAGCCGAAGTTGCCGTGGCCGTCGATGTAGGGCAGCCGCAGCGACCACGACTGGGCGGTGCGGACGAGGGCGTCGTAGATCGCGCCGTCGCCGTGCGGGTGCAGCCGACCCATGACCTCACCGACGACACGGGCGGACTTCACGTGCCCCCGGTCGGGCCGGAGGTTCATGTCGTTCATCGTGTAGAGGATCCGGCGCTGCACCGGCTTGAGCCCGTCGCGCGCGTCGGGCAGCGCCCGGGAGTAGATGACGGAGTAGGCGTACTCCAGGAACGACGACTGCATCTCGTCGCGGATGTCGGTGTCGAGGATGTGCTCCTCGAAGTCCTCAGGGAGGGGATCCTGCTTGGTACGCCGTGCCATGGGCGCCATTGTTCCGGGTGGGACCGACAGGTGGAGCAGGGGCACGCCGAAGTGGGCGCTCGGGGTGGCTGCGATGAGTTCGGCGGCGCCGGCGGGTCTGCCCCGGCATGGCGACAGTGATGATGCACGCGGTGGCCTCGCTCGACGGGTTCATCGCCGACGACCACGACGACGTCGGACCGCTCTTCGAGTGGTACTTCAACGGCAGCCTCCCGCTCACCGGGGACGGCTCCGGGCACGGCTCGTTCGCGGTGTCGGAGGCGTCGGCGGCCTACGTCCGCCCGATGTGGGAGAGCATCCGGGTGATCATCCAGGGCAGACGGCTCTTCGACCAGACGAACGGGTGGGAGGCGAGTCCGCCGGCGGGGGAGCACCTGTTCGTGGTGTCGCACCGGCCGAAGCCGGAGGGGTGGCACCCGGAGGCCGACGTACCGTTCTTCGACGACGTGACCGCCGCGGTCACCGAGGCGAAGCGGGTCGCCGGGGACGGCGTGGTGGCGCTCTGCGCGGGCGAGATGGGCGGGAGCGCACTGGCGGCGGGCCTGGTGGACGTGGTCGCGATCGACGTGGTGCCCGTCGTGTTCGGGTCCGGGAAGCGCTACTTCGGATCGGTCGACGCCCAGCACCTCCTCGAGGACCCCGAGGTCGTCGTCCAGGGGGACCGGGTCCTGCACCTCAAGTACCGCGTGCGCCGCTGACGGGTGTGGCGCGGGCCGATAGATTTCTCCCCGTGAGCCCCGGCGACCCGACCCCCACCGACGAGATCGAGGCGCCCCCGGCGCACTGGGAGGGCGACGTCCTGCTCCGCGACGGACGCACGGCGCACATCCGGCCGATCCGTCCCGAGGACGACGAGCTGCTCGTCGAGTTCTACGCGCGGGTCTCCGACGAGTCGAAGTACTACCGCTTCTTCTCCCCGATGCCGGTGCTGTCCGAGCGCGACGTACGCCGGTTCACCCACGTCGACCACCGCGACCGGGTCGCCCTCGTGCTGATCCTCCAGGAGCGGATGATCGCTGTCGGCCGCTACGACGTCGTCGAGAACCGCGAGGCCGAGGTCGCCTTCCTGGTCGAGGACGAGCACCAGGGCCGCGGCATCGCCCAGCTGCTCCTCGAGCACCTGGCCCAGGCCGGTCGCGAGCGCGGGGTGGACCGGTTCACCGCCGAGGTGCTGCCCGACAACTCCCGGATGATCCAGACCTTCCGCGACGCCGGCTACAAGGTGGTCAGCGGCTACCACGACGGCGTGATCACCCTCGAGTTCCCGATCGACCCGACCGACACCGCGATCGGGGTGATGCGCGACCGCGAGCACGCGGCCGAGGCCGAGTCGATCGACCGCTTCTTCCACCCGCGCTCGGTCGCGATCATCGGTGCCAGCCGCCGCCAGGACACGATCGGCCAGGTGCTGGTGCGCAACCTGGTCAACGGCGGCTTCACCGGTCGGGTCCACGTCGTCAACCCCAGCGCGCCCGCGGTGTCGGGCTTCCCGGCGTACAAGAACGTCAACCAGGTCCCCGACGACGTCGACGTCGCGATCGTCGCCGTGCCCGCGGACGCGGTCACCGACGTGGTGCTCGACTGCGCCAACAAGGGCGTGCACGGCCTGATCGTGATCTCGTCGGGCTTCGCCGAGACCGGCGAGGAGGGCCGCAAGCGGCAGCGCCACCTGGCCGGGCTGTGCCGGTCCTACGGACTGCGGCTGATCGGCCCCAACTGCCTGGGCGTGATCAACACCGAGCCGGCGGTGCAGGTCAACGCGTCGCTGTCGTCGGTGATGCCGGCCCGCGGCCGTGCGGGCTTCTTCTGCCAGTCCGGTGCGCTCGGCTCGGCGATCCTCGAGAAGGTCAAGAACCGGGGCCTCGGCATCTCGACGTTCGTCAGCGCGGGCAACCGCGCCGACGTCTCCGGCAACGACCTCCTGCAGTACTGGGAGGAGGACGACGCCACCGAGGTCGTCATGATGTACCTCGAGTCGATCGGTAACCCGCGCAAGTTCTCCCGCATCGCCCGCCGGGTCTCGGCCCGCAAGCCGATCGTCGCGGTCCGTTCCGGTCGTACGACGCAGGGCGTGCCGATGGGCCACACGGTCCGCCGGATCGGGGCCCCGCAGGCCGCGGTCGACGCGATGTTCCGTCAGGCCGGCGTGATCCAGGTCGACACCCTCGACGACATGTTCGACGTCGCCCAGCTGCTCGCGCACCAGCCGTTGCCGCGCGGACGCCGGGTCGCGATCGTCGGCAACTCCGACGCCCTCGGCCTGCTCGCCGCCGACGCCGCGTCCGCGGTCGGCCTGGTCGTCAACCGCTCGGTCGCCCTCGGTGCCGACGCCACCGCCGAGGACTTCGAGGACGCCCTGGACGACGCGATCGACGATCCCGACGTCGACTCGGTCATCGCCGTGTACATCCCGCCGCTCGACGTGTCCGGCGAGGAGGTCGCCAACGTGCTGGCGGCCGTCGGGGAGCAGTCCGACAAGCCGCTCGTGTCGTCCTTCCTCGGTGCCGAGGGAATCCCCGAGCTGCTGCGGGTCCCCGATGTCGCCGGATCCTCGGCGGGACGCGGCTCGGTGCCGTCGTACCCGGCCGTGGAGGCGGCGGTCCGGGCGCTGGCCCGGGTGGTGGAGTACGCCGTGTGGCTGCACGCGCCCGACGGCCCGGCGGCCGACGCGGGCGAGGTCGACGCGCGCAGCGCCCGGCGGCTGGTCGACCGGGTCCTCGCCGACCCCGACGTGGTCGCCGCCGACCGCGAGGTCGAGCTCGACCAGGACCAGGTCCGTGCGTTGCTGCACGCCTACGGCATCGAGCTGTGGCCCTCCGAGTCCGTCGCCGACGTCGACGCCGCGGTTGCCGCGGGCGAGCGGCTCGGGTGGGACGTCGTGCTCAAGTCGACGCTGGCCTCGGTGCGCGAGCGCCCCGACCAGATCCACGTGTGGCGCAACATCCCCAACGGGCCCGAGATGAGGGAGGCATGGGGCTACCTGGCCGGCCTGATCGACCCGGGTGTCGGGCGGTTCGTCGTGCAGCGCAACGCGCCGACCGGCGTACCGATCTCCGTGCGGTCCTTCGAGGACCCGCTGTTCGGGCCGGTGGTGTCGTTCGGCATCTCCGGTCCGGTCATCGACCTGCTGGGGGACTGGTCGTACCGGATCCCGCCGCTGAGCGCGCACGAGGTGTCGGGGATGGTGCGCGAGGTGAAGAGCTCGCCGCTGCTGTTCGGCTACCGCGGTGCCGACCCGGTCCAGGTGTCGGCGATCGAGGACCTGATCACGCGGGTCGCCGCGCTGCAGGGCGACCTGCCGCAGGTCAGCGCGCTGGAGCTGTCGCTGGTGCTCGCCGGCGTCGACTCGGCCGCCGTGCTCACCGCGTCGGCGCGCGTGGCTGCGGTCAAGGACCCGCGGCCGGACTCGCTGGTGCGCCGGATGCCCGATCTCGTCACCACGATCCCCGAGTGAGTGGTCCTTCGCAGACGCCGGCGACGGGCGTGCGAAGATGCCGCCATGACTGACCGGGACCGGAGCGCCGAGCTGAGCGCTGCGATCAACCGCACCGGCTACTACCCGGAGGTCGTCGCCGATGCGGTCGTCGACGCGGTCGCGGGCGAGCCCGTGGTGTCGTACTACGTCCACCACGAGCCGACCTTCGAGCGCGACGAGGTACGCCGGCACCAGACCGTGGTCGTGCTGACCCCGTCGCGGCTGATCCTGGCTCACACCGACGAGCACGCGGGCGACGACCTGCTGCCCGAGCCGTACACGTCCACCTCGACCGAGGCGGTCAGCCTGCGCTCGGTGGCGTCGGTGGTCGTGACCCGGATGACGACCAACCCGACCGCCGGCCCGCGCCCGCCCGCCGAGGCGGTGCTGACCATCGGCTGGGGCGCGGTCAACCGGGTCGACCTCGAGCCGGCCGGGTGCAACGACCCGCAGTGCGAGGCCGACCACGGCTACACCGGCACCCTGTCCTCCGACGACTTCTCGCTGCGCGTCTCGGCCGCTGCCGACGGCACGGACGCGGTCGGCGGGCTGCTGTCGTTCGCGGCGTCGCTGTCGGCGCTGACCCGGGGCTGACGCGAGTGGCGGCGGTGGAGTCCGTGGAGGAGAGCGCGGGGGCTGCCTTCTGCGAGCCGGCGTACGGCGTCCGCTCGCTCGGGGACATCGTCCCCGCGGCGGCGCACGCCCTCGGCAGCCCGCTCGGACCGGCGCCGACCGGGCTGGTGCTGCCCGGCGCGGCGTCGTACGTCATCTTCCTGATCGACGGGCTCGGCGCCCGGCTGCTCGAGAAGTACGCCCACGCGGCGCCGTACCTCTCCGCGCTCCTCGAGACCTCCTCGCCCGCGACCGCCAGCGTGCCGTCGACGACCTCGACCTCGCTGACCACGCTCGGCACCGGCCTGATGCCGGGCGCGCACGGACTGGTCGGCTTCACCACCCGGATCCCCGGCACCAACGACCTCCTGAACGCGCTGATCTGGGACGCCGACATCGACCCGGTCCAGTGGCAGCCGCACCAGACCACGTTCTCGTCGCTGCAGGCAGCCGGCGTGCGGGTCACGGTGGTCAACAAACGCGAGTTCAACGGCAGTGGCCTGACCGTCGCGGCCCACCGGGGCGCGGAGTACGTCGGCGTCGACCGGGTCGGCGAGCGGATCGCCGCCGTCGTGGCTGCCTCCGCCCCCGCTCCGCGGCAGCCCACGCTGACCTACGTCTACGACGGCGACCTCGACTGGACCGGCCACCGCTGGGGCGTCGCCTCCAGCCAGTGGCTGCAGCAGCTCGCCATGATCGACCACGAGGCCGAGCAACTGCGCGAGGCGCTGCCCGCCGACCGGCGCCTGGTCGTCATCGCGGACCACGGCATGGTCGACGTACCCGCCTCGTCGCGGATCGACGTGTCCGCCGACGACGACCTGCGCTCCGGCATCGCCCTGGTCGGTGGCGAGGCACGGTTCCGGCACCTCTACTGCACCGGCGGCGCGGTGCCCGACGTCGTCGCCACCTGGCAGGAGCTGCTGGGGGACCGGGCCGAGGTGATGACCCGCGCCGAGGCGATCGTCCGCGGCTGGTTCGGACCCGTCGATCCTGCCGTGCTGCCCCGGATCGGCGACGTGGTGGTCGCGTGCCGTGGCGACTTCGCGGTGCTGTCGACCGACGGGTTCCCGTACGAGAACAAGCTGATCGGGATGCACGGCTCGCTCACGGCGGACGAGATGCTGATCCCGGTGCTCGTCGACTGAGGTTCCTGGTGACGGTGGACCAACCTCGCCCCTAGGGTGCGTGCATGCTCCCTAGGCTCCTCGCGGTGCTGTGCGCCGCCACCCTGATCCCGCTCGCGTTCGCCGTCCCCGTGGCGTATGCGGACCAGTCGTTCAGCGGGACCATCGACGGCAGCGAGGAGTGGTGGGACGGCTACACGCTCCCCGATTACGCGACCCAGACCTGTGGGCCGGCGGGCGCCGAGCACGGTGACCCGCTGCCCACCGACACGGTCACCTTCGTCTCCGAAGCCGCCGGGCGCCGTCGCTTCGTCCTGCGCTCCTCGACCGATCCGGCAGCCTTCCTCGGCATGTGGATCTATCGCAACGGGGTGTGCGTGGCGGCCGACGCCCAACCGGGCAACCCGCCCGAGGTGGACGATGCCGAAGAGCTGGTCATTCGGGGCGTGGAGCTCGCCGTCGACGACGTCGTCGTGGTCAAGATCCTCGGCAACATCCCGCTCCCGGGGACCTGGCACGGTCCGGTGCCGTGGAAGCTGAGCGTCGAGCAGCCCGGCACGGCGAACGCGAGGACGACGGGACGGGGTGCGCGGTACGTCGACCCCGCGTACCAGGTCCGCTGCTCGGACGGCGTGACGTCGGCGAGCCTGACGAAGCGGCTGCTGGCACGGATCGAGCGTGTTCGGTCGGTGAGCTTCAACGCCGGTCCCGTGCGGCTCCGCACGCTCACCGGGACGAAGCTCGCCAGGATCGCGAGGAGGGCGAGGAACGGCAAACCGGTCCGGCTCGCCGGCGTCCCGGCCGGTACGACGTCCCTGACGGCGGTCGTCACGTTCGACAACGGGAGGAAGGCCCGGGCCGCCCGGTCCTACAGCGCCTGCTGACCCCCGTCCTGGCGCCGCTTCCGGGGGCCCTTATGGTGCGCCCATGAAAATCTCTCGGGTTCTCGCGGTGCTGTGCGCTGCCACCCTCGCTCCGGTCGCCCTGTCCGTCCCCGCCGCGCACGCGGACCAGTCCTGGTCGGGTCAGGTGACCAGTGCCGACCCGTCGGCGGAGTTCATCCGCCCGGTCCATGCCACCGAGCGCTGCGGGTCCGGGGCTGATCGGGGCACGTTCAACTACGACTCGGTGACCTTCACCTCCACGACCGATGGACCGCGACGCTTCGTCCTCCACGGCGGCCCGGGCTTCCAGGACTTCAGCATCTTCGTCCACGTCAACGGAGTCTGCGCCAAGGCCGACGACGACACCGACAACGCTGACGAGTACACAGCGAAGACCATCGACGTCGACAACGTCCAGGTCGCCAAGGGTGACAAGGTCGAGGTCCGAATCATCCGCTCCACCAGCCCGTGGCGGCTCGATGTCCTGCAGCCCGGGTCCTCGAACGGCCCCACGAGCGGCACGGCGACCACGTACGTGGCCCTGCCCGAGCAGGTGGTGTGCGCGACGGGCACTGCCAGCGCGACCCTGACGAAGGCGACGAGGCAGGCCGCACGCAAGGGCAAGGTCCGCTCGATCGTCTTCACCGCCAACGGCCAGAAGGTCGCCAAGGTCAAGGCGCGCGGCGTGCGCAAGGCCGTCAAGAAGGGCGTCCTGCTCCAAGGCATCCCGAAGGGCGCCGTCACCCTCGACGTCGTCGTGAAGCTCAAGGGCGGCAAGAAGGCCACTGCCAGCCGGCCTTACAGCGCTTGCTGAGACCGTTCGCCGAAAAGCGGTGACAGGGCGGACGGCAGCCCCTAGCGTCGAAGCCATGAATGCCCCCAAGCTCCTGGCAGCCCTCGGCGCTGCCGTCCTGCTCCCGCTGACCGTCGGCGTACCTGCCGCCCATGCCGACGAGTCCTTCTCGGGCACGATCGAGGGCACCGAACAGACCAAGGTGTTCCGCGAGCCGATCGTCGCGACCGACCAGTGCGACCCGGCGGGTACGCCCTCCGCTCCGGTGCCCTACGACGCGGTCGAGTATCTCTCCCAGACCAGCGGTCCGCGCCGGATCGTCGTCACGGGGGCTGTCGGAGGCCCGCCCATGGCGCTGCCGTTCGCGGTCTACGCCTATCGCAACGGCGTCTGCGTCGCCGCGGACTATGCGACCCCGAGCGACACGGCCGAGTTCGCTGAGGTCCAGGCAGGGGTCCTCGACCTCGACAACGTCGTGTTCGCTGCTGGTGACCAGGTTCGGATCGAACTCATCGCCTTCGCCATGCCCGCCGCTTGGAAGATCTCGGTCCTGCAGCCGGGCACCGCGTCCGTGGCTGCGCCGGCGATCGGCAACGCCGGCAAGTACGCCGGTCTCGGGTCCCAGATCGACTGCACCACCCACTCGACTCCGGTCACCCTGACGAAGAAGCTCGCCAAGCACGTCGACGACGTGACCTGGGTCAAGATCAAGGCCAACGGCGCCACGGTCAAGAAGCTCAAGGGCAGCAAGCTCGCGAAGGCTGCGAAGAAGGCGAGGAAGGGCCACCCGTACGTGGTGAGCGGCGTACCGGCCGGCACGACCCAGCTGAGCGTCGAGATCAAGCTCGAGAACGGCAAGAAGAAGACGCTGTCCCGCGCGTACAGCGCCTGCTGATCAGCTGAAGGGCAGCGGCTCGGGCGACAGGCTGACGGCCCGCGCCCGGGCCGCGGTCACGCCGCGCCGGTGGTGCTGGCGGCACAGGACCTCGTAGGCGACGTCGGCCTCGTCGATCGCGGCGGGCGGGTGCTCGGTGGGGTCGACGTCGCCGACCACGATCACCTCGCCCTCGGTGACCATCACGCCGTTCTCCGTGCGGGCGTTGTGGGTCGCGCGCTTCCCGCACCAGCACAGGGCCTCCACCTGGAGCACCTCGGTTCGGTCTGCCAGCTCGACCAGGCGGGCCGCGCCGGGGAACAGGCGGGTGCGGAAGTCGGTGAGGATGCCGAAGCAGAACACGTCGATCTGCAGCTCGTCGACGATCTTGGCCAGCTGGTCGATCTGCTCCGCGGTGTAGAACTGGGCCTCGTCGCAGATGAAGTAGTCGATCCGGGCGCCCTGGGTGAGGGCGTCGACGGTGTAGCGCCAGAAGTCGAGGTCGGGGGCGACCTCCTCGGCGTCGGCCACCAGGCCCAGCCGGGAGGACACCATCGCGGTGCCGGCGCGGTCGTGGCTGGTGAACAACCGGCCCCGCCGCCCGCGAGCCGCGTGGTTGTGGTTGGTCTGCAGGGCCAGGGTCGACTTGCCGGCGTCCATCGTCCCGGTACGGAAGATCAGGTCGGCCACCGGCGCATCCTCTCACCCATCTTGGGGACGAATTGCACCGCATCTGGTGAAGAAGCCCTGATTTGGCTGCGCAACCGCGATTCGCGGGAGAACACTGGAGGCCCCAGACCAGGAAGAAGGTGGACCATGGGGGTCGCCACCGGGCGTGGCGGGCAACGTGTCCGTCGGGCCATCACGATCATCTCGGTGCTAGCGGCCATCGCCGTCGTCCTGACCACGACCGGAGTCGTCGGCGGTCGCACGTCCTCACCCCCCGGTGCGGACCGCGTGACTGCCGCCACCGGCCACGGTACGACGGCCCCGGACGCCCCGGCGGGCGCGCCCCCGGCGGCGGTCGAGCCCGGTGCCGGCGCGTCGGCGGCGGTCGTCCGCAACGTCTCCACCACGGAGGGGCACGGCGACCGGTTGGTCGACGCTCCGGCAGCGGCCGTGGCGGCGTACCAACGCGCAGCGACGGTCATCGACGCGGCCGCTCCCTGCAACCTCGACTGGCTGGTGCTGGCCGCGATCGGGCGGCTCGCGTCGAACCACGGCCAGGGCGACGACCTCAGCCACCGGATCACGGTCAAGGGCCGGATCAAGCCGGCGATGGTCGGACGTCCGCTGAACGGCAGGGGCGGGCGCAGCCAAGTCTCCGACACCGACGCCGGCGACCTCGACGGCAACCCGCGCTGGGATGCGCCATTGGGGCCGATGGGACTGCTGCCCGAGACCTGGTCGCAGGTCGCGGTCGACGCCGACGGCGACGGGGTGCGCAACGTGCAGGACCTCGACGACGCCACGCTCGGCGCCGCGGTCCTGCTCTGCGCCAGCGGCAAGGACCTGACCCACCCCAAGGCGTTGCGCAAGGCACTGCACGCCTATGACGCCACCCCGCACTTCGCCCGCACCGTGCGCCGCCTCGTCGACGAGTACCAGGCCGAGACCACGGCGATGTCGGCCCTCCTGATCGGACCGGTCACCGTTCCGATCTACCTGCCGGGCGATTGCGGCTGTACCGGTGTCGAGGCAGCCCTCGCCCGCACCCGTTCGGCGCTGGGCATCGTGCCGGTGACGCCGGAGCCGGCGGAGCCCGCTGCACCGGAGGTCCCGCCGTCGACCGAGCCCGAGCCGCAGCCGCTGCCCGACCAGCAGCCCGACCCGGACCCGGACCCCGAGCCGTCGCCCGAGCAGACGCCGGACCCGACCCCGACCCCGGCCCCGGACCCGCAGCCGCCGGTCGACGAGCCGACGCCCGAGCAGGCGCCGGCCGACGTACCGCCGCCCGAGGACGCGCCGAGCGACGAGCCGCCCGCGACCGAACCCACCAGCGAACCCACGCCGGAGGCTGGCCCGACCTCCTAGGGTGAGGGAGTGACGACGGACGCACTTCTCGGGACCAGCGACCTGCCCCACCAGCTGCCACGGTTCGCGGACATCGACGACCGCGACTACGCCCCGGCGATCGAGGCCGCCATGGCCGAGCAGCTCGCCGCGGTCGCCGCGATCACCGGGGATCCGGCGGCACCGACCTTTGCCAACACGCTGGTCCCGCTCGAGCTGAGCGGGACCACGCTGGGACGGGTGCTGCGCGTGTTCTGGAACAAGGCCAGCGCCGACGCCAACCCCGACATCGACGCCGTCCGCGCCGCCTTCGCGCCTCGGCTCGCCGCGCACAGCGACGCGATCCTGCTCGACCCGGCGCTGTGGGCCCGGCTCCAGGAGGTGTACGACGACCGGGCGGGCCTGGACCCCGAGTCGGCGTACCTCGTCGAGCGGTACGTCACCGAGCTCCGGCTCGCCGGCGCCGCGCTGGGGGAGGACGACAAGGCGCGCCTGCGTGAGCTCAACGAGCGGATCTCCAGCCAGGAGACGGCGTTCGAGCTGGCCCTGCAGGCCGACAGCAACGACCTCGCCGTCGTCGTCGACGACCCGGCGACGCTGGACGGGCTGACGCCGGGGGAGCTGTCGGCGGCAGCGGCCGCGGCGCAGGCGCGGGGTCTCGAGGGGCGCCACCTGCTGACGCTGGTGCTGCCCACCGCGCACCCGCACCTCGCCTCGCTCACCGACCGTGATCTGCGCCGCCGCCTCTCTGAGGCCCAGCGCAGCCGCGGCAGCCGGGGCGGCGAGCACGACACCCGCGCCACGGCACTCGACATCCTGAAGCTGCGCGCCGAGCGCGCCCGGCTGCTCGGCTTCGAGAACCACGCGGCCTCGGTGACCGCCGACAACACCGCCGGTACGCCGCAGGCGGTGCGCACGCTGCTCGAGCGGCTCGCCGTACCGGCTGCCCGCAACGCCCGCGCCGAGCAGGACGCGATGTCCGAGCTCGCCGGCTTCCCGGTCGAGCCGTGGGACTGGCCGTTCTACGCCGAGCGGGTCCGCAGTGCGCGGTACGACGTCGACCTGGCCGCGCTGCGCCCGTGGTTCGAGGCCGAGCGGGTCCTGCGCGACGGCGTCTTCTTCGCCGCCGGCCGGCTCTACGGGCTCACCTTCGAAGAGCGCCCCGACCTGCCCGGCTACCACCCGGACGTCCGGGTGTTCGAGGTGAGCCGTGACGGCACGCCGATCGGGCTCTACCTCCTCGACCTCTACACGCGTGACACCAAGCGTGGCGGTGCGTGGATGAGCAGCTTCGTCACCCAGTCCGGCCTGCTCGGCATCGAGACGTCGGTCGTCGTCAACAACCTCAACGTGCCCAAGCCGGCCGCGGGGGAGGCGACCCTGCTGACCTGGGACGAGACCCGCACGCTGTTCCACGAGTTCGGCCACGCGCTGCACGGGCTGCTCGCCCGGGCGACGTACCCCAAGTTCGGCGGGACCGCCGTCTTCCGCGACTTCGTCGAGTACCCCTCGCAGGTCAACGAGATGTGGGTGCTGTGGCCCGAGGTCCTCGCGAGCTACGCCGTCCACCACGAGACCGGCGAGCCGATCCCCGCCGACGTCGTCGAGCGGCTGCGCGCGGCCGAGACGTTCAACGAGGGCTTCGCGACCAGCGAGTACCTCGCCGCCGCGCTGATCGACCTCGCCTGGCACGAGCTCGGCCCCGACGACGTGCCCACGTCGGTCGAGGAGGTCGCCGCCTTCGAGCAGCGCGCCCTCGCTGCCGCCGGGCTCGACAATCCCGCGGTGCCGCCGCGCTACTCCACGCCGTACTTCGCCCACAGCTGCAGCTCCGGCTACGCCTCGGCCTACTACTCCTACATCTGGAGCGAGGTCCTCGACGCCGACACCGTCGCGTGGTTCGGCGAGAACGGCGGGCTGACCCGCGAGAACGGCGAGGCGTACCTGCGCCACGTCATCGGCATCGGCGGCACCCGCGACCCGCTCGAGTCCTACGCGCAGTGGCGCGGCCGGCCCGCGCCGATCGAGCCGCTGCTGGCACGGCGCGGGCTGACCTGAGTCAGCAGCCTGTGGAGGACGGGCGCACGGTCCTGCCTGATCGCGGATCCTTCCGGGCATGGTCCCGGAGGAGTGGAAGCGCGTCGCTGCGTCGCAGGCAGGGCTGCTCACGCGCGGTCAGCTGAGCGCGCTCGGCATCGACCGCTGGGCGGTCCGGCACCGCCTGGCCACGTAGCGGTGGGTCGCGCACACCCCGACGGTCATCGGTACGACGACCGGCGAGCTGACGCGCTCGCACGTGAGGTGGATCGGCGTCCTGCACGGTGGTCCGGATGCGCTTGTCGGGGACCTCTCCGCTGCTGAGGTCGCCGGGCTGCGGAACTGGCAGCGGGAGGTGGTCACCGTCCTCGTCCCGCACGGGACCTCCGTCGGCGCCGGGTTCCCGGGCGTGCGGTTCGTACGGACCCGCCGCCCGCTGCGGGAGTGGCGGCGCCGGGGCGGTGGCCTGCCCCTGTGTCGTCTCGAACCCGCTGTGCTGCGCTTCGCCTCGACCCAGAGGAACCCGCGTGTCGCGGAAGGTGTGCTGGCCGCGGTGGTGCAGCAGCAACTGACGTCTCCCGAGACGCTGCTGGAGTGGGTGGACAGGATGCAGCCGCTGCAGGGCGCCGAGCGGTTCCGCCGGGCGCTGGCCGGCTGCGGTTCCCCGACTGCGAGTGGCGCCTGGCCGACGGGCGGGTGCTGGTGCTCGAGGTCGACGGCGGCTTCCACCGCGAGGTGGAGCACTGGGAGGACGACATCGCTCGTCAGCGTGCCCTGGCCTCGCCGTACCGGATGGTGGTGCGGTGCACGGCCCGGGAGCTGCGGGACGAGCCCGAGCGGGTCGCGCGGGACCTGCGGCTGCTCGGCGTTCCCGCGGTCTGAGGTTGGGTGGGTGAGAGTGACCCATGGGTCACTCTCACCCACCCAACTCGCTCAGAACGTGTGCTCGGGCGCCGGGAACGCGCCCGACTTCACCTCGGAGTCGTACGAGCGGGCGGCGTCGAGGAGCACCGAGCGCAGGTCGGCGTACTGCTTGACGAAGCGGGGCAGCTTGCCGGTGCGCAGGCCGAAGGCGTCCTGCCAGACGAGGACCTGGCCGTCGCACTGGTTGCCGGCGCCGATGCCGATCGTGGGGATCTCGAGCTTGGCGGTGACCTCGGCTGCCACGTCGCCGGGGACCATCTCCATGACGACGGAGAACGCGCCGGCCTCCTGGACGGCGAGGGCGTCGCGCAGGATCCGGTCGGCGGCGTCGCCGCGGCCCTGGACCCGGTAGCCGCCGAGGGCGTGCTCGGACTGCGGGGTGAAGCCGATGTGGGCCATGACGGGGATGCCGCCGCGGGTCATCTTCTCGATCTGGGGGACCATCTCGACGCCGCCCTCGAGCTTCACGCAGTGCGCGCCGCCCTCCTTCATGAACCGGACGGCGGTCAGGTAGCCCTGCTCGGGCGAGGCCTGGTACGAGCCGAACGGGAGGTCGCCGACCACGAGGGCGCGCGACACCGAGCGGCTGACCGCACGAGTCAGCGGGATCAGCTCGTCGACGGTCACCGGCAGTGAGGTCGCGTTGCCGAGGACGTTGTTGGACGCGCTGTCGCCGACGAGGAGGACCTCGACGCCGGCCTCGTCGAAGATCTGCGCGGTCAGCTGGTCGTAGCTGGTGAGCATCGAGAAGCGCTCGCCGCGCTCCTTGAGATCACGCAGGTGGTGGGTCCGGACGCGCTTGATCGGCGCGGATCCGGGGGCCGCCGCGGGGGCGGTGCCGCCGCCGTACGGGGCGGTCTCTTCGGGGGTGGTGCTGCTCATCGTCGAGCTCCGTTCCGGGTGACTCGCGGCCCACTCGTGTGGGTCCACGTTCGTTTGACGGGCACTGACGAGGCTAGTCCGGTACGACGGCCGCGCGCGCTGTGTGCTCCATCACCCCGAGCCCGGGGAACCGGCCGCATCGGCCGCCGCCTCCAGCTCCGTGACGACGATCCGCCGCATCCCCAGCAGTGCCCGGCTCGCAGCCTCCGCCCGCCGCGCGTCCGGGTCGGCGAGCAGGTCGTGCAGCCGCGCCGGTACGACCTGCCACGACAACCCGAACCGGTCCTTGAGCCACCCGCACACCGACTCCTGGCCGCCGTCGGCGAGCGAGTCCCAGTAGTAGTCGACCTCGGACTGGTCGCGGCACACGATCGAGAAGGACACCGCCTCGGTGAAGGCGATCTCGGGGCCGCCGTTGACGCCGCGGAAGGTCAGCCCGTCGAGGGTGAACTCGCCCGCCACCGGGCCGAGGTGGGTGATCGAGGAGTTCGGGAAGATCGCGGTGTAGAAGCGGGCCGCCTCCTCCAGCCGGTCGTCGAACCACAGGCAGGGCTGGATGTGGCTGCTGGCGATGCTCATGCCGGGAAGACCGGGGCCGCCCCGCGGACTCATCGGCTCCCTAGACTCACACCGTGGACTTCTACTCGGCCTACGCCCACGGGTTCGCCCGGGTCGCGGCGGTGACCCTGCCCGTCGCGATCGCGGACCCCGCCACCAACGCTGCCCGCGTCCTCGAGCAGGCCCGTGCCCTGCACGACGACGGCGTGGCGATCGCGGTGTTCCCCGAGCTGGGGCTGACCGGGTACGCCGTCGACGACCTCTTCCTCCAGGACACCCTGCTCGACGCGGTGCGCGAGGCGATCCTCGACCTGACCGTGGCCTCGGCCGACCTGCGGCCGGTGCTGGTGGTCGGGGCGCCGCTGGCGAGCGGCAACCGGATCTTCAACTGTGCCGTGGTGATCCACGGCGGGCGGGTGCTCGGCGTGGCGCCGAAGTCCTACCTGCCGACGTACCGCGAGTTCTACGAGGCCCGCTGGTTCGCAGCCGGGGCGACCCGGAGTGCCGCCGAGGACAGCATCGAGCTCAACGGCGAGGACGTCCCGTTCGGCAACGACCTGATCTTCTCGGCCTCCGACGTGCGCGGGCTCCACCTGCACGTCGAGGTCTGCGAGGACATGTGGGTGCCGATCCCGCCGAGCGCGACCGCCGCGCTGGCCGGGGCGACCGTGCTCGCCAACCTCTCGGGCAGCCCGATCACCATCGCGCGGGCCGAGGACCGGCACCTGCTCGCCCGCAGCGCGAGCGCGCGGTGCAACGCGGCGTACGTCTATGCCGCGGCCGGCCAGGGGGAGTCGACGACCGACCTCTCGTGGGACGGCCAGACGATGGTCTACGAGATGGGCGACCTGCTGGGGGAGAGCGAGCGGTTCCCCGACGGGCCGCGGGCCACGGTGGTCGACGTCGACCTCGACCGGCTGCGCCAGGAGCGGATGCGTCAGGGCACCTTCGACGGCAACCGGCTCGCCGAGGGCGTCGAGCCGTCGCAGTTCACGCGGGTCGCGTTCGAGCTCGAGCCGCCGGCCGGCGACATCGGGCTGCGGCGCAAGGTCGACCGGTTCCCGTTCGTTCCCGACGACCCGGCCCGCCTCGCGCAGGACTGCTACGAGGCCTACAACATCCAGGTCTCCGGCCTCGAGCAGCGGCTCTCCGCGATCGGCCAGCCGAAGATCGTGATCGGTGTGAGCGGGGGCCTCGACTCGACCCACGCCCTGATCGTCGCAGCCAAGGCGATGGACCGGCTCGGCCGCCCGCGCAGCGACATCCACGCGTTCACCATGCCGGGCTTCGCGACGGGCGAGACGACCAAGTCGTACGCCACCCGCCTCGCGACCGCGCTCGGCTGCACCTTCGCCGAGCTCGACATCAAGCCGGCCGCGACCCAGATGCTGCACGACCTCGACCACCCGTTCAGCGACGGCGAGCCGGTCTACGACATCACCTTCGAGAACGTCCAGGCCGGCCTGCGCACCGACTACCTGTTCCGGCTCGCCAACCACCGTGGCGGGATCGTGCTCGGCACCGGCGACCTGTCCGAGCTGGCGCTCGGCTGGTGTACGTACGGCGTCGGCGACCAGATGTCGCACTACAACGTCAACGCGGGCGTGCCGAAG
The DNA here is from genome assembly GCF_057813895.1 of Nocardioides sp. F233. Taxonomy (NCBI): domain Bacteria; kingdom Bacillati; phylum Actinomycetota; class Actinomycetes; order Propionibacteriales; family Nocardioidaceae; genus Nocardioides; species Nocardioides sp. F233. Next base: position 139,578 of record NZ_JBVASH010000003.1, read on the forward strand.
ACCCTGATCCAGCACCTGATCCGCTGGGTGATCGACACCGACCAGCTCCACGACGGGCACTACGACGACGAGGCCGACCAGGTCCTCCAGGCGATCCTGGAGCAGGAGATCACCCCCGAGCTGATCCCCGGCGGCGAGCAGCGCACCGAGGACTCGGTCGGCCCGTACGCGCTGCAGGACTTCACGCTCTACCACGTGCTGCGCCGCGGCTACCGGCCCAGCAAGATCGCGTTCCTGGCCCACCACGCGTGGGGGAGCGGCGAGGCGTCGTACGACCTCGCGACGATCCGCAAGTGGCTCGAGGTGTTCGTCCGGCGCTTCTTCAGCAGCCAGTTCAAGCGCTCGGCGCTGCCGAACGGGCCGAAGGTCAGTCCCGGCGGCACCATGTCGCCGCGCGGCGACTGGCGGATGCCGTCGGACGCCAGCCCGGTCGCGTGGCTGGCAGAGCTGGACGCGGACGTTCCGACGGATTGATCTCGGACACCCGCCTGCAGCCCTGTCACTGCCCTACGATGGGTCGACGTGCATGAGTTCGGGATCGAGGATCGCCACGCCCTCGATGCCGTCGCGAGCTGGATCTCCGATCGGCTGTCCCACCCCGAGAAGTTCGCATCGCTCGGCGGCGTCCAGCACGTGTCGCTTCCGACGGTGAGCGCGACCGGGATCGGGATCGAAGCCACCTGGAAGGTGCTGCGCGACGCGATCCTGCCGACGGCGTTCCCCGTGGACCACCCCCGCTACCTGGCGTTCGTCGGCGGCGCGCCAACACCCGCTGCGGTGCTCGCGGACGCGGCGCTGTCGGCGGCGTCGGTCTACGGCGGCAGCGAGCTCGAGGCCGGCGCGGTCGTGGCGGCGGAGCGGGCCGCGGTTCGTTGGCTGTGCGACATCGTCGGCTATCCGCAGCAGGCACACGGAACCTTCGTGAGCGGCGGCTCCATGGCCAACCTGAGCGCGCTGGTGGCCGCGCGCCACGGGCGAGTGGCCGCCGGGCGACCGTTGCCGCGCATCGTCGTCGCGGGAGCGGGGGCACACGCGTCCGTGGCGGCCGCGGCCGCGATCATGGGGTGCACTCTCGTGCAGGCCGGACCGAGGGACGGCGCGCTGCGAGGCGCCGACCTGGCGCCCGTGCTGAACGAGCTCGATGCCGACGACGTGGTCGCCGTCGTGGCGAGCGCCGGGGCGACCAACAGCGGGAGGGTCGACGCGCTCGACGAGGTCGCCGCTGCTTGCGCGTCGCACCGGATCTGGCTGCACGTCGATGCCGCCTACGGCGGCGCGGCGCTCCTGGTGCCGGCCTCGCGCCCGGTGTTCGAGGGCATCGATCGCGCCGACTCCGTCACCATCGACCCCCACAAGTGGCTCTTCACGCCATTTGACTGCGCTGCGGTGCTGTATCGCGACCCACAGGTCGCGCGGGCTGCGCACCGACAGACCGCCGACTACCTCGAGTCGGCCCAGGACGTCGGCACGGACAACCCAGCCGACTACGCCGTGCACCTGACTCGGCGGGCGCGCGGTCTGCCGGTGTGGGCCTCCGTGGTGGCGAACGGGACCGACGCCTATCGCCGTGCCGTCGAGGCCTGCCTGAGCACCGCCAGGTACGCCGCCGAGCGGATCGCGGCGAGCCCGGTGCTGGAGCTCGTCGCCGAGCCGCAGCTGTCCGTCGTGCTCTTCCGTCGACGCGGGTGGACCCCGACGGCCCACCAGCAGTGGTCGCACGATGCGCGCTCTCATGGCCTGGCGCTGGTCACCCCCACCTCCTTCGGCGGCGAGACCGTCCTGCGATTCTGCTTCGTCAATCCCCGGACCGCTCCACTCGACGTCGATCTGGTGCTGGCCAGCGTGGAGAGGGGATCGCGGGCCGGATGACGTGCCTGGTGAAAATGTCTCGTGAATGTGGTAAGGAGGGCCCCGAGCCCGCCGACTGGAATCTCGGGCCCCACCTGGGCCGTTCGGAGCAGTGAGGGAGGTCGATGGCCGTGCGCAGCTGGAGCGTGTCCGGGTCGCGATCGCCCCGTGTAGCGCTCGCCGAGCGTGTGGTGGCCCGCCTGTCCTGGCTGTGGCTGGTCGTGGGGCTGGCGGCCAACCAGGTCGCACAGTCGGCCACGCACGAGACGAGCCAGGCGATCCTGCTCACCACCCTCTCGATCTTCTTCCCGATGCTGCTCCTCCGCCTCGCGCTGGCGGCGCGCCTGTACCCGGGACGGCGTGCGGGCCTGCTCCTGCTGCTCGCTGCGGTCTTCGCCTGGTCGTTGGGGTCGATGGCGGTCAATGCCGAGAGCGCAGCCACGCGTGCGCACTTCCCGGCGCCCGGCGAGTGGCTGTTCCTGGTCTCGTATGTCGGCATGGCCGGGTACCTGATGCTCGACGTCGACCGGCGACAGATGCGTCCGACGCGGGGGTGGCTCGACATCGCCGTCATCTGCGGCGCAACGTCCTGTCTGTCGTCGCTTCTCCTGGTGACCCCGATCCGGTTGGCGTCCGGCCAGGAAGGGGCGCCGCTCCTGCTCGCCCTGATCTACCCGCTGGCCGACCTGGTCCTCCTGCTCGCGGTCCTCGGGCAGGCGCTCCTCCACGCCCGAGGCGACCGCTGGAAGACGGTCATGCTGGGCGTCGCGTTCGCGTTGCTGGCCGGAGCGGACTCGGGTTTCACCCTTCAAGCCTCAGCCCGCACCTACGACTTCGCCAATGTCAGCAACGCGCTCTGGGGCGGCGCCTTCGCGCTCCTCGTGGCAGCGGCGTGCCGCCCGCCCCAATCGGTCATCCGTACCGTCCCCAAGGCTGCTGGCACTGCCGTCCTGGTCAGCGCTGGTGCGGTGGCCACTGCCGTACTGACGATCCGGCCGGACGAGACCCTCGCGTACTACACGCTGCCTCCAGCGCTGCTGACGATGGTGGCGGTCGCCTGGCGGTTGGGGCTGGCGCTCAAGGACGCCAACCGTGCGACCGAGGCGTTCGCCCTGTCGCAGACCGACGACCTCACCAAGCTTCCCAACCGGAGAGCGGTGCGGGTCCGGTTGGAGGCTGGTCTTACCGCCCGCAAGCCGCTGGCGTTGATGATGCTCGACCTCGATGGCTTCAAGGAGATCAACGACGCGCTCGGGCACCACGTCGGCGACACCGTGCTCCGGTTGGTCGCGGTGCGGATGCGCGAGGCGGTCGACCAGCACGACCTGGTCGCGCGGCTCGGAGGGGACGAGTTCGCGATCATCCTCGGGTCCGACGACGAGATCGAGCTGATGGAGGTCGCGCACCAGGTGCTGCGGGACCTCGGGCAGCCGATCGCCGTGGACGGCATCGAGGTCTGCCCGTCGGGCTCGATCGGGATCACGATCGCCCAGGTCGACGATGTCGACGGCGGCGAGATGCTGCGCCGGGCTGACGTCGCCATGTACCAGGCGAAGAGCTCGAGCATGGGGGCGGCACTCTATGACGCCGAGCTGGACGACTTCTCCCGCTCTCGACTGCAGCTGGCCGAGGACCTCCGCAAGGGCATCGTCGATGACCAGATCGAGGTCTGGTACCAGCCGCAGCTGGACGTTGCCACGATGCGGATCTCCGGTCTGGAGGCCTTGGTGCGATGGCGCCATCCCGTGGATGGCGTGATCAGCCCCGTCTCCTTCCTGCCGGCGGCGCGACGGGCCGGACTGATGGGGGCGCTGTCGGAGACGGTCGCGCGACAGGCCGTGCGAGACCATGTCCGTCATCTCGATGCGGGCCTCGACCTGCGGGTCGCCATCAACTGCGCCCCTACCGAGCTACTCGGACAGGCCTTCCTCCCGCATCTCTACGCCGCCATCGAGGAGAGCGAGATCCCCGTCGACGGCCTGGTTCTCGAGGTGACCGAGGACTCCTTCCTCGCCGACCCTCAGCACACCCGTGAGGTGTTGCAGGACCTGCGCAGCCACGGCGTCCAGGTCTCGATCGACGACTACGGCACCGGGTTCTCCTCGCTCACCTACCTGCGCAATCTCCCCGTCCAGGAGCTGAAGATCGACCGCTCGCTCGTGGCCAACGTGGCGACCGACACCCGCAGCAGGATGATCGTGGCATCGACGATCCAGCTCGCTCACGCTCTCGACATGCGGATCGTCGCCGAGGGGGTGGAGAATGCCGCAGACCTCGGCGCCCTGATCGAGATGGGTATCGACACCGTGCAGGGCTATCACCTCGCCCGTCCGATGCCGGCCAGCGACGTCGTGGGCTGGGTGCGCAGCTGGCGCGCCGACGCGCTCGCCCAGGGCCAGCACGCTGCTGACCGCATGATGGCAGGATGAGACCACGGAGGACCTGGCGCCTGGCCGGTCCGGACGACGAGGAAGCTGTCATGAGCGCTGCGCCCCTGCGGTTCGTGCTCGACCCGGTGGGTGAGGAGCTCGCCGCTGCCATGCGGTGTGAGGCCGACGTCTTCCTGGAGAGGTACGGCAACACCGCGGAGGAGTTCGCGTCCGAGTACGGACCGTACCTCGCCTCGACCGGCTTCATGACCGTGCTGGACGAGCGGGGGGAAGCCGTGGCGACGGCACGATTCATCGCGCCGGGACCGGCAGGCCTGAAGACGCTCAACGACGTGGCGCGTCCACCGTGGGAGGTCGACGGTCTGCGCTCGGCCCGCGCGGCCGGGGTCGATCCCAGCCGGACCTGGGACATCGCCACGGTCGCGGTCAGGCCGGGTGCCGGACGCGAGGGCCTGTGCGCGGCCGCGCTCTACCACGGCATCGTGACAGCGGCCTTCGCCAACGACGTCGAGTTCGTCGTCATGATCATGGACTCGCACCCGCGACGCCTGCTCACGGAGCTCGGGATGCCGACCCAGGTCCTCCCCGGCACGATGACGGGGGAGTACCTGGGTTCGGAGAACAGCACCCCTCTGTGGGCCAACCTGCACCGGATGTTCGATCGGCAGCGCCACGAGGTGCCGGACGCCTACCGGTTGATCTTCCAGGGCATCGGCCTGGACGGGATCGCCCTGCCGAAGGACTGGACGTGGCGTCCGGCGAATGCCGCCGACGACCGTCGACGGTGAGATGACCGTCGGGCGCCGGCCCAGCCAAGTGGCTGGCGGTGCCGGCGGCCGACGTCCCCACAGACTGACGGTTGCTACGCCTCGCGCCGGTGGTCACCTCGCATCATCCGCGCCATGCAGAAGCAGCACGCGGCGAGCGCAACCATGCCCAGCCCGAGGTAGGCCATCTGGTCCACGCTGAACAGGTTGACCGCGAGCAGGACGAACCAGATGCCGAGCACGTCGGCGCCGAACTGCGGCATGGCGGCGACGAGCAGCCCGATCAGGAGCGTGATCGCGCCGACCCACATCACCGCGTCGGCAGCGTTGCCGGGCAGGAAGTTGTTGGCCCACGTCGAGATCGAGCCCTCCCACGTGGTGCTGTCGGTGACGGCGTTGGTCATCATGTCGAGCCCCCACAGGACGGGGAGCGCGACGAAGGTCGCCCAGAGAGCCACGCGGCTCTGGTGGGCGGCGTCGACGGTGGCGAAGTGCGTGAGGTCGTGCATCTCCTCGCGCATGTCGTGGGTGAGGTTGTCCCACGCGTGGGTGCTGGCCATGGTTGGCCCCTTTCTCGAGCGGTCCCCTGTTTGTAAGGGACATCACGATTGACGGTAGACCTGCGGCGATCTTTCGACAAGACTCGTGTCCGCTAGAAAATCTGGGGAGGGAGCAGGTCATGGACGAGGCGTTCGGACAGCGGGTGGCGCGGGTCGGCTCCCTGGCCGATCCGGTACGACGGGCGCTGTACCGCTTCGTCGCGGAGCAGCCCGGCGCGGTGAGCCGCGACCAGGCGGCCAGCGGCGTCGACGTACCGCGGCACACGGCGAAATTCCACCTCGAGCGGCTGGTCGACGAGGGCCTGCTCGTCACCGAGTTCCGGCGGCTGACGGGTCGCACCGGGCCGGGTGCGGGCCGGCCCGCGAAGCTGTACCGCCGTTCGCGCCGCGAGCTGACCGTGAGCCTGCCGAGCCGGCGCTACGACCTCGCGGGGCAGGTGCTCGCCGACGCGGTGGAGCGGACCCTGGCTGGGACGCCGATGCCGGACGCGCTGGCTGCGGCCGCGGACGACGCGGCCGATTCGGTCACCGGAGGTGTCGTCGAGGGGCAGCCGCTGATCGAGACGCTCACCCCGCTCGGCTACGAGCCGCGGGCGGAGGACGACGGCTCGCTCTGCCTGGTCAACTGCCCCTTCGACCGGCTCGCGGCCGACCACCGCGACCTGGTCTGCGGGGTCAACCGGAGCTTCCTGTCGGCGCTCGCCCGCCGGTTCGGTGCCACCGTCGAGCCGGTCGAGCCGGGCCCGGGGTGCTGCGCGCGGGTCAGGCCAGCGCGGCCGTGATCGCGTCGAAGGTCGCGAGCGTGCTGAACAGCTTCCACGCGTGCTGCCGCTCGGGCGAGCTCAGCAGCTTGGCGGCGACGACGCCGGACCCTTCTGCTGCAGGGTCGGCAGGAAGCCGTACTGCCCGGTGCGCCGGCGTACCCGCTGGCCTCGAGCGCCGGGACGTCGTCGGTCACCGGCCGGGCCGGGTTGAGCAGGCCTTGCCCGGCGGGCACGCTGGCGACCGGGCCGCCCGGCGACTTGCCCACCGGCATCAGCAGGTGTTGCGTGCCGGGCGTCATGCCCCGCGTATGGTGCTCGGTCACGGCGCGCTCGTTCGCCGACCAGTTCCTGGCGCCGCTCGACGCCACGGCGCGGAGTCGGGGATCGACCGGTTCGACCTGTGGTTCGCCCTCCGGGTGACCCGCTCCGGATCGGCATCGAGGAGGGACGCATGACCGGCACCCACATCCGCAACGGCGGCGACGTCGTGGTCGAGACGCTCACGGCGCTCGGCGTCACCCACGTCTTCGGCATCCCGGGCCAGCACGCCCTCGGGCTGTTCGACGCGATCCGGCGCAGTGACCTGGAGTTCGTCAGCTCGCGCGTGGAGAACAACTCCGCCTTCGGGGCCGACGGCTACGCCCGCGTCGCCGACCGGGTCGCCGTCATGTTCGTCTCCACCGGGCCCGGCGCGCTGACCGCGCTCGGCGCGTTGCAGGAGGCCTACACGACCGGCGTACCGGTCCTGGTCATCAGCAGCCAGGTGCCACGGCGCGGGATCGGTGGGCGCCGCAACGGCCTGCTGCACCAGACCGACGACCAGCAGAAGAGCGCCCAGAACGTCACCAAGTCCACCGCCGTGGTCCTGGACGCGGCGCACGTCCCGTCCGCGATCGCCGACGCCTGGGCGCTCGCGCAGGCCGTGCCGTCCGGGCCGACCTGGGTCGAGATCCCGCAGGACGTGCTGCTCGAGGACGCCCCGGTGCCGCCGGTGACCTCCGCCGTCACCGACATCCCGCAGCGGCCCGCCCGCGCCGAGCTGGCCGACGAGGCCGCGCGCCTCCTGGCCGCGGCCGAGCGCCCGGTGATCCTCGCCGGCGGGGGTGTACGACGCTCCCGCACCGGCCCGGCCGAGCTGGTCCGGGTCGCCGAGGCGCTGGGTGCGCCGGTCGTGTCGACCGTCGGCGGCAAGGGCGCGATCTCCTTCGCCCACCCGCTCTCGGCGGCCAGCTGGATCGAGGACCGGCACACCACCGACCTGCTGGAGCAGGCCGACGTCCTGCTCGCCGTCGGTACGACGATCGGCGAGGTCACGAGCAACTACTTCACCTTCGCGCCCCAGGGGCGGCTGATCCAGGTCGACGCGGAGCCGCGGGTGCTCGGCTCCAACTACCCGTGCCTCGGCATCCACGCCGATGCCGGACTCGCGCTCGGCGCGATCGCCGACCGGCTGCCCGACGCGGGCGACGAGGCCCGGCGGCAGGGGGCGGCGGTCGCGGCCCGGCTCCGGCAGCAGGTCGAGGAGCGTCTGGCCGGGCAGGACCTGGCGCCCGAGCGGGCGCTCCTCGCGGACCTGCGGGCCGCCGTACCGGACGAGATGCACACGTTCTGGGACATGACCATCGCCGGCTACTGGGCCTGGTCGGTCTGGGACCCGCGCGAGGCTGGCTTCCACTCGGCGCAGGGTGCCGGCGGGCTCGGCTTCGCCTTCCCGGCCGCGCTGTCGGCGGCGATCGCGGACGGCCGGCCGACGCTGGCGGTGTCGGGCGACGGCGGGGCGATGTACGGCATCGCCGAGCTGGCCACCGCCCGGCAGCACGACGCCGACGTCACCTGGCTGATCATCGACGACGGGGGCTACGGGATCCTGCGGGAGTACATGAACGGCGCGTTCGGCGCGGCCACCGCGACCGAGCTGGCCCGGCCGTCGTTCGTGGACGTCGCCCGCGCGTTCGGCGTCGCGGCGCACGAGGCGACGCCCGCGACGATCGGGTCCGTGCTCGCGGAGGCGCTGGCCGAGCGCGGGCCGTCGGTCGTGGTGCTGCCGATGCACCTGCGGATGTTCGCGCTCACCTGAGCCGCACGCGACGATGCGCCGGGCCCGAGCCCGGCGCATCGTGGAGTCGGGATCAGCCCGTCAGCTCAGCGGGGTCGCGGTGATCGTGGCCGAGGTGACCTTGATCTCGCCGCTGCGCGCGGTGCCCTGGTTCTCGTCGTACCCGAACGCGAGCAGGCCGACCTTGGTCGGCGCGGTCAGCGTGATGACCGTCGTGCCGCTGACGGAGCGGTGGCGGTTCTTGACCGTCGGCATCAGGGTGTTGGGGCTGATGTCGCCCTCGCCGTCCTGCCAGCGGAACGCGTTGTCGCCGTTCTTGTCGAGCCACAGCGAGAGCTGCGGGAAGACGTCGACCGAGCCGTCGGTCGCGTCGACCGAGCTCTCGAAGGCGCCGTCGACGGTGACGAGGTATGTGCCCGCCGGCAGCGTCAGCGCGGTGTTCAGGTTGGTGTTGTTGTCGTTGATCGGGCCACCGATGTGGGCGATGACGACGTCGTCGGCCAGGGTCGCGACCTCGACGCCGTTGACGCCGACGGCCTGCGCGGGCGCGGCACCGCGAGCGCCGGGCGCGAGGTCGGCCAGCGCGATCGAGCCGTCCGCGATGTCGGCGCCGGTCAGGTCGCCGTCCTTCACGTCGCTGCTCTTGAGCGTGCCGTCCTTGACGTCCTTCGACTTGATCGTCTCGTTCTTGATGTCCTTCGACGTGATCAGGTCGGCGGCGACGGACCCGCTCGCCCCGAGGCCCACGACGATGGTGGCGCCCACGGCGACGGCAGCGGTGCGGCTCTTCCAGACAGACATTGTGGTTCTCCCCACTTGTGTTTCTCACTACGAGGACCGGGACCTCCCGGCCGGGACCATGGTCCCGGGACCCCCCGGCCCAAATCGGTGATGTTTCACCAAAGAGTCGCGCTGCAACACGCCCGTCACCCGGGATCACTAGGCTGCGGCCATGGGTAAGCAAGAGGACTTCGTCCTGCGCGCTCTCGAGGAGCGCGACGTCCGGTTCGTGCGGCTCTGGTTCACCGACGTCCTGGGCTTCCTCAAGTCCGTGGCGGTCGCTCCGGCCGAGCTCGAGGGTGCCTTCTCCGAGGGCATCGGGTTCGACGGTTCGGCCATCGAGGGCTTCGCCCGGGTCTACGAGGCCGACATGCTGGCCCTGCCCGACCCGACCACCTTCCAGATCCTGCCGTGGCGCAGCACCGAGGGCCCGGCCACCGCGCGGATGTTCTGCGACATCGTCATGCCGGACGGCTCGGCGTCGTACGCCGATCCGCGCAACGTCCTCAAGCGGACCCTCGGCAAGGCAGCCGAGCAGGGCTTCACCTTCTACACGCACCCCGAGATCGAGTTCTACCTGTTCAAGGACGAGCCGAGCTCGGGCGACGAGCCGGTCCCGATCGACCGCAGCGGCTACTTCGACCACGCGGCGCACTCCCACGGCTCGGACTTCCGCCGCGAGGCGATCACCATGCTCGAGGCGATGGGGATCTCGGTGGAGTTCAGCCACCACGAGGGCGGTCCCGGCCAGCAGGAGATCGACCTGCGGTACGCCGACGCGCTGACCACCGCCGACAACATCATGACCTTCCGCACGGTCATCAGGGAGGTCGCGCTGAGTCAGGGGATCTGGGCAACCTTCATGCCCAAGCCGTTCACCACCCATCCCGGCTCCGGCATGCACACGCACCTCTCGCTCTTCGAGGGCGACCAGAACGCCTTCTACGAGGCGGGTGCGGAGTACCAGCTCTCGCGGACCGGGCGCCAGTTCATCGCCGGCATCCTGCGCCACGCCAGCGAGATCAGCGTCGTGACCAACCAGTGGGTCAACTCCTACAAGCGGATGATGTTCGGCGGCGAGGCGCCGTCGTACATCTGCTGGGGCCACAACAACCGCTCCGCCATGGTCCGAGTGCCGATGTACAAGCCGATGAAGGGCCAGTCGACGCGCGTCGAGCTGCGCACCATCGACTCGGCCTGCAACCCCTACCTCGCGTACGCCGCCGTGCTGGCCGCCGGTCTCAAGGGCATCGAGAACGACTACGAGCTGCCGCGCGAGGCCGAGGACGACGTGTGGGCGCTGACCGAGCGCGAGCGCCGCAGCCTCGGCATCGAGCCGCTCCCCAAGAGCCTGCACGACGCCATCGCGATCGCCGAGCACTCCGAGCTGCTCGCCGACACGCTGGGGGAGCAGGTCTTCGACTACTTCCTGCGCAACAAGCGGGCCGAGTGGGACGAGTACCGCGGTCAGGTCTCGGCCTTCGAGCGGGACCGGATGCTCCCGGTCCTGTAGGCCTGGATCCAGGACCTGCCGTGAACCGGGCCACCCAGCGCACCGAGCTGCTCCGGCTCGGGTTCGTCGAGCTCGACCGCGCGGTCGCGGACCTGGAGCAGCTCGGTCCGGGCGCCGGTGACCTGCTCGCGCTGCTGGGTCGGACCGCCGACCCGGACGCCGCCCTGCGTGGGCTGTGCCGCCTGGCCGACGCCGTCGACGACCGGGACGAGCTGCTCGCCGCCGTCGGCGACGACGAGGGCACGGCGATGCGGCTGCTCTGCGTCCTGGGCGCGAGCGCCGCGCTCGCCGACCACCTGGCCACCCATCCCGGTCAGTGGCGCGAGCTGGCCGACCCGGACCTCGGCTCCACCCGCCCGGCCGCCTGGGCGGTGCGTGCCGCGTTGATCGCGGCGGTCACCGACAGGCCCGACCACGAGGCCGTCGACGCGCTGCGGGTGGAGTACCGGCGCCACCTGCTGCGCCTCGCCGCCCGCGACCTGACCCACCACCTCGGCGTCGACGACGCCGCGGCCGAGCTGTCCGACCTCGCCGCCGGGACCCTGGACGCCGCGCTGGTCGTGGCCCGGGCGCGCGTCGGGGAGGCGGCGGTCGGCGTACGGCTGGCGGTGGTGGCGATGGGCAAGTGCGGCGGGCACGAGCTCAACTACGTCTCCGACGTCGACGTGCTCTTCGTCCACGAGGGCGACGAGCGGGTCGCGGCGCGACTGGCCGCCCAGTTGATGCAGGTCTGCGCCGACCACACCGCCGAGGGCACGATCTGGCCGGTCGACGCGGCGCTGCGACCGGAGGGCAAGGCGGGCCCGCTGAGCCGGACCCTGGCCAGCCACCAGAGCTACTACGAGCGCTGGGCCGAGGCGTGGGAGTTCCAGGCCCTGCTCAAGGCACGGCCCGTTGCGGGCGACCTCGAGCTCGGCCGCGAGTTCGTCGCGATGGTCGCACCGATGGTGTGGACCGCGGCGGACCGCGAGGGCTTCGTCGACGCCGCGCGGGCGATGCGGCGCCGGGTGCTCGACCACATCCCGGCCCGCGAGGCCGACCGCCAGCTCAAGCTCGGTGCCGGCGGGCTGCGCGACGTCGAGTTCGCGGTCCAGCTGCTCCAGCTCGTCCACGGCCGGGCCGACGAGTCGATCCGCCCGCCCACGACGCTGAGCGCGCTGGCCCGGCTCACCGAGGGCGGTTACGTCGGCCGCGAGGACGGCGAGTCCCTGCACCGCGCCTACGCGTTCCTGCGCCAGCTCGAGCACCGGATCCAGCTGCACCGGCTGCAGCGCACCCACGTCGTGCCTTCCGACGAGGCATCGCTGCGCCGGCTCGGCCGCAGCCTCGGCTTCTTCAAGGAGTCCCAGAAGAAGCTCGAGGAGACCTGGCAGGACCACCGCCGCGAGGTCAGCCGGCTGCACCAGAAGATCTTCTACCGCCCGCTGCTCACCGCCGTCGCGCGCATCGGTGCAGACGAGGTGCGGCTGTCCTCGGAGGCCGCCGGCGCTCGCCTCGCTGCGCTCGGGTACGCCGACCCGCAGGCCGCGCTGCGCAACCTGGAGGCGCTGACCAGCGGCGTCAGTCGCACCGCCGCCATCCAGCGCACCCTGCTGCCGGCGATGCTGCAGTGGTTCGCCGAGTGCCCCGACCCCGACGGCGGCCTGTTCGGCTTCCGCCGGATCAGCGAGGCGCTCGGCCGCACTCCCTGGTACCTCTCCACGCTGCGCGACGAGGGCGAGGCCGCTGAGCGACTGGCCCACCTGCTCGCGACCTCCCGCTACTGCACCGACCTGCTCGAGCGCGAGCCCGCCGGCGTCCGGCTGCTCGGTGGTGACCTCCACCCGCTCGGCTCGGCCGCGCTCACCGACGAGATGCTCGCCACCGGCGGGCGCCAGGAGGGCTTCGAGAAGGGCGTGCGAGCCGTGCGCGCCGTACGCCGTCGCGAGCTGCTGCGGATCGCCGCCGGCGACGTCCTCGGCCTGATCGACGTCGCCGACGTCGGCTTCGCGCTGACCCGGCTCACCGACGCGACGCTCGAGGCCACGTTGCGCGGCGCGATCGAGTCGACCGCCCGCGCCCGCGGCATCGAGACCGTCCCGACCCGGATCGCGATCGTCGCGATGGGTCGGTACGGCGGCTTCGAGCTGTCCTACGGCAGCGACGCCGACGTGCTGTTCGTCCACGAGCCGGTCGAGGGCGCCGACGCCCACGAGGCCACGACCTTCGCGCGCCTGGTCGCCGAGGAGGTGCGCCGGGTGCTCGCCGTACCCGGTCCCGACCCGGCGCTCGTCGTCGATGCCGACCTGCGCCCCGAGGGCCGCCAGGGACCGCTGGTCCGCACCCTCGACGCGTACGCCGCCTACTACGCCAAGTGGTCGCACGTCTGGGAGGCCCAGGCCCTCCTGCGCGCCGACGCCGTCGTCGGCGACCTCGACCTCCGCGAACGGTTCACCGCCCTCGTCGACCCGCTGCGCTACCCGGTCGGCGGGCTCACCGAGGACGACGCGATCGAGGTACGCCGGATCAAGGGCCGCGTCGACAAGGAGCGCCTCCCGCGCGGCGCCGACCCCGCCCTCCACCTCAAGCTCGGGCGCGGGGGACTGGCCGACATCGAGTGGACCGTCCAGCTGCTCCAGCTGCGCCACGGCGCCGAGGTCCCCGGCCTGCGCACCACGCAGACCCTGGCCGCCCTCACCGCCGCCGCCGAGGCCGACCTGATCACCCACGACGACGCCCTCACCCTCGGCGCGTCCTGGCGCCTCGCCACCCGGGTCCGCAACGCCGTCCTGCTCGCCCGGGGCCGGGCGGGCGACGAGTTCCCCCGCGCGGTGCTCGAGCGGCGCGCCGTCGCCGGCATCCTCGGCTACCAGCTCACCGAGACCGACCGGCTCCTCGACGACTACCTGCGGGTCACCCGGCACGCGCACGCCGTGGTGGACCGGGTGTTCTGGGAGTAAATAGGCGCCGGGCCGCGACCTCTGGGGGGGTCGGTCGCGGCCCGACATCGCACATCATAGACACATCACCGGACCGTTGGGGGCAGAAGGGTGAGGTTGACCTGACACGTGTCCACATTTGCCGTCGGAGTGCGCGTGCCGAGGCGGCCGGACGCTGAGCCGTCAGCTCGTACGGCGGTGCGCTCGGGTCGGCATGCATCGCATCTAGTTGAACATTCAAGTATATTGGGGTCATGACCTCCTTCCCCGAGCCCGTCGTGCTCCGCCGGGGCGGCGACGACCCCGACGCGCCCGTCGTCGTCCTGCTGCACGGCCGCGGCGCCGACGAGGCGTCGATCATCGGCCTCGTCGACCACCTGCCCGACGGTCCGTCGTACGTCGCCGTGCGGGCGCCGATCGCCGAGGGCGGCGGCTACGCGTGGTTCGCCAACCGCGGCATCGGCCGACCGGTCGCGGCCTCGCTGGCCGAGACGATGGCGTGGTTCCGGGCCTGGCTCGACGCCGAGCACCCCGAAGGCCCCGAGGCGCGGCCGGTCGTGCTGGTCGGCTTCAGCGGGGGAGCGGCCTTCGCGGGCGGACTCGTGCTCGCGCACCCCGGCCGCTTCGCCGGCGCCGCGATCCTGCACGGCACGCTGCCGTTCGACGCGGGAGTGCCCGTCACGCCGGGCCGGCTGGCCGGCGTACCCGTCTTCGTCGCGCAGGGCGACGCCGACCAGGTCATCCCGCGCGAGCTGCTCGACGAGACCTGGGCCTACCTGACCGGCGACGCCGGCTCGGTCACCACGACCTGGCGGGACGCCGGAGGGCACGGTGTGTCGGCAGGTGCGGTCGCCGCGCTGGGTGAGTGGCTCGCGAACCTCTCAGCCTGAGGTCACTGGCGCGGGCCCGGTGCGCTGCGTGCAGGACTCACGGTGTCATTTCGGCGCTCGCTCCGCTCGCGCATGTCGCGCCGCCTGCCAACGCCGTTTCTTCCTCCCCCGCTCGCTCGTTCCTCGCTCGCTCCTCCGTCCAGAAACGGCGGGCGGCGCGACGGAAGCCCGTTCGGGACTGGCGTGTCTCCAACAGGACTCGCGGTGTCATTGTGGCGCTCGCTCCGCTCGCGCATGTCGCGCCGCCTGCCAACGCCGTTTCTTCCTCCCCCGCTCGCTCGTTCCTCGCTCGCTCCTCCGTCCAGAAACGGCGGGCTGCGCGACGGAAGCCCGTTCGGGACTGGCGTGTCTCCAACAGGACTCGCGGTGTTGGTTGGGCGCTCGCTCCGCTCAGCCCAGACCATGCGGGGCGCCCGACGGCTCAGCTGGGTGACGTTCGGCCGCGCATGACATGCGGCTGATGCACGGGGAAGCTACCGCGGCCCGTCAGGGTAGATGCTGCGGGTCTCTGCCCGCTCGTAGCCCCGCGGCAGGTAGTCCCGGACCCAGATCTTCGGCAGCGCCTTGGCGACCGAGAGCGTCACGTAGACCATCGTGTTGATCGCGACGAACGCGGCGAGGACGGCGAACGCGTGCGAGCGGACCAGCGACTCGGGGAAGAGGATGCCGAGCGTGGAGAGCAGCGGGGCGTTCATGCGTCCACCTTGTGGCGCACGGGCGCGGGGGTGTGCTCGCCCCACTGGGCGTTGCGGCCGAGGGACATGTCGATGATCCCCTTGAGGTAGACGATGTCGAGGAACAGTGCGTAGAAGAGCTCGGGGAACAGCGTCGCGGCGAGGATCCGGGCCCGCCAGCCGCCGCGCCACACGGTCGCGATCCGCTCGATCGTGAAGACCAGGCCGGTGCCGAGCCAGAACGGGAACCACACCCAGCTGTCGAACGACAGCGCCATGAGCAGCATCAGGAACAGGTAGGCGAACAGCGCGATCACGCCGTACCCGATGCCGAGCTGCTGGGCCCAGTAGCGGAACGTCGAGGGGCGCAGGCCGTACTCGCCGAGGTTCTCCAGGGCGCCGCGCTGCCAGCGCAGCCGCTGGGTCCACAGGGTGCGCCAGGTCGGCATCACCTCGGTGACGACGGTGCAGTCCGACGGCGAGATGATCAGCCCGCCGAGCGACTTGAGCGCGAGGGTGATCTCGTTGTCCTCGGTGAGGACGAGGGTGTCGTAGACGTCCCCGGGTACGCCGGGCAGCAGCTTGCCGCGCTCGGAGGCGACCGTGCGCAGCGCGCGCGGGCGGAACACCGTGGCGGTACCGGTGAGGACGAAGACCCGGCCGCGGCGGCGGCGCAGGTCACGGGCGTAGCGGGTGTACTCGTTGCGCTGGAACTGGCCGATCAGGCCCTTGCCGTCCTCGCCGTAGAACAGGCCGCCGACCGCCATCAGGGCGCGGTCCTCGGTCATCCGGCGTATGACGGAGTCGAGGAAGCCGTCGTCGAGGACGGTGTCGGCGTCCATCACCATGACCAGGTCGTTCTCGCCCTGGGAGGGGAGGATCCGGGCCAGGGCCTGGTTCAGCGCGCCGGCCTTCTTGTGGACGTTGTCGACGCTCTCGATCACCTCGGCGCCGCAGCGGCGCGCGATGGCGACGGTGTCGTCGGTGCAGTTGTCGGCGACGACGATGACCCGCTCGGGGGAGCGGGACTGGGCGGTGAGTGACGCGAGGGTGGCCGCGATGCCCTGGGCCTCGTTGTGGGCCGGGACCAGGACGGTCAGCGTCACCTCGCCGTGGAAGAGGCCACGGGTGTCGGCCATCACGTGGCGCGGGGAGAGAGGAAGGTGGGTGCCGTCGTCGCTGCGACGAGCCTTGTTGGCGATCCGGCGCTCGAGCGTCGCGACCCCGGCCGCGAAGAGCAGGGCGATGCCGGCAGCCGCGGCGAGCGTCGGCACGGTGGGTGCCTCCGTGTCGTAGAGCACGTGCCACACACCGAGCACGAGGCCGTCCGACGGCTTCGCCCGACCGTGGGCGGTGTCGGACACCGACCACCACAACAAACCGGCACCAGCCAGTGCCGTCCCGAGAATGAGCAGTCCTACTGCTCGTTGCAACCAGCGCACGAGATCCCCTTCCCTCCACGACGACCCTAGGCAGGCGGGGGGCGAAACGCCGAAGAACGGCCCGTTGCCGTCCGATCGACAGCCGAACTCAGGACCAACGTCCCGATCCCCTCCGATCCTGCGGTCCCGAGCCGAACACAGAGTCATGCTCCGCGACGCGACCGACGACGAGCGGCTCCGGCTCATCATCGAGGCGGTGCCGAGTGCGATGGTGCTCGTCGACGCGAACGGCCGGATCGTCCTGGTCAACTCCGAGGCCGAGCGGGCCTTCGGCTACACCCGCGAGGAGCTGCTGGCCCTCGGCGTCGAGGACCTGATGCCGGAGCGGTTCCGCGCGCGGCACGGGCTCGAGCGGACGTCGTACGCCGTTCGCCCGGACCGCCGGGCGATGGGTGTCGGGCGCGAGCTGTTCGGCCTGCGCCGGGACGGCACCGAGATGCCGATCGAGATCGGCCTCAACCCGATCATCGTGGGGCAGGAGCGCTACGTCCTCGCCTCGATCATCGACATCACCGAGCGGCTGCGCGGCCAGGAGGCACTGGTCGCGGCGCGGGAGGACGCGCTGCGGCGCTCGATCCTCGACACCATGCCGTTCAGCATCATCGCCACCGACGCGAGCGGACGGATCGTCACCGCCAACCCGGCTGCGGCCGACCTGGTCGGCCGGGCACAGGACGAGCTGATCGGGCGCTCGCTGGTCCAGATCGACGGCTCCCAGCGCCAGCTCTACCCGGACGGGACGCCGGTGCTCGCCCACGCGCTCGGCGACGAGGCGGAGTGGACCTACCGACGCAGGGACGGCAGTGCCGTGCCGGTGCACGAGTGGATCGTGCCGCTGGCGCCGGAGGACGGTGCGCCGGGCGGATTCCTGGTCGTCGCGTACGACATCACCCAGCGGATCGAGGCCCGCGAGCGGATCGAGCACATCGTCACCCACGACAGCCTGACCAACCTGCCCAACCGCTCGCTGCTCGTACGGCACCTCGACCAGGCGCTGGAGCGGGCGGAGCGCGAGGGCACCGAGCTGGTCCTGGTCCTGATCGACCTCGACCAGTTCAAGCGGATCAACGACTCGCTGGGCCACCACATCGGTGACGAGCTGCTCATCGTCGTGGCCGAGCGGCTCCTGGCCTGGACCCGGTCCGATGACCTCGTCGCCCGACTGGGGGGCGACGAGTTCGTGATGGTGCTCGAGGACCTGGTCCCCGGCGCCGACCTGGACCGCCGGCTCCAGGAGCTGATGGCCGACGTGCTCGCGCCGGTCGTCGTGCACGGCTACGAGCTCGCGGTCACGGCCAGTGTCGGGGGGACGCGCTGCCCCGCGGACGGCCGTGACCCGGGCACGCTGCTCAAGAACGTCGACATCGCGATGTACCAGGCCAAGGCGGCCGGCCGCAACGAGATCCGCTGGTTCGAGCCCGCGATGCTCGAGGAGAACAACGACCGGCTCTCGCTGTCGGCCGCACTGCGCCAGGCCCTCGACCAGGACGAGCTCTCGCTCGTCTACCAGCCGCAGGTCGACCTGCTCACCGGCGAGGTCGTCGGCGTCGAGGCCCTCGCCCGCTGGACCAGCCCGAGCCTCGGACCGGTCCCGCCCGACCGGTTCATCCCGGTCGCGGAGGACGGCGGCATGATCGCCCAGCTCGGTGGCTGGGTCCTCTCGACGGCCTGTACGGCGCTCGCCCGGGTCCAGGACCAGATCGGGCGCCCCCTGCGTCTCGCGGTGAACGTGTCACCGCGCCAGCTGCGCGGCCGTGCCTGGCTGGACGAGATCGCGGAGGCGATCGAGCTGGCCGGCATCCAGCCCTCGCAGCTCGAGGTCGAGATCACCGAGGGCCTGCTCATCGAGGACCACGGCGACGTCGTCGCGATGCTCGAGTCGCTGCGCTCGCTCGGCGTCTCGATCGTCGTCGACGACTTCGGTCGCGGCTACAGCAGCCTCGCGTACCTGACCCGCTTCCCGATCGACAAGCTCAAGATCGACCGCTCGTTCGTCCAGGAGATCAGCACCGCGGAGAACGCCGCCATCGTCGACGCGATCATCGTGATGGCCCACGCCCTCGGCATGACGGTCGTCGCCGAGGGGGTCGAGACGCCGGCACAGGAGCAGTACCTGCGCGAGCGCGGCTGCGACGAGGTGCAGGGCTACCTGTACAGCCCCGGTGTCCCCGCCGGGTCGCTGGAGATGGTGACCCGGGCACTGTCGCGCCAGTAGCCCCGAGCCCGTCGAGTAGCTGCGAGCGCTAGCGAGCGGCGTATCGAGACGCCTTGAGTTCGGAGTTCGTCGAGTAGCTGCGAGCGCTAGCGAGCGGCGTATCGAGACGCCTTGAGTGGCCCCTGTGGATGAGCGTTCGACAGCCAAGCGCGGGTGTTCCACCGTGGCGCGCATGGCTTTCGTCTACATCCTGCGCTGCGCAGACGGCTCCTACTATGTCGGCAGCACCCATCACATCGAGAAGCGGCTGTGGGAGCACAACGCCGGTCTCGGGGCTGCCTACACGCGTCGCCCAGGCCGGCGTCCTGTCGAGCTGGCGTGGGCGTACGAGTGCGCTCACATCCGCGAGGCCTTCAATTTCGAGAAGCAGATCCAGGGGTGGTCACGGGCCAAGAGGGAGGCGCTGATCCGCGGTGACTACGCCGCCCTTCCGGCCCTGGCGAAGAAGGACTTCGCCCGGGGCGAGTAGATGCGTCTCGATACGCCCTCGACTAGCGCCTCGGGCTACTCGACGAGCTCAGCGTCAGTACGACTTGGGCAGGCCCAGCATCTGGGTGCCGATGTGGGCGAGCACCAGCTCCTCGGCGACGGGGATGTTCTTGGCGATCCGGGCGTCGCGGAAGATCCGCTCGACCGGGTACTCCTTGGAGTACGCCATCCCGCCGAGGGTCTGGAAGGCCTGGTTGGCGGCCTCCCAGCCGACCTGGGCGCCGGTGAGCTTGGCGACGTTGGCCTCGTTCCCGCAGGGGCGGCCCTGGTCGAAGAGCCAGGCGGCGTGGTACGTCATCAGCCGGCCGAGCTCGGTCTTGGCCTTGATCTGGGCGAGCGGGAACTGCAGGCCCTGGTTGGCGCCGATGGGGCGCCCGAACACCTCCCGTGACCGGGCGTAGTCGCAGGCGATCCGGAGGGCGGCGTCCGCCGTACCGATGCCGCCGGAGGCCGCGAGGATGCGCTCGGGGTTGAGGACGTCCCAGAGCACGGCGAAGCCGGCGTCGACCTCGCCGATGACGTTGGCGGCGGGCACCCGGACGTCGTCGAGGAAGACCTGGCTGGACTGCAGGATGTTGCTGCCCATCTTGGGGATCGGCGTGTACGACAGGGTGCCGTCGGCCAGGGCCTGCTTCACGTCGACGAGGAAGAGCGTGAAGCCGGCGGTGCGGGGCAGTCCGCGCTCGCGGGTCTCCGCGGCCGGGATGGTGCGGGTGACGGCGACCATCCAGTCGGCGTTCTCGACGTTGGAGATCCAGACCTTCTGGCCCTTGATGACGAACTCGTCGCCGTCGCGGCGGGCAGCAGTCTTGATCTCGATCGCGTTGCTGCCGGCGTCGGGCTCGGTGAGGGCGAGGCAGAACTGGAGCGATCCCTCCGCCAGGCCGGGCAGGATCCGCTGCTTCTGCTCGTCGCTGCCGTGCCGGGTCAGCGTCATCGCGCCGAAGCCGGGCGTGGTGACGTAGAAGAAGGTGCCGGCGACGCCGCCGGAGGCGCACAGGGTCATGTTGGCGACGGCCAGCTCGAGCAGGCCCTGCCCGCCGCCGCCGTACTCCTCGGGCACGCAGAGCCCGAACCAGCCGCCGTTGCCGAGGTCGTCGAAGACCTCCTGTGGAAAGCGGTGCTCCTCCTCGCAGCGCGACCAGTACGTGTGGTCGTAGCGGGCGGCGACGGCGGCGACACCCTCGCGGACGGCGAGGGCGCTCTCGGGCAGGTCGAAGTCCATGGTTCTCCTCCGCAGGTCAGACGAGGGGGCGGCGGAACCGGCGGCGCAGCCGCATGTCGGTGAGCCACAGGTTGAACGGGAAGTTCCGCAGCACGCGGGGGAGCCGACGCTCGACGGCACCGAGCGTGCGCAGCAGCCGGTCGAAGCGACGTTGCTGGCGCGCGGTCCACGGCAGGCCCATCGCGTCGCGGAACAGCGGCGGCAGGAAGCCGGTCGTCACGAACAGCACGAACGGCGCGAGCAGGTGGAACGGCTTGGGGAAGTTCTGCAGCCGGGTCAGCGACAGCAGGTACGACGCCACGGCCGGATCGATGTCGACCTCCGCCTCTGCCTCCTCCCAGTAACGCTGGAAGGCGGCCCGGTCGGCCGGCCAGGCGTCGGCGGGCATCTGCAGGGTGGTGCCGAACCGGGCGCAGTGGGCGTAGAGCGCGTCGGCCTCGGCGTCGGGGAGCGGGCCGTGCATCTTCTCGATCATGTCGACGGTGCCGTAGTAGAGGCAGGCCGCGACCCAGGTCTGCAGCCGCGGGTCCATCGCGCGGTACTGCACCTTCTCGCCGGGCCGCGACACCACCTGTGCGTGCTGGCGGTTGACCTCCTTGCGGAAGGCGGTCCGGTCAGCCTCGTCGCCGAGCAGGGCGACGGCGAGGTAGGTGAACGTGGTCCGGCCGCGCTTGAAGGGCCGCTTGGTGGCGGCGCCGTCGTGGACCCGGCTGTTCATCACGCCGTACCCGACCCCGGGCCAGCTCAGCTGCATGATCACGTTGGCCGGCCCGGCGAGGTGCGCGCCGATGCCGGAGACGTGGTCACGCATGTCGAAGCCCACGGGGACAGGGAGGTCGCGGACCTTCGGAGCCGGGGTGCTGGTCGCCATGGCGGCAACGCTAGCCTTTTGTTGGCAGGCTGCCAATAGTAGGTTGGGGCCATGACCGAGACGGCCCGACGCCAGCGCCTCGCCCCGGACGAGCGGCGCGAGCAGATCCTGGTGGCCGCCGAGCGGCTGTTCGCCGCGCAGTCGTACGCCGAGGTGTCGACCACCCGGATCGCCGACGAGGCCGGCGTCGCACGGGGCCTGCTCAACCACTACTTCGGCGACAAGCGGACCCTCTACCTCGAGGTCGTACGACGCGCCTCGCTGCTGCCCACGCTCGAGGACGTCCCGCTCCCGTCCGGCTCGCTGACCGCCCGGGTCGACGCGGCCGTGCACTGGTTCCTGGGCTCGATCACGCCCGAGCGGGCGACGTACCTGACCGTCCGAGCGGCCGAGGGCGTGGGGGAGGACGCCGAGGTCCGCGCCATCCTGGACCAGGCGCACGACCTGGCGGCGGGCCGGGTGCTGGAGATGGTCGGCGGTGACCCGCACGACCCGGCGGCGCGGGCCGTGGTGCGCTCCTTCGGCGAGCTGGCCCGGGGCGCGATCCGGGAGTGGTCGAGGGAGGCGACGCTCAGCCGCGAGCAGGCGCACCTGCTGCTGCGCGAGGCTCTCCTGGCCATCGTGCGCCGCGTGCTTCCCGGTCTCTGAGGCCGGGGCTGCCGGGGGGCTTGGCGTCGTACATCGCGCGGTCGGCGGCTGCGAGCAGCGAGCGGGCGGTGCTGGTGCGCTCGGAGACGGCCGCACCCACGCTGGCCGTGATCCGGTCGTACGGCGCGTCGGACGCCTGGCCGTAGGGGAGCGCGACCCGCTTGCGGATCCGCTCGGCGCACAGCTCCAGCTCGGCCGGGTCGCCCAGTCCGGGGCAGAGCACGACGAACTCGTCGCCGCCGAGCCGGGCCACGGTGTCGCCGGGGCGGGCCACGTCGGTCAGCCGGTGGGCGATCTCGACGAGCAGCAGGTCGCCCTCGTCGTGGCCCCAGGCGTCGTTGACCAGCTTGAACCCGTCGAGGTCCAGGAGCAGGACGCCGACCGTCTGCGGCGGCTCGCTGCTCAGCAGCTCCTCGAGGCGCTGGTTCAGCAGCGCCCGGTTGGCCAGACCTGTCAGCGGGTCGCGCAGCGCGAGGTCGCGCAGCTCGGCGATCAGCTCGTTGCGCGAGTCCCGGAACAGGGCGAGCGTCAGCACCACCAGGGCGACGCTCCCGACCATGCCCTGGGCGAGCACGGCCTGCCGCTCCGGGGGGAGGTCCTGCAGCACCCCGCGGTCGAGGAGGGTGCCGGTCATGATCGCCACCCCAGCACCCGCCGCGAAGAGGGTGCTGGTGGTGGTCGTGTAGCGCAGCGACACCCACAGGGCCGGAAGCATCACGGCGAAGGCAGTCGGGTTGCCGGGATTGACCCAGAAGACGCGGACGAACACGAGCATCACGACGACCGCGCAGGCGACCGTCTCGACGACGCGCGCCGTCGTGAAGTGCGGTCGGCGCCACTGGGCGTCACGCAGGCGCAGCACCACCACCAGGCCGACGAGCGCGGTGACGCCGTTGCGGACGGCGAACAGGGCGAACGTCTCGGGGAGGTCGGGGTGTCCCCGTAGGGCGAAGAAGGCCGTCGCGAGCGCGGCTGCGCAGACCGTTCCCGCCGCCACGGCTGCCGTCACCCGGCCGAGGTCGGCCGGGGCGCGCAGGACGACCGGGCGACCGCCGTACCCGAGCGCCGTGACCGTGACCGCAGCCAGGACGAGGTTGACGCCGGAGAACCAGGCCGCCAGTCCGACCGGAGCGCCGGTGGTGAGGTTGACGCCGAAGGTCAGTGCCCCGAGGCCGACCCAGTGGATGGCTGCCTGCACACGCGGGAGGTCGTGTGCATGCAGCCCCCACAGGACGGCGACCGCGGCCGCGGGCCACACGAGCGACACCTCGCTGCCGTCGACCCGGGTCGCCCGGCCGACGAGAATGGCCAGGGCGTACGCCACCGCGAACCCGGCCCCGGGCAGCACGGCCCGAAAGACGCGTCGTGCCACGGCTCGTGCTCCCCTCTCCTCGACTGCTCTCACGGGGCACATCGGCAGGGGGTACGACGACCGAAGCAGTCTGGTGAGGCCCTTGCCGCGAGCGTGGGCAGGGCTGCAGCCTGGCTCAGCACTCGATGACGTTGACGGCCAGGCCGCCGCGCGAGGTCTCCTTGTACTTGGTCTTCATGTCGGCGCCGGTCTCCCGCATCGTCTTGAGCGCCTTGTCGAGGCTGACCTTGTGCGAGCCGGTGCCGTGGGTCGACAGCCGGGCCGCGTTGATCGCCTTGACCGAGGCGATCGCGTTGCGCTCGATGCAGGGGATCTGGACCAGGCCGCCGACCGGGTCGCAGGTCAGGCCGAGGTTGTGCTCGATGCCGATCTCGGCAGCGTTCTCGACCTGCTCCGGGGAGCCGCCGATGACCTCGCACAACGCGCCGGCGGCCATCGCGCAGGCCGAGCCGACCTCGCCCTGGCAGCCGACCTCCGCGCCGGAGATGGACGCGTTCATCTTGGCCAGGATGCCGATGGCGGCGCCGGTCAGCAGGAACCGGACGATGCCGTCGTCGACCTGCTCCTGGGGCAGGTCCTTGGCCACGAAGCGCACCCAGTAGTGCAGCACTGCCGGCACGATGCCGGCCGCGCCGTTGGTGGGTGCGGTGACGATCCGGCCGCCCGACGCGTTCTGCTCGTTGACCGCCAGTGCGTACAGGTTGACCCAGTCGATGACGTCGAGCGGGTCGTCGCTGCCGGCCGCGCAGAGCGTGGCGTACAGCTCCGGCGCTCGCCGTGGAACCTTGAGCCCACCGGGGAGGACGCCCTCGCGGTGACAGCCCTCCTCGACGCAGGCCACCATCACCTGCCAGATCTCCAGCAGCCCGGCCCGGACCTCGGCCTCGGTACGCCAGGTCAGCTCGTTGGCGAGCATGACGTCCGAGACGCTCATCCCGGCCTCCCGGCACACCGCGAGCATCTCGCCGCCGGTCGTGAACGGGTGCGGCAGCACCGTGTCGTCCACGACCACCCGGTCGGCACCGACCTGGGTCTCGTCGACCACGAAGCCGCCGCCCACCGAGTAGTAGGTGCGGGCGCGCAGCTCGGCGCCGTCGGCGTCGTACGCCGTGAACACCATGCCGTTCGGGTGGGCCGGCAGCGACTGGCGCCGGTGCATGACGACGTCGTCGGCCTCGAAGTGGATGACCTGCTCTCCGGCGAGCCGGAGCTGCTCGCGCTCGAGGATGGCCGCCACCCGGGCGTCGTACGTCGCCGTGTCGGTGGTCGCCGGGTCGTCACCCTCGAGCCCGAGGATGACGGCCTTGACCGAGCCGTGGCCGTGGCCGGTCGCGCCGAGCGAGCCGAACAGCTCGGCCCGCACGCGCGCGACGCGCGGCAGCTCCCCGTCGGCCGCGAGGCCGGCGGCGAAGGTGTGCGCCGCGCGCATCGGGCCGACCGTGTGCGAGGACGACGGCCCGATGCCGATGGAGTAGAGGTCGAAGACGCTCAGCGCCATCACTGGCTCCTGAGTTCCATGGCTCGACGGTACAACCGACCTGCACGGTAGGACGAGCGCACGAGTGGCCCGGACAGCACGCCGCTGAAGCCGATCTCCTCGGCCTCGGTGGCGAGCTCGACGAACTCCTCGGGCTTGACCCACCGCTCGACGGGGTGGTGGCGGACCGAAGGGCGGAGGTACTGCGTGATCGTGACGAGCTCGCAGCCTGCGTCGTGGAGGTCCTGGAGCGCGACCGAGACCTCCTCGCGGGTCTCGCCCATGCCGAGGATGAGGTTGGACTTGGTGACCAGTCCGAACTCGCGCGCGGCCGTCAGCACACCCAGCGACCGGTCATAGCGGAACGCGGGGCGGATCCGCTTGAAGATCCGCGGCACGGTCTCCACGTTGTGCGCGAGGACCTCGGGGCGTGACTCGAACACCTCGGCCAGGAGCGAGGGGTCGCCGTTGAAGTCGGGGACCAGGTTCTCCACGCCGGTGTCGGGGTTGAGCTCGTGGATCGCCCGGACGGTCTCGGCGTACAGCCAGGCACCGCCGTCGGGGAGGTCGTCGCGGGCGACGCCGGTGATGGTGGCGTACTTCAGGCCCATCGTCTGGACCGACTCCGCGACCCGTCGCGGCTCGTCACGGTCCAGCGGCTGCGGCTTGCCGGTGTCGATCTGGCAGAAGTCGCAGCGCCTCGTGCACTGGTCGCCACCGATGAGGAAGGTGGCCTCCTTGTCCTCCCAACACTCGAAGATGTTGGGACAACCGGCCTCCTCGCACACCGTGTGGAGGCCTTCGGACTGCACCAGCTTCTTCAGGCCGCGGTACTCCGGGCCCATCACCGCCTTCGTGCGGATCCACGACGGCTTGCGCTCGATCGGGGTCTCCGCGTTGCGGACCTCCAGCCGGAGGAGCTTGCGCCCCTCCGGCACCACGGCCGTCATGCCGAGGCGATCAGGGCGTCGTACGCCGCGGCGTCCATCAGCTCGCCGTTCGCGGTCACCTTGACGATGAACAGCCAGCCCTCGCCGAACGGGTCGCTGTTGACCAGGCTCGGGTCGGCGTCGACGGCGTCGTTGACCTCGACCACCTCGCCGGTGACGGGCGAGTAGAGGTCGCTGACCGACTTGGTCGACTCCAGCTCGCCGCAGGACTCGCCGGCGGTGACGGTGCTGCCGACGGCCGGCAGGTCGACGTAGACCACGTCGCCGAGGGCGTCGGCGGCGTACGCGGTGACGCCGATCTTGGCGTTGTCACCGTCGACGGCGATCCACTCGTGCTCGGCGGTGTACTGGAGGTGGGTGGGGTTGCTCATGGTGTTCTCCTGGAAGTTCGGTGGGGCGTCGCTGGGACGGTCAGCTGTTGCGCTTGTAGAAGGGGAGCTCGACGACGTCGGCGTCCTCGAGGGTGCCGCGCAGCGACACCTGGACCCGGGTGCCCGGGGCGGCCAGCGCCGGCGGGACATAGGCCATCGCGATCGGCTTCTCCAGCGTGGGCGAGGGCGAGCCGCTGGTGACGACGCCGACCTCGGCGCCGGTGGCGGGGTCGACGACCGGGTAGCCCGCACGGGGCGAGCGGCGGCCGGTCGAGACCAGGCCGACGAGGGTCCGCTGGGGGCCCTCCTCCTTGCGCCGGGCCAGCGCCGCCTGGCCGACGAAGCCCTCGGGCTTGTCGAGGACGACGACCCGGCCCAGGTTGGCCTCGTACGGCGTGGTGTCGCGGTCCAGCTCGTGGCCGTAGAGCGGCATCCCGGCCTCCAGGCGCAGGGTGTCGCGGCAGGCGAGGCCGGCGGGGACCAGGCCGTGGGGCTCGCCGGCCTTGCTCAGCGCGTCCCAGACGGCGGCGGCGTCGCCGGGCTTGCAGTAGACCTCGAAGCCGTCCTCGCCGGTGTAGCCGGTGCGGGCGAGCAGCACGTCGATGCCGGCGACCGTGCCGGCGTCGATCGCGTAGTACTTCAGCGACGGGACGTCGAGCTCGGTCAGGCCGGCGAGGATCTCCGCGGACGCGGGACCCTGGACCGCGAGCAGCGCCCAGTCGATCGAGGTGTCGGTGACCGTGACGTCGTAGCCCGCGGCGCGGGCGACCAGCTCGGGGGCGACGACGGCGACGTTGCTGGCGTTCGCGACGACGAGGTAGTGCTCCTCGGCGAGGCGGTAGACGACGAGGTCGTCGATGATGCCGCCGTCCTCGGCGCAGATCATCGAGTAGCGCGCGCGGCCGATGCCGATCGCGGACGGGCGGCCGACCAGGGCGTGGTCGAGCGCGGCGCCGGCGCCGGGGCCGACCAGCTCGATCTCGCCCATGTGGGTGAGGTCGAACAGCCCGGCCGTCGTACGCACGGCGCGGTGCTCGGCGGTCTCCGAGCCGTAGCGGACCGGCATCTGCCAGCCGGCGAAGTCGGTGAACGACGCGCCGAGGGCGGCATGGACGTCGTGCAGCGGCGTGAGCCGCGGGGTCGCTGAAGGTGTGGTCATCGGGAGGCTTCCTCGTGAAGAGCGCAGCGGTACGCCGTGCTCGTGGCTGGGTTGCCTCCCCGCTCTGTCATCGCTACCTGAGAGCTTCACCGCCCGGTCGGGCGGCTTGCACCGTGGGTGCGGGCCGGTGGATCCGGTCCGTCTTTCCAGAGTTCGCCTCGTCCCGGCGGTCAGGGGGCCTGAGAGATTCTTGGGGAGATTTGCTCCTTCGGCGCCCGTCCTCGTGGGACTGGGACTCTCCCGCCGGGGTTCGAACGGCGCGATGTTGAGTTGTGACGCGCATCATGGCGCAGGGCGAGCATACGGCATCCGCCGGCCGGCGCCCGTACCATCGGGCGGTGCCTCACCCCGACACCGAGGAGCAGCTGACCGGGATCGACCCGGACGAGCTCGCCATCACCCTCAAGGTCCTTCGCCAGGTCCCGCTGCTCGACCCCGAGCACGACGACGTGCGCACCATGAAGCGCGCTGCGTCGTACATGTACAAGCTGATCAAGAAGCAGCGGCGGGCCGAGATCCGGATGGAGCGGCAGCGGCACGACCAGGACATCATCGAGCTGACGGCGACCGGGTCGCCGATGCGGATCGACGACGAGACCGCCGGCATCCCGCTGGTCTCCACCGCGCAGGGCGCCTTCGCCGGTGAGCTGCTCACCGCGCGCGGCTGCTACATCTGCAAGGAGGACTTCACCCTCGTCGACGCGTTCTACCACTGGCTGTGCCCGCGCTGCGCGGCGATGAGCCACGCCAAGCGCGACCAGCGCACCGACCTCACGGGCAAGCGCGCGCTCCTGACGGGCGGCCGCGCCAAGATCGGCATGTACATCGCGCTGCGCCTGCTCCGCGACGGTGCGCACACGACGATCACGACCCGGTTCCCGAAGGACGCCGTACGCCGGTTCGCCGCGATGGAGGACTCCGCCGACTGGCTGCACCGGCTCAAGGTCGTCGGCATCGACCTGCGCGACCCCACCCAGGTCATCTCGCTGACCGACGACGTCGCCGCCGACGGCCCGCTCGACATCATCATCAACAACGCCTGCCAGACCGTACGGCGCCTGCCCGGCGCCTACACGCACCTGATCGACGGCGAGAACACGGCGCTGCCCTCGGCCGAGTCGCTGGGCGTCAAGGCGCTGCCGGAGATGGTCACCTTCGACCGGATCTCCGAGGCGCACCCCGCCGCCATCGCCGGTGCCCTGTCCTCGACCGCCGTCGCCCACCACGACGGGGAGTCGGCCGAGGCCGCGCTCGCCTCCCGCAACGCGGCCTCGATGACCGCGCTCGCGCTCAAGGCCGGCGGTGCCTCGCTGGAGGCGCACCTGGCCGGGACCGCGATCGACGCCGGCGGCCTGATCCCCGACATCCAGGACAACAACTCCTGGACCCAGGTGCTCGACGAGGTCGACCCGCTGGAGCTGCTCGAGGTGCAGTTCTGCAACTCGATCGCGCCGTTCCTCATCAACTCGCGGCTCCGCCCCGCGCTGCGCGCCGCGGTGCACAACGGTGCCCGCCGCGCGTACATCGTCAACGTCTCGGCGATGGAGGGGCAGTTCTCCCGCCGCTACAAGGGCGCGGGGCACCCGCACACCAACATGGCCAAGGCCGCGCTCAACATGATGACCCGGACCTCGTCGGGTGAGATGTTCGAGACCGACAAGATCCTGATGACGGCCGTCGACACCGGCTGGATCACCGACGAGCGACCGCACCACGAGAAGCTGCGGATCGCGGCCGAGGGCTGGCACGCCCCGCTCGACCTCGTCGACGGCGCGGCGCGAGTCTACGACCCGATCGTGCGTGGCGAGGCGGGGGAGGACCTGTACGGCTGCTTCGTGAAGGACTACGCGTCCTCACCCTGGTGAGTCGGTGAGTACGGTCCGATCGGGCTTGTCATCACCCTTTTTTGGTACGAACCGTGCATCTTCGCGAACTTTGGCCGATGGTGAAGGCATGCGTCGCCTGCTGTCGTTGATGACCGTCCTCGCCGTCTCGCTCGGTGTGCTGTCCGCGCTGTCCCCGGCCAGCGCCGCCGCACGCCCCTCGGCCCCCTGGGTGTCGGCCCAGGCCGTGACGGGTGGCACCGTCACGGTGAGCCTCGACTGGGACTACGCCGGTCCGGGTCGCTACGAGCTCCTCGTCTCCTCTGCGGGACCGGACGTGTACCCGGGCGACGCGGTCCAGAAGCGGGTGCCGGCCGGCCCGACCCACGCCGACGTGACCGGCCTGACGCCGGGCACCACCTACTGCTACGCGGTGACGCTCGAGGGCAACGGTGGCGAGCGCAGCTGCAAGGTCACCCCGCCGGCCTCGCGGGCCGTCGTCCCGACCTCGTTGGCCACCACCGCCGCCACCTTCAACCTGCGCTGCGGCTCGAAGTCGAAGTGCAACAGCGGCTGGACGTGGAAGAAGCGGCAGAAGCAGGTCGTCGCCGACATCGACCGGATGAACGCCGACATCATGGTGTTCGTCGAGGGCCACGTCGCCCACAAGTACGGCAAGAAGAAGCGCTGGATCGGCAAGGCCATGGCGCAGCGCGGCTACACGCTGGCCTGCCAGACCCAGAAGAGCAAGAAGCGCAAGCTCTACAGCCAGACCGCGTACGTCCGTGCCAGCGTGTACGACGTCGTCGACGCCAGGAACAACAGCAAGGGCACCCGGTTCACGATGTTCGGCGACCGCGACCACGGCTACTGCCAGGCACTGGTGCAGCACCGGGCGAGCGGCAAGCAGGTCGCGATCGCCGCGGTCCACCTGCGTGACGGCAAGGCGGACGGCACCCGCCAGCAGGAGACCGCCTACGTGCTCAACCGGGTCACCGGAGCCTTCCCCGGCCGGCCCACCGTCGTGCTGGGCGACTTCAACTCGCACCGCGGCCTCGACCGCCGCGGACAGACCGACACGCCCCGCCTGGTCATGGAGAGCGCCGGGTTCGCCGACTCCGGCGACATCGCCGCCCACCTGACCTACCCGAACCTCAACTCCGCGCACGCCTTCAAGGTCAACCCGCCGCGCTCGACCACCTGGCCGACCCACGTCGACCGGATCTTCGTCTCGCCGGGCATCACGGTGCCGAGCTGGGAGAACATCGCGGTGCTCGTGGGCGGGCGGTACGCCACCCCGATGGCCTCCGACCACAACCCGATCAAGGCGACCCTGTACATCCCCTGACCTTCCTCCCGGGGCACTAGGGTCGAGGCATGGCCGAGGAGATCCCCGCGATCGCGACCGACGTCCCGCCCAGCGGCCCTGGCTGTGCCGAGTGCACGGCCGTCGAGGGCTGGTGGGTCCACCTGCGGCGGTGCGCGGCGTGCGGGCACGTCGGGTGCTGCGACAGCTCGCCCGCCCAGCACGCGTCCGCGCACTTCCGCGAGAGCGGGCACCCGATCGTGCAGTCGTACGAGCCGGGGGAGGACTGGTTCTGGGACTACGCCAGCGAGGACTACTACGCCGGACCTGAGCTGGCCGCCCCCTCCAGCCACCCCGACGACCAGCCGGTCCCCGGGCCGCGTGGCGCGGTCCCGGTGAACTGGCGGGACCTCGTGCACTGATGCTGCCAGCGGTCCTGCTGGGACTGGCCCTGGCTGCGGGGCCGGTCGTGACCCCGCCCCCGGGCGGGGTCGACATCGACTACCAGCTCGGTGGTGCCGTCTCGCCCGCCCCGAACGTGGGGATCGTGGCCCGCGACCGGCGGGCCGCGCCGGAGCCGGCGCACTACAACGTCTGCTACGTCAACGGCTTCCAGACCCAGCCCGGCGAGCGCAGCCTCTGGCGCCGCCATCCGGGCCTCGTGCTGCGCGACGGCGGCGTGCCGGTCGTCGACGAGGCGTGGGGCGAGCAGCTGCTCGACATCCGAACGGCCGGCAGGCGGGAGCGGCTCGCCCGCATCGTCGGCCGGTGGATCGACCGCTGCGCCCATGACGGGTACGACGCCGTCGAGATCGACAACCTCGACTCGTTCACCCGCAGCCACGGCCTGCTCCGCCCACGCCACGCGAAGAGGTACGCGCGGCTGCTCACCGCCCGTGCCCACGCCGCCGGGCTGGCCATCGGCCAGAAGAACTGGGCGTCGCTCGACGGCCGCACCCTCGGCTTCGACTTCGCGGTCGCCGAGGAGTGCGGCCGTTACGACGAGTGCGGGCGCTACGTCGCGTCGTACGGCGACCGGGTGCTCGTGGTCGAGTACCGCCGGCGCGACTTCCGGCGCACCTGTGCGGCGTACGGCGCCCGGCTCGGTGTCGTGCTCCGCGACCGTGACCTGGCCCCGGAGGGTCGCCGGGCCTGGTGCTGACGGCCGCCCGCCCGCTCAGGCGAGCGTGACCTCGACCGGCACGGCGTTGCGCAGCGTGTGACCGACCGGCGAGCTGGCGAGCACCGCGGTGTGGAGTGCCTCCAGCTCCTCGCGGGGCGCGGGGGAGTCGAGGGTGACGGTGGCGCGGATCGTGTCGAACCCGGCGTGCCCCTCGGCGAGGCCGAGGAAGACGTGGAGGTCGAGGTCGCCCTGCAGGTCGATGCGCAGGTCGCGGACCTCGATGCCGGCGACGGTGGCGTTGGCGGCGTACCCGACGGCGAGGCAGTTGCCCAGGGCGCCGAGCAGCTGCTCGACCGGGTTGGGGGCGGTGTCGCCGCCGCCGAGGGCCGGCGGCTCGTCGGAGCGGACCGGGGCGAAGCCGCGCACGCTGGCGTGGGAGGCGAAGGCGCCGTCCCAGGTGACGTGGGCGGCCCACGTGGTGGCCGCCTTCGTCGGGTCGTCCTGGACGGCCCGGACCAGGCCGGTGACGGCCTCGAGGTCGACGTCGTTGAGGCGGGTGCTGGTGGAGGTGGTGGTCATGGATCAAATATGAGTGGTTCGCTCATATTTGACGAGGGGCTGGGCGAGGTCGTGGCGGCGTGGCCGGGAACGCCTTGCACCGGCCGCGGCCCTGAGCGTCGCCGCGACGACCGTGCGGGTCTCGGCCGGGTCGATGACGTCGTCGATCTCGAAGACCCGCGCCGCGTTGAGGGCGCTGGCGTGGGTGCGCAGGTCCGCAGTGTGCCGGGCGACCGTCGCCTCGCGCTCGTCCTCGGGCAGTGCCGCCAGCTCGCGCGCCATCGCCAGGCGGACGGCGCCCTCCAGCCCCATCGGCCCGAGGTGGGCGTCGGGCCAGGCCACCGTGAGCAACGGCCGGTGCGTGCTGCCGCCGAGCATCGCCTGGGCGCCGAGCCCGTAGCCGCGACGCAGCACCACGCCGACCAGCGGCACGCTCAGCCGCGCGCCGGCGGTCACCATCCGCGAGGCGTGCCGCACCAGCCCGGTCCGCTCGGCGTCCGGGCCGACCATGAAGCCGGGGGTGTCGACGAGCGAGACGACCGGCAGCCCCCAGCGCTCGCACAGCTCGAGGAAGTCGGCGGCCTTCGTGGACGCGTCCGCGGTCAGTGCGCCGGCCAGGTGGGTGGACTGGTTGGCGACGATGCCGAGCGGGATGCCCTCGACCCGCGCGAAGGCGGTGACCAGCTCGGGTGCCCACGCCTCGCGCAGCCAGGTCACGCTGTCGACGTCGGCGAGCGCCTCCACGACCGGGCGCACGTCGAAGGCCTCCCGGTCGTTGGCCGGCAGCATCGTGCGCAGTGCCGTGGGGTCCCCGGCCTCGCCGGGCACGACCCCGCCATCGAGGTAGCCCAGCAGCCGTCGTACGACGGCGACGGCCTCCTCCTCGTCGGCGACCACGATGTCGATGACGCCGTTGGCGGCCTGCTCGTCGACCGGACCGATCTCCTCCGCGGCGTACTGCCCGAGCCCGCCGCCCGCGATCATCGCCGGCCCGGCCATGCCGAGGTTCGCGTCCGGGGTGGCCACCCGCAGGTCAGCGCAGCCCGCGAGCACCGCATTGCCGGCGAAGCAGCGCCCGGACACGACCGCGATCCGCGGGACGACACCCTCCAGCTCGCCCCACAGCGCGAACGAACCGACGTCGAGAGCGGAGACGATCGGCAGGTCGACGTCGCCGGGCCGTCCGCCACCGCCCTCGGTGAAGAACACCGTCGGCAGGCCCATTCGGCCGATCAGCTCGATCAGGCGGTCCGACTTGCGGTGCCCGCGCATGCCCTGGGTGCCGGCCATGACGAGGTAGTCGTAGGACAGCACCGCTGCCGGTCGCCCGTCGATGGTCGCGGTGCCGCCGATGATGCCGTCCGCGGGCGCCTCGACGACGAGCTCGGCCAGCGGGCGGCGCTGCTCCTGCGCGGCGGTGATGAAGCGGCCGTACTCCACGAAGGAGCCCGCGTCGACGAGGTCGGCGATGTTCTCGCGAGCGGTACGACGACCACGGGCGTGCCAGCGGGCGACCTGGTCGGGACGGGCCTCGTCGGTGGTGAGGAAGCGGCGGGCGATCAGCTCGGTGAGGCCCGGCGCGGGCGCGCCATCAGGTGCGTCGGTCACCCGGCCATCATGGCGCAGTCGGGCCGCTGTCCCCGTGGCGGTGCACGACCTGCCACCCACCCGGCTCCCGGCGGTACACCTGCGTCACCCGCAGCACGTAGCTCCGCTCCTCGCCGTCGACGACGGCCGTGGTGTGCTCCCGGTGGACGGTGT
Source organism: Nocardioides sp. F233 (assembly GCF_057813895.1). Classification (NCBI taxonomy): domain Bacteria; kingdom Bacillati; phylum Actinomycetota; class Actinomycetes; order Propionibacteriales; family Nocardioidaceae; genus Nocardioides; species Nocardioides sp. F233. Next base: position 173,528 of record NZ_JBVASH010000003.1, read on the forward strand.
ACGCGAGGTCGCCGCTGACGTCGGCCGCGACCACCTCGACGTCCGCGGCGACGCTGCCGTCGAAGGACTCGGCCAGCGCGTCGAACACCGCCCGCACGGCATCCGGCCCGGTGGCGTCGTACCACGCACCGAAGAGGGTGACCGGCGCCTGCCGCGACCAGGTGCCGTCGCGGGGTGCCGCGTCGCCTCCGTGGAGCGCGTTCTCGGCCGCGCGCCACGTCGTACCGAACCAGTCGAGGAACTCCGCACGCTCGTCCATGCCTGCAGGAGACGCCCGGACGACCGCGGTGTCAACGGGGGACCGAGGCCGGATCTCCGGTGAGGACCCGCAGCGCGAGCGCGGTGGTCGACTCCATGTCGAGGTGGCCGACCACCCGATCGACGCGCGCGATGTCGAGGGGGAGCAGGCCGGGGGTGCCCGGGATGTCGGGAGTGAGGCCGAGGTCGAGGTCGGTCCGGCCGGCCATCATCCGCAGGTTAAACTCGTAGGTGTCGCGCGCACCCGGCGCCGAGAGCCGCTTGAGCACGGTCGCGCCGGTACGACGCGCGCCGGTCTCCTCCGCCCACGCATCCAGCGCCGCGACCACCGAGCGACCCTCGTCGTGCTCGATGTCGGCCCAGATCTCCCGCATCGACCCGATGTGGGAGAGCAGGTAGGCGGCGGTCTTCTCGCCGATCCCGGCGACCCCGGGCAGGTTGTCGCTGGCGTCGCCGCGCACCGCGGCGAACTCGAGGTAGCGCTCCGCCGGGACGCCGTACATCGAGCGCAGGTGCGCGGAGGTCAGCAGCGGAGAGCCGTTGATGCCGCCGTTGATCAGCCGCAGCACCCGCGTGTGGTCGCTGATGTGGGCGAACGAGTCGCGGTCGGAGGTGATGATCACGCAGTCCCAGCCGTTCTCGCCGGCCCAGGTCGCGGCCGACGCGTTGACGTCGTCGGCCTCCAGCCCGGGGGGAGTGAGCGTGGCCATGCCGAGGGCGTCGAGCAGCGCCCCGGCCCGGTCCAGCTGGTCGACGAGGTCCGGGTCCTTCTCGGCCCGACCGGCCTTGTAGTCCGGGTACGCGTCACGGCGGTCGGACGCGACGCGGTCGTCGAGCCCGAAGATCACCGCGTCCGGTGCGAACTGGTCGATCGACTCGATGATCTGGCGCAGCATGCCGTGCAGCGCCCACGCCGGCCGCCCGCCCCGGTCGCGATGCCGGGTGTGGGCGCGCGCATGGTGGTTGCGGTGCAGCAGCGACGGAGCGTCGACAGCGAGCAGCAGCCTGCGGGGGCGGTCCGGGACGGGGTTCATGGCGATCCGGTCGATCCTAGGCGGCTGGACGTCACCGCTAGGAACCCTTGTTGAGCGGGGAGTCCTTGCGCGCGACCATGTCGAACCGCTCCTCGGGCGACAGTGCCCGGAACGGCTCGAGCATCTCCAGGCCGTAGCCACTGACCTCCGCCGCGTCGGTCGCCGGGACGACGGAGTGGACCACGCGGTCGTCGTACAGGTGCAGGAGGGTGAAGGCCTGGTGCGCGTCGACGCCGGAGAGCAGGCGCCCGTCGGGGGCGAGCTCGGAGGTGTAGCAGCTCGCGGAGGCGACGGAGACGGGGACGCCGGCGAAGGTGGAGTACGACGTGAAGTGGAAGTGGCCGCCGAGGATCCCGCGCACGTCGGAGCCCGCGACCACCTCGGCCAGGCGCGGCTGGTCGTGCAGCTCGATCAGCTCGGCCAGGCGCAGCAGCGGCACCGGGATCGGCGGGTGGTGCAGCGCGAGCAGGGTGCCGTGGGGTGCCGGTTCGCTGAGCACGTCGGCGAGCCAGGCGAGCTGCTCGGCGGACAGCTCGCCGTGGTGCCAGCCGGGGACGCTGGTGTCGAGCGCGACGATCCGCAGCCCGGCCACGTCGTGCACCCGGTCCTGCGGCTCGTCGCTCTCGATGCCGAACAGCCCGCGGCTGTAGGCCCGGCGGTCGTCGTGGTTGCCCATCACCCACACGACCTCGGCCCCGAGCTCGGCGGCCGCCGGCTCGACGACCTCGCGAAGCCGCTGGTACGCCGCCGGCTCGCCCTTGTCGGCCAGGTCGCCGGTGAACACCAGCGCCTGGGGCGGCGTGGGCAGCCGGCGCAGTCGCTCGAGCGCGCGCTCGAGGTGCGCCGTGGTGTCGATGACGCCGTACTGCAGGCTGCCGGCGAGCAGGTGCGGATCGCTCAGGTGGGCGACGACGTGGGTCGGGTCGGGGTACTGGCCGAGGGGCTCCACGGACAGGAGCGTAGGTCCTCGCACCTCCGGGCCGGGTGGCGCGCTACGCTTCGAACATGCGTTCGGTCCGAGGTGGTGCGGCGGCCCAGGAGTGCCTGCCGCTCGACCTGCCCCCGCCGATGCCGCCCGCGCCCCGCGAGCGGCCGGCCCAGGTGCAAGCCGACGGCGAGGACGTGCGGATCCGGCTGCGCAACGATGCGCTCGCCTCCCACGGGTGGCCGGCCGGGACCGAGCTGCTGGTCTCGACCGCCCGGCGCCCGCGCCGCGGGGAAGTGGCGCTGGTCCGGGAGGGCGGTCGGCTGAAGATCGGCGTGCTCGAGATCCAGTTCGGGCGCTCGGCGCTGCGCACCGACCACGGTGCGACGCTGGTCGGGTCGTCGGCCCGGATGGTGGGGGTGGTGACCGTGGCGGGTGCGCCGCTCGCGGGGATGCCGGCCGTCGTACCCGAGGCGTGAGGCAGGCTGGGGCCATGAGCCCCGACCTGCTGCTGGCCCGGCGCGACGTCGCGTTCCTGCTCCACGAGTGGCTCGACGTGGCTGCGCTGTGCTCGCGGGAGCGGTACGCCGAGCACAGCCGCGACACCTTCGACGCGGTCCTCGACCTGTCCGCCGAGCTGGCTGCCGAGCACTTCGCGCCGCACAACGCGCTCAGCGACGCCCACGAGCCGCAGTTCGACGGCGAGACGGTGACGATCGTGCCCGAGGTGGGCGCGGCGGTGCGGGCGTTCGCGGAGGCCGGGCTGGTGTCGGCGGCGATGGACGAGTCGGTCGGCGGCGGTCAGCTGCCCCACGTCGTGCAGCAGGCCTGCTTCGCCTGGTTCCAGGCGGCCAACGTGTCGACGTCGGGCTACCCGATGCTCACCATGGCCAACGCCAACCTGCTGCTCGCCCACGCCTCGCCCGATCAGGTCGCCCGGTTCGTGCCGCCGATGCTCGACGGGCGCTGGTTCGGGACCATGTGCCTCTCCGAGCCGCAGGCCGGCTCGTCGCTGGCCGACGTCGCGACCCGCGCCGTGCGCCAGGCGGACGGCACCTTCCGCCTGTTCGGCAGCAAGATGTGGATCTCGGGCGGCGACCACGAGCTGGGGGAGAACATCGTCCACCTCGTCCTCGCCCGGGTCGAGGGCGCACCGCCGGGGGTGAAGGGGCTCTCGCTGTTCGCGACACCGAAGTACGTCGTCGACGGCTCGGGTGAGCGCGGGGAGCGCAACGACGTCACCCTGGCCGGCCTCAACCACAAGATGGGCTTCCGCGGCACGGTCAACACGGTGCTCAACTTCGGTGAGGGCCGGCACCTCCCGGGTGGCGCGCCGGGCGCGGTCGGCGAGCTCGTCGGCGAGGAGGGCCGTGGCCTCGCGGTCATGTTCCACATGATGAACGAGGCCCGGATCGGTGTGGGTGCGGGCGCGGTGGCGCTCGGCTACACGGGCTACCTACGTGCGCTCGCCTACGCGCGTGAGCGGGTCCAGGGCCGACCGCTCGCCGGCAAGGACCCCGCCGCGTCGCCGGTTCCGATCGCCGGGCACGCCGACGTACGCCGGATGCTGCTCGCCTCGAAGTCGTACGTCGAGGGCGGGCTCGCCCTCGTGCTGAAGGCCGCGCACCTGCTGGACGACCAGCACACCCACCCCGACCCGGACGCGAGGGAGCGCGCGGGCGCGCTGCTCGACGTCCTGACCCCGGTCGTGAAGAGCTGGCCCTCCCAGTGGTGCCTGGTGGCCAACGACCTGGCGATCCAGGTGCACGGCGGCTACGGCTACACGCGGGAGTACGGCGTCGAGCAGCTCTACCGCGACAACCGGCTCAACCCGATCCACGAGGGCACTCACGGCATCCAGGCCCTCGACCTGCTCGGGCGCAAGCTGGTCATGGACGGCGGCGCCGGCCTGGCGGTCCTCGTCGAGGCGATCACCGGGACCGTCGAGCGGGCGCAGGCGACGGGTGTGGCCGAGCTGGCGTCGTACGCCGACCGGGTCGCGGTCGCCACCGCCGGCCTCGCGGACGCCGTCGCCGCGGCCTGGTCGACCGGCGACCCGGCCGCCGCCCTCGTGAACGCGACGACCGGCCTCGAGGCCGCCGGCCACGTCGTGGTCGCGTGGACCTGGCTCGACCAGCTGGTGGCGGTCGGTGACCGCGAGGGCGCGTTCTACGACGGCAAGCGTGCCGCGGGCCGGTACTTCCTCACCCACGAACTGCCCAAGGTCGGCCCGATGCTCGACCTTCTCGCCGGCGGCGACCAGCTGTTCAACGAGGTCGACCCGGCGACCTTCTGAGGCACGACCTAGGTGGCGCAGGCGCCCAGTGCCTCGCCGAAGAGGGCTCCCCACGCGTCCTCGATGTGCTCGAGGCCGCGACCGTTGGCGAGGTTGGGGTTCGAGCTGCCCTCACCGATCGTCTTGTCGCTGCGGGTCGTGAAGCCCTCCGGGCCGCCGTGCCCGAGCCAGTAGGCCACGAAGCAGTCCGGGTCGAAGCCGGGCGGGAAGTCGGGGCTGTGCGCGAACTCGTCGACCGTGACGCGTACCCAGCGGCTCGAGTGCGTGGCGCTGGCGTCGCCCTGGTCGGAGCGGCTGACGTTGTAGCAGTCATGGGCCGAAGCAGGACCACTCGCTGCGACGAGCAATGCTGTGGCGGCCGTAGTGGCGATCGCGAGACTGCGCTTTCTCATGGTGGCTCCGTTGTCTCGGGTGGGCGCGTCGGCAGGGGCACCGGCGCCTCCTCAGCGTGCTCGTCCCGTCGTCGCCACGCACCACCGAAATCGGGCATCTGCCCGCCCGATCCGCCGGCGTAGCCTCGAGTCATGACGGGCGAGCCCTCCAGCATGTTCGAGGCGATCTACGCCGGAGCGGACGCCGGTCAGGCCAAGCCGCCCTGGGACCACGGCGCGGCTCGGCCACAGCTCGTGGAATGGGCTGAGGCGCGAGACCTGGCGGGCGGTGGCCGCGAGGCGCTCGTGGTGGGCTGCGGCTACGGCGCCGACGCCGAGTACCTCGCACAGCTCGGGTACCGGACCACGGCCTTCGACTTCGCGCCGACCGCGATCGCCGCAGCGCGGCGCAAGCACCCCGGCAGTGCGGTGGACTACGCCGTCGCCGACGTCCTGGACCTCCCGCTGGATTGGCAGGGCAGGTTCGACCTCGTGGTGGAGAGCCTGACCGTGCAGTCGATGCCGCCCGACCAGCACACGTCGGCCGCCCAGGCCATAGCAGCGCTGGTGGCTCCGGCGGGCATGCTGCTGGTCCTCGCGACCACGCGGGAGGACGGGGTTGAGGTCGCTGGACCGCCGTGGCCGCTGACCCGGGCAGAGGTGGAGGAGTTCGCGAGCGGCGGACTCGACCTGCGTCGGGTGGAGCGGATCGAGAACGGTGCGTGGTGGCGTGCCGAGCTGGCCAGACGGGTGTGACGCGGGCGGCCTCGATCGCCCTGCGGGGCGGTGCTGGAGTTTGGGGATCCGTGCCCTGGGCCCACTTGCTGCGGAGGGGCACAAGCATCGCGGCAGATCCGGGCTATTGCGAGGTGACCTGAATCTCCGGTTGCCCAACGCCGAATGGGGACAGCGTGGAATCCTTGGGGGCGTGCCCTTTCCAGCGGCGATCGATCCAGAGATGGTTGGTAGGTACCCGGCCCTCGCTCATGCGGGCGGCGGCTACGTGTGGGACGAAGTCTTGGAGTATCGCGTCTGGTGCTCCCCGGGCAGGGGTGCCGAAGACGTCGCCGACGGAGACGACTACTTCTACGCGTTCGGGACCTACGAGGAGGCGAGCGCAGCGTCTGAGGTCTTGACCGGATCCGACGAGCCGCTGGCGCTAGTGCGACAGCGTGAGTACATCGATGAACCCGGGGCTGGGGATTACCGGCACGTTAGGGAGGAGCGCGTCGCTGAATGGCCGGTCGAGTTCTTGTCCCGACCGAGCCGCGACGACCGCACCATTCCAGAGTTCCTCGCCCCCGATGCGCCCCCGAACCGGCTCGCCATCCTGCGCGGCGAGGCCCCTCGCACCACGGCATAGCTACAACCGCTCGTCGGCATTGCCAGGCGAGCCGCGGCATGAGGGTGCCTCTCGGGCTCCGCTCAGACGACGATCAGCCGCTCGCCCAGATGGATCTGATAGCTCTCGAAGTTCTTGTTCGAGTCAAAGACTTGCAGGACCGACCCGTCTGCCCAGCACAGCGTCAGGGTCCCGGGTTCTGCGACCTCGGCTTCGGTCACGACGACGCCGAGGCGATCCGCGAGGACCTGGGCCGCATCCAGTGGCCGGCCATACCTGTGTGCCTCGCCCCCACTTCCCGTTATTGAGAACTCAGACTCAATGATGAGAGCAATTCCGTTGAGGCTATCCAGCCGTAGCTGAACCTGGTGTTCGGTGAGGTCGATCGATTCCAGGGAGCAGAGTTGAGTCCACGGGCGTGGTGTACGACGGGCCCGGCCTGGGCGTGGCGTCCTGACATAGCGACGGCCACCGCGTGATCCTTCAGAAGACCTGCGAAAGCACGACTGAAGGAGAACCAAACGATGACCGTCGACCCCAACTCTATTGACCTGCCCGCGTTCATGGCTGATCACCTGCAGCGTGCCGAGCCCGACCTGCTCCGGAACATGTTGTCCACGTTCGTGCAGGCGTTGATGTCGGCCGAGGCCGACGCGATCTGCGGCGCCCCGTATGGCGAGCGCTCGGCGGAGCGGACCAACTCCCGCAACGGCTACCGGACCCGGGACTTCGACACCCGTACCGGGACGATGGAGGTCGCGATCCCCAAGCTGCGTGAGGGGTCCTACTTCCCGGACTGGCTGCTCGAGCGCCGTCGGCGTGCCGAGCGGGCGCTGACCACGGAGGTCGCGACCTGCTACCTGCTGGGTGTCTCGACGCGGCGGATGGAGAAGCTCGTCGAGACCCTCGGCATCACCAGGTTGTCGAAGTCGCAAGTCAGCGTGATGGCCAAGGAGCTCGACGCGCACGTCGAGGACTTCCGCACCCGACCACTCGACCAAGGTCCGTACACGTTCGTGGCCGCGGACGCGTTGACGATGAAGGTCCGCGAGGGTGGCCGGGTGGTCAACACCCACGTCCTGGTCGCGACCGGCGTCAACGCCGATGGTCACCGCGAGATCCTCGGTGTGGACATCTGCTCGGCCGAGTCCGAAGCCGGCTGGCTGACCCTGTTCCGCGGCTTGAACGCCCGCGGCCTGAGCGGGGTCAAGCTGGTCACTTCCGATGCCCACGCCGGCCTCGTCGCCGCGGTCGGCGCGACGATGGGCGGCGTCTCCTGGCAACGCTGCCGCACCCACTACGCCGCGAACCTGATGGCGATCTGCCCCAAGCACGCCTGGGGTGGCGTGAAGGCGTTGCTGCACAGCGTCTACGACCAGCCCGATGCCAAGGCCGTGCACGCCCAGTTCGACAAGCTCCTCGACACCGTGGCCGACAAGCTGCCCGAGGTCCATGACCATCTCGACGAAGCCCGTGCCGACATCCTCGCCTTCACCGCGTTCCCCAAGGAGATCTGGCGCCAGATCTGGTCCAACAACCCCAATGAGCGGCTCAACCGCGAGATCCGTCGCCGCACCGACGTGGTCGGGATCTTCCCCGACCGCACCTCCGCGATCCGGCTCATCGGCGCCGTCCTGGCCGAGCAACACGACGACTGGATCGAAGGCCGCCGCTACCTCGGACTCGACGTCCTGGCCCGGTCCCGGATCGCGCTGATCACCACCGACGAGACCACCACCGAACAGGAGGACCTGACACCCGCTGCACTCACTGCCTAGAGTGCAGCCACCGGATCACGCGGTGGCCCCTTCATCCACCACGACCGTGGACTCGACCAGGGAGCAGCCCTTGAGAGTGCCTACGTCGGTGCCGACCTTGAGTCCGAACATGATCGCAGTTTGTCAGCCGGCGTCGTCCCCCTGCCGGCTCATCGGCATGATCGCGCGGTTCGCAGCATGTCCGGATGGCCGCAGCACCCGCCGGCTGCGCCATCAGTCCGCGTTGTCCCAGCCCTCGTCAATCACCTCGAGGATTGCCCGTGGGATGTCATCGAGCACTGAGGTTTGTAGGGCGAAGATCATGCTGGAGTCCTCAGGAGACCCGCCGATGGCAAGGACGAGTACACCGTCCGAGACGTGCCACCAGACTTCGAGCCCCATTGTGGTGCCTAGGCGGAAGTCGGCTTGTTCGCACGACCCGATCCGTGGAACGTCCGCAAGGCGGTCCCACTCGGCTGGCTTCGCCCAGATCGACAGCAGCCACGAGGTTGCCGCGAGCGTCACCGCGACGATGTCTCCGATGCCGTCGTCGAGAAGCATGTCAGCATCTACACCGACGTTCTCCATGGGGCGAAGGCTGCAGGAAGCGAAACCGCACGCACATCGGCATCACTGAGCGGATCGCGCCAGATGACCAAGTTGCGTAAGCGTGGCGAAACGGCCCAAACGAGACTCCCTCTCGTGAGCCGTGACATCTTCGTCCAGGACGTCCCGCAGGGCATCTCAAGTGTTGATGAGATCCCAGACGGCTGGGAGCCACAACCGCTTCCGTTCGGGCACGCCGAGGTGCTGGAGGCGGTGCGCGACCTCGCGCCAGACGCCGACTCGAGTGACCCTGAGTGGATGCACGTCTCACTGCCCGGTGTCGATGTCGAAGTCAACGTGACCGAGGGGTCTCCCCTGAAGTCGTTCGCCCTGCACGTGCGCGCCACCGACCATCGCGGGGCAGACACCTGGGTGCGCCGGCTCCTGGACCGGTTGGGCGCCTGTATGTTCGATCCTGAGTCCGAGAACGGCATCTTCCAGGCGTAGCCGCCTCACCGCTCATCGGCATGACCGCGCGGATCGCGGAGGATGGACGCAGATCCAGGCCTCCCTGTCGATGTGTGGCGCGAAGGTCTGGCTAGGGGATTTCAAGGACACCGTCATTCGACGTCCTTACTCTCAAAGCGTGGGCGCAGGTGATTCCGCACGCTACGAGGCTCAGCAGTCACTGCTCGACGCTGACGAGTTCGAGCGACTTGCTGCCGAGAAGCGTCAAGTGGCGCGGAACTACGAGAAGGGTGCGCGCGGAGAAGCGGCGGTCGCCACTCGACTCACCGCCCTTGAGGTTCTCGGGTGGCGGGTTCTCCCAGATCGGCGATGGGGCCGGAACGCCAATATTGACTTCTTGCTTGTTGGCCCCGGAGGTGTCGTCGTTGTCGACGCCAAGAACTGGAACTTGCTGCAAATCCACGGCGGGCATGTGTTTCGCGGCGATGACCCGGTTGACGACGAGATCGAGAAGCTCCGAGATCTGGTCGCTTCCGTGGCGGAGCGCCTCGACGACACTGGCATCACTGCCCAGGCGATCTCAGCGGCACTTGTGTTCGTGGGTCGAAAGTTGAAGGAGCAGGCGAAAGGAATACACCTTCTCGGGGAGTGGGATGTTGCGGCGTGGGCCACCCACTTGGGCACACGCCTCTCCCCGAGCCAGGTGGACTTCATCGCCGACAGACTGGCGGTGGAGTTCCCCGCCTACGAACTGTCGAACCGAGCACGCAGGCGCCAGCCGAAGCCCCACGTGCCAGTGCCGTTGGAATCGGCGAGCACGGCGGAGGCGTTCTTCGATCTGGATGAACTGGCAGATGCGCTCTGCCAGAACGCATTGCGAGGTCCGATCGAGGAGTGGATGACCTTCCTCCACCCTGACCAGAACAGACTCGTTCGCACGTCGTGGGGCGGGCCAGCGCGAGTGAGAGGCGGTGCGGGCACGGGAAAGACAGTCGTCGGCCTTCATCGCGCCGCATACCTCGCAACCAGGCAGGGGCGAAGGGTCCTGTTCGTGTCCTTCGTCCGCACTCTCCCCCTGGTCCAACGGAATCTCTGCGCGAGACTCGCGCCGGGTGCGGTCGATCGCATTGAGTTCACTGGGCTTCACCGATTGGCGGGCGCGATCCTCGATGATGCCGGAATCAGGCTTCGCGTCGATACCAAGCAGGTCGACAACGCGTGGGCGCGAGCGTGGCTTGCCGTCGGACGTGACAGCGTCCTCGGGAGCCTTGATGACCGGCCGGCGTACTGGAAAGAAGAGGTCGACTACGTCATCAAGGGTCGAGCGATCCGAAACCCGGCGGAGTACCTCGCACTCGCACGCGTTGGTCGGAAGACGCCGATGCGTGTCGAGCAGCGTGAAGCAATGTGGCGCTTGTATGTGGAGTACGAGGAGCGGCTGCGTCACGCAGGTATCCATGACTTCAACGACATGCTGATCCAGGCGACGCTGGCTGTCCGAGACGGTCTATCGGTGCAGCCTTACGACTCAATCATCGTGGACGAGGTTCAGGACCTGAACTTGGTTGGCCTACAGATGCTTCGAGAGATCGCCGGAGACGGTGCCGACAGCCTTCTGCTCATTGGCGATGGACAGCAGGCCATCTATCCCGGGGGATTCACGCTCGCCGAGGCCGGAATCGCCGTTACCGGCCGAGCCACCGTCCTCCGCACCAACTATCGAAACACTCGTGAGATCGTGACGTTCGCGCAGAGCGTCGTCGCGAGCGACTCCTTTGACGATCTTGAAGGAACGTCGGAGTCGGGCAAGCAAAGCCTCGAGACCAGAAGGTCTGGCCCGCCGCCTCGAGTCCAACATCATTGCAGTTTCACCCAACTGTCCGAGGCGCTGGTGAGTGCCATCCGGGTTGAGGTCACCGCCGGCAACTCTCTAGGGGATATCGCGGTCTTGGTGGAGACGCGAAGACAACTCGATCGAGTGTTGAAGACGCTCATCGCCCGCGGTTTCGACGCCATCGACCTCGCAGACTACGACGGGCGAACGGCGAACCAACTCCGCGTCGGCACGTTCAAGCGCGCCAAGGGCCTCGAGTTCAAGCAGGTGTTCTTGCCCGGTCTTCGAGAAGCTCCACCCGAGCAATGGCGCGGCGAATCAGAGGATGCCTACGCGGAGCGCGCCGAGCGGCATCGCCGCGAAGTCTTCGTAGGCATGACTCGCGCACGAGACCAACTGTGGGTCGGCTACCTGACTGCGTAAGCCCTCACGCTTCTTCGTGTTCCCACGTTCGCGGGCGAGTAGGGGCACGCCCTCATCGGCATGGCCGTTCGGGGCCCTCAGCACGGCATGAGCGTGCGGTCATCGGGCACACTCAGCCCGTGAGCGACGGCCAGCGATTCCCGAGACCCCCACGCGGGCAACGTCACCTCTTTGCCGTCTGCCGGTTCGACGGGGGGGCTCAAGGGAAACGCCCCCACGGATGCGTTCGTCCTGACCCGCGGCTATTGGTCTGAGAACGAGGCCAACGGAAAAGCCGCGGAGTTGAACGATGCCGTAGTCGACCAGTCGACGGTCTACTTCGTCTTGCCGGTGCGGGTCGCTGAGCCAGACTGATCGCATGACCGCTCATCGGCAGATCCGGACGTCCGATGCGCAGCGAACGGACGCATGCATTGACCAATGAGTGGCGTCGGGTCAGGCAGGCGCGCCGAGCTCGTAGCGGACGTCGTACCGCGGGCGGTACGCCTCGCCGACCAGCGTGCCGTTGGAGTTGCGAACCGGCTCGACCACGGTCGTGCCGTACCGGGACACCACCCGGACCAGGCCGTGCGGGGTCTCCCACCGGTAGGCGCCCAGTCCGAGCTGGCGGGTGCGGTAGGGGAGATGAGTCTTGGCCCGGTGGTGTCGGCGGGTGAGTGGGGCGTCGTTGAGATCGCCAGTCTGACCGGGCGGTCCGTCCTTGTCGTACGGCGTGACGTGGTCGTGGTCGAGACGGCGGGTGCGGGAGGCGGAGTGGGGGAAGACGTCGCCGCCGGTGCGGAGGTGGGTGCGCACCTTGCAGGCCGCGGGGTGCTCGTAGGCATCGACGGCAGCGCCCGTGTTGAGGTCGATGACCGGGTGCAGGTCGATGGAGCGGTGGCGCAGCAGGGCCGCGACCTGCTCGAGCAGCATCGGTCCCAGGTCCTCCACGCGGGCGACGCCGGTGGCGAAGCCGGCGAGGACGGCGGCGTCGATGTGGACGTAGATCGTGGCCTTGCGCGGGGTGCGGCCAGGCTGGGGCGCCGGGGTCGCCTCGGGCTCACGGAGGCCTTCGAGGAAGCGGACGGCGGCGTAGGGGTCGGCGAGCAGCTCGACCGCGCGGGCACGGAACTGGTCCATGGTGGGGACGTCGTCCTCGTCGTCGGGGACGTGCTGGTCGGCCAAAGCCTGCGCAACCTCGTCGACGCTCGTGGTGAACTCGAGGGCTCCTGCATGCGGGAGCCTGAGAGTGATCGGCTGGACGCCTGCCTGGCCGTCGATGTCGGCGACCGCGTCGCCGCCGCGGCGACGTCGGGCGAACACGCCGATGCGGGCCTCCTCGGCAGCGATACGCTCGCGGTGGGCCGCGGGGTCGGCCTCGATGATGCGCGCCTCGGCGAGCTCGATGAGCTTGCCCGGCGTCAGGTCGTGGGCCGCGGCAACGGAGATGTCGACGATCTCGACCGCCGCGCGGGAGAGCTTGCGGGAGAGGTCGGCGATCCTCCGGGCGACCCACACCTCGACCTCGAGGCGCAGCACGCGCTCCCACAGGCGGGGGAGGCGGTGGCGCAGGTCGAGCGCTGCCGCTGCGCGGTTGGACGTGGCGATCCACCCGGCGTGGCTGGCGACTGCGAACTCGGCCATGCACAGCTCGGAGGTCTCCGGCGTGCCCTCGCCGCCGAGACGCACGAGGCGGTCGCCACCCAACCGCGGCGGTACGGCGCCCGGCTGGGACTGCGGGTCGACCGAGTGCAGATCGCACCAGGCGAGCAGACGCAGCAGCCCGTCGACCTCCAGCTGCCTCTTCTGGCGCACGCCGGACTCCTCGGCAGCGAGCAGCTCCGCTGCGCTGAGGTTCTCGGGGGTCGGCATGTTCAGATTCTACTCGAACACATGTTCGAATTCAATCCGGCGTAGGGGCGCGGGCTCAGGTGTAGGCAGCCACGCCCAGGCTCAGTCCTTCCGCACCGCATCGGCGATGTCGGCAGGAGTCGCGTCGACGTGGCCGTGGTCGGCCTGGGCGTCGATGTCGGTGACCGGTGGTGGCGCAGGCGTCCTGCGGGGACGGGGCTTCGCAACGGGCGCCGGGTCGAGACCGAGCTTCTCGGTCACGTTGACGGGCTCGTCGTGGGAGATCGTGAGCGACTGCTCACGATCCACGCCCCGGATCCGGCGAGCCGCCGTCTGTGCGACGCCCACCACTGCTCCGGCCACCGCGGCAGGTGCCTTCACCGCGGCGCCGATGATGCGCGTGATCGTGCCGATCGGGGCGAGGTGGATCACGGGGAGCTCCTCCGCTGGTCGGGTCTCGGGTACGTCCGGCCAGTACCCGTTGACGCAGGTGTCACCCGCGCCAACGGGTCGGTGGGGCAGGGGAGCGCCTCCTAGCGACGTACCAGCGCGACGTCGAACGTCGTCCCGGGCGGCGCACCGGGCCCGAACGGCGGCGGGAACCCGAGGTCGAAGCGGCCGTTGACCGCGGCGATCGTGTCGCCCTTCACCGCCATGGTGGTCGGCACGTGGAACAGGTCGGAGGTGATCGTCTGGACGACGGTGCCCCGGGACAGGTCGCCCGACAGGGCGATCTCGACGATCGTGTTCGCGAAGTTCTCCACCACGAAGAGCCGGTGCCCCTCGAGCTGGAGGCCGTCCGGGGTGCCCGGGATCAGCCCTCCGCCGGAGATCGGGATCGCAGTGCTCACGCCGGTGTCCGGGTCGACGAGCGCGACGATGCCGAGGTCGGTGTGGTTGACGACGAGCGTCGAGCCGTCCGCGGTCGCGTCGATGCCGTTGAGCCCGAACGTGCCCGGCGTGGACGTGCCGGCCGGTCCGGTCACGTGGATCGCGACGGGCGGGCCGAAGCCGCCGTCGCCGTACGGCAGCTTGTAGAGGTACGGCGCGAAGGTGTCGGTGAAGTACGCCGCCCCCGGGGTGAGCGCGACATCGTTGGTGAACGCCGTCGGTGGCCCGACCGCGACGTCCGCGACCTGGGAGCCGTCGCGGGTGTCGTAGACGTAGACGTGACCGCCGGCCCCGCCCGCCACGAACAGCAGCTTGCGTGCCTCGTCGACCCGCATGCCGACCGCGGCCCGGCCGGTGTTGTCGACGAAGACCTGCCCCTTCCCGGTGCTCAGGTCGCCGCGGTAGATGTCGCCGTCGCGGAGCGACCCGACGTAGAAGGTGTCCCCGGTCCCGATCGCGATCCCCTCGGGCTGGAAGTCGTCCGGGAGCGGGACGGTCGAGGTCGGCCGCTTCGCCGACGCGGGCGAGGCGAGCAGCGCCGTGGCGGTGACCGCCACGAGGGCGAGCCGGATCAGGCGCATGGCACGCTCAGCCGACCGACGCGATGAAGCCCAGTGCCTCGCCGGAGATGGCGGCCAGGTCCCCGACCTCGACGACCGGGACGACCTCCATGTCGAACCAGGTCCCGAAGATCGCCATGTCGCGCACGACCGCGTTGATGTCGTCCGTCGTGACGACGGCGAACCCGCCCTTGGCGTCGGCTCGGCCCAGGAACTGCTCGAACGTGACGCTCTCGGCGGGCGTCCACTTGCCGAAGACCTGCAGGGACCGGGCGGTCTCCGCCTCGCCGACGTAGGGCTTTGCCAGCCACGAGATGACGTACTTCATGATGACCTCCTCGAGGAATGGAATGTCGGCCGCCGGCGCCGCATGCCCGAGATCCCGTGCGAAGGAGTGGGAGCGACCTCCCAGCGGACGCTACGCCGCCGCGGAGCGGCGGGCATCCGCCATTGGTGGTATGCGCGAGAGCCCTCGATCCGGGCGCAGCGACGTCGACTGCCGCACCAGGTCGGGGCGTCAGCGAGGTGCGCGCAGATCCTGCGCGCGGATCACGGCGAGCAGGCCGACTGCCGCGGTGGCCGCGAGCAGGACGCCTGCCCAGGCGACTCCCCATGAGACGAGACCGTCCGACGCGATGTTGTCGATGAGGTCCCCGTCGAACATGCCGGCCACGAGGCTGATCAGGCAGAACGCGCCGAGCAGGACCGCTGCGATCCTGCCGACCGGAGGCCGCACGTTGCCTGCGGCCAGCCACGCAAGGACGAGCTGCGCGGCGCCGATGGGCAGCGGCACCGTGTTCTCGGTGTCGAAGCCCCATGCCTCGTTCCAGGTGTCCGCACCCAGGGCGAGGGCGATGAAGCCACCGATCACGTCGCAGACGAGCAGTACCAGCATGGTGAGGAGGAGAGCTCGTCCAGAGGTCACCGACGGCAGGGTCCGGAGGCGCTGGAAGGGTGGAGGTCGATCGCGGCCGGGCGGCAAGCGCATGACGACGAGTATCGACCACGACCGCTCCTTGGTGCAGTGGTGAGGAGACGACCCACCCGACCGCCGCGGTACGGCGGCCGACGAAGTCTGGTCGACGCGACCAGAGCCTGCCTGCGCCCACGTCGTACCCCTGTGTGATGCTTTTCGTTCGCACCTAGCAGGCCACATCACGACGACGGACACCGGGGGACAGGGTTGAGCGACATCGCCGCCGAGCTGGCGCGGGTCAAGGGCGCCTTCGCGCAGCCGACCCTGACCCTGCTCCACCAGCGGCAGGCGCCGGTCGTGATCACCATCTTCCGGGCGGCGTTCGGGCGCAACAACAAGCCGATCCCGACCGCGCGGCTGCACACCCAGGTCGAGGAGCACCTCGCCGAGATCCGCAGCGCGGGTGACACGGACCTGCCGACGGGCAGTGGGCGCGACATCTGCCAGCGGTGGATGCGGGGGCAGTGGCTGGTGCGGTCGCTGGACGAGCAGGGCAACGAGGTCTACTCGCTGACCTCCCACGCGCAGCAGGCGCTGGAGCTGGTCAAGAACCTCGCGCGCGACCGGGCGACGCTGAGCGAGCACCGGATCACGACCATCCTGAGCACCGTACGACGGTTCAACTCCGAGGCGAACCCGGACCGCAGCGCCCGGGTGACGCTGCTCAACGACGAGATCGCGCGGCTCAAGGTCGAGCGCGACCGGCTGGTCGACGGGGCCGAGATGGTGAGCGCGACCGAGGACTACATGCTCGAGGGGTTCACCGAGCTGCTGTCGCTGATCAGCGCGCTGCCGAGTGACTTCGCGCGGGTCGAGGAGCGGTTCGCGACCATCCGGACCGAGATCCTGGCGGCGTTCCGGGCCGAGGACCGTCCGGCGGGCGAGGTCATCGACGACTACCTGGCGCGGGCCGACGCGCTGATGACGGCGACCCAGGAGGGGCGGGCGTTCGAGGGGGCCTTCGCGCTGCTGCGCGACGACGGCATGGTGACCCAGCTGCGCGAGGACCTCAACGCGCTGCTCGAGCACCCGCTGTCGCCGGGCATCCTCGGGGAGGCCGACCGGGCCGAGCTGCGGGGGACCGTCAAGCTGGTGCGCGACGGCCTCGACCGGGTGCTGGCCCAGCGCAGCCGGGTGACGGCCACGCTCAAGGAGTACATCGTCTCCCACGACGCCGCCCGCGACCGCGAGCTGGAGCAGACCCTGCGCCAGGTCGAGTCCGAGCTGATGACGTGGATGTCGACGACCGGGCCACGGGCCACCCACGAGGTCTCGCTGTTGCCGAGCCGGATCAACGTCGACCACCTGCGCGAGCGGTTCCACGACCCGGCCGACGACGTGCTGCCGGCTCCGATCAGCGCGGCCGACCCGTCCGAGGCGCCGAGACTGTCGCTCGAGGAGCTGATGGCCCAGGGCGGTCCCCAGCTCGGCTCGCTGCGCCAGCGGCTCGACGACGCGCTCGGCGACCTGCTGCCGGCGGGCTCGCTCGGCGAGCTGTTCGAGGCGCTCGAGCCGTCGCTGCGGCGTCCGGTGGAGATCTTCGGCCTGCTGCACCTCGCAGCCGACCGCGCGTGGGAGACCGAGGACGAGCTCGAGTCGTTCGCCGCCGTACGCCCCGACGGGTCGCGCCGTACCTTCGCGGTGCCGCGCACCCCACTTCCCGATCCCGACCTCGAGCAGACCCCAGAGGAGATCCGCCGGTGACCGTCGAGCTGGACGAGCCCGTCAACGACTTCGACGACCTCGACGAGGTCGCCGACGAGAACTCGGTCTCCCTGTTCGAGGGCGACGAGGGCGGGCTGGAGTACGCGCAGCGGCACGCGCTGGTCACGCTGCTCAAGCAGCGGTTCATCAGCGCTCGCACCCACCCGCGCGACTGGCAGGTGCTGGTCGAGAACGAGCGGGTGATCCGCTCGCGACTCAACGACCTCTTCCTCGACCTCCAGGTCGACCCGACCCGCGAGGTCGCGTGGAAGCGGCAGGCCACCTCCGAGACGGCCAGCCGGTTCCCGACCCTGCTCCACGACACCTCCTGGTCGCGCGAGGAGACCCTCGTGCTCGTCCACCTGCGCGACCGGCTTCGGGCCGGGCTGGCGAGCGGCGACGCCCGGGTCTACATCGACCGCGAGGACATCGTCGAGTACGTCGCCAGCTTCCGCCCGGGCCACGCCACCGACGAGGCCGGCGACGAGAAGAGGGCCCGCAACGCCGTGGTCAGCGTCGTGAAGGCCGGCCTGCTCATCGGCTCGGCAGCCGACGACCGCTACGAGATCAGCGAGGCCGTCGAGCCGCTGCTGCCGCTCGAGCTGCTCCAGGAGCTGCTCGAAGCGCTGCAGAAGGCCAACGGCTCCGAGACGGAGCCGGAGCCCCGGGACGACGACCTGTTCGAGGAGGAGGACGCCTGATGTCCGTCGACGAGATGGAGCAGGTCGAGGGCACCGACGGCCTCTTCGACAAGGAGGTCGTGGCGACGCCCGCCGACGACACCGTCCAGTGGCGCGCCGCGCTGCTGCAGCTGGTCAACTGGGGTGGCTTCGGCGGCCTGACCACGGTTCCCCTGCGTGGCGACGCGACGATGATCTCCGGCGCCTCGGGCGTCGGCAAGAGCACCATCCTCGACGCCTACACGGCACTGATGATGCCGTCCGACACGAAGTTCAACGGAGCCTCCAACGACGCCGTCGCGGGCCGCGCCCGCAGCGCCGGCCAGCGCAACCTGCTGTCCTACCTGCGCGGTGCCGTCGACGTCGTCGACAACCCCAGGACCGGACGGCCCGAGGAGAAGCTGCTGCGCGGCAAGGGCTCCGACACCTGGGGCGCGGTCGCGATGACCTTCGTCAACGACCAGGGCGGCCGGTTCACCGCGCTGCGCACCTACTACGTCCCGCGCCGTGCCGCCCGCTCCGGTGAGGTGCAGATGCAGCTCGCCACCCACGAGGGTGCACTGTCGCTGGAGACCCTGGAGGTCGCCGTACCCGAGCGCTTCCACGCCAACACGCTGAAGAAGCTGTTCCCCGGCATCCGCGTGCACCGCACGTACGCCGAGTTCGCGGCCGTGCTGCACGCCCGGCTCGGCATCGGTGCCAACGGCGACGGCTCCAAGGCGCTGCGCCTGCTGGCCCGGATCCAGGCCGGCAACCAGGTCCGCAGTGTCGACGAGCTCTACAAGGACATGGTCCTCGAGCGGCCGACGACGTACGCCGCCGCGGACCGGGCGATCGAGCACTTCGACGACCTCGACGCGTCCTACACCGCGATGCGGACCGAGGAGCAGAAGCTCGAGCTGCTCGAGCCGATCACCGACCTCCACGAGCGCAAGGTCGCCGCGACCAAGCGACTCGCCGAGCTCGACTCGTACGGCGTCACGCTGTCCGGCGACACCCCGCTGCGGCTGTGGCTGCTGCGCACCCACCTGCGCCTGATCGAGGCGGCCGTCGCCGGCAACCGCGACTCCCGGCAGGGCACCGTCGAGGCACTCACCGCGACCCGGTCCGCCGAGACCACGCTCGCCGGCGACCTCGAGGCGGCGAAGGAGGCGCACCGCGCTGCCGGCGGTGGCGACCTGCAGGCGCTCGCTTCCCAGGCCGAGCACGAGCGGGTGATCCGCGAGGAGCGCGGCAACCGGCTCTCCGAGCTCGAGGAGCGGGTCTACCCGCTGGTCGGGCTCACCGATGCGGACGCCCCCGACCTCGAGTCCGCGCTCGACTCGGCGACCGCGTTCGCCGAGCTGCAGCTGCTGGCCCGCAAGCGGCTCACCGCCGGCGAGGCCGAGCAGGCCACGCTGCGCGCCCAGCGCGACCGGGTGCGTGACGCGCTGGTGCCGCTGAAGAACGAGCAGTCCGTGCTCAAGCGCGAGCGGGCCTCGATGGAGAACCGCAACGGTCGGGTGCCGTCGTACCTCCACGACCTGCGGGCCGCCGTCGCCGACGCGAGTGGGCTGTCCGTCGACGAGCTGCCGTTCGTCGCGGAGCTGATGGACCTCGCGCCCGAGGAGGCGCGCTGGCGCACCGCGATCGAGACCGTGCTGGGCGGTACGGCCCGGATGATGCTGGTCCCGATCGGCCGGCTGGCGGAGTTCTCCAGCGCCATCGACGGGCTGCGGCTGCCCGGCCGGCTGACCTTCCAGGGCGTCGAGCTCGACCTCCCCGAGACCGGCCCGGCCGACCCCGAGCGGGTCGCCGGCAAGCTGCTGTTCAAGGACTCGCCGTTCTCCGGCTGGGTCCAGCAGCACGTCGAGGAGCCGTCGCGCAACGCCTTCTGCGTCGAGAGCGCCGCTGAGCTCGACGGACCCGGGTTCCGGGTCACCGCCGCCGGCCAGACCCGCAACGGCGACCGCGGCACCCATGGCCGCAGCGACCACCGCAACATCATCGGCTTCTCCAACGAGGACGCGATCGCCGAGATCGACGGCCAGCTCGAGGAGCTCGAGCGGAAGATGGAGCAGGTCGACGCCAAGCTCGCCGACCTCGACCGCCGCGGGCGGCTGCTGGAGCAGCAGCGCAAGGCGTACGACGCCATCGCGATGGTCCGCTTCGACGACGTCGACGTCGCGGGCAGCGACCGTCGGATCGCCGAGCTCGAGCAGCGGCGTACCGACATCCTCACCTCCGACGACCAGCTCAAGGTGCTCCAGGCCCAGATCGACGAGCTGGTCCACCGGCTCGACGACGCGCGCCAGGAGCGGTTCGCGCTCGAGCAGAAGCAGCGCGAGCTCAACTCCGGGCACAGCGAGCTCGTCGACTCCGAGGACCTGGTCAAGGACCGGCTCGAGGCGATGGAGAAGGGCGGTGCGGTCGAGCTGAGCGAGGAGCAGGAGGCCGCGCTGGCCGCCGACTTCGCCGCAGCCGCCGCCCCGGCGGACCCCGAGGACCTCGACCGGTTCGCCGACAACTCCCACCGGCTGGGGGAGCGGCTGCGCACCGCCGTCGCCGACGCCGACGCCGAGATGCGGCGCTGCGACGACGACCTGGCGCTGATCTTCAAGCACTACAAGTTCCAATGGGACTCGCCCAACCTCGGCGCCACCTCGGACTCGTACGCCGACTACGCCCGGATCCTCGACGACATCCGCGGCACCGGACTCGCCGAGCGCCGCGCCGAGTGGCGTCGCCGGCTCACCGAGTGGAGCGGCCAGGACCTGGTGCCGCTGCTCGGCGCGATGTCGTCCTCGGTCGAGGAGATCGAGGACCGGCTCGAGCCGATCAACGCGATCCTGCGGCGCCTGGAGTTCGGCGGCGCCTCCGGCGACCGGCTGCGGATCCGGCTGCGCCGGCTCGCGCCGGCCCACGTGCAGGTGTTCCACAAGGACCTGCGCGCCCTGTCGTCCGGGGTCAGCGGCGAGCTCGACGAGGCCGGGCTCGAGAAGAGGTTCACCGACCTCAGCCGGTTCATGCAGCAGCTGCGCAAGCCGGCCCAGTCCGGCGACGGCCCGGCCCTCACCACGGACCGCGACCGGCTGCTCGACGTACGCCGGCACGTGGAGATCAGCGCCGAGCGCTACGACCACCTCACCGGTGAGCTGCGGGCGACGTACCGCACGCTGGGGGAGAAGTCCGGTGGCGAGAGCCAGGAGCTGGTGGCGTTCATCGTCGGCTCCGCGCTGCGCTTCCGGCTGGGCGACGAGATGCGTTCGCGGCCGCGGTTCGCGCCGGTGTTCCTCGACGAGGGCTTCGTGAAGGCCGACTCGGAGTTCGCCGGCCGCGCCGTGCAGGCGTGGAAGGGCCTCGGGTTCCAGCTGATCATCGGCGTCCCGCTCGACAAGGTGACCGGCCTGGAGCCGCACATGGACGAGCTGCTGGCGATCACCAAGAACACCACGACCCACCAGTCGTGGATCACACCGATCACCAACGCGGAGCCGGCCGAGTCCTGATCGTCAGGGCTTGTCGCCCTGCAGGTCGGTGAAACGGACGCCGTCCAGGCCGGCGATGGTGATCCACGCGCCGTTGTCGCTCGGCAGGGGACGGCCGACGATCGCGGTGCAGGCTGCCGGCTCGTCGCCGCAGAGCCGGGCCACGACGGCGCCGTCCAGGTCCCCGACGTCGAACGGCTTGCGGGCCGAGAAGCCGGGGCCGCCCTCGGTGATCGACGTCCCGTCCCACAGCAGGGTGCGGGGCCCGTCGTCGCCGGGCACGGTGAGCACGGCCTGGACCTGGAGCAGGATCACCTCGAGCACCTTCGGTGAGCCGGTCTCCTTCACCAGCGCCTCGGTCATCGCGTCCGTCGCGGCGGTGGAGAACAGGTCGACGTCGCCGGTCGACTCGACGTGGACCTCGCTGCGGGTGGTGGTCGTCGTGGTCGTGGACGACGCGCTGTCGTCGTCGACTGCGTTGACGACCAGCGCCGTGATGCCGACGCCGGCGCCGCCGAGGACCACGAGGACCCCGACGACCAGCATGCCGATCCGGCCGCGGAGCCGGCGGCGTTCCGTGCCCGCGTCGTACGTCGCGTAGGTCGCGCTGCCGTACGGGCGGTGCGTGGGCGGCGGTGGAGGGGGCGGCGGCGGGGTGCTGCCGTCCCCGGGTGCGTCGTACGGGCGCCACTGGTCGGTCACGGGCGTGATCCTAGGTGCTGACCTGGATCTGGACCGGGGTCGCGCCGGGCGTCGTGATGGTGAGCGTCGCCGTGTCGTTGTTCCCGGTCTTCGTGATCGTGAAGGTCTGGTCGACGTCCCAGTCCGTCGACGTGAACGTCAACTCGGGGACGGAGATGTGTGCCTTGTTGCCGGAGTAGGCGAGGGTGACGGTGACCGGGCCGCTCGGCTGGAAGGCCAGGTGGACGTCGATGTCCGCGCTGGCGCCGGGCGACGCCAGGTCGATCGGGCCCGTCGGGTCGACCACGAGCGCCTGGGTGTCGTCGTCGACGACCGTGACCGTCACCTGGCGTTGCTGGGTCCCGAGCGCCACGGTCACGGTAACGGGATCGTCGGCGAGGTCGATGTCCTGCACGCCGTCCACCGGGACGAGAGCCGAGGTCTGGCCCGTCAGGATCGTGACGGTGCCGGGCACGGTCGCCGCTCCGGGCGGCGAGCTGCTGGCAGTGACGACGACGTCCGTCAGCGCTGGGACGTCGAGGGACACGACGAAGGAGGTGGTGGCGCCCTCGGTGACGGTCACCGTGCTGGGCGACGCCGACAGGGTGTACGCCGGTCCTGTCGTGACCTGCAGGTCGGTCGCCGGGCCGTCGCCCGCCGGGCCGTGCGGGACCACCCGGTAGGTGTAGCTCATGAGCGGCGAGGCGCTCGTGTCGACGTACGACGGCGTCGTGGTGGTGCCGAGGTCGCTGAACTCCCCGCCGTCCACACTGCGCCGCACCGCGTAGTCGGTCACCGGACCGGTCGCGGGCGAGGTCCACGCCAGCCCGACCGTGTACGACGTCGGACTGGTCCGGGTGAGGACGGGGGAGTCGAACGTGACCTGCCCCGGCGGCAGGGTGGTGTCGTCGACCACGACCGCCACGGTCTGCTGCTGGCCCCCGAGGGTCGCGGTGACCGTGGCGGCCTCGTCGTCCACGTCGTCGTCCGCGGCAGCGGTCACGGTGACCGTGGCGGAGCTCGAGCCGGCCGGGACCGTCACCGTGCTGTCCACGCTGACGGACGGGTCGGAGGACGCGAGGGACACCACGGTGTCGGCGAGGGCGGCGAGGCCGAGGCCGACGTCGCAGGTCGTGGTGGTGCCCTCGTCGAGCGTCAAGGTTCCGGTCGACACGGAGAGGACGTAGGGCGGTGCTGCGCCCGGTCCGATCGGGCCTGCCCAGGCCCCGCATCCCGCCTGGTTGCAGGCCCGGACCCGGTAGCTGTGGTCGAGCGCGTCGGCGCCGGGCGTCGACGAGGTCAGCGGCGCGTCGACCTGGGTCGTCGCGGAGCCGGGCGCCTCCTCGACCAGGTAGTGGCTCACCGGGTAGCCACCGTCGCTCGCGGGCGGCGACCAGGTCAGCAGGTAGGTCGCCTGCTCGGTGTTCCACGCCAGGCTCAGGTCCTGCGGCTCGGTCGGCGCGCCGGTGGGCATGGCCGCGACGGTAGCGCTGGCCGGGCCGAAGCCGACCCGGACCGTCGTGGACCGTGCGCTCACCCGGAACAGGTGCTCGACCCCGTTGGTCAAGGGGCCTGCAGAGAACGACGGGGCGGTGGTCTCACCGGCGAGGGTCCAGGTCGTGCCGCCGTCCACGCTCTGCTCGACACGGTAGAGCCCGGCCGCCGTCTCGCCGGGGGCGCCGCCGGTGGCCGGCACCCAGGTGAGCGCGACCGTGCCGTTGCCGGGGGTGGCGGTCAGCCCGGTCGGTGCGCCCGGAGGCGTCCGGGCGGTGTAGGGCCCGGTGCCGGCGAGGTCGCCGAACCCGGCGGCGTTGTGCGCCCGGATCCGCACCCAGTACCGGGCGCCCGGGACGAGTCCCGAGAGCAGCACCGGGTTGGTGGAGGTGCCCGGCGCGGGCGCGTCCACGGCGAGCGCCCAGCTGCTGCCGTTGGTCGAGGTCTCGACGCGGTAGAAGTCGATCGGGGCGCCGTTGCTCGCAGGTGCCTTCCAGTAGGTGCCGAGGGCGGCGGCATAGCTGTCGGCCTCGGGCGCGCCCGGTGCATCGGGGACGGTGCGTGGCGTGACCCGGACGCCGGTGCTCGGCTTGCCCCAGTGCGCCTTGCCGCGGGCCCGCACCCGGAACTCGTACGACGTCCCGTTGGCCAGCCCGGTGGCCCGCCACGACAACGTCCGACCGCTCACGGTCGCGACCGTCGTCCAGCCGGAGCCGGAGCGACGCTGGACGCCGTACCTCCGGATCGCCGAGCCACCGCGTCGGGCGGGCACCTGCCAGGTCACGGTCGCCGATCCGGCGTCGGCGACCGCGGCGACAGCGCGGGGCGCCGACGGCCTGCCGGCGGCCGAGGCGGAGCCGGCGGTGACCAGGCCGAGGCCGGTGAGGAGCAGGAGCATCGCCAGGAGCCGGGCGAGCATCGTCATCGCAGAGTCCCTCCTTCGGGCGGGACGCTACGGCGCGGGCACCGGCGCCGGACCGGGTTCAGCGAACCTTTACCTTCAGCCCCGCGCCGGCCCGGCCGGCCTCACTCCCCGTGGTACGACATCACGTGCTTGATCCGGGTGTAGTCCTCGAGCCCGTACATCGACAGGTCCTTGCCGTAGCCGGAGTGCTTGAAGCCGCCGTGCGGCATCTCGGACACGAAGGGGATGTGGGTGTTGATCCACACCACGCCGAAGTCGAGGTGCTTGGACATCCGCAGCGCGCGGCCGTGGTCCTTGGTCCACACCGAGGAGGACAGCCCGTACTGCACGTCGTTGGCGAAGCGCACGGCCTCGGCCTCGTCGGCGAACTGCTGGACGGTGATGACCGGGCCGAAGATCTCGTTCTGGATCACCTCGTCGTCCTGGCGCAGGCCCGAGACGACGGTGGCGTCGTAGAAGTAGCCACCCTCGCCGCCGGCGACGGTGGGCCGACTGCCACCGGCCTCGATCCGCGCGTGGTCGGGGAGTCGGTCGACCATGCCGGCGACGCGGGCCAGCTGGTCGGGGTTGTTGAGGGCGCCGTACGCCACCGCCGGGTCGTCGGGCATTCCCGTCCGCGTCGCCCGGGCCTGCTCGGCCAGGGCGGCGACCAGCTCGTCGTGGATACCTGCGCCGGCGAGGACACGGGTGGCGGCGGTGCAGTCCTGGCCGGCGTTGAAGTAGCCCGCACCGGCGATCGCGGCGGCGGCCGCCTCGACGTCGGCGTCGTCGAAGACCACGACCGGGGCCTTGCCACCGAGCTCGAGGTGGACCCGCTTGAGGTCGGTCGCGGCCGAGGCGGCGACCTCCATGCCGGCGCGCACCGAACCGGTGATCGCCACCAGTTGCGGCGTCCTGTGCTCGACCAGCGCGCGGCCGGCGGTGCGGTCGCCACAGACCACGTTGAGCACGCCCGCGGGCAGGAACTCGGCGGCGACCTCGGCGAGCAGCACCGTGCTGGCCGGGGTCGTGTCGCTCGGCTTGAGGACGATCGTGTTGCCGGCGGCCAGCGCGGGCGCGATCTTCCAGATCGCCATCATCAGCGGGTAGTTCCAGGGAGTCACCTGGCCGACGACGCCGATCGGCTCGCGTCGGATCCAGGAGGTGTGGTCCTTGAGGTACTCGCCCGCGCTCTTGCCCTCGAGCACCCGGGCGGCGCCGGCGAAGAAGCGGAACTCGTCGACGCTCGGCGGCATCTCCTCGTCGGCAGTGATGCCGATCGGCTTGCCGGTGTTCTCGCACTCGGCCCGCACGAAGTCGTCGGCCCGGTCCTCGATCGCCTGCGCGATGCGCAGCAGCGCTTCCTGCCGCTCCTTCGGGGTGGTCTCGCCCCAGGTCTCGAAGGCCCGCTCGGCGGCGCGCATCGCGCGGTCGACGTCCTCGGCGTCGCTGGCGGGTGCGGTGGTGTAGGCCTGGCCGGTCGCCGGGTTGACGACGTCGTAGGTCGCTCCGGAGGCGGCGTCGACGGATGCGCCGTCGATGAAGTTGCGCAGGGGGGTCATGGCTGGCGAGCGTAACCAGCCTGCCCGTCGTACGGAAGCCCGGGGGCAACGAAATCCGTTGCAAACGTGCCAAACGACCACTGATTCACTTGCTGTTTGCGGGAAGGAAGGTCAAGATGGGCGGGTGGTAGACGCAACGGCGCACGACGCCCTCCAGAAGTCCGCGCGGGATCACCTGTGGATGCACTTCACCCGCATGTCGTCGTACGACACGGCGGACGTGCCGATCATCGTCCGCGGTGACGGCGCGTACGTGTGGGATGCCCAGGGACGCAAGTACCTCGACGCCCTCGGTGGGCTCTTCGTGAGCCAGCTCGGCCATGGGCGCACCGACCTCGCCGAGGTGGCGGCCAAGCAGGCCTCCGAGCTCGCGTTCTTCCCGCTGTGGTCCTACGCCCACCCGACCGCGATCGAGCTCGCCGAGAAGATCGCGGGCTACGCGCCCGGCGACCTCAACCGCGTCTTCTTCACCTCCGGTGGCGGCGAGGCCGTCGAGTCGGCCTGGAAGCTGGCCAAGAACTACTTCAAGCTCGTCGGAAAGCCCGGCAAGCACAAGGTCATCAGCCGCGCCATCGCCTATCACGGCACCACCCAGGGAGCGCTCTCCATCACCGGCCTGCCGGGCCTCAAGGCGCCCTTCGAGCCGCTCGTGCCCTCGACCTTCCGGGTGCCCAACACCAACGCGTACCGCGCCTCCGAGATCACCGGCGGCTTCCTCGACGGCTCCGACCCCGAGGCCTTCGGCCGCTGGGCCGCGGACCAGATCGCCGTCGCCATCGAGAACGAGGGCGCCGACACCGTCGCGGCCGTCTTCCTCGAGCCGGTCCAGAACGCCGGCGGCTGCTTCCCGCCGCCGCCGGGATACTTCCAGCGGGTGCGTGAGATCTGCGACCAGTACGACGTCCTGCTGGTCTCCGACGAGGTCATCTGCGCCTACGGCCGACTCGGCCACATGTTCGGTGCCGAGCGCTACGGCTACCAGCCCGACATCATCACCTCGGCCAAGGGCCTGACCTCCGGCTACTCGCCGCTCGGCGCGATGATCGCCAGCGACAAGATCTACGAGCCCTTCGCCCATGGCACCGAGACCTTCCTGCACGGCTACACCTTCGGCGGTCACCCGGTCTCCACGGCGGTGGCGCTGAAGAACATGGAGATCTTCGAGGACGAGAAGATCAACGAGGGCGTCCGCGAGCGGGAGGGAGCCTTCCGGGGCACCCTGGAGAAGCTGCTCGACCTGCCCATCGTCGGCGACGTCCGCGGCGACGGCTTCTTCTACGGCATCGAGCTGGTCAAGGACAAGGCCACCAAGGAGACCTTCGACGAGGACGAGTCGGAGCGACTCCTGCGCGGCTTCCTGTCCAAGGCCCTGTACGACGCCGGGCTCTACTGCCGCGCCGACGACCGGGGCGACCCGGTCATCCAGCTCTCGCCGCCGCTGATCTGCGGCCAGGAGCACTTCGACGAGATGGAGCAGAAGCTCCGCGCCGTCCTCACCGAGGCGGCGGGGCTGCTGTAGCCGCGGGGACGCGCAGCAGCACGCCACCACACAGCGGCGGTCGGGGACGGTGGGGGTCCCGGGCCGCCGCTTCGTCGTGTGAGCTCGTCGAGTAGGAGCGAGCGCCAGCGAGCGACGTATCGAGGCGCGGTGAGGCGTCTCGATACGCTCTCGCCTAGCGGATCGGGCTACTCGACGAGCTACGCGGCGGCCTTCTTGCGGGTGACCAGCATGTTGGTGAGCACCAGGAACAGCGAGATCAGGAACATGACCGTGCCGACGACGTTGACCTGCATCGGGATACCGCGCTGGGCGACGCCCCACACGAACATCGGGAAGGTGACGGTCTGGCCGGCGTTGAGGTTCGTGATGATGAAGTCGTCGAAGGACAGCGAGAAGCTGAGCAGGGCCGCGGCGGCGATGCCGGGGAAGACGAGCGGGAAGGTCACCCGCCAGAAGGTCGTCCACTCGTTGGCGTAGAGGTCCATCGCGGCTTGCTCGAGGTTCTCGTCGAGGCCGGACAATCGTGCCTTCACGGTCACGATGACGAAGGACAGGCAGAACATCACGTGGGCGATGAAGATCGTCCAGAAGCCCAGCCGGCCGCCGAAGCCGCCGGCGACGAACAGCGCCAGCAGCGAGGAGCCCATCACGATCTCGGGGGAGGCCATCGGCAGGAAGATCACCGTGTTGGCGACCGAGCGGCCGATGAAGTCGTGCCGGACCAGGGCGAACGCCGCGAGGGTGCCGAGCAGGGTGGCCACGAGGGTGGCGAGCAGGCCGATCTCGATGCTGCGTACGACGGCCGCGCACATGCCGTCCGGACGGCACGGGTTGGCCCAGTTGTTCCAGGTGAAGTCGCGGAACGCGTAGACGTTGCGGGACTTGCTGTTGTCGTTGAAGCTCATCAGCATCACGACGGCGATCGGCACGAACATGTAGACCAGGACGAGCAGCCCGGCCGCCAGCACCAGGTGCTCGCTGATCCACCGCCCGGCGCGCTGCACCCCGTTCATACGAGCTCCTCCGTCCCCGCGGTGCGGATGTAGACCATCACCATCGCGACGATGATCGCCATCAGGATCACCGAGAGGGCGCCGGCGGTGGCGTAGTCACCGGTGCTGGTGAACAGGTTCTGGATGACGTTGCCGACCATGCGCTGGTTGGGGCTGCCCAGCAGTGCCGCGTTGATGTAGTCGCCGGCGGCCGGGATGAAGGTCAACAGGGTGCCCGCCACGACGCCCGGCTTGGACAGCGGCAGGGTCACCTTGAGGAAGCCCCGCGTGGGGGAGGCGTAGAGGTCGCTGGCGGCCTCGATCAGCCGGCCGTCGATCTTCTCGAGGCTGGCGTAGAGCGGCAGCACCATGAACGGGAGGAAGTTGTAGACGAGGCCGGCGATCACCGCGACCGGTGTCGCGAGCAGCCGGCCGTCGGCACCGAGCACGTGCAGGAACTGCAGGGTGTTCACGACGAACCCGTCGTCGGCGAGGATCAGCTTCCAGGACAGGGTGCGCACCAGGAAGCTGGTGAAGAACGGCGCGATCACCAGCACCAGCAACAGGTTGCGCCACCGGCCCGCCTTGAACGCGATGGCGTACGCCAGCACGTAGCCGAGCACCAGGCAGATCGCCGTGGCGGCGCCGGCGTACCACAGCGAGCGGAAGAGCGGTTCCCAGAACTCGTTGAGCGCGTCCACGAAGTTCGCGAAGCGGTAGTCGACGTCGTACCCGGTCAGCACCGAGCCCTTCGGGTTGAAGAGGCTGGTCGCGAGCAGGGAGTAGAACGGGATCACGAAGAACAGCGCGAGCCACAGGCCCGCGGGCAGCATCAGCCAGTAGCCGGTGAAGCGTCCCCGCCGCATGGCCTAGGCCTCCTCGATGACGCCGGCGTTGACGTCCTGGCTGGCGGGGAGCAGGAACGCGAACTCGGGTCGCCACGACACGTCGACCTTGGTGCCCTTGTCGAGCACGGCGCGTCGGCCGGTGTTCTGCTCGAAGGACATCAGCTCCTGGCCCCACGGCATCATCACGAGGTACTGCGTGCTGACGCCGACGAAGCTGACGTCGGTGATGATGCCGCCGGTCATGTGGTTGCCGGGCGCGTCGATCGGCTCACCGGCCGGGGCGACGAGCACCTTCTCGGGCCGGATGCCGACCCAGCCGTCGCCGTTGCGGGTGTGCGCGCGGTCGGCGGGGATCGAGACCTGGATGCCGTGCATGTCGACCCGTACGACGTCGCTGTCGGCGCTGGCGACGGTGCCGGGGATCAGGTTCGACTGGCCGAGGAAGTTGGCGACGAAGGTGGTGCGTGGGTTCTCGTACAGCTCGGCGGGGGAGCCCATCTGCTCGATCACGCCGCCGTTCATGACGGCGATCGTGTCGGCCATCGTCATCGCCTCCTCCTGGTCGTGCGTGACGTGCACGAAGGTGAGGCCGACCTCGGTCTGGATCCGCTTGAGCTCGATCTGCATCGCCCGGCGCAGCTTGAGGTCGAGTGCACCGAGCGGCTCGTCGAGCAGGAGCACCTCGGGCCGGTTGATCAGTGCCCGGGCCAGGGCGACGCGCTGCTGCTGGCCACCCGACATCTGCGGCGGCTTCTTGCCGGCCTGCGACTCGAGCTCGACCAGCGCGAGCATCTCCTTGACCTGCTGGTCGACGTCCTTGACCTTGCGCCGGCGCAGGCCGAAGGCAACGTTCTCGCGGATGTCGAGGTGCGGGAAGAGCGCGTAGTTCTGGAAGACCGTGTTGACCGGACGGCGGTACGGCTTCTCGTAGGTGATCTCGTCGTCGCCGAGGTGGATCGTGCCCGAGGTCGGCACCTCGAGCCCGGCGACCATCCGCAGGGTGGTGGTCTTGCCACAGCCGGACGGGCCGAGCAGTGCGAAGAAGCTGCCGGCGGGGACCTCGAGGTCGAGGGAGCGCACGGCCGTGAAGGTCGCGAACTCCTTGGTGAGCGCGGTGAGCCGGAGACTCCGGCCGCTGTCAGCCGCCAATGACATCGGCGAAATCTCCTTCGTAGGCGCGGATCTGGAACTCCTCGAGGGCCATGAACGAGTGCATCGTCTTCAGCGACTCGGCGGACGGGAAGATCAGCTGGTTGTCAACGAGGCTCGGGTCGACCTTCTCCATCGCCTCCTGGGCGCCCTTGACCGGGCAGATGTACCAGACGTACGCCGCGAGCTTCGCGGCCACTTCGGGCTCGTAGTAGTAGTTGATCCACTCCTCCGCGTTGCCCTGGTGGCCGGCGAGGTTCGGGATCAGCATGTTGTCGGACCAGATCATCTGGCCCTCCTCCGGCGAGACGAACACGAGGTTCTCGTCCTCGGCGGCCGCGACGTCACCGGACCACGCCTCGCAGGCCAGGATGTTCCCGGCGGACAGGTCCTGGATGTAGTCGTTGCCGGTGAACGCCCGCACCTGGCCGTCGTTGCGGGCCTTGCGCAGCCGGTCGATGGCGTTGTCCCAGTCGTTCTGGTCGAAGTTCGCCGGGTCGGCGCCCTCGGTCAGCATGATCAGGCCCATCGTGTCGCGCATCTCGGTGAGCAGCGAGATCCGGCCGCGCAGGTCGGAGCGGGTGAGCAGCTCCTCGAAGGAGCGCACCTCCTTGACCTTCGACTTGTTGTAGGCGATGCCGGTCAGGCCGCTCTGCCAGGGCGCGGAGTACGTGCGGTCCGGGTCCCAGCCGACGTGCTGGAGCGAGTCGATCAGGTTGGCGTGGACGTTGGGAACCTTCGCCTTGTCGAGCGGCTGGATCCAGCCGACCTGGATCATCCGGGCCGCCATCCAGTCGGTGAGCACGAACATGTCGCGCTTCGAGGACTGGCACGAGCCGAGCTGGTTGACGACCTTCGCGAAGAACTCGAGGTTGTCGTTGACATCGGCGGTGTAGCTGACCTTGATGCCGGTCCGGTCCTCGAACTCGGTGAGCGTGGACTTGTAGTCCCCGTCGTCCTCGTCGATGTAGCCGGGCCAGTTCGACACGACCAGCCGCTTGTCGGACGACGACAGGTCGCGGGTCCGGCAGCTCGCCGGATCCTGCTTGCGGTCAGGGGTGCCGAAGAGCGGGAGCACACCGAGACTGGCACCGCCGAGCAGGAGCCCGGCACCTCCTCGAAGTGCCGCCCTGCGACTCAGACGGGCATTGACCAACTGATTGCACCTCCCCAGAACAGAACGTGCCGATCGTGACATGGCCCACGTCACATGACAAGCGATTCCGAAGCCGATTAACCAGATTGCAACGGAATCCGTACTTGAGTGTTGCAACGCGGGGTCCGAGCCTGTGAGGATCGGCCTGTGTCCAAGCCGAAGTCACCGCCCCTCGATGACGTCTCGAAGGCCATCATCGCCGAGCTCCAGGAGGACGGCCGGCGCTCGTACGCCGCCATCGGCAAGGCGGTCGGCCTCTCCGAGGCGGCCGTGCGCCAGCGGGTCCAGCGGCTCGTCGACAGCGGCGTGATGCAGGTCGTGGCGGTCACCGATCCCACGGAGATCGGCTTCGCCCGCCAGGCGATGATCGGGATCCGCGCCACGGGCGAGCTCGAGCCGATCGCCGACGCCCTCGCCGAGTTCACCGAGGTCGACTACGTCGTGATCACGGCCGGCTCGTTCGACCTCCTCGCCGAGGTCGTCGCCGAGAGCGACGAGCACCTGCTCGAGATCATCTCGCGCCGGATCCGGACCATCCCCGGCGTGCTGAGCACCGAGACCCTGCTGTACCTCAAGCTGCGCAAGCAGACCTACTCGTGGGGTGTGCGCTGACCTTCCGGTGAACCGAACCGGGTGCTCGGCGGCACTAGCCGACCGACACCACGGAAGGGATGCACCATGCGTCAGCACCTCAAGGCCGGCCTGCTCTGCGCCGCGCTCGCCGGATCCACCCTCGCGCTCACCCCGACGGCCGATGCCGACGGCGCCGGCCGCGACTACACGCTCACCGACTGCGACATCCAGGTCGAGGTGACGGAGTGGACCCCGGAGCCCACCGTCACGAGGACGACCGCGGAGCTCGCGAGCTGGACGACCGAGATCTGGCTCGACCTGCCCAACCCGCTGCCGAACGGGGAGTGGGCGGAGGTCAACTTCGACCTCGGGCCGATCGACACGGACTTCCTGCCCTTCGACCTGGCCAGGGACGTGACGGTCGAGTACGACGTCGCGCTGGTCGATCGTGCGGGCCTGCCGGCGATGACCCTGACTGGCGACGACCTCGGGGGCATCGTCAGGGACGACTCGAACGTCGACTTCGCACCTCACTTCTACGACGTCCAGGCGCACACCGGGGCCCGGGAGCTGCGTCCGCGTGAGGTGAGCTTCGCGTTCTCGGGCACGGACGAGTCGGGCCTCAGGTCCGCCGTGGTGCGGGGGAAGTGCGACCCGCTGGTCAGCGCCCCGTCGTTGATGACCCAGTACGTCTACGACCTCGACGCACCGACCGACATCATCACCAGCACGGTCTCGCCCGTGCAGGTTCGCGAGCTGGCCTTCACCGCCTACAACCTGCTCGAGGCCGCACCGTCGACCGCCGACGAGAAGATCCCCGTGATGGCCTCGCTCGGCGGCTGGCCGATGAGCACCTTCCCGCTCGATGCGTCGGGCACGGTGAGCGGTGCGTTCACGATCCCGTGCTGCCTGTACGGCGCCCAGGAGCTGCGTGTCGTCAACGGCTCGCGCGTCGCCGCGATCACCGTCGTCCTCCCGGAGAAGGACGCGGCCGGGCCGAAGGGGCCGGTGGTCACCGGCGACGGCCGGCCGTCGGTCGGGCTGCGCGAGACCTTCCCAGCGAAGGTGGCCGCGGGCGGCCGTGCCCGGGGCACCGTCAAGGTGGGCACGCCCCGGGGATTCCGCGGGACCGTGAAGATCGTCGAGGGGAACCGGGTGCTCGGCACCGCCAAGGTCGTCGCCGGCCGCTCCGGCACGGTGACCCTCAAGAAGCTGTCGCGTGGCCGACACCGGCTGAGCCTGGTGTGGGCCGGCTCGGACACGTACGCCGGCTACCAGCCGACGACGCGCTCGTTCAGCATCCTCCAGCGTTGAGAACTGCTTGACGCGAGCCGGGTCACCGGCGCATGGTGGTTGCGCTATCCGAATCAGGTTGCGGATGGCGCAACCACAGGTGCCTCACGGGAGGGCGATCATGGCCGAGGTGACCCCGGAAGAATCGACCGCGCCACTGGACCGGGTCACGTTCGGCGTCGCGGCCGCCCTCGTCCTCGCCTTCCTGCTGTGGGGTGCTGTGGACTCGGACTCGATGACCACCAGCACGAGCAAGGTGCTGGCCTGGATCACGGACGACTTCGGCTGGATGTTCGTGCTCGTCAGCGCCGGGTTCCTGATCCTCTCCGGCTACCTCGCCCTGACCCGCTACGGCAACATCAGGCTCGGTCCGGACGACTCGACCCCCGAGTTCTCGACCTTCTCGTGGGTGTCGATGATGTTCGCCACCGGGATGGGGATCGGCCTGATGTTCTGGGGCGTTGCCGAGCCGCTGACCTACCTCACCTCGACCGACCCCGGCAGCACCCCTCCCGGCCGCGCCGAGGCGGGCACGCCGGAGGCAGCCCGCACCGCGATGGAGTACGCGTTCTTCCACTGGGGGCTGCACCCCTGGTCGATGTACGCCGTCATCGGCCTGGCCATCGGCTACTTCGCCTACCGCAAGGGCGCCGGCAACCTGGTGTCGGGGGCGTTCGGTCCGCTGCTGGGGCGCCGTGCCACGCAGGGACCGGGCAAGGCGATCGACGTGATCGCGATCTTCGCCACCCTGTTCGGGTCGGCCACCTCCCTGGGCCTCGGTGCCCTGCAGATCACCGGCGGGCTCGACGACGTGTTCGGCTCCGGGGACTCCAAGTGGCTCACCGTCGGCGTGATCGCCTTCCTCACGGTGTGCTTCGTGGCATCGGCGGTGAGCGGTGTCGACAAGGGCGTGCAGATCCTCTCCAACGCCAACGCGGTCGCCGCTGTGCTGCTGGTGTTCTTCCTCTTCGTGGTGGGGCCGACCGTGTTCATCATGAGCACCTTCACCGAGTCGCTGGGTGGGTACCTCACCCACCTGCCGGCCATGTCGTTCCGCACCGGAGCATTCGGTGGCGACGCGTTCATCAGTGGCTGGACGATCTTCTACTGGGCCTGGTGGGTGTCCTGGACGCCCTTCGTCGGCATGTTCATCGCCCGGATCTCGAAGGGGCGGACGATCCGCGAGTTCGTGGTCTACGTGATCGCGGTGCCCAGCTTGGTCTCGTTCGTGTGGTTCTCGATCATGGCCGGGTCCGCCTTCGACGTGCAGCTGAGCGGCGCCGACGACCTGGGGGCCGTGCTCGCGAAGGAAGGCACCGAGAGCGCCCTGTTCACGACGCTGCGCGAGTACCCGATCGCCTCGGTCACCGTGGTCCTCGCCGTGTTCCTGATCGCGATCTTCTTCATCACGGGTGCCGACTCCGCCTCGATCGTGATGGGAATGCTCAGCCAGCACGGCAAGGAGGAGCCGATGCGGTGGCTGGTCGTCTTCTGGGGCGTCGCCCAGGGCGCGGTGGCGTCGATCCTGCTGTGGTCGGGCGGACTGGGCGCCCTGCAGACCCTGGTGATCATCGTCGCCGGGCCGTTCATGCTGATCATCGTGGCGATGTGCGTGTCCCTCGTGAAGTCCCTGCGCGCCGAGCCCTACGAGTCCACGCTGCCGGCGCGCGTGCGCCGCGCGGTCCTGCATGCGCAGAAGTACGACCTGGTCGAGCACCAGACCGTCGCCCTGGCCAGCCTGGGTGCCGATCCCGCCCCCGAGGACGAGGTCCTGTGATGCGCACCCAGGACCGGGCCACGGTCCGCCGGCTGCTCGGCAACGCCCGCTACGAGATCCTCCCGACGGCGACCATCGAGGCGAAGATCCTCGAGGCGGTCCCGACCGAGGTGCCCCTGACCGTCACCGCCTCGCCGTCGATGGGACTCGAGCGCACCGTCGGCACCGCGGAACGGTTGGCTGCAGCCGGCTACACCGTCGTCCCGCACGTGGCGGCGCGGATGGTGAGCGGCCGCTCCGAGCTCGTGGAGCTGGTCGCCCGGCTGACCGCGGCCGGCATCACGAACGTCTTCGTGCCCGGCGGCGACGCCGACCCGGTCGGCGACTACCACGACGCGGTGTCGCTGCTGGAGGACCTCACCGCGATCGGCAGTCCCTTCGCGCACATCGGCGTGACCGGCTACCCCGAGAGCCACCCGAAGATCCACGACGACCTGACGGTGCAGTCGATGTGGGACAAGCGCAAGCACGCGACGTACATCGTCAGCAACCTCACCTTCGACCCGGCGGTGCTCAAGGACTGGCTGCAACGCGTACGACGGCGCGGGGTCGAGCTGCCGCTCCTGCTCGGTGTCCCGGGTCCGGTCGACCGGACCAAGCTGCTCGGCATGGCGACCAAGATCGGCGTCGGCGACTCGACGCGGTTCCTGGCCAAGCAGAAGGGCCTGATGACCCGCCTGGTCGCGCCCGGCGGGTTCACGGGGGAGTCGTTCGTGGAGAAGTGTGCGCCGACCCTCGGCGATCCACTGATGCGGGTGGCCGGCCTGCACCTCTACACCTTCAACCAGGTGGCCGAGACGGAGGCGTGGCGCCAGGACTGGCTGGCTCGGATCGACGGCTGAGCCTCGGGGGAGCGTCAGGTTCGCGGGTAGAGCTGCACGAGGACGTCACCCTCGAGCGGCTCGCCAGCGCGGCCGCAGCTTCGCCCCGCACCCTCGCCCGCCGCTTCCAGCGTGACATCGGGACCACGCCCATGCGCTGGGTGGCGGCTGAACGCATCGCGATCGCCAAGCGCCTGCTCGAGACGACCGACCTCCCGCTCGACCGGATCAGCCACGACGCCGGCTACTACTCGCCCACGACCTTCCGGACCAGCTTCACCGCCGACGTCGGGGTCACGCCGGGGCGGTACCGGCTTCGCTTCGCGAGTCGCACCATGCGTCCGTGACGAGGTGGGCCAGCGCCGACTCCAGGCCGGTGTGTCCGGTGTCGACCACGCTCAGCGGCAGGCCGATCGCCGCGGCAGCCTGCTCGGCCAGCGCCTGCAGCTCGTCGTCCGGTTCCTGGGCGAGCCACACGACCCGGGTGTAGGAGCCGAAGTAGTCGTCGCGCAGCTCCGGGTAGCGGTCCAGGCCGAGCTCGCGCAGCACCGTGCGGGCGAACGAGCGGACCAGGAAGTCGGTCAGCACGTAGGTGCCGGGCTGCTCCTCGAAGAACCGTGCCAGCCGCTCCGGTCCGGCGAGGACGTCGTAGCAGTGCAGCCCGGGCAACCGCGCGAGGCCGAGCTCGGCGCACACGTCGTCGAGCGCGCCGTAGGTGCCGCAGTCGGCGTACCCGATCGCGACCCGGTGACCTGCTGCGAGCAGCCGCTCGGCCAGGGGACGCACCTCGCCGGCGATCAGGTGCGGCTGGTTGTGCAGCAGCGGGGGGAGGGGGTGCACGGTGACCGGCCAGCCACGCCGCGCGGCGATCTCCGCCGCCGGCTGGGCGAGTGCGCCGCAGGCGATCAGGTCGAGGGCAGGCTCAGAACCCGAGCTGGTCGACGAACCGGTCGTTGAAGTCGGCGCGGTCCGAGAGCTCGACATAGGTCACCTCCTGCAGCAGGGCCGCGGCGCCGGCGCGCTCGCGCACGGACAACAGAGCCATCTTCGCGCCCTCACCGGCCACGTTGCCGGCCGAGACGATCCGCAGCACGGGCAGCTTCGGGACCAGCCCGATCCGGACCGCGGAGGCGGGGGAGATGTAGCTGCCGAACGAGCCTGCCATCAGCACCTGCTGGACGTCGCGGTGCTCGAGGCCGAGCTCCTCGAGCAGCAGCGTCCAGCCGGTGGAGATCGCCGCCTTCGCGAACTGCAGTTCACGCACGTCGCGCTGCGAGAGCACCACGCACTCCTCGGGTACGGCGCCCGCGTGCGGACGGTGCAGCACGAAGACCCGCTCCTCGCCGATCCGGGTCAGCCGGTCGGCCAGCGCCGGCGCGACCTCGGGTGCCTGCTCGTCGGGCACGAACCGACCCGAGGCGTCCAGCAGCCCGACCCGCACCAGCTCGGCCACCGCGTCGACGAGCCCGGACCCGCACAGGCCCTTCGGCTCGACGTCGCCGATCACGCCGAGCTGGACG
This sequence comes from Nocardioides sp. F233, assembly GCF_057813895.1. Taxonomy (NCBI): domain Bacteria; kingdom Bacillati; phylum Actinomycetota; class Actinomycetes; order Propionibacteriales; family Nocardioidaceae; genus Nocardioides; species Nocardioides sp. F233. Next base: position 211,161 of record NZ_JBVASH010000003.1, read on the forward strand.
GCGTCCTCGGCTGTCGTGCCGAGCTTGATCACCTCGATGGCACCGTCGGCGGCGCGCATGCCGCACTTGATCGCGCCACCCTCGAACGCCGGCCCCGCGGGAGCGGCGGTCGACAGGATCCGGTCGCCGTCGCTGACCACGAGCTCGCAGTTGGTGCCGACGTCGATGAACAGCCGGGTCCGCTTGTCGCGGTCCATGCCGGTGGCGAGCATCCCGGCGACGATGTCGCCGCCGACGTACGCGCCCAGGGCGGGGAAGAAGACCACCCGGGCCCGGGGATGGAGGTCGAGCCCCACGTCGGTGGCCAGCACCGTCGGCGGCTGCGCGGTGGACATCACGAAGGGAGCGACGCCGAGAGGCTCCGGGTCGATGCCCAGCACCAGCGCCGTCATGGTCGCGTTGCCGGCGATCGCGACCTCGTAGACGTGCTGCGGATCGACGCCACCCTCGCGGCACACCTGCGCGGCCAGCTCCGCGAGGGTCGCGGCCGCCGCCTGCTGCAGCCGGGGCAGCGTCTCCGGATCCATCATGGTCGCGCTGATCCGGGTGATCACGTCACCGCCGTACGGCTGCTGCTTGTTGAGCATCGAGGCCACCCCGACCGGCGTGCCGAGGGCGACGTCCAGCAGGGTCGCCACCACCGTGGTGGTGCCGAGGTCGAAGGCGATCGCGTAGCGCTGAGCGGTGGTGTCGCCGGGCTCGACGTCGATGAGGACCTCGTCGACGACGACCGCGGTGACCTTCCAGTCCGCCGCCCGCAGCACGTGGGGGAGCCGGCGCAGCACGTGCAGGTCGGGCTGCGGGGCGAGGTCGTCGACCGCCGCGAGCAGCCGGTCGAGGTCGGTGCGCTGGTCGGCGAGGTCGGGCTCGGTCAGCTCGACGTACCTCTTCTGCACGGCGGGACGCAGGATCACCTGGCGGCCCACGCCGACGGTCGCGGCCTTCGGGCGCGTGGTCAGCGGAGGCACGTCGACCTTGAGGTCGCGCGTCGCCTGCACCAGGCAAGCGAGCCGCCAGCCGTCGTCGAGCTGGTCGCGGGTGAACGTGCGGACGTCGTGGCGGGAGATGGGCGTGGCGGTGTCGACGCGCACCTTGCACTTGTGGCAGGTGCCGTGGCCGCCGCAGGTGGAGTCGATGGCGATGCCGTTCCACGACGCGGAGTCGAAGACCGTCACGCCGGGCGGCACCCGCACGCTGCGCTGCGTGGGCGGAGCGCCGCCGGCGTCCTCGACGGTGAACGACAGCTCGACCCGGCCGGTGCCGTCGTGGGTCACCAGCTCCGTACCGGGGCTGGCCATCAGCCCCTCGCGGCCGACGTGGTCGAGCGAGAAGTCCGGGCCCGGCGCCTCCGCGTCCGAGGTCATGCGGCGCTCATCCGGCCGTCACGCCGTCGCCGCCTGCCGGGCGCGGTGCGCGGCGATCCACGCGCCGCCCCACTCGTCGTGGCCGAGCAGCAGGTCGGCGGCCTTGACCGCCTCGACGATCTGGGGCGTGCGGGTGTCCATGATCGCGGACGTGAGCCCGGCCTGCATGGCCATCGGCAGGAAGGTGGCGCCGAGGGCGTGCCGCGACGGCATCCCGAAGGACACGTTCGACGCACCGCAGGTCATGTTGACGCCGAACTCGTCGCGGATGCGCCGCATCGTCTCCAGCACGGTGACCACGACGGTCTGGTCGGCGCCGATCGGCATGGCGAGTGGGTCGATCACGATGTCCGCGGCCGCGATGCCGTACTCCGTGGTCGCGACCCGGATGATCTTGCGGGTCAGCTCGACCCGCTTCTCGACCTCCATCGGGATCTCGTCCTCGTCGTTGGGCAGGGCGATGATCGCCGCGTCGTACTTCTTGACCAGCGGCAGGATCTGCGCCATCCGCTCGTCCTCGGCGGTGATCGAGTTGACCAGCGCGCGGCCCTGGTAGACCGCCAGCCCGGCCTCGAGCGCCTCGACGACGGAGGAGTCGATGCAGATCGGCTTGTCGGTGATCTTCTGGACCAACGTGATCGCCTTGGCGAGCAGGTCGGCCTCGTCGGTGAGGGGGACGCCCATGTTGATGTCGAGCACATCGGCACCGCCCTCGACCTGGGCCTGGACGTCGCGCTCGATCGCGGAGAGGTCGCCGGCGCGCAGCTGCTCCTGGAAGATGCGGCGGCCGGTCGGGTTGATCCGCTCGCCGATCAGGCAGAAGCGGGTGTCGTGCCCGATCACGACCTCCTGCGTGGCGGAGCGCAGCCGGGTCTCGAGACGAGGGGCGCTCATGCGGGGACCGTCGCGCGCTTCTCGTGGAGCAGCGCCTTGGCGCGCTTCACGGTCTGCGAGGCGTCGGCGGCGTACCCGTCGGCGCCGACCGCGTCGGCGTACTCCTGGGTGACCGGCGCACCGCCGACCATGACGATGACGTCGTTGCGCAGGCCGGCCTTCTCGAGGGCGTTCATGTTGGCCTTGAACATCGGCATCGTGGTGGTGAGGAAGGCCGAGAAGCCGACGATGTCGGGCTGGTGCTCCTCGATCGCGGCGACGAACTTCTCCGGCGCCACCTGCACACCGAGGTCGATCACCTCGAAGCCGGCGCCCTCCAGCATGATGTTGACCAGGTTCTTGCCGATGTCGTGGACGTCGCCCTTGACCGTGCCCATCAGGAACTTGCCGATCGTCTCGACGCCGGTCTCCGCCAGCAGCGGTCGCAACCGCTCCATGGCGCCGGCCATCGCCCGGCCGGCGATGAGCATCTCGGGCACGAAGAAGTCGCCGCGCTCGAAGCGGGCGCCGACCTCCTCCAGCGAGGGGATGAGTGCGTCGAAGAGCAGCGTCTGCGGCTCCATGTCGAGCGCGAGCCCGTCGTTGGTCAGCTCGAGCACGCGCGGAGCGTTGCCGACCAGCGTCTCGTCGTACAGGCCCTGCAGGATCTCTTCTGGGGTCATGCCACGCCCTCCTTGCGCGTGTGCCGACGAAGCAGCCCGGATAGCTGCTCCGCTCGGTCGCTCAACTTTCGTCCGATCTCGTCGCGCCGCTCGACCAGGCGCGGCGTGGGACCCGAGATGCCCAGGGCCGCCACCACCTCGCCGCCGCGGCCACGCACCGGCGCGGCGATGCCGGACAGTCCGATCTCGAGCTCGTCGACGGTGCCGGCCCAACCACGACGCACCACCTGGGCGAACTCGCGCCGCAGCGCGGCGCGGTCGGTGATCGTGTGCGGGGTCAGCTGCTCGAGCTCCCCGGTGGGAAGGTCTGCGACGCCGTGGGCCAGGAGCACCTTGCCGAGCGCCGAGCAGTGCGCGGGCACGTCCACGGCCGTCCAGTCGCGGGTGCCGAGCAGGTACGTCGAGTCGACCTGGGCGACCTGCACGACCCGGTCGCCGCGGCACACCGAGAGGTGCACGGTCTCACCGGTGTCGGCGCCCACCTTGTCCATCGTGGACCGGGCCAGCCGGACCAGCTCCTCCCACGGGTCGTGGCGGGCGGCGTACAGCCAGAACAGCGGGCCGGCGACGTAGGAGCCGGCGTCGTTGCGCTCGAGCAGCTCCGTGCGCTCGAGCGCGGCCAGCATCCGCGAGGTCGTCGACTTGGGCAGCCCGCAGATCTCCTGCAGGTCCGCGAAGGCCAGCGGCTCGTCGGCACGCACGACCGTCGCGACGAGCAGGGCGGCGCGATCGACCGCCTGCGTGCCGGTGCTGGGGGGCGTGCTCATCGGATGCTCACGAGGGGGTTCCGTTCGGTCTCACAAGAGTTCCATGATGTGGAACTCGGTTCCCATATCATGAGGCTAGGATGCGGAAGGATTCCCGGTCAAGGACCCTAGGAGGCTCGATGTTCCACAACCGGATGCCGCGCTACGAGGTGCTCTCCGCTGAAGCGATGGCCACCCTCGACAAGGGTTGGCGCAGGTTGATGACCGAGATCGGCGTCGAGTTCATGGACGAGCGCGCGCTCGAGCTGTTCCGCAAGGCGGGCCAGCGGGTCGAGGGCAACACCGTGTTCCTCGACCCGGACTTCGTCCTGGCGCAGGTCGCGAAGGCGCCGGCGGAGTTCGACGTCCAGGCCCGCAACCCGGCCAACAACATCCACATCGGCGGCGACTCGATGGCCTTCGGCGCCGTCTACGGGCCGCCGTTCGTGCGCCAGGGTGAGGTCCGCCGCGACGCGACCATGGACGACTTCACCAACTTCACCAAGCTCGCCCAGTCCTTCCCGGTCCTCGACTCCGCCGGCGGCGTCATCTGCGAGCCCAACGACACGCCGCTCGACAGCCGGCACCTCGACATGACCCTTGCCCTGCAGACGCTGACCGACAAGGTCTACATGGGCAACGTCGTCTCGGGCGTCAATGCCGCCGACACCCTGGCGATGACCTCGATCCTGTTCGGCTCCCGCGAGGCGATCGAGGCGACGCCGGCCACCATCTCGCTGATCAACTGCAACTCGCCGCTGCGCTGGGACGACCGCATGCTCGAGGCGCAGTTCGAGTACTCCGGTGCGGGCCAGCCGGTCGTGCTGACGCCGTTCATCCTGATGGGTGCGATGTCGCCCGTGACGATCCCGGCGGCCCTGGTGCAGCAGATCGTCGAGGCGCTCTCCGGCATCGCGCTCTCGCAGCTGATCCGGCCCGGTACGCCGGTGATCTTCGGGTCCTTCCTGTCCAACATCGACATGCAGTCGGGCTCGCCGACCTTCGGTACCCCCGAGTCGGGCCTGGGCCTGCTGTGCACCGGCCAGATCGCCCGGCACTTCGGGCTGCCCTTCCGCACCGGCGGCGGCCTGACGTCCTCCCAGGTGGCCGACGCGCAGGCCGGCTACGAGGCGCTGATGACGATGCTGCCGACCTTCCTGGCCGGCGCGAACTGGGTGATGCACTCCGCCGGCTGGCTGGAGGGTGGCCTGGTCGCCGGCTACGAGAAGTTCATCGTCGACATCGAGCTGCTGCAGATGATGCAGGCCGAGTTCACGCCGCTGGAGATCGACGAGGACTCGATGGCCTTCGGTGCGCACGAGGAGGTCGGTCACGGCGGCCACTTCCTCGGCGCGATGCACACCATGGAGCGCTTCCGCACCTGCTTCTACCGGCCGTTGCTGTCCTCCTCGGAGAACTACGAGCGCTGGATGCGGGGAGGCGGCAAGGACGCGAACGCCCGCGCCGAGGTGATCTACCGCAAGAAGCTCGAGGAGTACGAGGCGCCGCCACTCGACGCGGCGATCGAGGAGGAGCTGCGCGAGTACGTCGTCCGGCGTCGGGCCGAGCTCGGTGACTGAGCGGGCCTCGGGCGTGGCCAGCGCCCCGTCCGGCGACTTCGTCCTGGTCCTCACCTGCCCCGACCGGCCCGGCGTGGTGCACGCCGTGTCGGGCTTCCTGGTGGCCCACGGCGGCAACATCATCGAGAGCCAGCAGTTCGGCGACCTGAACACCGGCCGGTTCTTCATGCGGCTCGACTTCGTCGTCGCCAGCGAGGGGTCGAGCGCCGATGAGCTGCGCCGGGCCTTCGTCGAGGTGGCCGACCGGTTCGAGATGACCTTCGAGCTGTGGGACGCGCGGGCGCCGTACCGAACGCTGATCATGGTCTCCAAGCACCTGCACTGCCTCAACGACCTGCTCTTCCGCTACAGCACCGGGTCCCTCCAGATCGAGATCCCCGCGGTCGTCTCCAACCACCGCGACGCCGAGCCCCTGGCGCGGGCGCACGGACTGGAGTTCGTGCACATCCCGGTCACGCCGGACACGAAGGAGCAGGCCGAGGACCAGCTGCGTGACCTGATCGCCCGGCACGACGTCGACCTGGTCGTGCTGGCCCGCTACATGCAGGTGCTGTCGGACCGGATGTGCTCCGAGCTCAGCGGGCGGGCCATCAACATCCATCACTCGTTCCTGCCGAGCTTCAAGGGCGCCAAGCCCTACCACCAGGCCTTCGACCGGGGCGTGAAGCTCGTCGGCGCGACGGCCCACTACGTCACCGCCGACCTCGACGAGGGCCCGATCATCGAGCAGGACGTGGTGCGGGTGGACCACGGCTTCAACCAGGACCAGCTGGTGACCGCGGGCCGCGACGTCGAGGCTCAGGTGCTCTCGCGCGCCGTGCGCTGGCACGCCGAGTCACGGGTCCTGCTCAACGGTCATCGCACCGTCGTCTTCCGCTGACGGGGCGACCGCACGTCCGTTGACGTGTGCCGCATGAGGCCTATCGTTGCGCCATGAGCAACAGCGAGGCAGCCACCGTCCAGTCGGTCGACCGGGCGCTGACCATCCTGGAGGTGCTGGCCAGGCTCGGCACGGCCGGCGTCACCGAGATCGCGGCCGAGCTCGAGGTCCACAAGTCGACCGCGTTCCGGCTCGTCTCCACCCTGGAGGCGCACCGGCTCGTCGAGCAGGCGGGGGACCGGGGGCGGTACTCGCTCGGCGTGGGCCTGCTCCGCCTCGCGGGCGCCACGACCGCCCGGCTCGACCTCGTGCAGGAGGCGCGCCCGATCACCCGGCAGCTGGCGGCCGACACGGGGGAGACGGTCAACCTGACGGTGCGCGCCGAGCATGCGGCGCTCTACCTCGACCAGGTCGCGGGCTCCTCCGCGCTGCAGTCCCACAACTGGGTGGGGCAGCACATCCCGCTGCATGCGACGAGCAACGGCAAGGTGCTGCTCAGCGAGCTCACGCCCGAGCAGCTGGCCGAGGCGCTCGGCTCGCTGGCGCGGTTCACGCCGGCCACCATCACCAGCAAGGCCCAGCTGCGCAAGGAGCTGGCGACGATCCGCGAACAGGGCTACTCCCTGGCGATCGACGAGCTCGAGGTCGGTCTCACGGCCGTGGCCGCGCCGATCCGCAACGCCCACGGCGACGTCATCGCGTCGATCAGCGTCTCCGGTCCCACGTTCCGGCTCTCGTCGGAGCGGCTGGAGGCGGTGATTCCCCAGTGCCTGGCGGCCGCCGAGGAGATCTCGCACCGGCTCGGCTGGAGCTGGCGCGAGTGAACGCGGAGTGAACTGGATCACAGGGGGTCCTTGACGGGAGGGCGGGATCGCAGCATTCTCAGATCGTTGCGCAACGAGAAGTGATGTGCGTGATACGCAACACCATTCCAAGAGCGGGGTGCCACTGTGCCGGATCTGTTCGTCGACGGGGAGTGGTGTGCGCCTGCCGCTGGCGGCCGCCGGCAGATCCGCTGTCCCGCGGACGGCACCCTGGTCGCCGAGGTCGATGAGGCCAGCGCCGACGACACCCGCGACGCCATCGCCGCCGCCCACCGGGCCTTCCACGCTGGTCCCTGGCCCGGTACGCCGGCCCGCGAGCGGGGCGACCTGCTGCTGCGGGTGGCCGACCTGCTCACGCGTGACAAGGCCGCGCTGGCGCGGATGGAGTCGCTCGACACCGGCAAGCGCCTGGTCGAGTCGGAGTACGACATCGACGACATCGTCGGCGTCTTCCGTCACTACGGGCGGATCGCCGCCGAGGACGCCGGTCGTGTCATCGACACGGGAAACCCCGACGTCGTCAGCCGGATCGTGCACGAGCCCGTCGGCGTGTGCGGCCTGATCGCCCCCTGGAACTACCCCTTGCTGCAGGTCGCCTGGAAGGTCGCGCCCTGTCTCGCCGCCGGCAACACCTTCGTGCTCAAGCCCAGTGAGCTGACGCCGCACACCGCGATCCACCTGATGCGCCTGCTCACCGAGGCCGGACTGCCCGCCGGAGTGGGCAACCTGGTCCTCGGTGCCGGGCCGGACGCCGGTGCGCCGCTGGCCGAGGACCCGCGGGTCGACCTGGTCTCCTTCACCGGCGGCCTGGCCACCGGACGGCGCCTGATGGCGGCCGCGGCCGGCACCGTCAAGAAGGTGGCGCTGGAGCTGGGCGGCAAGAACCCCAACATCGTGTTCGCCGACGCCGACCTCGAGGTCGCCCTCGACTTCGCGCTCACGGCGGTCTTCCTGCACTCCGGGCAGGTGTGCTCGGCCGGCGCCCGACTGCTCGTCGAGGAGTCCGTCCACGACTCCTTCGTCGAGGCCCTGGTCGAGCGGGCGGGCCGGATCCGGCTCGGTGGCCCCTTCGACGACAAGGCCGAGACCGGTCCGCTGACCAGCGCGGCGCACCGCGACAAGGTGGAGGCGTACGTCGCCGCCGGGCTCGCCGAGGGGGCGGTGCTGCGCTGCGGTGGCCGGCGTCCTGACGACCCGGAGCTGGCCGACGGCTACTACTACCTCCCCACCGTGCTCGACGGCTGTCGCAGCGACATGTCCGTCACCCAGGACGAGTCCTTCGGCCCGGTGCTGACCGTCGAGACGTTCATCGACGAGGACGAGGCGGTCCGGATCGCGAACGACAGCATCTACGGCCTCGCCGGCGCGGTGTGGACCCAGGACGCCGGCAGGGGCCAGCGGGTCGCCGGCCGGCTGCGCATGGGCACGGTGTGGATCAACGACTACCACCCGTACGTCCCGCAGGCCGAGTGGGGCGGCTTCAAGCAGTCCGGCACCGGCCGCGAGCTCGGCCTCGCCGGACTCGAGGAGTACCGCGAGACCAAGCACGTGTGGCACAACATCCGACCGGCCGAGCAGCGCTGGTTCGCCGGATAGACGGGACGGGGCACAGATGGGTGCGGAGCGGTACGACTACGTGATCGTGGGCGGAGGCTCCGCGGGGTGTGCCCTGGCCAACCGGCTCTCCGCCGACCCGGGCACCACGGTGCTGGTGCTGGAGGCCGGGCGCTCCGACTACCGGATCGATCCGTTCATCCACATGCCGGCGGCCCTGCCGATCCCGATCGGCAACCGGCTCTACGACTGGAAGTACGAGACCGATCCCGAGCCGCACATGGGCGGCCGGCGGGTCTTCCACGCCCGGGGCAAGGTCCTGGGCGGGTCGAGCAGCATCAACGGGATGATCTTCCAGCGGGGCAACCCGATGGACTACGAGCGCTGGTCGCGCGACCCGGGCATGGAGACCTGGGACTACCTGCACTGCCTGCCCTACTTCAAGCGGATGGAGACCCGCTACCTCGTCGACGGGAGCGTCGGCGCCGACGACTGGCGTGGCGGGGACGGTCCGCTCCGGCTCGAGCAGGGCCCGGCGAAGAACCCGCTCTTCGCCGCCTTCTTCGCGGCCGCGCAGGAGGCGGGCTACCCGCTCACCGACGACGTGAACGGCTACCGCCAGGAGGGCTTCGCCCGCTTCGACCGCAACGTCTACCGCGGCCGTCGGTGGTCGGCGGCGCGGGCCTACCTGCACCCGGTCAGGAGCCGCAGCAACCTCACCGTCAAGACCTACGCGTTCGTCACGTCGGTCAACTTCGAGGGCAAGCGGGCCGTGGGCGTGGACTACACGCAGGCCCGGCGTACGCACACCACGCGCGCCGGCGAGGTCATCCTGTGCGGCGGCGCGATCAACACCCCGCAGCTCCTCCAGCTCTCCGGGATCGGTGACGAGGCGCTGCTGCGCCAGCACGGGATCCCCGTCGTCCACCACCTGCCCGGCGTGGGGGAGAACCTCCAGGACCACCTCGAGGTCTACATCCAGTACGCGTCGAAGCAGCCGGTCTCGATCGCGCCCGGCCTGCGCCTGCGCGAGCGGCCCCGCATCGGCTACCAGTGGCTCTTCCACCGCAGCGGCCTCGGCGCGACGAACCACTTCGAGGGCGGCGGCTTCTGCCGCAGCAACGACGAGGTCGACTACCCGAACCTGATGTTCCACTTCCTGCCCATCGCGATCCGGTACGACGGCTCGGCACCGGAGAACCTCGAGAAGGGCGCCCACGGCTACCAGGTCCACATCGGCCCGATGTACGCCGACACCCGCGGCTGGGTACGGATCAGGAGCAGGGACCCGCGGGTCCACCCGAGCATGCAGTTCAACTACCTCTCCACGCCGACCGACCGCAAGGAGTGGGTCGAGGCGGTGCGGGTGGCCCGCGACATCCTCAACCAGCCCGCCTTCGCGCCGTACAACGACGGCGAGCTGTCGCCGGGCCCGTCGGTGGCGACCGATGACGAGATCCTCGACTGGGTGCGGGCCGACGCCGAGACGGCACTGCACCCCTCCTGCACGGCGAAGATGGGCATCGACGAGATGTCGGTGGTCGACCCGACCTCGATGCGGGTCCACGGCACCGAGGGCCTGCGGGTCGTCGATGCCTCGGTGTTCCCGTACGTCACCAACGGCAACATCTACGCGCCGGTGATGATGGTGGCCGAGAAGGCCGCGGACCTGATCGCGGGCAACACGCCGCTGCCGGCGCTCGACGTGCCCTACTACCGCTACCGCGACGACATGCCACTCCATCCACCCAGCGACAGCCGCAACCGTGAGGAGCACAGATGAGCGTGGCGACCGAGAAGGACTCCGCAACCGTGACGTCCGCCGAGAGCGCGCTGTCGGTGCGCAACCTGTGGAAGATCTTCGGCCCCCGCGCCGACCGGATCATCGGTACGCCGGACGCGCAGCTCTCGCGCGCCGAGCTGAAGGCGAAGACGGGCTGCGTGGCGGGCGTCAAGGACGTGTCGTTCGAAGTGGCACCGGGCGAGGTCTTCGTCGTGATGGGCCTGTCCGGGTCGGGGAAGTCGACCCTGGTCCGCTGCCTGACCCGGTTGATCGAGCCGACCGCCGGGTCGGTGGAGATCGACGGGATCGACGTCACGACCGCCTCCGACGCCCAGCTGCGCGACCTGCGCCGCAACCGGGTCTCGATGGTCTTCCAGCACTTCGGGCTGCTGCCGCACCGCCAGGTGATCGACAACATCGCCTACGGGCTCGAGATCCGCGGCATGAAGAAGAAGGAGCGCCGGGCCAAGGCGGAGGAGGTCGTGTCCCTCGTCGGGCTCGACGGCTTCTCGCACTCCTACCCCGACCAGCTCTCCGGCGGCATGCAGCAGCGCGTCGGCCTGGCCCGCGCACTCGCGGGCGACCCGAGCATCCTGCTGTTCGACGAGCCCTTCTCCGCGCTCGACCCGCTGATCCGCCGGGACATGCAGAACGAGGTGATCCGGCTGCACCGCGACCTGCGCAAGACGATGGTCTTCATCACCCACGACCTGCAGGAGGCGCTCAAGCTCGGCGACCGGATCCTGATCATGCGCGACGGCGAGATCGTGCAGATCGGCGCACCGGACGAGGTCGTGGGAGCGCCGGTCGACGACTACGTGCGGGACTTCGTCTCCGAGGTGCCCCGCTCCCACGTGCTCACCCTCAAGTGGGTGATGCGCGAGCCGCGGCCCGACGACTCGATGGACGGGCCGGTGATGTCGTGCGACACCATCGTGCGGCAGGCGGCGAAGGCGGCCCTGGCCTCCGAGCACCCCGTCCGCGTGGTCGACGGCGATCGCGTCATCGGGATCGTGGACGACGACGCGATCCTGCGGGTCGTGGTCGCGGAGGAAGAGGCCCACCAGTGAGTGCCACCCTCACCCCGCCGGCCGCTGCGCCGCCGACCCCGGATCCGAGGCGGAGCGGCCGCAACGTCGGCAACGTCCCCCGGTGGGCCTGGGTGCTCGGCGTGGTGGTGCTCTGGGTGGTCGTGTGGGCGCTGACCAAGGGCACGCACACCCTGACGCCGGCCGGCCGCGAGCACACCGACGTCCAGACCGCGCTCGGGGGCTTCCGGGACGACGTGCTGGCCGGCCGCGCCCACAACCCGGTCATCCAGTTCACCTACGACATCGGCGCCTGGTTCACCTCGGTGGTCGACTGGTTCCAGCGGCTGGTGTCCGTCCCCGACTTCCCACGTCCGGTGCCCCAGGTCGGTTGGCTGGGCGTGGCCGCCGTCGCGACCTGGGTGGGACTGGCCGTCGCCGGCTGGCGGATCGCGGTGCTGGTGGCGCTGTCGTTCGTCTCCTTCGGCGTGTTCGGCTACTGGTCCGACGCCATCGACCTGCTGATCGTCACCTTCGTCGCGGTCGGCGTCTCGGTGCTGATCGGGATGCCGCTCGCGGTCCTGGTCGGCACGGGCAACCGCGCCGTCAACGCCGTGACCAACACGGTGCTGGACGTCTTCCAGACGATGCCGACCTTCGTCTACCTGCTGCCGATCGTGCTGTTCTTCGGCATCGGGGCCGCGGGCGCGGTCGTCTGCACGCTGGTCTACGCGCTGCCGCCGATCATCCGGATCGCCGGCCACGGCATCCGCAACGTGTCCACGACGACGATCGAGGCGACCGACTCGGCCGGCCAGACCTGGTGGCAGCGGCTCACCAAGGTGCAGCTGCCGATGGCCCGCAAGACCATCGTCGTGGGGCTCAACCAGACGATCATGGCGGCGCTGTCGATGGCCACGATCGCGTCGTACGTCGACGGCCCTGGCCTGGGCCAGCCGGTGCTGGACGCGCTGGTCAAGAACGACGTCGGCGGCGCCTTCGTCCCGGGTGCGCTCATCGTGGTGATGGCGGTGATGCTCGACCGGTCGACGACCGCGGCCAGCGAGTACTCCGAGATCGCAGCGCGCGGCGGCCTGGACCTGCGGCTGCGGCGGATCGTCCTGGCCGGGGCGGCGGTGCCGGTGGTGGTCGCGGTCTACCTCTCGCGAACCTACCCGTGGGCGGCCGAGTTCTCCGACCCCGGCTGGACGCCGAATGTCGCCGACGGCGTCGACAGCTTCTTCGTGTGGTTCACCGACACCTTCCGGGGCTTCACCCAGGGCTTCAAGGACCTGGTCAGCGCCGTGCTCCTCGACCCGCTCCAGTCGCTGCTGTCCGAGTCGCCGTGGTGGCTGGCTGCAGGCGCGCTCCTCGCGCTGGCCGTGGTCGTCGGTGGGATCCGGGCGCTCGTGCCGACCGTGGTCTGCATCGGCGGCCTGCTCTACTTCGGTCTCTGGCACGACGCGATGGTGACCCTCAACATGACGCTGGTCGGCACCGTGCTCGTGATGCTGCTGGCCGTGGTCCTCGGCGTCGCGATGGCGCGCAGCCGGGCCGTCGACGTCGTGCTCCGCCCGACCCTGGATGCCGGGCAGACCATCCCACCGTTCGTCTACCTGATCCCGGTGCTGGCGCTGTTCGGCCCGACCCGGTTCACGGCCATCGTCGCCGGCGTGGTCTACGCGGCGCCCGTCGCGATCAAGCTGGTGGCCGACGGGGTACGCGCCGTGTCCCCGTCGACGATCGAGGCGGGGCGGTCCACCGGGTCGACCCGGTGGCAGGAGATCGTCAAGGTGCAGCTCCCGATGGCCCGCCCCTCCCTGGTGCTCGCTGCCAACCAGGGCCTGCTCTACGTCCTGGCCATGGCCGTCATCGGCGGCCTGGTCGGCGCCGGCGCCCTGGGGTACGACGTCGTGCTCGGCTTCGCGCGGTCGGAGGAGTGGGGCAAGGGAGCGGCCGCCGGCATCAGCATCGTCCTGCTCGGGATCATGGTCGACCGGATCGCCCGGGCGGCCGCGCACCGCTCCGGCGCCCCAGCCGCCCGGTAGCGCACACAGCCTGCAACACGTCCGACACGACAACCAAGGAGAAAGAGTGCGACACATCAGTTGGAGGGCGACCGGCCTCACCTCGGTTGCGGCGTCCGTGGCGATCCTGCTCGCCGCCTGTGGCGGCGGCACGATCGACGAGCAGACCAAGGCCAACGAGTCCAAGGCCGGCGGCGCCGGTGACTGCGGCGAGCTCAACATCGCGGTCAACCCGTGGGTCGGCGACGAGGCCAGCAGCTACGTCGTGGGCCGGGTGGCGAGCCAGCAGCTCGGCTGCAAGGTCAACTACAAGGAGCTCAAGGAGGACGTGTCCTGGCAGGGCTTCGGCACCGGCGACGTCGACGTCGTGATCGAGGACTGGGGCCACCCCGACCTCGAGAAGAAGTTCTTCGCCGACCAGGGCGACGGCAGCGCCACGGACCTCGGCCCGAACGGCAACATCGGCATCATCGGCTGGTACGTCCCGCCGTGGCTCGCCAAGGAGCACCCCGACATCCTGGAGTGGAAGAACCTCAACGAGTACGCCAAGGAGTTCGCGACCTCCGAGTCGGGAGGCAAGGGCCAGTTCCTGGGCGCGGACCCGTCGTACGTCCAGTTCGACGAGGCGATCATCAGCAACCTGAAGCTGGACTTCAAGGTGGTCTTCTCCGGGAGTGAGGCGGCCAGCATCACCGCCTTCCAGCAGGCCGAGAAGAACAAGGAGTTCCTGATCGGCTACTTCTACGAGCCGCAGTGGCTCTTCGCCGAGGTCCCACTCGAGAAGGTGGCGCTGCCGCCGTACGAGGACGGTTGCCAGGACGTCCCGGCCAAGGTCGCCTGCGACTACCCGGAGACGGAGCTGAAGAAGGTCGTCTCCACCTCGTGGCAGAAGGAGGGCGGCCCGGGCGTCGACCTGGTGACGAACTTCAAGTGGACCAACGACGACCAGAACCAGGTCGCCAAGTACATCGCCGAGGACAAGCTGAAGCCCGAGGAGGCCGCGGACAAGTGGATCGCCGACAACCAGGACAAGGTCGACGCCTGGCTCCAGTGACCGCGCGCTGACCCGCGACCCGACGATCCTGCGCCCGGCTGGGCATTGACACCCGGCCGGGCGCAGGCGATTCTGGATCTGTCTCGCATTGCGCATTCAGTTGCGCAATACGCAACTCATCGGCTCACTCTTCCAAGGAGTCCCCATGGCCACCGTTCCCACCTCGGCCGGCGTCGTCGTGATCGGCGCGGGCATCGTCGGCAACAGCCTGGTGCACCACCTCGCGCGCCTGGGCTGGCGCGACATCGTGCAGATCGACAAGGGGGCGCTGCCCAACCCGGGCGGCTCCACCGGGCATGCGTCGAACTTCATCTTCCCCGTCGACCACTCCCGCGAGATCACCGACCTCACGCTCGACTCGGTGCGGCAGTACCAGGAGATGGGCGTCTTCACGCAGTCCGGCGGCTTCGAGATCGCGCGCACCGAGGAGCGCATGGAGGAGCTGCGGCGGCGGATGTCGAGCGCGAAGGCCTGGGGGATCGAGGCGGAGCTGGTGAGCCCGGAGTTCGTGAAGGAGAAGGTGCCCTTCATCGAGACCGACCAGTTCATCGGGGCGTTCTGGACGCCGAGCGTCGGCGTGGTCGACTCGCTGCGGGCCGGCACCATCATGCGCGAGGCGGCGCTCGCGACCGGCGAGCTCACCGTCGTCCCGACGGTCGAGGTGATCGGGATGGACACCGAGGAGGGGGCCGACGGTCACCGCCGGATCGTCCGGGTGCGCACCGACGGCGGTGACATCGAGACCACCCACGTCGTGATCGCCGCGGGCGTGTGGAGCCCCAAGCTGGGCGACATGGCCGGCATCAGCATCCCGCTCACCCCGGCCGTGCACCAGATGATCAGCGTCGGCCCGTGCCCGCAGCTGGCCGAGCGCGAGGGTGAGATCTCCTTCCCGATCATCCGCGACATGGACACCTTCTGCTACGAGCGCCAGCACGGCGCCGACATGGAGGTCGGCTCCTACGCCCACCGCGCGATCCTGCACGAGCCCGAGGACATCCCCTCGATCGAGCAGTCGAAGCTGTCGCCGACCGAGCTGCCCTTCACCTCCGAGGACTTCGACCCGCAGCTCGAGCAGGCCTACGAGCTGATGCCCGAGCTGCTCGGCGCCGAGGGCGCGGAGATGCGCTACGCGATCAACGGACTGCTGTCGCTGACCTGCGACGGTGCGCCGATCCTGGGGGAGAGCCAGGTCAAGGGGCTGTGGACCGCGTCGGCGGTGTGGATCAAGGAAGGCCCCGGCGTCGGTCGAGCGGTCGCCGAGTGGATGACGCAGGGCTGGTCCGAGATCGACGTCCACCACAGCGACATCGCCCGCTTCCACGCCCACCAGATGCGCCGCGAGCACACGCGGCTGCGCACGACCGAGTCGTTCATCAAGACCTACGGCATCGTGCACCCGGCCGAGCAGTACGAGTCGGACCGCGACCAGCGGCTCGCACCGATGCACGACGCGCAGAAGAAGCTCGGCGCCTTCTTCTTCGAGACCGCCGGCTGGGAGCGTCCGCACTGGTACGAGTCGAACGCCCCGCTCCTGGAGGTGTACGGCGACGCGGTGATGCCGCGCGAGCACGAGTGGGACGCCCGTTGGTGGAGCCCGATCATCAACGCCGAGCACCTGCGCATGCGCGAGGCCGCCGGCGTGGTGGACCTGTCCGCCTTCGCGGTCTTCGACATCACCGGGCCGGGTGCGCTCGACACCGTGCAGCGCACCTGCGTGGCCCAGTGCGACGTCGCGGTCGGCAAGGTGATCTACACCCCGGTCCTCAACGCAGCCGGCGGCTTCCTGTCCGACCTCACCGTGATGCGCCTGGGGGAGGAGCACTTCCGGGTGGTCACCGGCGGCGCGCACGGCATGGCGGACCGCAAGACGTTCGGCGACCAGGTCACCGATCCCGGCACCACGCTGGTCGACGTCACCGACCAGGTCTCGACGATCGGGCTGTGGGGCCCGCGGGCGCGCGACGTCCTCGCGTCGCTGACCTCCGACGACGTCTCCGACGAGGGCTTCGGGTTCCTGAGCTGTCGCGAGATCACCGTCGCGGGCGTCGCGGTGCTCGCCTCGCGGATCTCGTACGTCGGCGAGCTGGGCTGGGAGCTCTACGTCGCCATGGAGGACGCGGCCCGGCTCTGGGACGCGCTGCTCGAGGCCGGGGCGCCGCACGGCGCCGTACCCGTCGGCATCGGCGTCTACGGCACGACCGGCCGGATCGAGAAGGGCTACCGCGCCTACGGCTACGAGCTCGACTCGGAACGGAGCATCGTCGAGGCCGGGATGCAGCGACCCAAGGTCAAGGCCGCCGACTTCGTCGGCAAGGAGGCCTACCTGGCCCAGCGTGAGCAGGCACCGGCGACGGTGCTCTGCACGATGACCGTCGACGACCACACCTCCGCCTCGGGGACCAAGCGCTACATGCTCGGCGGCGAGCCGGTCCTGACCCGCGAGGGCGGCACGCTCACCGACGGGCACGGGCACCACCCCTACGTCACGAGCGCCGGCTCCGCGCCCTCGCTCGGCAAGCACGTGCTGCTGGCCTACCTCCCGCCCGACCAGGCCGTCCTGGGCAACCAGCTCGCGGTGTCGTACATGGAGGAGCTGTACCCGGTCACGGTCGCCTCGGTCGACGCCACCGCGCTCCTCGACCCGCAGAACGAGCGCATCCGATGAGTGAGGCACTCGACGTCCTGGTCTGCGTGAAGCGGGTCGTGGACTCCACCGGCGAGGTGGTCCTGACCGAGGACGAGCAGTCGGTCGACGGGCGGTACGCCGGCTTCACGCTGAGCAACCACGAGGAGTGCGCGATCGAGCTCGCCGTGCAGACCGCCGCCGCGACGGGAGGCAGCGCCTCGGTGCTGACCCTGGGCGGGGCCGAGTCGGTCGACCAGCTGCGCTCGGCGCTCGCGGTCGGCTGCACCGCGGCCACCCACGTCGAGGCCGATCCTGGCGCCTTCGGCCCCGCCGACGTCGCCCGCGAGATCGCCGCCGTGGTCCGGGACCACGAGGGCGCCGGGCGGCGGCACGACCTGGTGCTGCTCGGCAACGACGCGGCGGACACCGGCGACTTCCAGGTCGGGATCCGGCTCGCCCACGAGCTCGGGCGTCCGGTGGTCAACGGGGCGGCGACGGTCATCGTCGAGGACGGTCACGTGGTCGCCGGCGTCAAGGGTCCCGACGGCAGGGAGACCTACCGGGTCCCGCTGCCCGCGGTGGTCACCGTGCTGGAGGGCGGCGTCGAGCCGCGCTACCCCACGGTGCCCGGGCGGATGAAGGCGAAGAAGGTCGAGATCGAGCAGCGCACGCCCGCGACCGACCCGGTCGGCCCGAACCGCCGCCGGCTCCGGCTGCCGCCGCCGCAGCCGAGCGAGGTCCAGGTGCTCGGCAAGGGCGCCGACGCGGCCGCGGCGGTGGTCGACCTGTTCGAGCAGCTGGGCGTGGTGGCGCGATGATCCTCGTCCTGGTCGAGACCGACGCGACCGGCGCCGTCGAGGTGTCCCGCGAGACGCTGTCCTTCGCTCGGGACCTGTCCGCTGCGGGCGGCGGCGTACCCGTCGACGCGGTGGTCGTCGGCGCCCTGCCGTGCCCGGTGGAGGAGCTGGCCGCCCAGCTGGCGACGTACGGCGTGCGCGACGTGCACCACGCCACGGGCGATGCGTTCAGTGCCTACGGCGGTGCGGCCTGGGCCAGCGCTGTTCAGTCGGTGCGCGAGACCGTCGGGTCCGTGGTGGTGACCGCCGCCGGGACGCCGCGCGGCATGGAGGTGCTGGCCCACCTGGCCGCCCGCGCCGGCGTGGCGATGGCGGCCAACGTGGTGGCGTTCGACGGCCTGGCGCCCTTCACGGTGACCCGGCAGGTGGTCGGCGGAGCCGCGCTCGAGGACATGGTCCTGGGCGAGCGGCCGGCGATCTTCACCGTCGCCGGGCACGCCGTGGAGGCGACGCCCGCCGCGACGCCGGGCGACGGACGCGTGGTCACGACGGCGCCCGAGGTCGCTCCTGCCGACCTGGTGGCTCGCGTGGTGTCGGCCGAGCCCGCGCAGCAGGACCTCTCCGGCGGCCTGAAGTCGGCCCGGGTGGTCGTCGGTGCCGGTCGCGGTGCCGGCAGCGCCGACGGGTTCGGTGACCTGCTCGAGCTGGTCGACCTCCTCGACGGCGCGCTCGGCGTCTCGCGCGTGGTCACCAGCCTCGGTTGGCGACCCCACCACGAGCAGGTCGGTCAGACCGGGAGCCGGATCTCACCGGACCTGTACGTCGCCTGCGGCATCTCGGGCGCGATCCAGCACTGGGCGGGCTGTGCGAGCGCGAAGACGATCCTGGCCATCAACACCGACCCGGACGCGCCGATGGTCGCCAAGGCCCACTACGCCGTCATCGGCGACCTGCACGAGGTCGTCCCCGCGATCAACGAGGAGATCCGCCGCAGGCGAAGCTCCTAGGCTTTCTTTGCGCTGGTCGGCAGGTCGGGACGCGCCGGCGTGACCCGGACGCCGGTCGCGGCCAACGCGTAGCTCGCCAGCTGCTGCTCGGCCCGCTCGAGGGTCAGTGATGAGTTGTGGGCCAGCAGGTGCAGGCCGAAGGCGTCCTCGAGTGCCACGAAGTTGCGGGCGATCGCGTCGGCGTCGTCGGCCAGGGTGAACACGCCGGTGGCGCGCCCGACCTCGAGCACCGCGGTGTAGAGCGAGACCTCGCGGTCGAACAGCAGGGTCATCAAGGTGGCGTGCATCGGACTGCGGCTGGCGCTGACCGAGATCTCGTCGAGCACCTGGCTGAGCAGCAGGTCCTCGCCGCGGGGTAGGCCGGAATGCATCAACCGGGCCAGCTTCTCGACGGGGGAGAGGTCGCCCGCGACGACCTGCTGGCGCGACCAGTAGTAGCGGTCGGTCGCGGCCTGGTGGGCGGCCTCGACGAGCCCGTCGAGCTCGGGGTAGTAGTACGCGACCAGGCGCGGCGAGATGCCGGCCTCCTCGGCGATGTTCTTCATCGTGACGCCGCTCAGGCCGTGCCGGGCGATCACCGTCAGCGTCGCCGCGATGAGGTGCTCGCGGCGGGCCGCCTGGTCCTTGCGTCGTGCCATGGCGACCACCGTAGCGCCCTGCCCGATTTCCGGCGCGTCGTTGACAGCAGTGGGTGACCCGAGTCATATTTGCGCCGAAGCGCAAAGAAAGGATCCCGCGTGCGCACTCACCAGGACTGGCTCGCCGAGGCCGCCAAGGTCGTCCTCCCGACCCGCCCGTTCGTCGGTGGCGGCTTCGTCGACGCCGACACGGCCACCTTCGAGAACCGCAACCCGGCCACGGGCGCCCTGCTCGCCGAGGTCAGCGACGCCGGCGCCGAGGGCGTCGACCGCGCCGTGCGTGCGGCCCGGGCCGCCTTCGACTCCGGGGTCTGGAGCCGCGCCGGGGTGTCCTTCCGTCGCGAGCGGATGCTCCGCTTCGCCGACCTGTTGGCCGACCACGCTGCCGAGCTGGCCGTCCTCGACTCCCTCGACATGGGCAAGCGGGTCGTCGACGCCCACGAGCTCGACGTGCCGTTCTCGGTCAACCTGTTCCGCTACTACGCCGAGGCGATCGACAAGATCAACGACGAGGTCGCCCCGACCCCGCCGGGCACCCTCGGCCTGATCCGCCGGGTGCCGCTCGGCGTCGTCGGTGCGGTCGTGCCGTGGAACTACCCGGTCGACATGCTCGCCTGGAAGGTCGCCCCGGCGATGGCCGCGGGCAACAGCGTCGTCCTCAAGCCCGCCGAGCAGTCGCCGTCCTCCGCGCTGCGGATCGCCGAGCTCGCCGCCGAGGCCGGCATCCCCGACGGCGTCCTCAACGTCGTCCCCGGCCTGGGCGAGACCACCGGCAAGGCCCTCGGCCTGCACCCGGACGTCGACGTCCTCGCGTTCACCGGCTCGACCGAGGTCGGCGCCTACTTCCTGCAGTACGCCGGCCAGTCCAACCTCAAGCAGGTCTGGCTCGAGTGCGGCGGCAAGAGCCCCCACCTCGTCTTCGCCGACGCCGAGGACCTCGCGGCCACCGCGAAGCAGACCGCCTTCGGCATCTGGTTCAACCAGGGCGCGGTGTGCTCGGCGCACTCCCGCGTCCTCGTCCAGCGTGAGGTGCACGACGAGTTCGTGTCGCTGGTCGCGGCCGAGGCGGCGGCGTACGCCCCCGGCGACCCGCTCGACCCCGCCGCCGGGATGGGCGCGATCGTCTCGCCCGAGCAGACCGACCGGATCATGCAGTTCGTCGACGAGGCGCGGACGACCTCCGCCCGCCTGGTCACCGGCGGCGAGCGGCTCACCCGCGACGGCAGCGACTGCTACGTGCAGCCGACCGTCTTCGACGGAGTCGACCCGGCGTCGACCCTCGCTCGCGAGGAGGTGTTCGGGCCGGTGCTCGCGATCTCGCCGTTCGACACCGAGGACGAGGCGGTCACGCTCGCCAACGACACGGCGTACGGCCTCGCCGCCTCCGTCGCCACCAGCAACCTCGGCCGCGCCCACCGGCTGGCCGAGCGGATCCATGCCGGGACCGTCACGGTCAACGGCGTGGACGCCTTCAGCGCCTGGACCCCGTTCGGGGGGTTCAAGGGCTCCGGGTTCGGCCGCGACCTCTCGCTGCACGCCCTCGACAAGTACGTCGGTCTGAAGACCGTCTGGATCAACCACTGAATCCTGGAGCACCCATGTCAGACACCGTTCGCCCCACGGAGCTCGCCGCCGAGCAGCAGGCACTGCTGCACCGCACGCTCGGCCGCTTCGACATCATCTTCCTGCTCATCGCCGCCGTCGTCGGCCTCGAGACGCTCGGCCAGGTCTCGACGTACGGCGCCGAGGCGTTCACGTGGGCGCTCGTGCTCGCCGTGTTCTTCCTCGTGCCCTACGGCCTGATCTTCGCCGAGACGGGTGCCGCCTTCAGCGAGGAGGGCGGTGCGTACACCTGGGTCCGCGACGCCTTCGGCCGCCCGGCCGCGGCGGTCGCCTCGCTGCTCAACTGGGTCACCCAGCCGGTGTGGGTCGGCGGCTCGATGTCGTTCCTGGCTGCCGAGACGGTGAGCACCTACATCACCCCGCTGCCGGCAGGCTCCTTCGCCGACTACGTCTTCAAGTTCGTCTTCATCTGGATCACCGTGCTCGCGGCCGTCGTGAGCCTGCAGAAGGGCAAGTGGCTGCCGACCAGCGGTGCCGTGCTCAAGATCGGCGTGCTGGTCCTGTTCGTGGTGACCACGGCGATCTACGCCGTGCAGCACGGTGTCGAGGGCCTCGGCGCCGGCGACTTCAGCCCCACCCTGCTCGGCCTGTTCGGCTCGGTCCCGATCCTGCTGTTCGCCTACCTCGGCTTCGAGTCGGGCAACAGCGCTGCCGGCGAGATGGAGAACCCGGGCCGCGACGTACCCGTCTCGATCGCCCGCTCCTGCGCGACCGCGGCGTTCTGCTACCTGGTGCCGATCCTCTCGATCCTGCTGGTGGTGCCCAAGGACGACATCACCGGCATCGGCGGCTTCCTGGACGCCGTGAAGACCGTGTTCTCCGTGTACGGCGACGCGGCCGGCCCGATGCTCAAGATCACCGCGATCGTCGTGGTCTACGTGCTGATGAGCCAGGGCTCGGCGTGGATGATCATCTCCGACCGGATGCAGGCGATGACCGCTGCGGACGGTTCGTTCTTCGGTGGATACTTCGGCCGCTTCCACCCCGGCCTGGGCACCCCGGTGCGCGTCAACATGCTCTCGGGCGCGACCGCCACCGTCTTCATGCTCGCCGCGATGATCGTCTCCGGCACGGGCGGCGCGATCTTCGGCGTGGTGCTGACGATCTCGATCTCCACCTTCCTGCTCGCCTACCTCTTCGTCATCCCCGCCGCGATCAAGCTGCGCCGGATGTACCCCGACGTCGAGCGCCCGTTCCGGGTGCCGGTCTCCGACCGCGGCTTCGCGCTGCTCGGCTGGCTGGCCTTCGCCTGGATCGTGCTCGGCTCCTGGGTCGCCGTCTTCCCCGGCGCCCTCGAGCGCGTCTTCGGCCTCGACTACCCGTTCAAGGACTACTGGGGCGTCTCCCAGGGGACCTTCGAGGCCTTCACCCTGGGCACCCTCGCCGTGATCGCCGCCCTCGGTGCCATCGGCTACGTGTGCGGCCGCTCCGTGCGGGCCGGCAGTGCCCCCGGCAGCACCGACAACCCCGACAACCAGATCAAGGAATCCGTCCGATGACGTCGCCGTACGACATCCTCTTCGAGCCCGTGCAGATCGGGCCGGTCACCACGAAGAACCGCTTCTACCAGGTGCCCCACTGCAACGGCATGGGCTACCGCGACCCGAGCGCCCAGGCCTCGATGCGCAAGATCAAGGCCGAGGGTGGCTGGTCGGTGGTGTGCACCGAGCAGGTCGAGATCCACGCGACCTCCGACATCGCGCCGTTCATCGAGCTGCGGATCTGGGACGACCAGGACCTGCCCGCGCTCAAGCGGATCGCCGACGCGATCCACGAGGGCGGCGGCCTCGCCGGCATCGAGCTGGCCCACAACGGCATGAACGCGCCGAACCAGCTCAGCCGCGAGACCCCGCTCGGGCCGCAGCACCTCCCGGTCGCGCCCGACACCATCGCGCCGGTCCAGGCCCGCGCGATGACCACGCAGGACATCGACGACCTGCGGCGCTGGCACCGCAACGCCGTACGCCGCTCGCTGGAGGCGGGCTACGACGTCGTCTACGTCTACGGCGCCCACGGCTACGGCGCCCCGCACCACTTCCTCTCGCGCCGGTACAACAACCGCACGGACGAGTACGGCGGCTCGCTCGAGAACCGGATGCGGCTGCTGAAGGAGCTGCTCGAGGACACGATCGACGAGGTCGCCGGCCGCGCCGCCGTGGCCTGCCGGATCACGGTCGAGGAGGAGATCGACGGCGGCATCACCCGCGAGGACATCGAGGGCGTGCTGCGCGAGCTCGGCGAGCTCCCGGACCTGTGGGACTTCGCGATGGGCAGCTGGGAGGGCGACTCGGTCACCTCGCGGTTCGCGCCGGAGGGCCGCCAGGAGGAGTTCGTCGCCGGGCTCAAGAAGCTCACCACCAAGCCCGTCGTCGGCGTCGGCCGGTTCACCTCGCCCGACGCGATGGTGCGCCAGGTCAAGGCCGGCATCCTCGACCTGATCGGTGCCGCCCGCCCCTCGATCGCCGACCCGTTCCTCCCGAACAAGATCCGCGACGGCAGGCTGAACCTGATCCGCGAGTGCATCGGCTGCAACATCTGCGTGTCCGGCGACCTCACCATGTCGCCGATCCGCTGCACCCAGAACCCCAGCATGGGTGAGGAGTGGCGCCGCGGCTGGCACCCCGAGAAGATCCGCGCCAAGGAGAGCGACGCGCGCATCCTCGTCGTCGGCGCCGGCCCGTCCGGCCTCGAGGCGGCCCGTGCGCTCGGCGTACGCGGCTACGACGTCGTGCTCGCCGAGGCCGGCCGCGACCTCGGCGGCCGCGTGACGCAGGAGTCCGCGCTGCCGGGCCTGTCGGCGTGGGGCCGGGTGAAGGAGTACCGCGAGGCCGTCCTCGCCGAGCTCCCCAACGTCGAGATCTACCGCGAGAGCCCGATGAGCGGCGAGGACATCGTCGAGTTCGGGTTCGAGCACGTCATCACCGCCACTGGCGCCACCTGGCGCACCGACGGCGTCGCGCGCTTCCACACCACGCCGATGCCGATCGCCGAGGGCGCCCAGGTGCTCGGACCGGACGACCTGTTCGCCGGCCGCCTGCCCGACGGCAAGAAGGTCGTCGTGTACGACGACGACCACTACTACCTCGGCGGCGTCGTCGCGGAGCTGCTCGCGCAGAAGGGCTACGACGTCTCGATCGTCACGCCCGCGCCGCAGGTCTCGTCGTGGACCAACAACACCTTCGAGATCAACCGGGTCCAGCGCCGGATCATCGAGAACGGCATCACCCGGGTGCTCGACCACGCCGTCGTGGCGGTCGGTACGGGCGGCGTGACCGTCCGTGAGACCTACACCGGCCTCGAGCGCGACCTCGACTGCGACGCCGTCGTCATGGTCACCGCCCGCCTGCCCAAGGAGGAGCTCTACCTCGACCTCGTCGCCCGCCGCGACGCCGGCGAGATCGCCTCCGTGCGCGGCATCGGCGACGCCTGGGCCCCGGGCACCATCGCCGCGGCGGTGTGGTCGGGACGCCGTGCGGCCGAGGAGTTCGACGCCGTCCTGCCGTCGAACGACGAGGTGCCGTTCCGGCGCGAGGTCACCCAGCTGGCCTGAGGCGCAAACACGCCGGCTGGGCACACAGCCGCACCCCGGTCTCCTCGTGAGGCCGGGGTGCGGTGCTTTTCTCGCCCGGTGGTTGAGGTGTGACGAGCGCCAGCGAGGAGCCTCGCAACCTCCGGGTTGCTGTGCGTGGGTGAGAGGGCCGGCGTTCTTGTGTCGTGTTCCGGGGGTTTCGAGGCTCGGCGCCGGGGCGCCTCTCACCTCAACCGCCGGTGGAGATGCCGAAGGCCCGGACCCCTCCGGGGCCCGGGCCTTCGGCTCGGTGCGGCTGAGCGCCGTTGATCAGCCGCGCGCTGCGCGGTCGTACGCCGCGTAGCTGCGCTGGATGGCGATGTGTCCCGCGATGTGCTTGGCGTCGTGCCACACGCCCCAGATGAAGCTGGAGCCGCGGCGCGAGAGCCAGGGGAGGCCGACGAAGTAGACGCCGGGCTCGGTGGAGACGCCGCGGCGGTGGGCCGGGCGGCCGTTCTCGTCGAGCGCGTCGACCTGCAGCCAGCTGTAGTCGGTCGCGAAGCCGGTCGCCCAGATCACCGTGGTGACCCCGGCGGCGGCCAGGTCGAGGGCGAGCAGCGGCGTGGTGACGGCCTGCGGGTCGGCGCCGAGGACGCGGGCCTCCGGCTCCTCGGGCAGGTCGATGCCGTGGCGGGCGACGTACTCGTCGGCGGCGTCGAGCAGCGCGAGGTAGTTGGCGTCGCCGTTCGCGACGTTCTCGGCGAGGTCCTCGCGGAAGGTGAGCGTGCCGGCGTCGTACGTGTCGGTCATGCCGACGAGCTGGATGCCGGTCGCCTCGAGGGCCCGGAAGTCGATGGTGTGGCCGCCGCGGGCGCCGCTGACGGCGATCGTGACGTGCTCGGCACCGGCGGCGGGGGTCTCGAGGTCCCACAGGCCCAGCACGCCGAGCCACCAGCAGAAGTCGCGACCGCGGTAGCTGCGCGGGGGACGGTCGTGCGGGCCGACGGAGAGGAAGACCTGACGGCCCGAGCGCTGCAGCTCGTCGGCGATCTGTACGCCGGACGAGCCGGCGCCGACCACCAGGACCGCGCCCTCGGGGAGCTGGTCGGGGTTGCGGTAGCTGCTGGAGTGCATCTGCAGCTCGACGGCGCCGTCGGGCACGATCGGCGGGTAGACCGGCTTCTGGAAGGGGCCGGTCGCGGCGACCACGTAGCGCGCGTCGATGACGCCCTCGGAGGTCTCGACGCGGAAGCCGGGGCGGCCCTCGTGCCGGGTGACTGAGGTGACCTCGACGCCGGTCCGGATGGGGGCGTTGATCTTCTCGGCGTACGCCTCGAAGTAGCCGGCGACCTGGTCCTTGGTGGCGAACTCGTCCGCGGCCACGTCCTGGAACTCCAGGCCGGGGAAGCGGTCGTGCCAGGCCGGGCCGTTCGCGACGAGCGAGTCCCACCGCATGGTGCGCCAGCGCTCGGCGATCCGCTCGCGCTCGAGCACGAGGTGCGGAACGCCGTTGTCGCTCAGGTGCTCACTCATCGCCACACCGGCCTGACCGGCGCCGACGACGAGGACCTCGATCTGTTCGTTCGTCATGTCTCGATCCTCCGGGCCGGTGACTACCGCTGTCCAACAGATGTTGTCGGCCTTCTGCATCGACTGAACAGATGCAATGGCCGACGAGTCATCGAGCGGGCAGATGCAAGAGTTCGGAAAGATCTGTTGGACACATGGCTCGGATCTCCGGTGGACTGGCTCCATGAGCATCGTCGTCGGCGGCCACACCCGCATCCGTCCGTTCAACACCAGCGTCACCTACCCGGAGCAGAACCTCGACAACGACCTGTGCCAGGCCGTCGTCGCGGGCAACACGGTGTACGTCCGCGGTCAGATCGGACAGAACCTCGACACCAGCGAGTCCGTCGGCATCGGCGACGTCGAGGCGCAGACCGAGCAGGCGATGGCCAACATCACGATGCTGCTCGAGGAGGCCGGGGCCCGCATGGAGCACCTGGTCAAGCTCACCATCTACATCGTCGACCCGCGCTACCGCGAGACCGTCTACCGGACCATCGGCCGCTGGACCAAGGGTGTCCACCCGATCTCGACCGGCATCGTCGTCTCCGCCCTCGCCCGCCCGGAGTGGCTGGTCGAGGTCGACGC
Source organism: Nocardioides sp. F233 (assembly GCF_057813895.1). Lineage (NCBI taxonomy): Bacteria > Bacillati > Actinomycetota > Actinomycetes > Propionibacteriales > Nocardioidaceae > Nocardioides > Nocardioides sp. F233. The sequence goes on from NZ_JBVASH010000003.1 coordinate 237,916, forward strand.
GATCGCGGTGATCTCCGAGTGACCTTCTCCGTCCTCGCGACCGACGGCAAGGGCGCCGTCGGCATCGCCGTCACCTCCTCCAGCCCGGCCGTCGCCGCGCGGTGCATCCACCTGCGCCCCGGCGTGGGTGGTGCGTCCTCGCAGAACATCACCGACCCGCGCCTGGGCGCCGAGCTCCTCGACGCCCTCGAGAGCGGTCTCGACGCCGAGGCCGCGCTGGCGAAGGTCACCGACGGTCGCGAGCACATCGAGCACCGTCAGCTCACCGTGCTCTCCCCGGACGGCGCCGGCGCTGCGTTCAGCGGCACCGGATCGCTCGGGGTCCACCACCACGTCGTTGCGCCCGACGTGGTGGCGGCCGGCAACCTGCTGGCCGGCACCGCGGTCGTGGACGCCGTCGCCGCGGCGTTCACGACCGCCACCGGCGAGCTCGAGGAGCGGTTGCTCGTCGCGCTTGAGGCCGGCCTGGCCGCCGGCGGCGAGGCCGGACCGGTCCGCTCGGCCGGCCTGTCCGTCGTCCGCGACGTCGCCTGGCGGGTCACGGACCTGCGCGTCGACTGGAGCGACGACCCGATCGGCCAGCTCCGCGAGCTGCTCGGGGTCTGGCTGCCCCAGCGCGACGACTACGTCACCCGCGGGCTGGACCCCACCGTCGCGCCGTCGTACGGCGTCCCCGGGGACGAGTGAGATGACCAAGCAGGCCGCTGCCGCCACGATCGGCTCCGACGCCGAGCGCCTGATCGCGCTCTCCGAGCAGCTCCACGCCAACCCCGAGCTCGGCTGGGAGGAGCACAACTCCTCGCGCTGGGTCGCCGAGGCCCTTTCCGAGGTCGGGTACGACGTCACGCCGGCCTACCTCGGCCTGGAGACCGCCTTCCGCGCCACCATCGGCAGCGGCCCGTTCCGGCTCGGCCTGTGCGCCGAGTACGACGCCCTGCCGGGCCTGGGCCACGCGTGCGGCCACAACCTGATCTCCGCGATCACCGTCGGCGCCGCCCGCGCGCTGGCCCCGCTCGCCGACGCCGCCGGCCTGACGATCGAGGTCTACGGCACCCCGGCCGAGGAGGGCGGCGGCGGCAAGATCGAGCTGCTCGAGCGCGGCGCCTTCGCCGGCCTCGACCTGGCGATGATGGCCCACCCGGCTCCGGTCGACGTCGCGGAGGCGGAGCCGTTCGCGGTGTCGCACTCCCACGTGGAGTACCGCGGCAAGGGGGCCCACGCGGCGGCGTACCCCGAGCAGGGCGTCAACGCCGCCGACGCGTTCACCATCGCGCAGGTCGCGATCGGCATGCTGCGTCAGCAGCTCCCGCCGTCGGTGCGCGTGCACGGCGTGATGACCAACGGGGGAGAGGCGCCCAACGCGATCCCGGCGCGCACCGAGGGCCGCTGGTACGTCCGCGCCGAGTCGATGGCCCAGCTCGCCGAGACCGAGGACCGGGTCTGGAAGTGCTTCGAGGCCGGGGCGCTGGCCACCGGCGCGAGCCTGGAGATCACCCCCGAGAGCAAGCCGTACGCCGAGTTCCGCACCTTCGCGCCGGCACTGGAGGCCTACCGGCGCAATGCGCAGGACCTGGGGCGCACCTTCGACGAGACCTCACCTGCGCGACGGATGAACCGCGCCTCCACCGACATGGGCAACGTCTCCCAGGTGGTCAACGCGATCCACCCCTACATCGGCATCAACTCGGGCACGGCGCTCAACCACCAGCCCGAGTTCGCCGCGCACTGCGTCGGCGGCGACGCCGAGAAGGCGCTGCTCGACGCCGCCACCGCGCTGGCCTGGACCGCGCTCGACGTTGCCGGGGAGGCGACCGCACGATGACCACCGAGGTGTTCCCCACCCGCACCGAGCACGACTCGCTCGGCCCGCACGAGGTCCCCGCGACGGCCTACTGGGGCGTCCACACGGCCCGGGCGCTGCGCAACTTCCCCGTGAGCGGTACGACGGTCGGCAGCCACCGCGAGCTCGTCGCCGCGCTCGGCGCGGTCAAGCTCGCGGCCGCGCGGGCGAACCGCGACCTCGGGCTGCTCGACGAACGCCGCTACGACGCCATCGCGGCGGCAGCGGAGGAGGTCCGGGCCGGCCTGCTCGACGACCAGTTCGTCGTCGACGTGATCCAGGGCGGGGCCGGCACCTCGACCAACATGAACGCCAACGAGGTGGTCGCGAACCGGGCGCTGGAGCTGCTCGGGCTGCCGCGGGGCAGCTACGACGAGATCCACCCTCTCGACCACGTGAACCGGTGCCAGTCGACCAACGACGTGTACCCGACCGCCGTACGGCTGGCCCTGGTGGCGGCCATCGACCGCGTCTCGGTGGCCACGGCCGCCCTGGCGGAGGCGTTCGCGGCGAAGGCCGACGAGTTCCGCGACGTGCTGAAGATCGGCCGCACCCAGCTGCAGGACGCGGTCCCGATGACGGTGGGCCAGGAGCTCGGCGCGTTCGCGACGACGCTGCGCGAGGAGCTCGCCCGGCTGGCCGACTCGCGGGTGCTGCTGTGCGAGATCAATCTCGGCGCCACCGCCATCGGTACCGGCATCACCGCCCACCCGGGCTACCGCCGGCTCGCGGTCGAGCACCTTGCCGCGATCACCGGCCTGCCCGTCGTGGGAGCAGGTGACCTCGTCGAGGCGACCAACGACACCGGCGCCTTCGTCCAGGTCTCCGGCGTCCTCAAGCGCGTGGTCGTCAAGGCCTCGAAGATCTGCAACGACCTGCGACTGCTCGGCTCGGGCCCACAGGCCGGACTCGCCGAGCTGCAGCTCCCTGCCCGTCAGGCCGGGTCGAGCATCATGCCCGGCAAGGTGAACCCGGTGATCCCCGAGATGGTCAACCAGGTCGCCTTCTGGGTGATCGGCAACGACCTCACCGTCACCATGGCCGCCGAGGCCGGACAGCTCCAGCTCAACGCGTTCGAGCCGGTGATGGGCCACGGCCTGCTCCAGGGCTTCACCTGGACGGCGGCCGCCTTCGACTCGCTGCGTGAGCTGTGCGTCGACGGCATCACCGTCGACGCCGCCAAGCTCGCGGCCGCAGCCGCCGGCAACGCCGGCCTGGCCACCGCCCTCACGCCGCTGCTCGGCTACGCCCGGTCAGCGGAGATCGCCAAGGCCGCGCTGAGCGGCGCCGGTGACGTCCGGGAGCTGGCCCTGGCCACCGGCGGGATCGATCCGGAGGTCCTCGACGCCCTGTTGCGCCCCGAGACCCTCGCGAACCTCGACGCGTCAGGCTCCCACGAGGCCTGACCTGCGGCAGGATGGCCGCATGGCCGAACCTGCCTTCACCCTGACCCAGCTGCGGTACTTCGCCGCGGCTGCCGAGCAGGGCAGCATGACGGCTGCCTCCAGACAGCTGATGGTCTCCCAGTCGGCCGTGTCCACGGCCGTGGCCCAGCTGGAGAAGGAGCTCGGGGTCCAGTTGCTGCTGCGCCACCACGCGCGCGGACTGACGCTGACCGCGGCCGGCGAGGAGTTCCACCGCGAGCTGCGCAGCTACCTCGTGCACACCAGCGAGCTGGTCGAGGTGGCCCGTTCGGCCGGTCAGGCGCTCGTCGGCGAGCTCGCGGTCGGCTGCTTCACGACCCTCGGTCCCTTCGAGCTGCCGCGCCTGCTGGCGGCGTGCGAGGCCGACCACCCCGGCATCCACGTCTCGGTGGTCGAGGACGAGCACGCCGTCCTCAAGCAGGCACTGCGCTCGGGGCGCTGCGAGCTGGCGCTGATGTACGGCTACGACCTCGACGACGACATCGACCACGTCCGGATCGGCCTCGCGGCGCCGTACGTCCTGGTTGGCAAGGGACACCGCCTGGCCCGCCGCAAGAAGGTCGCCCTCGCCGAGCTCGAGGGCGACCCGATGGTGCTGCTCGACCTGCCGCACAGCGGCCAGTACCTCGAGCGGATCGTGGCGTCGGCCGGCTTCCGGCCCGAGATCCGGCACCGAACCGCCGGGTTCGAGACGGTGCGGGCGATGGTGGCCAACGGCCAGGGCTGGTCGGTCCTCAACCAGCGACCGGCCAGCCACACGACGTACGACGGCGCCGAGGTCGTCACGCTCGAGATCACCGACCCGGTGGAGCCGCTGGAGATCGTGCTGGCCTCGATGAAGGGGGTCCGGCTGACGGCGCGGGCCCAGGCGTTCCTCCGGTCCTCGGTCCGGGCAGCACGAAGGGCAGGCCGCCCGGACTGATCCGGGGCGACCTGCCCTTCGGCAGGGGTGCGAGGTCAGGCGGCGACGGGCGTCGCCAGCTCGCTCGGGGCCAGCTTCCGGCCGCGGGCCAGGAAGTAGTAGACCGGAGCGGTCGCGACCAGGCCGATGATCCAGCTCAGGTCGGCACCGTCGAGCTTGTCGGCGATCGGGCCGGTGTAGAGCGGCGTGGCCATGAACGGGATCTGGACCAGGATGCCGATGACGTAGGCGAGGATCGCCTGGCCGTTGAACCGGCCGTAGATGCCGCCGTCGGCCGCGAAGATCGAGTCGAGGTCGTAGTTGCCGCGGTGGATCAGGTAGAAGTCGATCAGGTTGATCGCGGTCCACGGCACCAGCACGACGAGCAGCGCGAGCACGATGTCGACGAAGTGCCCGATGAAGTCGCCGGAGACGCCGATGGCGAAGTACGTCGACGCGGCCATCACGACGAGCGAGAGCACCATCCGGCTGCGGGCCGTCGGGATCCAGCGGGCGACGAAGGTCTGCACGCAGGTGATGATCGAGAGCACGGTGCCGTACAGGTTCAGCGCGTTGTGGCTGATGACCGAGAGCAGGAACAGGACCAGCAGCGGGGTGCCGAAGGCGCCGGTGGTGTCGCGGACGCCGGTCATCACCTCGACGCCGGGCTTCATCGCCAGGGCGACGATCGCACCGAACGCGAAGGGCAGGATCGAGCCGAGGGTGCAGCCGAGGTAGGTCGCCTTGAAGGTCGCGCGGACGCCGACGTCGGCGGGCAGGTAGCGCGAGTAGTCGGACACGTAGGGCGCGAAGGCGATCTGCCACAGCGCACCGAGCGAGACGGTCGCGAGGAAGCCGGCGGTGCTGTAGCCGCCCTGGGTCCAGAAGCCGGCCGGGACGCCGGCGACGAAGATGGCGAGCGTGCCGAGCACGATGCCGATGCCGAGCACCCAGGTGGCGACCTTGTTGAGCGAGTGGATGACCTTGTAGCCGATGACGGCGATCAGGCCCGAGCCCAGTGCGCCGAGCACGATGCCCGCCTCGACGGGGATCGGGTCGGCGATGCCGTGCAGCGACTGGCCGGCGAGCACGATGTTCGAGGCGAAGAACGCGAGGTACATGACAGCAGCGATCACGACGACGATCAGGGCGCCGAACGAGCCGAACTGGCCGCGGCTCTGGATCATCTGCGGGATGCCCATCTGCGGGCCCTGGGCCGAGTGCAGCGCCATGAAGACGCCGCCGACGAGGTGGCCGACCACGATGGCGACGAGGCACCAGAAGAGGTCGAGGCCGAAGACGGTGACACCGGCGGCGCCCGTCACGACGGGCAGCGGGGCGATGTTCGTCCCGAACCACAGGGTGAAGAGGTCGCGGACCTTGCCGTGGCGGTCCTGCGGTGGGACGTAGCCGATGGTGTGCTTCTCGACGACGGACTGGTCGGTCATGGTTCTACTCCAAAGGTTGTGAGGCGCACCACCCATGGTCCAGACGATCCGGGTCCTCTGGCAAACGAATCCTTTTGGATCAATGCATCGGTTCAGCAGATGGCTGGGCGACCCGCCGCCGGCCCAGCGCGTAGAGCGCGAACCCGGTCGTCAACAGCAGGCCGAGCAGCATCCCGATCCGCTGGCCGAACTGCGCCGGGTGCGCGGCGTCGAGCGCCGCGTAGACGGCGAGGTGGTCGCCGACGTACCAGAGCAGGTACGCCGTCGGCGGCACCAGCCAGCTCAGCGGGTGCCACCAGCGCACCGCGTGGTGGTTGCGGCCCACCAGCACGAAGTCGAGCACGACCAGTGACGGCGTCACGACGTGCTCGAGCAGCGACCAGGCGTGCCACAGGTTGCCGTTCTGCATCGGCACGTAGGCCAGACCGACGAGCACCATCAGGGTGGTCAGCGCGCCGCGCAGCCAGGGGGAGCGGGGCTCGCGCACCGCCAGGCCGAGGAAGCACACGGCCACGGCGAGGTTGGAGAGCTGGGACAGCGCGGTCCACCACACGTCGTACTCCCGCGCCGCGAGGACCACCCCGCTCGCCGCGCTGGCGACGACGAGGAGGCGCCAGAGCGCGACGGGGACCGTGTTCACCGGGGAATGGTGTCACGTTCACCATTCGTTCACCCAGTGAACACGGCCTCCGAGGTGCGCGTCAGGCGGTCGCGATCGCGGCGTCGCGGGCGTCGGACGGCGTGGTCGTCCTGGTGCGGCGCCGGACGGTCTCGGCCACGACCAGCACCACCAGGTTCGGCGCGAGCGCGATCAGGCCGGAGTCCCAGCTGCCGATCGGGACCTCGAAGAAGGTGATCCAGGCGACCGTCACGACACCGACGACCATGCCCAGCAGCACCGGCACCGCGCCCACGGTCACCTTCCGGCGCAGGCCGATCAGGGTTGCCGGAGCCATCTGGGTGAGTCCGCCGTAGGTGAGCAGCAGCAGCGAGGCGATGTCGGAGTTCGCCAGGCCGAAGACGAGGGACAGGCCGATCGCGACGATGACGAACACCGTGTTCAGCCGGAACCGGAGCGACTCGCGCACCGGCACCAGGTTGGTGGACACGAGCGAGGAGATCCCCATCGCGATCGCCGCTGCCGGCACCATGGCGGCGGAGGCGCCGGCGATGGCGACGACGGCCACCAGCCACGACGGGAGGGTCGCGTTGGCGGTGTCCAGCAGCACGTGGTTGCCGGTCGTGTCGGCCGCGAGCTCCTGGGTGGCGGTGAGGCCGACGATGATCGGGGCGAAGAGCATCAGCTGGTAGAGCGCGAGCCACTTGTAGTTGCTGCGCAGGACCTCGCCCGACTTGGCCGCGAGGACCGGCGGCCACAGGTGGGGGAAGGTGTTCAGGCCGGCGCCGATGCTGGTGACGATGACGGCGGTCAGGAAGAAGGTCGTGTCCCAGCCGGGCTGGCTGAGGTCGAGCAGCTGCGGTCCCACGCTGTGGACGTGCGCGAAGGTGTCCGGGATGCCGGCGATGCCGAAGACGGCGCCGCCCAGGACGATCAGCAGCGCGGCGATCATCAGCACGTCCTTGACCACGGCGACGCGGGCGATGCCGCGGATCCCGGACCAGACCACGAAGACCACGACGAGCAGGCTCGCGACGACCATGGACAGGCCGCGTCCCGCCTCGCTGCCGGTCGCGAGCTCGACGATGAGGCCCAGGCCCGTGATCTGGAGCTGCAGGTAGGGCAGCAGGAAGATCGCGCCGACGAGGGCGGACACCTTGCCGAGGGCCGGGCTGTTGAAGCGGTCGGTGAAGAAGTCCGCCTGCGTGAGGTAGCCGCGCTCCTCGCCCAGCTGCCTGATCCGGGGCGCGACGAAGTAGAGGCCGATCGAGCAGATCGAGAGGTAGGCGAGGGCGAAGACGCCCACCACGCCGCCCCCGAAGGCGATGCCGGCGAGGCCGAGGAAGCTGAACGTCGTCAGCGAGTCGCCGGCCTGGAGGAACCAGGAGGTCCAGCGCGGGAAGCCGCGACCGCTGACGGTCCAGTCGGCCATGTTCGTGCTGCGCCGCCCGCTCATGCCGAGCGCGCCGAGAGCGACGATGCCGATGATGATGGCGGTGGTGAGGATCATCGCTGCTCCTCCTCGGTCTCGTGCTGGGCGTCCGACGCGGCGAGCTCGGCGGCGTCCGCTGCCGCCCCGCCGTCGCGGCGGTAGCTCGCCTCGACGATCTGGAGGGCGACGACGGTGCCGACGACCCAGACGGCGGTCCAGACGAGGACGGACGGCAGGCCGAACCACAGGTGGGGGCCGTTGACGAACGGCAGCGGCGTGGCGAGGAAGCCGACGACCGGTACGGCGGCGATCGCGAGCCGCCGGGGGCTGGCGAGGGTGGGGGCGGACGAGGTCACGAGAGGTCCTCCGGGAGGCGAGGGGTGCAACGGCCGTGGCCGGTCGCTGCTTCGAATGCTGCGGCGATGGAGAGCAGCGCGGAGTCGGTGCGGGCCCGGGTGACGACCTGGAGGCCGACGGGCAGCCCGCCGGGCGTGAACCCCGCCGGCACCGAGATCGCAGGCACGCCGAGGGGAGTGAGGAGGTAGCTGGCGGCCATCCAGTCCAGGTAGGTGTGCAGGGCCGTGCCCTCGATGTCCGTCGGCCACGGCTGCTCGACCGGGAAGGGGGCGACCTGGCTGACCGGGGCCAGCAGGACGTCGTACTCGTCGAAGAAGCGGTGCGCGGCCCGCTGCAGCCGGGTGACCTCGGCGAACGCCTGCATCACGTCGCGGCCGGAGTGCCCCTGGCCCTGGCGGACGTTCCAGACCAGGTCGGGCTTGAGCGCGCCGGGCTGCTCGTCGAGCAGGTGGCCCCACATCAGGTCGAACTCGGCGGCGCGCAGCGTGCGGAAGGCATCGTCGGAGCCGTCGAGGTCGAGGCAGGCGTCCTCGACGTGCGCGCCGAGCTCGGCGAAGACCTTGACCGCGGGCTCGAGCACGTCGAGCACCTGGGCCTCCACCGGGACCCGGCCGCCGAGCGTCGGCGCCCAGGCGACCCGCAGGCCGCGCAGGTCGGCCGGCGTGACCGGTGCGGAGCCGGGGCGGTCGCCGTGGTGGGAGAGCGGGTCGTCGCGGTGGGGACCGGCCAGCACGGAGAGCAGCAGGGCGGTGTCGTCGACGGTCCGGCCCATCGGGCCGGAGACGGCCAGGGGAGTGAAGGCGACCCCGGTGGTGGGCTCGGGGACCAGACCCGGCGTCGGGCGCAGGCCGACGACGTTGCACATCCCGGCCGGGTTGCGCAGCGACCCGCCCATGTCGCTGCCGTCGGCGATCGGCTGGAAGCGGGCCGCCAGTGCCGCTGCCGCGCCACCGCTGCTGCCACCCGCGGTGCGGCCGATCGCGTAGGGGTTGTGGGTGGCGCCGAAGACCTCGTTGAAGGTGTGGGAGCCGGCCGCGAACTCCGGCACGTTGGTCTTGCCCACCCGGACCGCGCCCGCCGCCTGGATCCGGCGAACGACCTCGTCGTCGGCCGTCGGGACGTTCTCGGCGTGCAGCGGGGAGCCGTACGTCGTGCGCAGGCCGGCCGTGGCGTGGGTGTCCTTGAACGAGATCGGGACGCCGTGCAGCGGTGCCAGGGGTACGCCGGCCGCCCGGCGCCGCGTGGCCTCGTCGTCAGCCGCGGCGGCGGCGCGCTCGGCGCCCTCGCGGTCGAGGGTCACGATCGCGTTGACCGTCGGGTTGTGCCGGTCGATCCGCTCGAGGTGGGCCGCCAGCACCTCCCGTGCGGAGAACGCGCCCTGCTGCTGGCCCTCGACCAGCTCGCGGGCGGTGGCTTCGGTGAGGTCGTTGACCACGGAACTCCTCCAGAGGTGCTCGAGCGGCGGGCCCGGAATCGCCGGGTGACTCACGCCACACTGTTGTTTGAGCCACAGTCTTTGCCATGATGTCGATTCAGGTCAAGAGATCAAATGAAAAGAATGAAATGAGACAAATGGCGAGGCGTTCATGAACATGAAAGCCGTGCTGCCCGGTTCGCGAGGTCGGGTGCCGGATACTGGCCCGGTGTCGAGTGCCCCCCTGGACCCGTTGTCGCAGCGGATCGTCGGTGCCCTGCAGGTCGACGGGCGCGCGTCCTGGCGCAAGATCGCCGAGGTGCTCGACGAGCCCGTGCGCACCGTCGCCCGACGCGGTGCGGCCCTGCTCGAGGAGCGCACCGTCCAGGTCGTGGGCCTGCCGAACACCAACCCGACCCATCTCGTGCGGGTGCGTTGCCGGGCCGGCGCGACCTCCTCCGTCGCCGCGGCCGTCGCGGCCCGCCGCGACACCGTCTTCGTGTACGCCGTCGGTCGTGCCCCGGAGGTCGTCGCCGAGGTGATGACGCCGTATGCCGCTGTTCCTGGCCTCGTGCTCGACGAGCTGCCCGCCCTCGACGGTGTCGAAGGGGTGCAGGTCGACGCCGCGCTGCTGTACTTCCGCACGATCGCGGAGTGGTCGCCGGGCCTGCTCACCGCCGAGGAGAGTGCCGCACTCGGGGGCGCCGCGCCCGCCGAGCCCTTCTCGCCCGAGACGCACTTCCAGCTCGACGAGGGCGAGCTGGCACTGATCGACGCTCTCGTCGCCGACGGCCGCACCCCGCTGCAGGACGTCGCCGAGCTCCTCGGCTGCTCCGACGCCACCGCCCGCCGCCGGGTCGAGCAGCTCGTCGACCGCGGCGCGCTACGGATCCGTGCCGTGGTCGAGCCCGCCCTCCTCGGCCTTCCCGTCGAGACGCTGCTGAGCGTGCGGGTCCCGCCTGCCCGGGTCGACGCGGTCGGCCGGGCGCTCGTCGCGTCCCCGCTCGTGCGCTACTGCGCGTTCGTCGCCGGCGAGGACCAGCTCCTCGTCGACGTGACGACCCGCGACGTCGACGGGCTGCGCGCGCTGCTGACCGACCCGGCCTGGACCGACGGGGTCGACCACGTCGCCGCCACGCCGCTGCTGCGTGCCTACAAGCGCGGCGGGGTGCTCGTCGCTCGATAGGGTCGCTCCATGAGCGCTGACTGGCGGGCCGACACCGTCGAGAAGATCCGGTCCCTGATCGTGGCGGCGGAGCCCGCCGTGGTCGAGGAGGCCAAGTGGAAGAAGGCCTCCAACCCCGACGGCGTGCCGACCTTCAGCGCCGACGGGCTGGTCTGCACCGTCGAGACCTACAAGGACAAGGTCAAGACCACCTTCGCCAAGGGTGCCTCGCTCGAGGACCCGACCGGCATCTTCAACGCCAGCATGGACGCCGGCGTCCGGCGCGCGGTCGACGTGTTCGAGGGCGAGGTCATCGACGACGACGCGTTCATCGCGCTGGTCCGCGAGGCCGTCGCGCTCAACCGCGGCTGACCCCCTGCCGAGCATGCACTTCGTCGGGATCGACCTCGCCTGGGGCGACCGCAGGCCCACTGGGCTCGCGGTCGTCGACGGCGACGGCACCCTCGTGACGGTCGCGGCGGTCCAGGACGACGACGAGATCGTCGCCGCGCTGGCGCCGTACGTCGAGGGGGACTGCCTGGTCGCGATCGACGCGCCGATCGTCGTACCGAACGAGACCGGCAATCGGCCGGCGGAGGCGGCGCTCAACAAGGACTTCGCGCGCTTCGACGCCGGCGCCCACCCCTCCAACCGGGGCAAGCCGGAGTTCCGCGAGCAGCCCCGCGCGGCTCGGGTGGCGGCCAGGCTCGGTCTCGACATCAACCCGCGCTCGCGCCGGCCGCGCCGCGCGATCGAGGTCTACCCGCACCCCGCCACCGTCGCGCTGTTCCGCCTTGGCCGGACCTTGAAGTACAAGGACAAGGCCGGTCGCGACCTCGAGCAGCTCCGGGCCGAGCTGGTCGTGCTGATCGGCCTCGTCGAGGGCCTGGCCGCCGCCGAGCCGCCGCTGCACGTCGCTGCACTCCCGGTCTGGCAGGAGCTGCGCTCCGCCGCCGAGACGGCGACCCGCAAGAGCGAGCTGCGCGTCGTCGAGGACCAGGTCGACGCCGTCGTGTGCGCCTACATCGGGCTGTTCGCCGAGCGTCGGCCCGAGCACACCACGACGTACGGCGACCTGGAGACCGGCTACATCGTCACCCCGACGCTGCCCGCCGATCTCGAGCCCACCCCGCGCCCGCGTCGCGGCTCGCCGCCGCTCGACGTCGGCTCCGCCGTACGCCGCTACGCCGAGCTGCAGCCCGGCCTGCGCGCCGTCACCGACGGTTTCGTGGCGCTGGTGACCTCGATCCTCGACGAGGCCGGCATCAACTACCTGACCGTCACCGGGCGCACGAAGTCGGTCTCCTCCTTCGCGGCGAAGGCCGCCCGCACCGTCGACGGGCGCCCGCTCCACACCGACCCCCTGCACGAGATCACCGACCAGGTCGGCGTCCGCGTCATCACCTACGTCCACAGTGACGTGCAGGCAGTCGTCGACCTCCTCGACGACCAGGTCGTCGTCCACGACGACCGCGACCTCGGCCAGGAGACCGCCAGCGAGGGCCGGTTCGGCTACTCCAGCCGCCACCTGCTGGTCGGGCTCGAGCCCGGCTCCGACGGCCCGCTGCAGGGGCACCAGGCGGCGATCCAGATCCGCACCGTGCTGCAGCACGCGTGGGCCGAGTTCGAGCACGACATCCGCTACAAGGGCAGCGTCCCGCCCGAGCACGTCCTCGAGCTGGACCGCCGCTTCACCCTCGCCGCCGGTCTTCTCGAGCTCGCCGACCGTGAGTTCTCCACCATCCGCGACCTGCTGCAGGGCCCGGCCGGCTCCGCCGCCACCGGCGAGGACGACCCGTTCGACGAGGACGACCCGCGGATCAGCCCGCGCGAGCTGGCGGCCTTCCTCGCCGGTCAGTACGCCGACGCCGGCTGGTCGCGCACCGACCACTACACCTGGATCTCCGCGCTGCTCCTCGAGCTCGGCATCACCTCGCTCGCCGCGCTCGGCGACACCCTCCGCTCCGTCGACGAGGACGCGTTGCGCGAGCGGATGGGCTACCGCTACCCGCCGGGCGCCGTACGTCGCCTCGACGATGCGCTGCTCTGGGCCCACGGTGAGAGGTACGCCGACCTGCGCGGCAACGCCGACCGCGCGCCCGCGCTCCGGGCCCGGTGGGCGAAGATGCACGGCGAGGACTGATCGATCAGCGCTCGGCCGCCAGTCCGGCGGCCGTGAAGCGGGCGAGCTCGTCGACGAACACCGGGTCCAGTCCGGCGGGTCCGATCTTGCCCTCCGGCTTGCCCTGGTCGGCGCCGGCGAGGGACCCGAGCATCGAGAACATCGCGATGCCGAGCCGGAACCGGACCGCCGTGCTCTCGTAGTCGCGCAGTGCCCGCACGGCCGCGGCGTGGAAGAGCTCGGACGCGCTGGGCTCGCCGTCATCCAGGTCGGCCCAGGCGGCGGCGCGGTGATGGGCGAGCTGGGTGATCAGCTTCATCCAGGCCAGGCCGGCCTGCGGGTCGGCCGCGATCATGGCCACCATCGGGAGCAGGACGGCGTCGACCACGTCGCGTGTCGTCACCGGTTCTGGGTGCTCGACGAGCGCTGCGAGTCCGGCGCGCATGCTGCGGGTCAACGGCTCGCCGCGGCGGGCGACGACCGCGTCGACCAGGTCCTGGCGCTGCGGGAAGTGGTAGAGCACCCCGGCCGAGGACACCCCTGCGGTCCGCCCGATCGCGCGCAGGGAGTCGGTCCCGACGCCGTTGGCGGCGAACAGCTGCTCGGCGGTGTCGAGGAGCCGGGCCCGGACGTCGACGTCGGTGCGCGGGCCCGGCCGGTTCGCTCGCGTCGTCATGACGGAACCCTTGACAGCAATCTGATCACTTGCTCAGATTACGCCATGTCGAGCAGTCCAGACCAGCAGCCCGAGCAGCTCAACGAGCTGGGCTACTACGCCGTGACCCACCACCCCGCCGACGCCCGCGTCCTGTTCCCGGAGGCCACTGCCGCCGAGAGTCTGGGGCTCGGGTCCTGCCACATCAGCGAGCGGTTCACGGTCAAGGAGGCGGGCTCGCTCGCCGGCGGTGTCGCCGGCCGGGCCCCCTCGCTGGGGATCGCGAGCGCCGCGATCAACCACCACACCCGGCACCCGATGATCACCGCGACGCTCGGCTCGACGCTGCACCAGATGACCGAGGGCCGCTACGCGATGGCGTTCGGCCGCGGCGCCGCGCAGCACTGGAAGGCGATCGGCCTGCCGGTCGTCACCGAGGCCGCGCTGCGCGACTTCATGGGCCTGCTGCGCCAGGTGTGGCGGGACGGCTACGCGCTCGACCACGACGGACCGGCCGGCTCCTGGCCCGTCGTGCACAACCAGAGCGGGCTCGGCGAGGGACCGCCGCTCGGCCTGGTCGCGGTCGGGCCGCGGACCATGGAGCTGGCGGGGGAGACCTGCGACTTCGTCATCATGCACACCTTCTTCGGCGAGCAGGCGACCCGCTCGTCGATCGAGGCCGTGCGCCGCGGCGCCGAACGAGCCGGCCGGGACCCGGACGCGATCCGGATCTGGTCCTGCCTCGCCACGGTTCCGGACGGCCTGTCCGCCGACGACCGGGTACGCCGGGGCGTGGGCCGCCTGGTCACCTACCTGCAGGCGTACGGCGACGTCCTGGTCGCGGTCAACGGCTGGGACCCCGCTGCCTGGGAGCGACTGCGGACCGCGCCGGTCTTCGTCGACGCAGCGGCGGCGGGCGCCATCGACGCGTCGGCGGACGCCGAGACGCTGCACCGGATCGCCGACCTGGTCCCGGACGAGTGGCTCGAGGCCTCGGCCCACGGGACCTCGGAGCAGGCGGCGGCCACGATCGTCCGCGAGCTCGAGCTCGGCTGCCACTCGGTGATCCTGCACGGCGCCGAGCCCGACGAGCTGGCTCCGATCGTCGAGGCCTACCGTGCCGTACGGCCCACCCTGGCCCGCCCCGTCGCCACCAACCCGGGGCGGTTCCTCTAGGCATGGCCTAGGGTCGGGCGGGTCATGGCGCGCGACCTCTACATCCTCGACCTCGACGACATGCAGCAGTCGGCCGTCGACCTCGCCGACCCGACTCGCCTGGTCTTCGACTACGTCCGCCGGATCGGCGACCTCCTCGACGTGATGCCGCCCGGGCCGCTGCGCGTGCTGCACGTCGGTGGTGCGGCGATGACCCTGCCGCGCTACGTCGCCGCCACCCGGCCCCGCTCGTCGCAGATCGTGCTCGAGCCCGCGGTCCAGGTCGTCGAGCAGGTCCGCGCCGAGGCGCCGCTGCCGCCCCGCAGCGGGATCAAGGTGCGCCCGGTCGACGGCGAGACCGGGATCCTCGCGGTGCGCGACGACTCGCAGGACGTGGTCATCCTCGACGCCTTCGCCGCCGGGCAGGTGCCCGCGTCGCTGACGTCGGCCGGGTTCGTGGAGCAGGTCGGGCGGGTGCTGGCGCCGGGCGGGATGTTCGTCGCGAACCTGGTCGACCGGCCGCCGTACCCGCGGGTGCGGGCGTTCGTCGCCGCTGCCCGCACGCTCGGTGACGTCGTCGTCGGCGCGGAGCCCGCGACCCTCAAGGGCCGGCGGGAGGGCAACCTGATCATCGCCAGCGGCGCGGCCCCGGCGGGTGCCTTCGGGGAGCCGTCGCCCCTGGAGTACCGGGTGTTCCGCGACCGTGCGGTGGCCGACACCTTCGGCGGAGGTCGGCCGGCGCATTGACGCCGCGCCCGTTGCGCGTCGTGGTGCCGGCACGACACCGAATCCACCGGTTCCGGTGGGCTGGATGTGCGGATGCTGCGGTTGCGTAGTGCTGGCGTTCCAGGAGGCAGCGACGACGGAGTCGGGTGGTGGGCACCGTCGCGCTGTCGGCTTTCGTCCGATCTCGGGTCATCGGCGGAGATCGGATCAACCAGGTTCATCCGATCCCCGCCGGTAACAGGATCCGGCAGGTTTCGCGACCGAAAGCCGACCGCGGAACCTGACCGTCCGCCGACTTTCCTCGTTGCTGCCTTTCGGAGCTGTGCCGACGACGGCACCGCAGCCCGCTCACACCCAGGCCCGCCGAACCGGTGGGTTCGGAGTCTGGAAGCACTCGTGCGGGTCCGACCGTGGGGGAGCCGGACCGCACGAGTGTGTCTGCTGCTCGCAGCGTCAGCCGTTGAGCGCCCGGAACTCCGTCCAGATCGCGGCGCACTCCTCGCGTCCCTCGGCCAGGTGCACGAGGTCCATCGTGCTGGTGTCGCTGCCGTCGAGGTAGCGGCGCAGGTGCATGTCCGAGAAGCCGTTGTCCGCCGCGTCGTCGCGCGTCGAGGCGTAGTAGCACTCGGTGATGCCGGCCCACATCATCACGGCCACGCACATCGGGCACGGCTCGCAGGTGGCGTACATGACCATGCCCGACAGGTCGAGCGTGCCGAGCTTGCGGCAGGCCTCGCGTACGGCGACCATCTCGGCGTGACCCGAGGGGTCGGTGTCCTTCAGGACCGTGTTGCCGACGCTGACGACGACCTCGCCGTCGTTGACGAGCGTGGCGCCGAACGGGCCGCCGGTGCCGGCCCGCATGCCCTCGACGGTGATGTCGGCGGCCTGGGCGAACCAGGCGTCGACCTGCTCCGGGCTGGCGGACGGGCTGGCGGACGGGGCGGGGGTGGTGCTCATGAGGTTGCCTTTCGCGAGCCGAGGATCGTCAGCGTGTAGCCGACGAACCCGATGAGCAGGCCGGAGAAGAACGCGAGGTTCTTGACGTCGACGAGGAAGCCGACCTCCTTCAGCCCGGGGAGCGTGCCGGCCATGGTGAACACGAAGCTGACCACCAGCACCCCGATGGCGCGCCAGTTGTAGGCCACCTGCGGCGCCTTCGGGTCCGCGTAGATGTTGTCGAGGTCGACGGTGCGCTTCCGCTCCACGAAGTACGACGCCAGCATGATCCCGGCGATCGGGCCGAACATCGAGCCGATGAACGAGTAGAACAGGAAGAGTGCGTCGGTCGCCTCGAGGAACTTCCACGGCAGGAACAGCGTGCCCACCACCGCGGTGATGATCGCCCCGTTGCGCACCGTGAACCGCGCCGGCCACTCGGCGGTGAGCTGCAGGCCCGCCGGCAGCATGTTGCCGAACACACAGAACGCGGTCATGCCGACGTTCATCGACAAGATCAGCAGCACGACGACGAACGGGTTGCCGATCGAGTTGATCGCGTCCACGAAGATCGTCGGCCGGTTGACGTCGAAGTCGCCGTGCGTGCTGACGCTGAGCGAGGCCATGAAGGAGACCGTCACCAGCGTGAACAGCAGGTACGACGCGATGACGCCGACCGGGAAGCCGAGGGCCGGGGCCCTCGTGGACGTGGCGTTGCGGGTGTAGTCGCCGGTGTTGACGATCGGGCCGGCCCAGTTGGAGACCAGCGCCGCGACGCAGCCGACGAACACCAGCGGCGTCACCTCGGACTGCACGGGGTGCAGCTCGAAGATGTCGGAGAAGCTGCCGACGTTCTTGATGGCCAGCACCACGCCGATGACGATCAGGACGTAGACCGCCGGGTTCGCCCAGGTGCTGAACGTCCCGAGGAACTTCTGGCCCGCGAGGAAGAGCGCCACCGTGATCGACCACATGATCAGGTACGAGATCGCCGTGGGGACGGCGAGCCCGAGGATCGAGCCGTCGAGGTCGGCGTACCCGGGGAAGATCTTGTCCATCACGACGTCCAGTGCCTGCGCGCTGGAGACCGTCGAGAGGCCGAAGAACACGATGCCCGCGATGGTGCCGCGGATCGCGGCCGGGAGCAGCGCGCCCCTGGAGCCGAACGAGTCGCGCAGCAGCATCGCGAACGGTACGCCGTACCGCGCCGAGGCCTGGCCGTTGAGGATGTACCCCGCCGACACGATCACCGCGCTGAGCAGGATCGCCGCGACGACCTGCTTGGCCGAGAGGCCGAGCGCGAAGAAGCCGACCACCGTGAAGTAGGACAGGATGTTGTGGATCGGTCCCATCCACACGGTGACGAACTGCGGGGTCGACCAGGTCCGGTCCTGCGGACGGACCGGGAGGACGTCCTCGGCGTAGCCGCGGGCGGCGTACGTCGCGACGGCCTCGGCTCCCGGGTCGACCAGGTCGAGACCACTAGAGGTCGTGGACATGCCAACCCATCCCTTCAGGCACCGATGGTGTCGGAGAGCGCGACGATCGCCTGCTGGAAGGCCTCCAGCGGCGGGTGCACGATGCCGGCGCCGATCATGCCGATGCCCGGGTCCTTGTGGGCGATGGCGGTGTTGATCAGCGGCAGGATGCCGGTCTCGATGACCTTGCGGACGTCGATGCCGGTCGGCACGCCCATGAAGTCCAGCGCCGGGATGGTGACGTTGGGGTTGTTGGTCGTGGTGATGGCGTTCATCGTCTTCGAGTAGCCCATCGCCTCCTGCACGGTGCCGCCGACGAGGGCGACGATCGCGGGAGCCGCGGCCATGGCGAAGCCGCCGATGCCGAAGGTCTCGGTGATGGCCGAGTCGCCCATGTCGAGGCCGGAGTCGGCCTCGGTGTAGCCGGCGAACATCGGGCCGATGACCTGCTGCGCGGGACCGGTGAACCACTGGTCGCCGGTGCCGGAGACGCGGATGCCGAAGTCGACGCCGTTGCGGCACATGGCCGTGACGACGGTCGAGTTCTCGATGCCCACGGCGGCGTCCATCGCGGCCTTCGCGGTGACCATCCAGGTCGGGCCGGAGAAGTAGTCCGACGACGCGACGAAGTCGAAGACCTCGCGCTTCTCCCTGGTCGTGAAGTCCGTCTCGAGGATGTACGGCGCGAGCGCCTGGATCAGCAGCGTCGTACCGGCGACGTTGCGGTTGTGCGCCTCGTCGCCCATGTGCAGGGCCTGGGAGAGCAGCAGGCGCAGGTCGAGGCCGCCCTCGTTGAGCTCCATGGCGCCGGCCAGGATCGGGCCGAAGACGTCGCGCATCCAGTTGAGGCGGTCGATGACCGACTTGTCGTTGGCGCCGAACCGCAGGATCTTGGAGAGCTGCTCCGACAGGTTCGTGTAGGCGGTGTTGCCGTGGGTGCGGTTGGTGACCTTGTGGACCCACATGCTGGCGCTGGTGACACCGGCCATCGAGCCGACCGACTGGTGCTCGTGACAGGGGGAGAAGGTGATCTCGCCCGAGGCCGCGAGCTCGGCGGCCTCGTCGAGATCCTTGGCGAGACCCTCGAAGACGAGCGCGCCGGTGACGGCACCCTTCATCGGGCCCGACATCCGCTCCCAGCTGATCGGGGGACCGGCGTGCAGGATGGTCGTCTTCGTCATCCCGGGCACGGTGTCGATCGCCTGGCCGAAGCCCTCCAGGAAGGGCTGCGCGGCGAGGACGCGACTGACGGCCTCCTCGTTGGCGGCGTTGATCTTCTCGGCGAGATCGGGGCGCTCGAGGCGACCGAGGGCCGCGATGATCTCCGGGTCACCGCCGCCCGGCGGGGTCCAGTCCATCCGGACCGGTGCCACGCCCTGGGCGGTGAGGTCCTCGGCGAACATGTCGAGACCGAGGTTGACCGGCTTGAGGCCGGTCGAGAACAGGCTGTTGATGCTCATCAGTGGTCACCCTTCGCAACGAATTCGCGGGCCAGCAGGCCGAGATTGGTGGAGGAGGAGGCGATGGTCACGCCGGCGGCCTCGAGCTGCGCCACCTGGCCGGCGATGGCCGGGGTGTCGAGGTCGGTGCCGAGGACGTAGCCGAGGATCTCCAGGTGCTGGCCGCGCGCGGCAGCCTTGGCCTTGGCCTCCTCGATGGCGGGGATGGTCACGCCGACCGGGTCCTCGTGGGAGCCGAAGCCGAGGATGAAGTCCATCGTGATGACGCCGACCTCGGGGTCGTCGGCCTCCTGGACGAGGCGCTGCAGGCGCAGCGACGGGTCGATCATCGGGTGCGGGCGACCGTCGGTGAAGTCGTCGTCACCCATGTCGAGGAAGGTGTGCTCCTTCGACGGGTCGGTCGCACCGAGGACGTACGACGGGTCCTTCTGGATGTTCGAGTAGACGTTGTCGTACGTCGCGAGGGCCGCGAACATCGCCTCGTCGCACAGGGTGCCGCCGCAGAACAGGCCGCGGACGTACTTCTGCTCGGGGGCCAGCTTGGCGCGGGTCTCCTCGATGAGCGGGAGGTTGAGGGCGTGCAGGTCGAGCGTGGACTCGTCGACGCCGGTGGCGAGCACGGCGGCCAGTGCGGCGGGCTTGGTGCCCGACACCAGCTGCACGTTGGGGTGGCCCGACTCCGTGCGCGGCGAGCCGAGGAAGCAGACCACGGCCGGCTTGCCGGTCGCGCCGAGGACGCCGAGCACCTTCTCGGCGACCTCCTCGGCCGGGGGCTTGGAGACGACCACGATGACCTCGGTCTCCGGGTCGGCCGCGAGGGCCTCGATGCCGTCGACCATCATCAGGCCGCCGACCTCGGCGGACAGATCGCGGCCTCCGGTGCCGATCAGCTGCGAGACGCCGCCGCCGAAGTCGTGCACCCGGACCGAGATCTCCTGGCTGCCGGTGCCCGAGGCGCCGACGATGCCGATCGAGCCACGGCGTACGGCGTTCGAGAAGGCGAGGCCGGTGCCGTTGATGATCGCCGTACCGCAGTCGGGACCCATGAGCAGCAGGCCCTTGTCGTGGGCGAGCGTCTTGAGCTCGATCTCGTCCTCGACCGACACGTTGTCGGAGAAGATCATCACGTGCTTGTCGGCGACGAGCGCCTTGCGGGCCTCGCGGGCGGCGAAGGCGCCGTTGACCGAGATGAGGACGAGGTTGCTGTCCGGGACCTCGGAGAACGCGCCGTCGAGCGTGCGGTAGCGGACCTCGGCGGTGCCCTCGGCGCCCTTGTTCTTGCGGGCGAGGATGTCGTTGACGGCCTGGATCGCGTCCTCGACGAGGTCGTCCGCGGCGTCGATCACGATCATCAGGTCGCTCGGCTTGGCGGCGTCGATGGCGGGGTCGTTGACGCCGACGTTGGCGAGGACCTCCTTGTTCATCGGCGTGGCCATGCCCAGCAGGGCCTGGGTGACGCCCTCGACGGCGTTGGCCTTGGTGCTCATGGACATGAGCGAGACCGAGTCGAGGTAGGTGTTCTTGCGGATGTCGATGTACCTGGTCATCTCAGGTCCTTTCAGAGGTAGCGCTCGATCACGGCGGCGAGGTCGTCGAACCCGCGCTTGCGCGCGAGGTCGAGGGGCGTGACGCCCCACTCGTCCGTCATGCCGGGCTTGGCGCCGTGCTCGAGCAGCAGCTCCGCGGTCTGCTGGCGGACCGGGCCGCCGTCGCCGAGGATGATGGTCTCGATCAGGGCGGTCCACCCGAGCGTGTTGGTCAGGTTGACGTTGATGTTCGTGTTCTCGAGCAGGTAGCGGACGATCTCGAGGTGGCCCTTCTCCGCGGCCGGGGTGAGGCCGTTGCCGCCGAAGCGGGTGAGCCGCTTCAGGTCGGTGCCTGCCTCGACCATGATCGTCACGAGCTCGAGGTCGTCGTGGATGCACCCGTGGATGAACGGGTTGAAGCAGGTCTGGTCCTGCGCGTCGATGTCGACGCCCTCGCCGATCAGGAAGCGCACCACGTCGTAGTGCTTGGCCCGTGCGGCCGCCAGGACGGCGCTCGCCTCCTCCCGGTCCAGCGCGTCCTTGTCGGCGCCGTCGGCGAGGGCGGCGCGTACGCCGTCCAGGTCGCCGGCCGCCGCGGCGGCGAGGTACCGCTCCTCGGCTGAGGGTGTGGTCACGAGATCTCCTTCGGGTGGGTGGGATCCGCGAGGCGGTCCGCCTCGCGCAGGTCTGCCTCGAGCTCGAGCCCGAGACGGAAGCCGGTGAGGATGTCGGCGCCCGACGTGTGGCCGATGGCGCGCACCCGCAGCACCGCGTCGACCAGGGTCGGGGTGGTGCCGGTCGCGCTCAGCGCCGAGACGAGGACGTGGATCCGCTGACGCCCGCGGCCGGCCAGGGCCTCGGTCAGGGTGGCCGCGCTGACGGCGGTCGTGCGCTCCTCCAGGGGAGTGCCTCCGAGGACCGCCTCGGTCAGTGCCGGCCGGACCCGGTCGAGCAGCATCCCCCCGGCCGCGGCGAGCACCGCGAGGCCGGTCAGCACGTCGTCGCCGCTCGGGGTCAGCCCGGAGCCGAGGCCGACCAGGCGGGAGGCCGCAGCTGTGGTCGCATCCGGGTCGTCCGCGCGGACGGCGTCGGCCAGGACCGTCGTACGACGGCCGAGCTCCTCGGCGGTGAGGACGTCGAACGGCGTGCGGTTGGCCGGGGGCAGCAGGTGCCGCTCGATGGTGGCGGCCGCGGCCCGCAGGTCCTCGGGGGCCAGCGTGGCCAGTGCCGACGCGTCGGCGGGGGAGGGCTGCCAGCGCGCCGCCCCGGCGAGGACGACGGTCGTGCCGTCGTACTCGTGGGTCAGGGCGGGACCGAACCGGATCGGGTCGTCGAGGTGCCAGTCGATCCGCGCCCAGTCGGCGGCGGCGATCCGGACGGTGCGCGGCGCGTCGTCGAGCTCGTCGCTCGACAGGCAGCAGAGCAGACCGTCCGGCGTGCGCAGGTTGACGACCTTCGCGTGCACGGAGTGGACGGCGCCGGTGCGCCCGTCGGTGGGGAGCCCGTCGGCGAGCAGGGCGTCGACGGAGACGGCGTCGACCAGCCGTACCGCGTGCTCTCCTGCTGTCGCCACCACCCGGGACTCCTTCGTCTGGGTTTCGTGAGGGGGTTCTGTGAGCGGGGTCTCAATCCCGCAGTTGATGGTATACCATTCTTCGAAATGGTATACCAAGACGTACCCCATCGAGCAGGAGGAAGTTCATGCGAGTCGTAGTGGCACTGGGCGGGAACGCTCTCGCGCGTCGAGGCGAGCCGATGACGGCCGAGTACCTGCGGGCCAACGTCCGCTCCACGTGCCAGGCGCTCGCGGAGCTGGCCCGCACCACCGAGCTGGTCATCACGCACGGCAACGGGCCGCAGGTCGGTCTGCTGGCCCTGCAGAACCTCGCCTACCAGGACGTCGCGGCGTACCCGCTCGACATCCTCGGCGCCGAGACCCAGGGCATGATCGGCTACGTCGTGCAGCAGGAGCTGGCCAACGCCGTCAAGGGCGAGCGCGAGGTCGCCGGCATCATCACGACCACCGTCGTCTCCGAGGACGACCCGGCCTTCGACCGGCCCACCAAGCTGATCGGCCCCCAGTACTCCGCGCACGACGCCGCCGAGGCCGCGGCCGAGTACCGCTGGACCATCGCCAAGGACGGCAACGCCTTCCGCCGCGTCGTCCCGTCGCCGCAGCCCCTCGCCATCGTCCAGGCGCCGCTCATCCAGCGCCTGCTCGAGGGCGGCACGCTGTGCGTGTGCGTCGGTGGCGGCGGCGTGCCGGTGCGCCTCGACAGCAAGGGCCGCCACGTCGGCGTCCAGGCCGTCGTCGACAAGGACCAGGCCAGCGCCGCGCTCGCCGCCGAGATCGGCGCCGACGTGCTCATCATGCTCACCGACGGCGACTACGTCAGCGAGAACTGGGGCACCCCCGAGCAGCGCGACATCGTCACCGCCTCGGCCGACGCCATCTCGAAGCTGGCCTTCGCCGAGGGTTCCATGCAGCCCAAGGTGGACGCCGCGATCCGCGTCGCCCGTGCCGGCGGCCGGGTCCTCATCGGTCCGCTCGACCGGCTCGACGACCTCCTCGCCCGCAAGGTCGGCACCGAGATCGTGCCGACCCTCGACGAGGGCATCGTCTTCCTCCAGCGCGAGCCCGCCGCCTGACGGGTCCGAGCGTGTCCAGCCGGGAGTCCTCGCGGGTCGCGGACTGGTTGCGTCACCAGATCCTCGATGGCGAGCGCGCGCCGGGGAGCCGGCTCGTCGAGCGCGACCTCGCCACCGAGGTCGGCGTGAGCCGGGTCCCCGTCCGCGAGGCGCTCTCGATGCTCGACGCCGAGGGCCTGGTGACCCTGCGTCCGCACACGTGGGCCGTGGTCCGCGAGCTCTCGCCGGCGGACCTCGCCGATCTCGACGAGGTCCGCACGGCGCTGGAGGTGCTCACCTTCCGGCTCGCCACGCAGCGTCGTACGGCGGTCGGGCTGGCCCGGCTGCGCGAGGCGCTCGAGGCCGAGCTGGCCGGCGCCCGGGCCGGCGACCGCGTGGCAGCGCGCCGCGCGGCCGCCGACTTCCACGAGGTCGTCACCGACATCGCCGGCAACCGGCTGCTGAGCGACCTCGGTCAGACCATGCGCAGCCGGCTGCGGTGGCTGCTCGGCCAGCACGACGACCTGCTGCACGTCACCGCTGAGCACCAGGTGCTGTACGACGCCATCGTGGCCGGCGACGTCGCCGTGATCGAGCGCCTGGTGCTCGACCACATCGCGAGCAGCCACCGCCAGCGGCTCGAGCACGAGCGGGCGCTGCGCGGGTTCGGCGGTGGGTGACCGGGACGACGAGCACGCCGGCCTACCGAGACCCGAGGTCCCGGGACTCCTCCCACCGCCGGTGCGCCGCGAGGACCGTGCTCCACAACCGGTCCCGCTGCTCGGGGGCCAGGTCGTCGAGCGGCAGGTCGAACACGTCGGCCAGCAGCTCGAACCAGGCCGCGCGGTCGGTGACCGGCGCGTCGGATCGGGCGCCCTCGCCGATCCGGCTGAGCACCAGGCCGCGCACCACGTCGACCCCGGTCGCGTCGCGGCGCTCGGCCATCGCGACCTGCACGAAGCCGGACTCGGCGGACGTCGAGAGCCGCTGGTGCTGGACCACGAAGTCCTGCTGCCGGGCGACGCCGGTGGTCCACGCCATGCCGGTGAACCCGCCCGCCGGGTCATGGCTCAGGTGCCAGCCCGTCCCGTCGGCCGACTCCTCGAGCGTCAGGTCGAAGGGTGCCTGCCGGTGGGCCCCGGCGACCAGCGGGAGCGGGTCGTGGAGGGCGTCGCCGAGCCCGCTGTCGACGTACCAGGTGCCGGTGGGGTTGGTCTCGCTCGGGAGGCCGCTGACGGTCAGCACCAGGTGGTTGCCGACGGCGGTCGGGCTCGGTCCGTCCGGGCCGTGCACCCCGCCGACGTGCGCGGTGGTCGCGTAGCCGAGCGAGGTCAGCAGCAGCCCGAGGGCGCCGTTGAGGTGGTAGCAGTAGCCGCCGCGCCGGTCGTGCGCGATCCGGCGGGCGGCCGTGTGCGGGTCGATGTCCCAGGCCTGGCCGGCCTGGATCCACAGCGTCTCGTAGGGAATCCGCTCGGCGTGCCGCTGGACGATGCGCCGCAGGGCCGCGGCCGACGGTGGTTCGGCGGCGACCCCGAGACGGTCGAGGTAGTCCTGCTGGAGCCGGGGGTCCAGCCTGTCGGTGAACACCCCGGCATTGTGCCTGTCAGGCCATCTCGGGCACGTGCAGGTGTGCGTAGGCGAGGTCGAACTCGTGCACCTCGACCACCACTCCGGAGGCCTCCTCCGCCGTACGGTTGCGCATCTCGTCGGCCATCGCGCGGCTGGCGACCATCGCGTCGTGCGACTCCCAGGCCGTCGTCGCGCAGCCCAGGCCGGTGGCCCGGTCGACGAGCAGGCTGGCGCTGCAGAAGCCGTCCATCTCCTCCAGGCGGGGGAGCAGCGCGACCCGGAAGGTCTCGGTCATCGTGTCGAGATCGCCCTCGAGCCAGCTGACCCGGCAGCACGCGCCGTGGTGGCTGCGGTGCATGGCGACGATCTCCCAGCTGTCGACCTGCATCGAGGCGCCGAGGACATCGCGTGCGCGGTCGCGCATCGGCCGCAGCATCGTGTCGCTGGCGGTCATCGCCTCCTCGGTCTGCCACGAGCTGGTCGCGATGCAGTAGCCGGTTGCCCGGTCGACCAGCAGCGAGAGCCCGAGGCAGCCCTCGGCCTCGGCGAGCATCGGGGCGGCCTCGTCCTCGACGAACTTCATGCCCGCGTCGATGTTGGCGGGGTTGCCGTGGAACGTGCTCGAACGTGCGTACACGACCCACTCCTCTCAGGGGCAGGGCGATGCCCGACCGGCATCGCCGGTAGCTCCCTGCTTACTCCTGAGCGGGGCGACACGCCAGCCCTCTGGCGCCGCAGGATCAGGCGTCGACGGGCCGCTCGTTGTAGGCGCCGGCGAGCTCCTGGCCGGTCAGCGCGTGGATGGCGTCCATGATCTCGTCGGTCGCCTCCCGCCGCGCCCGGCCGGGAGCGACACCCTCGAAGCGCCCGGCGAAGTCCAGCGGCTTCCCGAACCGCACGGTCACCTTGGCCCGCCGGGGGAACCGTGCGTCGACCGGCTGCAGCTCGTCGGTGCCGGTCAGCCCGACCGGGACCACGGGTACGCCGGCCGTCAGCGCCAGCTGCGCGACCCCGGTCCGGCCGCGGTACAGCCGTCCGTCGCGCGAGCGGGTGCCCTCGGGGTAGATGCCGAACGCCTCGCCCCGGCCGAGCACCTCGAGCGCCACGTCGAGCGAGTTCAGCGCCGCGCGGGTGTCGTTGCGGTCGACCGGCACCATGCCGAGGCCCTCGAACCAGGCCTTGCTGAGCCGTCCCTTGATCCCCGGTCCGGTGAAGTACTCCGCCTTCGCCAGGAACACGACCTTGCGCGGCGCCACGATCGGGATCACCACGCTGTCGGCGAAGCTCAGGTGGTTGCTGGCGAACAGCACCGGCCCGGTCAGCGGCACGTTGGCGACGCCCTCGATCGTCGGTCGCCACACCGCGCGGGCCACGGGCGGGACAACGGAGTGGAGGACCTCGTACAGCACGGGCTCAGCCTAGGCCCCGGGCAGACCCGTGCTTTCCCCATTCCACGGGATGCCACCGCCCGGCCCCGCAGGGATCGTGAGGGTAGGGAGGGGCCACGAGGCCAGGAGGCCAGGCATGACGAAGTGGTGCGGCCCCGACGAGGCCGGGTACGACGAGCAGCGCGCTCTCTTCAACGCCATGATCGACAAGCGGCCCCGCGTCATCGCGGCCTGCGCCGGACCGGCGGACGTCAAGGAGGCGCTCGACCGCGCCGCCCGTGACGGGCTCGCGGTCGCCGTGCGCTCCGGTGGTCACTCGGTGGCCGGGCAGTCGACCAACGACGACGGCCTGGTGGTCGACGTACGTCCCATGAAGTCGATCGAGCTCGACGTCGCGGCCCGGCGTGCGCGGGTCGGCGCTGGTTGCACCTGGGGCGAGTTCGACGCCGCGGCGCAGGAGCACGGCCTGGCCACGACCGGCGGCCGGGTCTCCACGACGGGCGTCGCGGGGCTGACCCTCGGCGGCGGCTCCGGCTGGCTGGAGCGCCAGCACGGCCTCAGCTGCGACAACCTGCTCGCCCTCGAGCTGGTCACCGCCGACGGCCGTGCGCTGCGCGCCGACGAGAGCCAGCACCAGGACCTGCTCTGGGCCAGCAAGGGCGGCGGCGGCAACTTCGGTGTCGTGACCGCGCTGGAGTTCCAGCTGCACCCGGTCGGCCCGATGATCATCGGCGGGCTGATGCTGTGGCCGCTCGACCAAGGCCCGGAGGTCGCCCGCGCCTTCCGGGACTGGGCGGAGGACGCGCCCGAGGAGCTCGGCTCCGCGCTCGTCGTCATCAGCGGACCGCCCGAGGAGTTCATCCCCGCGCACCTGCAGGGCCAGCCGCTCATCGGCCTCGCCGTCTGCTGGAACGGCGACCATGCCGCCGGGAACGACCTGGTCCAGGTCATGCGCGACCTCGCCCCGGAGGTCGACCTGGTCGGCCCGATGCCGTACGCCGGCCTCCAGTCGATGATCGACGACCCGCCCGGCCTGCGGCAGTACTGGAGCGCCGACTACCACGACAGCTTCCCCGACGCCGCCCTCGACGTCTTCCTCGACGCCGGCGCCCGCCGTCCCTCCCCGATGACCCAGCACCTCCTGCTCCCGTGGGGCGGCGCCCTCGCCCGCGTCGACGCCGACGCCACCCCGCTCAACCAGCGCGCCGCCCGCTGGATCAGCCACCCGTTCGCGACCTGGCTGGACGAGTCCGAGGACGAGGACAACATCGCCTGGGTCCGCGACTACCGCCGGGCGAACGCACCGTTCACCACGGGCGGGGTCTACCTCAACTTCATCGGCGACGAGGGCGACGAGCGGATCCGCGCGGCCTTCGGTGCCGAGAAGTACGAGCGCCTCGTCGCCATCAAGTCGGAGTACGACCCCGACAACGTGTTCGCGGGCAACCAGAACATCCGCCCGCGCGCCACCGTCTGAGCATCCGAGCAGAGGAGAAGCCATGTCCGACAAGCAGAGCATCGACACCCCGCACGAGCGCCGTGCCTTCCAGGCCCACGGCCACATGGACGTCGTCACCCTCGGTGACTTCACCCTCGGCCGCGGCACCTTCGAGCCCGGCTGGCGCTGGTCGAACGACGTCAAGCCGATCGCCGGGACCGATTCCTGCCAGGTCCACCACACCGGCATCTGCATCTCCGGCCAGATGGCCATCAAGCCCGACGACGGCGAGGAGTTCAGCATCGGGCCCGGCGACGTGATCGACCTCGACCCGGGCCACGACGCCTGGACGGTCGGCGACGAGGCCTGCGTCATCCTCGACACCGGGGTCGCGGCGTACGCCAAGCCGAGCTGAGCGGGAGTCCGGTCAGCCGAGTTCTCCGCTCGTCAGTGACGGATTCCTGCATCCCCGGGCGCTGAGCCGATCGTCCTCTACGTTCGGCGCATGGTCGACGAGCTGCCTGCGCGGATCCGGCGAGGCTACGCGCTGGGTGGTGTCGCCACCGGCGTCTACGGGACGGTGCCGTCCCTGCTGCTGATGCCCTACCTCACCGAGGAGCTGGGCGTCGGCGCGCTGCTCGCCGGGCTCGTCGTGTTCGCGCCCAAGGCCTGGGACTTCGTCTGCAACCCGCTGGCCGGCCGCCTCAGCGATCGGGTACGACGCCACGACCGCCGCCGTCCCTTCCTCCTGGTCGCCGGCCCGCTCATGGGAGTGGGCCTGGCGTTCGTCTTCACCGGACCGAGCACGCCCTTCCTGCTCGCCCTGGCCTGGGTGCTGCTCGCCAACCTGGTCGCCGCGACGGCGTACGCGTTCTTCCAGGTGCCCTACCTCGCGATGTCGGCCGAGGTCACCGGCGACTACGGCGTGCGCACGCAGATGATGGCGTGGCGGGTCGGCGTGGTGACCACAGCGATCGCCGTCTCCGGGGTGGTCGCGCCGTGGCTGGCGACGACCACGGGCGGCTACCGCGCGATGGGGGCACTCGCCGGACTGGTCGTCGTCGCCGGCTCGCTGGCGGTCTGGTGGTGCACGCGCGGCGCTCCGGTGGTTCGCGCCGAGAGCGCCGGGGGAGGGCTGCGTGACCAGCTGCGGGTCGTCCTCGGCAACGTCCACGCGCGGCCGCTGATCGCCGCCCTGGTGCTGCAGGCCGCGGGCACGAGCATGCTGCTCGCCGCGGTCGCGTACGCCGCCCGGGTGCTGCTCGGCGACACCGCCAACGGCAGCTACCTGTTCGCCGCCTTCGTGCTGCCCGGCGTCCTGTCCGCGCCGCTGTGGGCCTGGCTCGGGCGTCGCCGCGGCAAGAAGGGCGGCTACCTCGTCGCCACCGCCGTCCTGGCCTGCGGCCTGGTCGCGATGGTCGACGCCTGGTCCGGCAGCCTGACGTGGTGCCTGGTCTGGTCGGCGGTCACGGGAGCCGGGTACGCCGGCATCCAGGTCTTCCCGCTCGCGATGCTCCCCGATGTCGCCGCCCACGACGCCCGCACCTCCGGGCACAACCGGATCGGCCTGTTCTCCGGCGTCTGGGCCGGGTGCGAGCTGCTCGGCTTCGCGCTCGGGCCCGGGCTGCTCGGCGTGGTGCTGGCGATCGGCGGCTACGAGGGCGGCCTCGACGCGTACGACGCCCCGGCCCGGCTCGCCGTCCTCGCCGGCACCTCCGTCGTGCCGGCCGCGCTGGTGCTGCTCAGCCTCGTCGCGATCCGCGCGTACCGCCTCGACGAGGCGCTGCGCGACGCTCCGTCGGGTCCAGCACCTGCCCCTGTCGCTTGACCGGGCGCAGCACCGTCAGCCGGCTGCGCACCTGCCAGCCCTGCGCCAGCGCGGCGAGCTCGGCCTCGATCCCCGGCAGCTGACCGAGCGAGGCCAGTCGCACGCCGAGGGTCAGGTTGCCGGCGCCGATCGTCTGCACGCAGCGGTGCACCGGCGCGGCCGCTGCCAGCGCCCGACCTGCCCGGTCGGGGTCGTCGACCTCGACCTCGAGCAGCACGCCACGCCCCAGCCCCGCGGCGGGCGTCGCCAGGTCGCAGCCCAGCTGGATCGCCCCTGATCGCAGCGCCCGGTCCAGGCCGCGTCGTACCGTCGGCTCGGATCCGCCCACCCGCGCCGCGAGCTCCTGCCCGCTCAGCCGGGCGTCGTCGCCGAGCGCCGCGAGCAGCTCGTCGACCAGCGCGGCCCGGGGTGGCGCCGGGACCGGGGCACCGGCGCGGGGGAGCAGCGCGCGCCGCTGCGAGGCCGAGCAGATCCCCAGCCGCCAGCCGGCGTCCTCGGCGTGCACGGCCGCGACGACCCGGCGCTCGACGAGCTCGCCCACGCACAGTGCTGCGAGCTCGTCGACGCGCTGGCGGACCTCGCCCAGTCCCGAGCCGAGCACCACGACGCCGAGGTCCGCCGTACCGGACACGAGGTCGACGGTGTGCGCCCAGTCCGGTGCCGCGGCGCGCTGGGCGGCCTCCTCGGCGGCACCTGGTGCCGTGCGCAGCAACGCGAGCGTCGCGTCGACGTACGGCGTGAGTCGCGCCGCCGACGGCCGGACCACCCACCAGGCGAGCCGTTCCTCGTGCAGCCGGCGCCAGCGGCGGGCCGCGGTCACCGCGTCGATGTCGAGCACCGAGGCGATCGTCGTCCACGGCGCCCGCGGGTTCACCTGGAGCGCGTCGATCAGCGCGAGGTCGATCTCGGGCAGGATCTCGAGGTGACCGATCCCGTCATCGGTGGGCGTCATGTGAGCAGTCTTGACCATGACTGGTCGAACGCTGTCGGTTTCCGGCGCCCGGACGGTTCGTCATGACGAAGTCCTAGGGTCGTCGACATGAGCCGGCGCACCGCTGACGTGGCCCACGTCGACCAGTTGATGGCGACCATCGAGGACCTGGTCGCGATGGCGCCGCGCGCGACCGGGACGCCGGGCGGCGAGCAGGCGGCGGCGTACGTCGCCGACCGGTTCCGCCGCGCCGGCCTCGACGAGGTGTGGGTCGAGGAGACCGACTCCTTCGCCTGGGAGCCCCTGCTGACCGCGTTGTCGATCGATGGCGACGAGGTCGCGTGCGCGCCGATCCGGCACTGCGCGCTGCCCGGCCACGAGCACGTCGGCACCCTCGGCACCGGCCCCGACGGCGTCGAGGCCGTGGTCGTCGACATCGGCGCCGACGGCGTCGGCGACCACGACGTCGCCGGCCGGATCGTGCTCTTCGACCTGACCTTCGACCTGCCGCAGTGGGCCCTGCTGCCGCTCAGCGAGTACGTCCACGACCCCGACCGGCGGATGCTCAACCGCGAGGCGCTCGGCTCCCGCAACCCCTACATCACCTCGCTCACCCGCACGATGCGCGACGCCGCGGCGGCCGGCGCGGTCGGGGTGATCGGTGTGCTCCGCGACTACCCGGAGTCGCTCGGCTACCACAACGAGTACTACCGCCGGGTCCTGCTCACCCTGCCCGGTGTGTGGATCACGCGCAGCGCGGGGGAGTCGTTGCGTCGTCGCCTGCACGCCGGTTCCGTCGCGTCCCTGCACCTCGTCGCCGAGCGACGCCGGGTCACGGCCCGCACCGTCGTCGGCGTGCTCCACGGGGCCACGCCGGAGACGGTCATGGTCCAGTCCCACCACGACTCCATCGGTCCCGGCGCCGTCGAGGACGCCAGCGGTACGGCGGAGGTCGTCGCGCTCGCCGAGCACGCCGTCGACCGCGCGCGGGCCGGACGCCCCTGGGACAAGACGCTGATGTTCGTCACCTTCGACAGCCACTTCACCGGCTACCAGGCGCACCGGGACTTCGCGCGCCGCTACACGATCGACCCCGGCTCCCCGTACCGGCTGGCTCTCAACCTGACCGTCGAGCACGTCGGGCTCCGCGCGCGTCGTACCGCTGACGGTTCGTTCGAGACGCTCGACCACAGCGAGCCGCGCGCGTTCTTCGAGAACGTGTCACTGCCGATGAAGCTCGCGCTGGTCCGCGCCATCCGCCGCCACGGGCTCGGCGCGACGTCGGTGCTCAACGCCAGCCTGCTGGAGTTCACCCTCGACGGCATGCCCACCGACGCGTCGTTCACCTTCACGGCCGGCGTACCCACGATCAGCCTGGTCTCCGGCCCGCTCTACCTGTACGACGACGCCGACACCCTCGACAAGATCGACGTCGACCAGCTGGTCCCCGTCGCGAACGCCTTCGCCGACCTGATGGCCGCCGCCGACGTGCGGACCGCGGGGCGGCTCGGGCTGATCCCGCGTGCGGCCCGGCGGCTGCTGCCGCGGGGGCGCTGGTGAGCGCGCCGGCCATCCTGTCGCGTCAGCCCGCGCGGGGGCGGGCGGCGCTGGCCGCGGCGGGGGAGTCCTGGCGGGTGTCGTACGCCGCGACCTCGGTCTGGGGCGATCCGACCGTCCTGACCGGGCTCGTCCACCTGCCTGCCGGCGCCGCACCCGCTGGCGGCTGGCCCGTCGTCACCTACGGGCACATGACCACCGGCGGCAGCGACCGCTCCGCGCCCAGCACTGCGGTCGACGGGCACCCGGAGCTGCGCCGGATGACCCAGGGCGATGCCTTCGTCGCGCACCTGCTGCGCGCCGGGATCGCCGTTCTGCAGCCCGACTACGAGGGCCTCGGCAGTCCGGGGCCGCACCCGTACCTGGTCGGTCCCACCCTGGCGACCTCCGTTCTCGACCTGCTCGTGGCGGCGCGCGCGTCCTTCGACCTGTCGGACCGCTGGGTAACCGCAGGTCACTCCGAGGGTGCCGTTGCCGCCCTCCACGCCGCTGCGCTCGGTGCGCCCGCCGGAGCTTCATTGGCGGGGTGCGCGGTGTTCGCCCCCGTCACCCGGATGGACCAGACCATCGGTCTCTCGCTGCGCTGGCCCGTGACCCCGCCCGGCTTCGGCGTCGTCCCTGCCCTCGTCGCACTGATGATCGACGGTGCCGCGACCGTCGATCCCGAGCTGGCCCGCGTGCTGACCGCCGACGGGCTGAGCGACCGTGCCCGCGCGCTGTGGCCCGAGCTCGCCGAGCGCACCCTCACCGAGCTCGCTGATCGCTCCTCGTTCGGAGGCCTCGCGCCGGCCGCGCTCCTCGGCACCCGCGGGGACGTCGTACGTGAGCGGTTGCTTGCCTCGTTGCGCGCCCAGGACATCGCCCACCTGTCCCTGCCTGCCGGGATGCCGCTGCGGATCGACGCCGCCGCCGCCGACGAGGTCGCCCCCTTCTGGCTGACCCGGTCGCTGGTCCGCGGCTACCGCGACGCCGGCCTGCGGGTCGAGCCGCACTGGTGGCGCACCGGCCACTCCGGCGTACTTGCTCCCGGTCGCGCGCCGGAGCCGGCCGCGGCGTGGGTGGCGCACCTGCTCGCGCCGCGCTGAACCGCTGTATCAACCCGTACCCACGCGACCTCCTCTCTGCATGAGCGGTGCCGCCGGCACCGCGTGAGCGAGGAGACAGGCGATGACAACACAAGACGCACCGTTCTCGCAGCGCGAGCTGTGGGAGCGCGACGACGTGCCGGTCGGGGACGACCAGCGGCCGTGGGGCTACGTCACCGAGTCAGCCCGGCTGCTGATGCCGGCCGACGGAGCCGAGGGCGAGGTCCGGCTGCGCGAGGCGGGGGAGCAGTTCGCGGGCCTCCCGGTGCTGCACGCGGACCGGCTGC
This sequence comes from Nocardioides sp. F233, assembly GCF_057813895.1. Classification (NCBI taxonomy): domain Bacteria; kingdom Bacillati; phylum Actinomycetota; class Actinomycetes; order Propionibacteriales; family Nocardioidaceae; genus Nocardioides; species Nocardioides sp. F233. The sequence goes on from NZ_JBVASH010000003.1 coordinate 271,288, forward strand.
TGCTGCCCGGTGTGCCGGGACGGGACGCCAACCTCGGGGAGGCGCTGACGCGCAGCCTTGCCGAGCGGGCGGAGGCGGCCCTGGTCCGCGACCGTCGTACGCCGCGCGACGCGCGGGGCGAGATGGGGACGCCGTACCGGCCCCGTGGCGTGCCCTCGGGCATGCACCCGAAGGTGGTCAGCTCCCTGCGCGACACCGCCTTCGGCCTGAACGCACGCGGCACGCGCACGCGGCTGTCGAACCACAGCACCATCATCGGCGGGGAGTCGCGGTCGCTGGTCTACCCCGACGCGTACCCGTACACCGCGGTCTGCAAGCTCTACGTCTACCACCAGGCGACGCCCGGCGGAGCGTGGATCTACGACAGCGAGGCGACGGGCTACATGATCGGCCGGAGCACCATGATGACCAGTGGACACGTGCAGCCCAACGCCGGCTCCGGCTGGATGATCAAGGTCATCCCGGCCTGCTGGAACGGCCAGTCGGTGTTCGGAGCGGGCTTCCTGAGCTACGTGTCGGGCTACTGGTCCTGGAACTCCGACTCGGGCAGCGACATCAAGATCTGCGGCCTCTACGACCCGATCGGCGACCGCACCGGCTACTTCGGCTACCGCCACTACAGCTCGTCGTGGGAGGACGGCGACTACTGGACGATGGCCGGCTACCCCTACGACATCAGCCTCACCTCGATGTCCCACGAGACCGCGATCGCCGTACGTGACGACGACGACGGCGACGACATCAACGTCAACGGCTCCACCTACGACACCACCCAGGTGGAGAGCGACGCCGACGAGGCGTCCGGCGCGTCCGGCGCGCCGCTGTGGGGGTGGTGGGACGACGGCCCGTACGCGATCGGCGTCCACCACGGCGTCGAGTACGACGGCACGCTGTTCGGCACCGAGACCTACTCGTGCGCCTCGGGCGGCGACGGGTTCGTGGCTGCCGCGGGCTGGGGCCGCAGCATGTGGGGGTGAGTCGTCCGGTCAGTCGACCGACGGCGTGACGTCGAGCCGGTAGTCGCCCTCGGCGCAGGCGGTGAGCACCCAGCCCCCGGGGACCTGCTCGGCGACCAGGTCGGTGAGCCCCTTCGGCTTCACGACCGGGTCCGCCGGTCCCGGCACCCACACCCGCAGCCCGCAGGTCAGCGCGTCGACGGTTCCCCGCAGCGTCAGGGTGGCCGAGTCCGCGGCCGTCCCGGACACTCCGGCCGCCAGGCTGGTGATCCGTCCGGGCGCGGCCTGCGGGTAGGCCCGCGACAGCACGCCGAGCAGCTGCTCGTTGCGGGGTGCGTCCTCGCCGGTCGTGCAGTCCTGCGGGACGAGCGCGAGCCCGAGGTCGCCGATGCCGTTCTGCGGATCGCCGCAGGACTGCTTCCACACCCAGTACGCGCTGCCGAGGATCCGCTGGTCCTCCTCGGTCGCGTACCGGGTGATGTGCCCGGCGATCGACTTCTCGTCGCCCCAGTAGCCGTACTCGCCCGACCACAGCGGCATGCCGTGCTCGTCGGCGACGCGCTGCGCCAGCTCGAACTGCCGCTCGGTGCTGACGATCGGTGGCAGCCCGAGCGAGGCGTCCATGGTGATCGACTCGGCGTACAGGTGCGGTGAGAACGCGACGTTGAGGTCGTCGGTGAAGCCGATCGCGGGCCCGCTGTCGATGCCGACGCCCGACCACAGGATGCTCGGCTCGACGAACACGATCTGCGGCGCACCTGCCTCGCGGATCGCGTCGATCGCCTGCGCGTAGAACTCGCCGAGCTTCGTCGACGTCGTCACCGGCGGGGTCTCGCCGAAGCCCGGCTCGTTGATCAGGTCGAAGCCCGCCACTGCCTTCTCGTCGGCGAACTCGCCGGCCAGCTCGCCCCAGGTGCGGACGAGGGCCGTCCGGATGCCGTCGGTGTCGAACCAGAAGTGCTCGAAGGCGCGGTCGCCGGCCGGCGAGATGTCGCGACCCGTGAACGAGCAGCGCGGTGCCCCGTCGAAGTGCGTCGCCCAGCCGGGCGCCCCGTCGTACCCCCACATCGGCTCGGTGCCGGGCCGGCAGCTGGTGCCCTTCGCGGTCGGCGCGTTCGACCAGCCGTCCTGGTGCATGTCGAGCACGGTGCGGATCCCGTGTGCCTTGCCCCACGCGACGGCCTGCTTCACCCGGGCGACGTACGCCGGATCGAGCGAGCCCCGCTCCGGCTCGAGGGCCGACCACGACAGGCCGAGACGCACCACGTCGAAGCCGTACGCCGCCATCGCGGCGTAGTCGTCCTCGCTCAGCTCGCGGGTCGCCGGGACCTCGGGCCGGGCCTGGTAGAAGTCGACGAGCTGGTTGACGTTGACGCCGCGCAGCAGGACCTGGTTGCCCTCGCCGTCGGTGATCCGTCCCTTCTCGACGCGCAGGAAGCCGACCGGCACGGATGCCTCGTTGTGGGCCGTGGCGACCGCCGGCGAGGAGGCGACGAGGGACGCGGTGATCGCGGCCACCGCGCCGACGGCCACGGATGCCGCCGCCGTGCGGGCGAGGCCTGCGGTCCGGTTCGCCAGCGCGCGGTCGCTGACGAGCACGACCGCGCCGACCAGCCAGCCGGTGCACGCGCCGTACGACAGGCCGTCGGCGACGTGGATGTAGCCCGCCAGCAGCGGCCACAGGTCGCCCCGGAAGCCGCCGTCCACGACGAGCCCGATGACCGACTGAGCGACCCCGAAGAGCCCGCCCGCGACGAGGGTCCCGAGCCAGACGCCGAGCAGACCCGGGACACGTCGGTGCGCCCACCGCAGGCCGAGCCAGCCGGCACCGCCCAGCAGCACCATCGCCGCCACCATGCCGAGGACCCCGGCCGCACCGTCGCCGGCGTGCGGCGTCGGGATGCCCGGTGCGTAGGCCGCCCCGGTCCACCACGACCCCGCCAGCAGCGGCGCCGCCGTTCCGAAGGCGACGGCGCCGGCCCACGTGCTGATCGACGCGGGCGCGGGAGCGTCGTGCGGAGCGTGACCCGCATCGTCCTGTCGCCGGTCGGCGAGCCGCACGACCCCCGCGACCACCAGCGCCGTCGGCACCGCCTTCGCCGTGGTGTACCCGCTGGCCCATGCAGAGACAGCGAGGTCGCCGGTCATCGCCAGGCAGGTCGCGCTCTTCGCGAGCAGCGCCGCGAGCACGACCCCGGCGCTCATCGTCCAGGAGCGCCCGCCCGCCCGGACCGCGCTCCACCACACGACGGCGAGCAGCACCGGCACGAACACGACGTACCGGGCGAGCGGCCACCACAGGTCGGCCTGCGGCGTGCCACCGGGCCACCCGACGAGCGCGAGAAGGCCCGTCGGGTCGGCCGCGGCCTGGGCCAGCAGCAGTGCGGATGTTGCGACGACAGCGACGACCGGACGGCGAACCGAGCGCATGTGACTCCATCGGGAGGGGGACTGGTCACGCAAGCATCGGGACGTCAGCAGGCCCGGTCAAGAGGAAGTGGGACATTTGACCCACATGCGGACAGTCCTGTTCCGCGGACTGTGCCGACTCGATAGATTCCGGACATGACGGACGTCGCGCTGGTCACGGGTACCTCGTCGGGCATGGGCATGCACGCGGCCGTTGCGCTCGCGAGACGCGGACTGCACGTCGTGGCGACCCTGCGGGATCCGCAGCGCGCGGGCGACCTGCGCGCGGCGGCCGACGAGGCCGGCGTCGACCTCGACGTCCGTGCCCTCGACGTCGTCGACCACGCCGCCGCGGCCCGCCTGGTCGAGGACGTGTGCGCCGAGCACGGGGCCATCGACGTCCTGGTCAACAACGCGGGCCGGGGGAGCGTCGGCACCGCCGAACAGCTGTCGATCGCCCAGGTCCAGGCCCAGCTCGACCTCAACTACCTCGCCCCGGTGAACCTCGCGAAGCTCGTCCTGCCCGGCATGCGCGAACGCGGCCGCGGCCGCATCCTCACCGTCACCAGCGTCGGTGGCGCCGTCGGCCAGCCCTTCGCGGACGCCTACTGCGGCGCGAAGTTCGCCGTCGAGGGTTTCATGCAGTCCCTGGCCGTGGTGGCCGAGCGCTTCGGTGTGTGGGTCAGCGTCATGGAGCCTGCGGCCGTGTCGAGCTCCTTCGTCGCCAACGTCGAGCGCCCCGACCTCGACGGCCCGTACGCCGACCTGCTCGCCGCCTACGTCGCCCGCACCACCGGCGTCTTCGCCCATGCCCAGACGCCCGAGTCCGCGGGCGAGGCGATCGCCGCCGCCGTCACGAGCGACGACCACCGGTTCCGCTGGCAGAGCTCCGACACGGCGTCCGCCTTCGTCGGCGTGTCACTTGCCGATCTCGACGGTCAGCGGGTCCTCGACTTCACCCGCCCCTGGATCGCCTGACCCCGACTCCGGGTCCATCTCCGGCAGCAGCCGGCCCAGCCACCCGGGCAGCCACCAGTTCGCGTCGCCCAGCAGCGTCATGGTGGCTGGCACGAGCACCAGGCGGACGACGGTCGCGTCGAGGAAGATCGCCGTGGCCAGTCCCACCCCCATCATCTTCACCACGGGGTCGCTGCCCAGGACGAAGCCCGAGAAGACCGCCACCATGATCAGGGCGGCCGCGGTGATGATGCGCCCGGTGCCGGCGATGCCCGCGACGACCGCGCGGGTGTTGTCGCCGTGGTCGCGGTACTCCTCACGCACTCGCGACAGCAGGAACACCTCGTAGTCCATGGACAGACCGAACAGGATCGCGAACATGAACAGCGGGATGAACGACACGATCGGCACCGTCGACTCCACCCCGATCAGGCCGGCCGCGCAGCCCCACTGGAAGACCATGACGAGCACGCCGTACGCCGCGCCGACGCTCAGCAGGTTCAGCACGACCGCCTTCAGCGGCACCAATACCGAGCGGAACAGCACCGTGAGCAGGAGGAACGACAGCAGCAGCACCGCCGCCACGAAGCGCGGCATCCGCTCCTGCACCCGGTCGCCGAGGTCGGCGAAGGTGGCGGTCTGACCGCCGACATGGGCGGTCGCCGCGGTGCCGTCGAGCGCCGCCGGGATGACCTCGCTGCGGAGCCTCGCGACGGTCTCCCGGGTGGTCTCGTCCTGGGGCGACGTGGTCGGCTGCGCCACCAGGATCGCCACGCCTGTGGTGGGATCGACGGTCGGCTCGCCGACCGAGGTGATGCCCGGGTCGGTTGCCACGGCCTCGGCGAGCGGCTCCACGACGGACCCGTCCTGCGAGATGTCGACCGCGATCACCAAGGGACCGTTGGCCCCGGGACCGAATCCGTCGGCGATCAGGTCGTAGGCCCGGCGTTCGGTCCTCGACTCGGGCTTGGTCCCGTCGTCCGGGAAGCCCAGGTTGAGCGCGAGGACGGGTGCGGCCAGGGCGGTCATCAGGACCGCTCCGCCGATCAGGTACGCCGTCGCGTTGCGGGTCACGTGAGCGCCCCACCGGTACCAGCCCGTGCTCGGCCGGTGCGGCGTGCGTCGACGTCCGTTGATCCGGTGTCCCGCCAGTCCGAGGAGTGCCGGCAGCAGGGTGACCGAGGCGAGCACCATCACGAGCACCATCGCGGAGATCGCGACCCCACCACCGGTCACGAACGGGATCCCTGCGACGAGCAGCCCGAGGATCGCCACGACGACCGTGCCGCCGGCGAAGATCACCGCCTGTCCTGCCGTTGCCAGGGCGCGGCCGGCCGCTTCGGCGACCGGCATCCCCAGGGCAAGGTGCTCGCGGTGCCGGGTGACCAGGAAGAGGGCGTAGTCGATGCCGACGCCGAGCCCGACCATGGCCGCGAGCTGCGGCGCCCACGCCGGGATGTCGACCAGGTACGTCACCAGCTTCATCGAGGTGATGCCGATGACCAGACCGAACAGCGCCAACCCGATCGGCAGCCCCATCGCGACGAAGGAGCCGAAGGCGATCAGCAGCACGATCATCGCGACGATCATCCCCGCGACCTCGCCCAGCCCGGTGGGCGCTTCCTCGAACGCGAAGAACAGGTCGCCGCCGGCCTCCAGCGTCACCGACGACTCCGCACGCAGGTCGGCGACGGCGTCCTCGAGGTTGTCGAGGTCGGACTTCGTGAGGTCCGCGACCGCGGGGTACTGCACGCGCACCAGTGCGATGGTGCCGTCCGGAGAGACGCTGCTCGTCGTGTCCAGGACGTGCGGGAGCGCCGCGAGAGCGGCCTCCACCGGCACCAGCTGCGCCGCAGCGTCCTGGGCCTCGAGGACGACCTGGGCGGTGACCCCGCCCTCGTCGGCCTGCGCATCGGCGAGCAGCTCCGCCGCTTGGTAGGAGTCGAGGCCGGGGGCCTCGAAGCTCTCCTCGAGATCGCGCCCGAAGGAGACGGAGGAGGCGATGACGACAGCCGCGAGGACGACCCAGGCGCCGATGGCGACCCACGGGCGGGTAGCAGCAGACCGGCCGAGCCGGTAGAGGAGGTTCGACATGCCCTCCACGGTGGACCGGCGGCGAGCGACATACATCGGGCCTGGGAGTGGGGGAGTCCTCGGCCGAAAGTACGACGAGCAGCTCGTGCTCGTGCCCCTGACGACGAGCGTCACCGCTCTCTAGGGTGAGGGCGTGCCCGCCGCCTTCATCCGCTCGATCCTCGCCGAGCCCCGTGCCCCGGACCCGCCGGCGCGGGCGTGGTGGGACTGGGCCCTGGTGGGCGCCTTGCTGGTCACGGCGACGGGTGAGGGGATCCTCCGCGACGACGTACCGGCGCGTCCCTTGGCCACCGTGGTCGCGCTCCTGGTGATCCCGGTGCTGCTCTGGCGGCGTACCCATCCGCTGCTGGCCACCGCCGTCGGCTTCGGCGGCGCGATGGTGCTGCAGCTCCCGATGATCCTCGACGGCATCGCCAACGCGGGGCTCAACTCCATGGTCTGCGTCCTGCTGCTGCCCTACTCGTTGTACCGCTGGGCGTCGGGACGTGAGGCGCTGATCGGTACGGCGATCGTCGCCGTGCCTGCCGGTCTGGGGCTTGCCACCAGCGAGACCCTCGGGGACGTGGTCGGTGGTTCCATCGTGCTGGTCGCAGCGTTCGCCCTCGGGGCGGCGATGCGCTACCGCGCGGTTGCGCGTCAGCGTGAGGTGCAGCAGGTCCGGACGCTCGAGCGCGGTGAGCTCGCCCGCGAGCTGCACGACGCCGTCGCGCACCACGTGTCGGCCATCGCGATCCAGGCCCAGGCGGGGCGGGCGGTGGCAGCCACCGATCCGGCGTCGGCGGTCGAGGTGCTGGCAGCGATCGAGGCGGAGGCGTCGCGGACCCTGTACGAGATGCGCACGATGGTCGGGGTGCTCCGCGACGGCGAGGCGGCCGACTTCGCGCCGCAGCGAGGAATCGGCGATCTGGACCAGCTGACCCGGATGAGCCCCGTGGTGCAGGTGCACCGCGCCGGCGACCTCGCCGGCCTGCCGCAACCGGTGGAGGCCGCGGTCTACCGGATCTGTCAGGAGTCGGTCACCAACGCGATCCGGCACTCGCTGAACGCCACCGTGGTCACCGTGGAGGTCACCGGCGACGTCGGCGTCGTACGGTTGCGTGTGCACGACGACGGAGAAGCAGCCCGCCCCGCGACCACCGTGGGCTACGGCCTGCTCGGCATGGCCGAGCGAGCCAAGCTGCTCGGCGGCGCCTGCCAGGCCGGGCCGGACCCGGCCGGCGGCTGGACCGTCGAGGCGACCCTCCCGCGGGAGGTCCCGCGATGACGATCCGGGTGGTGGTCGCCGACGACCAGCTGCTGGTCCGCACCGGGCTCACCATGATCCTCAACGCGCAGCCCGGGATCGAGGTCGTCGGCGAGGCGACGGACGGTCACGAGGCGGTGGCCGTGGCACGAGAGCTGCGTCCCGACGTCTGCCTCTTCGACATCCGGATGCCCGGCATCGACGGCGTCGAGGCCACCCGCCGGCTCGCCGGCCCCGGCGTCGAGGACCCCCTGGCCGTCGTGATCATCACGACCTTCGATCTCGACGAGTACATCCACGGCGCACTCAAGGCCGGCGCCCGAGGCTTCCTCCTCAAGGACGCCGGGCCCGAGCTGCTGGTCCAGGCGATCCACGCCGCCGCGAACGGCGACGCGCTCATCTCACCGGACATCACCCGCCGCCTGCTCTCCACCCTGGCCGGCCTGGAACGAGCCTCCCCGCCGACCCAGCCGATCGAGCCGCTCACCGAGCGTGAGGAAGAAGTGCTCCTCACCGTCGCCCGCGGCCGCACCAACGCCGAGATCGCCGACGAGCTGCACATCACCCTGAGCACGGTGAAGACCCACGTCGGTGCGCTGATGAACAAGCTCGGCGCCCGCAACCGCGTCGAGGTCGCGATGTGGGCGTACGAGACCGGGCGCGTCAAGGGATAGCGCCTGCTGACGTCCGATCGCGGTCGAGGCCAAGGATCAAGGAGGCCATCACCGAGCTGCGGACGATCGTGCTCGCCCTCGGCTCGCGAACACCCACGGCGTGGGTCCCGCGCTCGCGACGTTCAGGTCGTCACCCGGTCCGAGCCTTCCAGATAGGTCGCCAGCATACGTTCGAGAAGCACACCCGCAGCGGCCAATTGCTCGTCGCGTGCAGCTCCCTGGGCCAGCACGGCCACGGTTGCCTTGATTCCGTCGAAGGCCCCGACGAGGACGGTCGCCAACCCGTCAGCATCCACATGGGGGCTTGCCTCGCCGGCCGTCTGGGCTTCGCGCACCAGATCGGCGACGAAGTCGATCCATCGCTGGGTCAACGCGGCCGCATGCGGCCGTGCGGTGGGCACCTCTGCCAGCGAGCTGGTGAGCCGGGTCACGGCCCAGGCGTCGGGGTGGCTGCGATGAAGTGCCAGCATCGCCGGCGTCAGCCCGCGAAGCCGTGGCAACCCTGGTCGGAGCGGAGCCAGGCTCTCCCGTACCGCCTCCAGCCACTGCTCGTGCTTCGCCTCGAGCGCCGCAACTGCCAGGACTTCCTTGCTGTCGAAATGGAAGTACACCGCACCCTTCGTCATGCCTGTTGCCGCGATCAGGTCGGCCATCCGGGCGCGATCGAACCCGACGTCGGCGAACACGCCTGCGGCGGCGTTGAGGATGTGGGCCCGCGAGGCCGCCCCTTTCGGGGTACGTGCCGGGCCGTCACCTGCGCCGGGCACGTCGAGTTCGTCAACAAGGGTCTTGCGCGATCCCTTCATGGGAGGCATCCTAGCGAAGGAAAACAAACCAACCATGCGGTTTTTTGAGGAGAAGCATGTCCACCACTCTTGGCCCGCCGGCGGTGCTCATCACCGGCGCTTCATCCGGAATCGGGCGAGCTTTTGCCGATCACCACGCGAGTGAGGGTTCACGGCTCGTGCTGGTCGCGCGTCGCGAGGCGCGCCTCAACGAGCTCGCTGCTGACCTGAGGGCCCGAAAGGGCGTCGAGGTCGACGTGATCGCGGCCGATCTGGCGGCCCCGAACGCCGCCGCGACGCTCACCGATGACCTGGCCGAGCGGCACCTCGAGATCGGAACCTTGATCAACAACGCCGGAGTCGGTGCCCATGGCGATGTCGCTGACGCCGACCCGGAGTCGCTGGTCGCCCAGATCAACCTCAACGTCGCCAGTCTCACCGATCTCAGCGTCCGCCTTCTTCCGGCGATGGTGGCTCGTCGGAGCGGCACGATCATCAACGTCGCCAGCACGGCCGCGTTCCAGCCCGTGCCGCACATGGCGGTCTACGCGGCCACCAAGGCCTACGTCCTCTCCTTCACCCGGGCGTTGTGGGCCGAGACTCGAGGCACCGGTGTCGCGGTGCTCGCATTGTGTCCGGGAGCTACCGACACCGAGTTCTTCGACATCGTCGGCGAAGCCGCGTCGGTGGGCAGTCGCCGCACCCCGGAGCAGGTCGTCCAGACGGCCCTCCGTGCGCTCGAGCGTCACCGGCCGAGCGCTGTCGACGGCGTCGCGAACGCTGCCTTGGCTCGCCTGGCTGCGCGACTGCCCGAACGCGTCGCGATCTCTGCGGCCGAGCGCTCCGTCCGCCCGTGAACGACAACCAAACCCAGTTGGAGGAGACCGCCATGCACATCCACGACTTCGCCGAAGCGGCCGCGGCTGCAGTGAACGCCCACGACGTCGACGCAGTGACCGCCCTGTGGGCCGAGCCTGCGCTCTACCATTCAGCGCTCACCGGACCCCAGGAAGGGCTCGGCGCTCTCCGTGATCGCGAGACCGCCCTCTTTGCCGGCTTCAGCGACTTGCGCGCCACCTGCACCCCGCTCGGCCAGGAGGACAGCACCGGCGTCATGCTCGTGCGGTTCGCCGGTACCCACGACGGCATCTACGCTGGGCTGGCACCCACGGGCCGACCCATTGACCTCGAGATGGTGGCAATCATCGAGTTCGACGACCATGGTCGTGTCGTCGGCGAACGTGTGGTCCTGGACACCTCGGCAGTCCTCGCCCAGCTGGGCGCCTGAGCCGCATCTGCGCGTGCGTCAGGCGTGGTTCCTTTCCGGGACCGTGCGCAGAGGTGGTGCGCGCTGGAATGGCGATCGTGCACCTCGAAATGCTCGATGGCCCCGCGGGACGCCCCGGGGCCATCGGTCGAGCACGTCAGCAGGACTCGCTCAGCTCACGACTCTGGCGTCGCAGCAGGCCACCCGGTGTTCCGGCCGTCGCGTGCCGGAGCGGCTCCGCCGTGGTTCACGCACGAGGGCGTGGGCTGAGTCGACGGCATGGACCGCCTTGGCCCCGCTGTCTAGCCGCGACGACACCGGCCGCCACAGTCGCTTCCGAGTCAGCGAAGCGGATCATCGGGCAAGATCCGCTGTACGTTGTGCGGTGCCGCTCCGCGGCCCGATGCCTTTGACAGGAGAGCCCATGCCCCACGACCCGAGCCAGGCGAATGTCGTCCGGCCCTTCACCCGGCAATCCACCGTGCTCGAACTGGCCTCGACACTGCCCGGGCGTGCGTTCAAGGCGATGATCGTGCGCCAACTCCCTCCGGTCGCCACCGAGAAGGAGCGTCAGGAGCTGGAGGACATGACGGTGGGTCTTCCTCTGGAGACCCTGGTTGAGCTGTCCGAGGGCAAGCTCACGTGGGGGATCGCCGACTCCATCGTCGATCTCGCGAACCGCAAGCCGCACCGCCTGATCCCTCGGGGTGTGGGCGCGGGTGCGCGCGTCCTGAAGAAGGTCACGCGCGCGGTCCGCCGCTGATCGCGCGCACGATCGCATCGACGCGTGGTCGTTCCGCGTCCTGACGCTGACGTACCCCGCGATTCGCAGGTGGTCACGTCGTCGGCAGTGGCGGCATCCCGGCGACCTTGCCTTGCAATGCCGATGGCCCCGGGACTCCCCGGGGCCATCGCCATTGCGAGCCGGCAGAGCCAGCTCAGCTCACGACTCAGATGTCGTAGTTCTGACTGACTGACCCATGCTGACCTGCGCAAACGGCGAAGAAGGCCGGCTGTTTGTACCGGAGTTGTAACAGGCTACCCCGTGTTCTCGGTCGTCCTGGCCGCGTTTGACGGACAACTACGTCTAAGCGAACATATATGTCATGTCGTTGCTCGCCGTCTCCGATGCTGCTGTGAGGCTCGGCATCTCGACGCGACAGGTCCAGCACCTGGTCGCGCGGGGCGATCTGCGCTCACTGGCCAGGGGAGTGGTCGACGAGACCTCAGTCGAACGACTGCTGGCCGTTCGCCGCGGTTCCCACACGAGGGCGTGGGCTGAGTCGACGGCCTGGGCCGCAGTGGCCCTGCTGTCTGGACTGGACGCGGGGTGGCTGGGGGAGAGCCAGCGATCCCGGCTCAGAGGACGCCTCCGCGGGCTCGGTGCTGAGGAACTCATCGAGCGCGCGCGTGGGCGAGCCAGCGTCAGCAGGTACGTGGCACACCGCAGCGCAGGGGAGCGGCTTCGTTCGGAGCTGGTCGACACAGCGTCGGCGGCTGAGCGACTGGGATTGGCAGCGACGAACGTGATCGATGGCTACCTGGCCGCGACTGCCGCGAAAGCGGTTGTGTCGCGACACAGCCTGATTCGCGATGACACCGGGATCGTGACGCTGCGCGCGACGTCCATGGATCTCGATGTGCTCCGTGAGCTGGTCAGCGCCAGCGATGTCTTGGCTGCACTCGATCTGGCCGAGTCCCTCGATGTCCGCGAGAGGCGCGCCGGAGTCGACGCTCTTGGCCGAGCTCTGGACGTGTTCCGTGCCTGAGCGGCCGACCATCGACGTGGCCACGCCCGTCGGTGGCTGGGGCGCACCTTGGCCGAACGTCGCCGAGATCGAGGCTGTGTTGTCCCATGACAAGTGGACTCTCGTCAGAGCGCAGAGCTCGCCTCTCGCAGGGTCTCCAGCGCGGCCAAGGCGTGCGGCCCGAAGTCTGAGCCGTCGTGTGCGTCCACCCAGGCGGCGTACCCTTGCTTGAAGGCGAGTACGCCCATCTCGGCGGCGAGGTGGGCCACGGGCTCGGCGAATCCCCTAGCGACCAGCGCTTCAGTCATGGCGACTGAAAGACCGATCCGCTTGAGCGCCTCGCGCTCCTGGAGCTCGGCGCTCGACGCAATCGCAGCCTTCATCTGAGGGGCGATCTCGCGGTTCATCGGGCCGAACGCCTCGCTGGCTCGCTGGAGTCCGACAGCGACTGCGCCTAGCGGCGTCGCCTCAGCTGTCGCCGCGGAAATGCCCTCGGCAAGCAGCTGGCTCAGTAGGGCCTGACCGGCGGAGAGTAGCTCACGTTTGTCCGGAAAGTGCCGAAAGAACGTGCTCTTGGTGACGCCGGCACGCTCGGTGATCTCAGCGACAGTCGTCGCGTCGTATCCCTGATCGGCGAAGAGTTCGACCGCTGATACGACCAATCGCTCCCGTGCTCCGGGTTGCCACCTTGCCATGCGGCAGATCCTAGGCGATGGCACCCTTGTCCCATCACTTTGGTAGGGTGATGGGACAAAAGTCCCATCACCCCATCTGGAGTCACCATGAAGGTCTTCGTCACCGGCGCAACCGGCAACATCGGTTCGGCGGTCGTCACTGAGCTCACCGCTCACTCGCACCAAGTCATTGGGCTTGCCCGGTCGGCGGCCTCGGCCGCCAAACTGTCGTCCTTCGGAGCCTCCTCGGTCCGGGGTGGGCTATCTGATCTCGATGTCGTACGTGCCGCTGCGGCCGACGCGGACGGTGTGATCCACCTCGCCTTCAGCAACGACTTCTCCAGTCCCCAAACGCTGGCTGCGGGCATTGCGGAGGAAACAGCGGCGATCGATGCGATCGGCGCTTCAATGGTCGGCAGCGACAAGCCACTCGTCGTCTGTTCCGGCACGCCAGGAATCCCCGGCAGGGCCTCAGTCGAGACCGACCCGCTGCTCACTGAGGGGCCCGTCGGAGGTCGTGCCCTGACGGTCACGCGTACCCTCGCCCTGCGGAACCGGGGCGTCCGAACCTCTGCCGTTCGCCTGCCGCGCACCGTCCACCAGAACGGGGAGGGGGGCTTCGCTGGTCTACTCACCCAGATCGCGCGCAGTTCGGGGGTCTCCGGCTACCCGGGCGACGGCACCCAGCGGTGGCCCGCGGTCCACTCCGCCGACGCGGCCGCGCTCTTCAGGATTGCCCTGGAGGCGGCTCCCGCCGGATCGTCGTGGCACGCGGTCGCCGACGAAGGCGATCAGGTAGGAGAGATCGCGAACGTCATCGGCCGCCGTCTCGGAGTTCCGGTTCAACCGGTTCCAGTGGAGGCATACGGGCCGATCGGTGCGATCTTCGCGCTCGACCAGCCCGCCTCCAGCCTGCACACGCGCGAGAAGCTGGGCTGGGAGCCGACTCACCCATCGTTGCTCGAGGACTTGGAATCCATTCGGCCCTGACTCCCCCGGCGACTCGACTGCGCTCACTGCCGGAGGCGGCCGCGGTCGTCACCGGGTGTGCCAGTCGGCAGACGGGGCCATCAGCGCACGAGTTGCGAGCTGTGCCACGTCGGCGCGGACAGGGGTACGCACTGCCGCGCTCTTGGCGGTGCGAAATCTTGACTACATCACAGAAAGGCACGCCAATGACCACTGATCGCCGCCTGGACCCCGAGCTCGCTGCTGCTTTGGCGCAGATTCCCAGAGGGCCCAATGGGGTGTTTGACTTCTCTGACATCGCTACCGCCCGCGTGGCGGTGCGAGCCTTCGCCGAGCAGGTCCCCGCCGCGGTACCCCGAGACCCAAGCGTCGAGGTAGAGGATCAGTCGGCGGATGGGACGGTGATCGCGCCGCCTACGCGGTCGGCGTGCCTCTGCACGTCCTGCGACACGCATCGCGGCTGCAGTCGTATTGATGATCCGAGATCGGGATTTCCCCGGGCCGCTCTTCCGAGTGCTCGACTACCCGATGCTCGACGACCACAACGCCACCCGTCCAGCCACGAGGTCGTCGACATCGGCATCGTCGACCGCCGCATCAGTCTGCTCGCCTGGGATGCGGTGCTGGGTGGTCCGCGTGGAGGCTGACGGCCTCACGCCCTACGCCGCTCCGGCGCGCTCCATGACCTCACTGGCGTCGCACCCGCGTCCATTGCGGTGGGTGACCACGACCTCTTCCGTGACGAGGACCTGGCCTACGCTCATCTGCTCCTAGCGTCGGGATCCCTGGTGGAATTGCATCTCTGTGCCGGGGCGTACCACGCTTTCGACCTCTTCGCGCTGGCCTCCGCTGTCCCGCAGTCGTTCACCGGCAGTTGGTACTGCTATCTCGGCCGCCACTTCGGGGCGGCTGCGATCGAGAGGATCGACGAGCCGTCCGAGCCGTCCGAGCCGTCGGCCGAGACCTGAGCGGGCGACCGGACGCGCTGTAGACGCCCGCCGGCTCCGGCTGGCGCCGTGGGGCTCCTGGTGCACACCGGCCGCGCGCGGCTTGACTGCGGTGAGCTCGGCCGGTCCGGCGCCGCGATCGCCTGCTCGTTCCGGTCCTCGGGTGGTCTGAGGTGCTGCCCGACCGCTGCGCCTCAGAGGCCAGAAAGGCTCGGGGGGTCGGGACGCAACGGGTGCGCACCCTCGGGGCGCAGACCGTCGAAGACGATGCCTAGATATCGCTCCCACAGGTGGGGCATGGGATCTGAAAGGTAGTCCACCACGTGGCCGGGGGCGCACATCAGGAGAATCACGTCGACCCCGGTGACATCGGCTCGGATCGCTCCGGCGAGCTTGGCGCGTTCGACCAGGTCGCCGATCGTGACGTAGAGGCGATCGCGCAGCTCGAGCACTTCGGGGTTCCTCTCGCTGGCACGCAGCAGAAAGGACAGGTCCCGCTGCTGCTTTCCTGCGGCCTCGGTGAGGAACTCCAGCAGGGCTGGGCCGGCATCGCGGGCACGCAGGAGGTCCCGTCCGAGCGCGTCGAGCGCGTCGACGTGGGTGCGGACGATGGCAGCGATCAGATCGTCCTTGGTGGGGAAGTGGCGGAACACCGTTCCCTTCCCCACGCCGGCCCTTCGAGCGATATCCGCCACGGAGGCCTCGAGGCCGCGTTCGGCGAACTCGTCCTGCGCCGCGGCCAGCAGAAGGTCGCGGTTGCGGACGGCGTCGGCCCGCCGGGGGCGTGAAGGCGTGGACACGGGTGCATACTACCAAGTTGACCGAACGGTCCGTTTATGGCTAGCGTCGTCGATAACGTGACCAATCGGTCCGGTTAGATTGGAGAACATGATGAAAGCCCTCGTTGCTACGCAGTACGGCGGTCCCGAACTGCTGTCGATCGAAGACGTGCCGATACCGCGGCCTGGACCTGGACAACTCCTGGTACGAGTCGCGGCGTCGACGATCAACGCCACTGATCTCCAGGTGATCACCGGCGTATACCGCGATGTGCTTGAACTCGAGTTTCCCTACGTCCTCGGCAACGACTTCGCCGGCACCGTCACCGAGGTCGGTCGCGACGTGACCGGGTTCGTGGTCGGTGACGAGGTGTTCGGTCAAGCGATGCCTCGCCCGCTGCGCGTCGTCGCGGCGGCCGACCGACCGTCGATCAGCACTGGGGCCATGGCGGAGTACGTCGTGATCGAGGCGGACACCCCGCTGGTGGCGCATCGCCCCTCGTCGGTTTCGGTGCAGCAGGCGGCCGCCCTCGGAATCGCAGGATTTACGGCGCGTGCGATATTGGCCACCACCCAGGTCCAGCCAGGCGAGTCCGTCCTGGTCATCGGCGCCACTGGCGGCGTGGGCACCTCCCTTGTGCCACTCCTGGCCACCGCTGGGGCGCACATCACGGCGACTGCCGGCACTCCTGCGGACGGTGAGGTTCTGCGCGGTCTCGGCGCGCACGAGGTCATCGGATTCAGTGCCACGGAGTACCCCGACGACGTCGACGTGGTGGTCAACCTCGTTTTTCCCGGCGACCGGCTGGCCCCAGTCGCGAGAGCGATCCGCCCTGGCGGACGCCTGACCACGATCATCTTTCCGGCCCCGAGCCCGGACGACCTCGGCCGTGACGATGTGGTCCTCCAGTACGTCAGCGACCTCGAGTGCCGACTTGGCGACATGGCCGACGTGGCACGGGCGGCAGCCGCTGGCGCTTTGACCGCGACCGTCGGGCGCACCCTCCGGCTCTCGGACGGGGTCGAGGCCGCAGTCAGCTTCTCCCGTCAGGAGGTCGTCGGCAAGATCGTGGTGACGATGTGACGCCCGGAGGCCGACGAATCCCCTTGACTCTGCTGGACCTGGCGCCGATCCCGTCCGACGGCACCGCGACCGACGCCGTCGCGATGAGCGTCGAGTTGGCTCGGGCCGCCGAGAGGTCGGGGTATGACCGGGTTTGGTACGCCGAGCACCACGGAACGACGACTGCCTCGGCGGCACCGGCCGTGCTGGCGGCGCACGTGGCGAGCCGCACGAAGACGATTCGGGTCGGCGCGGGCGGGGTGATGCTTCCGAACCACTCTCCGCTCTCGATCGCGGAGCAGTTCGGGACGCTCGCCGCCATGTATCCGAATCGGATCGACCTGGGGGTGGGGCGTGCGACGGGCGCCGACGCGGGGATGGCGTACGCCCTGCGTCGTGATGGCGCGAGTGACACCTTCGAACAGGATGTTGCCGAATTGCGCGCCTTTCTCGGCGAGGACAGCCTGATCCCGGGCGTCGTCGCTGTGCCGGGGCAGGGTACCCGCGTGCCGATCACCATCCTGGGGTCCTCGTTGTTCGGAGCACGCCTGGCTGCCAAGATGGGGCTGCCCTTTGCCTTCGCGGCGCACTTCTCACCGGGTGACCTCGACCAGGCGGTCGCGACGTATCGACGTCAGTTCAAGCCGTCTGCTGAGCACTCCGAGCCCTACCTGATGATCACGGCCAACGTGATCGCCTCCGACGATGCAGCATCCGTCTCGTCCAACCTCCGCGGCATGCTTCGTTTCGAGGCGCGCAAGGTTCTGACGAGGCGGCCGGGTGATCAGTCCTTAACGGACGCGCAGGTGGACACCTTTCTCGACTCGCCGCAGGGCGCGGCCGCAGCCCAGATGTTCCGGCACGCCGCGACCGGCAACCCGTCGGAGGTGGTTCGGGCGTTGGAGACCCTGGCGCAGCGAACGGGCGCCGATGAGCTCATCCTTGTCCATCAGTCGCCGGATCCGGAACATCGGATCCGCTCGCTCGTACTGACGGGCCGCGCCATGACCTGAGTGCCTTGAGGTCGTCGCGTGTCGACTCTCGGCGGGAACCTGCACCTGCCGGGATCGGCACGGTTCCGGAAGGTGGGGGCGGACCTGCGTGCGGCGATCGTCTTCTCGAAATGCCGTTGCAGGCTGGCCTCATCCGCCTGCAGGTGATGCCAGGTGCGGCTCCAACAGCCGCAGCGTTAGCTCGTAGGCGTCGTTGACGCGGGCCACGTCATGAGTGGCAGCCACGTCGAGGTGCAACCCGCGGATGACGGCCATGACGAGTGTGCTGACCACCTGCGCTTCTGCCTCAGGCCGTCCGCTGCTGACCAGTGCGTCGGAGAGGGGCGTCATCCAGTCGCGGACGACGGACTGCTCGAACCACTCGTACCGCTCCGGGTCCCTCAGCGCCATGCCGTACAGCTCGAACAAGAAGGCGAACTGGCGGTCATAGCCCGGGGTGAGCCACAAGGCCCACAGTCCGCGTAGCACATCGACCGGACGTCCCGCGCTGCTCTCCCACACGTTGTTGAGTGCGTCCACCATCGCGCCATGGAGTCCGCGACACACTTCGCGCACCAAGTCGTCCTTGCTTCCGAGTTGCCGGTTCAGCGACGTGATGGAGGTGCCGATGGCCTCGGCCAACGGGCGCAGGGTCAACTGGGACACGCCGACCTCGAGCGCGTACTCGGTGGCGGCGGCGAGCAGCTCCGGGCGCCTGTTCTGCCAGCGTCGAGCACGACCGTCCACCGTGGGCGCCGGGTCCACCGGCCTTGGCGTCACGCACAGATCGTACAAGCAGCCTTCGAGTCGTCGGCGACCCCGACGCCCACGGAAGGGGAAGGTCGATGCTGTGCCGGCAGCACAGTTGCCGCCTGAGGTATGAGCAATCAGCCCATTCTCACGCTCACTGACCGCGATTTAGCGTGGCGCAGGCCACACCGAGACCGTGTAATCCGACAGCCAGGTCGGACCCGCGGCGAGGTCGAGATCGTGAACGTGAGGTTCGACAAATGAATGAGATCAACACCTGGAGCGCGACGCGGGTCGCGTCGGCTGTCCGCTCGGGGGACATCAGCTCTCGTGAGGCCGTCGAGGCCTCGCTGGCGCGTCTCGACGAGGTCGAGCCGATCACGAATGCCTTCGAGGACCGCGCCGAGGATGCGCTCGCGCGTGCCGATGAGGCAGATGCCCGACGCCGTCGTGGAGAGCAGCTCGGCCCCTTGCACGGCGTGCCGATCGCCGTCAAGGACAACCACGACGTGAAGGGCCTCCCGACGACCCACGGTGTCCCTGCACTCGCAGGGCTGCCGCCCGCTTCCGAGACCTGCCCTCCGGTCGACCGGTACGTCGAGAGCGGGGCGATCATCATCGGCCGCACGCGGATGCCTCCGTTCGGCATGCGATGGACGACGCAGAGCGACTTCTTCGGGCCGACCCGCAACCCGCACGACCCGACGGTGACCGCCGGCGCGTCCACAGGTGGTGGTGCCGCTGCCGTGGCAACCGGTGTCGTCCCGATCGCCCAGGGCAACGACATCGGTGGTTCTCTGCGATATCCGGCGACGGTCTGCGGTGTGGTCGCCCTGCGCCCAACAGTTGGCATGGTGCCGTGGTGGACCTCGCCCCAGGGCCTCGGGATGCGTGTCTCCAGCCGTGAGTTCCAGGTCGACGGCCCGATCGCACGTCATGTCGAGGACCTGCGCCTCGCGCTGTCGGTCGTTGCCAAGCCGGACCCGCGTGATCCCGACGCAACCCCCGGCTATGCCGCAGCTCGCGTGACCCGACCGCGGATCGGAGTCGTGCTCGACCCCGGTGACGCACCTTTCGCGGGGTCGGGCACGCCTGAAATTGAGAAGTCGGTCCGGGAGGTCGCTGCGACCCTGCGGTCTGACGGGTACGAGGTCGACGAGATCGTCGTCCCCCAGCTAGGTGAGGCGGCGAGCCTGTGGTTGCGCCTCGCCTTCGCGGACTTCGTCCTGTCGGGACTCGGCGACCAGATCGACGAGTTCGCCGACGAGGGCATGCAGTTCAAGTTCAGGTCCGTCGTGTCACTGGTCGAGGAGGCGTACGGCCCTACCGACCTACGGGCCTACCTCGAAGGTCAGGAGCGTCGTTCCCTGATCCGCCGCGAGTTGTCCGAACTCATGACCAGGTACCCGGTGCTGCTCCTGCCGAACTCGGGGGAGCCAGCCTTCGCGCTCGGCAGCGACGTCACCAGTCGCGACCGGGTCCACGATCTCCTCCGCCACCAGTGGCCGAACCTTGCCGTGCCCTTCATGGCACTGCCCGGCGTAGGGATCGCGACCCATGTCCGCCCCCGACAGTCGCCACTGGGCGTCCAGTTGATCGGTCGTGCCTTCGACGAGGCGACGCTCCTGGACATCGCGGCGGCGCTCCAGGAACGCATGCCCGTGCCCAGCCCCGTCGAACCCGTCCCGCCGCACGCAACCCGCTGACCGTCGTCCCGCCGGGGCCGGTCGAGGACGCACCAGCACCGGACAAGAAACCGCCCCGCCCGACCGGGTCGGGCGCGAGCTAGGAGGCTCACATGAATTACCGGAACACCCTGTGCAGTGCCGCCGCCGCGGTTGCACTGCTGTCGACAGCGGCATGCTCGGGCGGCTCGTCGACCGATGACGGAGGCGACGACACGTTCTCGGTCGGCATCGTCCGGTTCGCGCCCAGTGAGGTGACGACGGAGGGCGCCATCAAGGAGTACGTCAAGCTCGCCGAGGCCGCCGGGTGGGAAGTCACGACCGCCAACCCCGACGCGGCCGTCGACAAGGCGATCGGCGCCATGCAGGACTTCGTGCAGAAGAAGGTCGACCTGATCGTCGTGGGCTCCTTCGACTCCACCACGCTGACCTCTGGACTCCGCTCGGCGACCGAGGCGGGCATCCCGGTCGCTTCGATCGCCGGGGGCATCGCCGACGGCGTGACCTACAACCTCGGCGTCGCCAACGGGATCGAGATCCCCGACCAGATGATCGAGGACATGGGTGGCGAGGGCCGCAGCCTCGTTCTCAGCTACACCCCGGGACCGCCGTGCCAGATCCGTGAGAAGGCGCTCGACGAGGCCCTCGAGGACACCGGCATCACGGCCGATCGCCAGGAGGTGACCATCCCGGGGCAGCTCGAGTCCAGCCAGCGGCTCACGACTGCATGGCTCGCGAAGAACCCCGCCGACGGCGAGCCGCTGTCGGTCTGGGCCTGCTGGGACGACCCCGCTCTCGGCGCCTATGTCGCCATCGAGCAGGCGAAGCGGACCGACGTGAAGATCTACGGGTACAACGGCACACCGGCAGGACTTCGCGCTCTCAAGGAAGGAAAGATCCGAGCGACGTCGGCTCCCGACCTCGCCGCGGCAGCGAAGCTCCTCTTCGATGCCACTCCCTCGCTCGTCGAAGGGGGTGCTGACGCCGAACCTCAGGACGTGGAGACGCCCTACAACCTCGTCACCAGCGACACCATCGACGAGTACCTCGTCGCGCACCCCGGTGCGGATGGATCCTGAGGACCGGTTGCGATGAATCACCGTCCAGAGCCCGGCGACGCTCCACATCTCCCGATCGGGGCCGGCGAGGAGGTCCTCAGAGGGTCGCTCCGCGTCGAGGGAATCTCCAAGAGCTTCGGCGGAAGCCGGGCTCTGGACGACGTCTCCCTCACCGTCCGACCAGGATCCGTGCACGCGCTGTGTGGCGCAAACGGCGCCGGCAAGTCCACTCTCATCAAGGTGATTGCGGGTCTCGAACACGCCGATACCGGGGTCATCGAGCTCGACGGGGAACCCGTGCGTGTCGCGAATCCCCGCCATGCGGCTGACCTCGGTCTCGGTTTCATCCACCAGGAGCTGAACCTGGTTCCCACGTTCTCGGTCCTCCGGAACCTGGCCATGGGTTCGGGGCGGACAGGCCGTTGGGGGCAGCTCGACCTGCGGCGCCTCTCCCGCGACGCTGTCGTGGTCCTCGAACGGCTTCAAGCCGACATCTCACTGAGTGCCCAGGTGGACAAACTGTCGGTGGCGGACCGGTGGATGGTCTCGCTGGCCCGCTCACTCATGCGTCCGGCCCGCTTCATCGCGATGGACGAGCCGACCGCGTCCTTCACCGACGATGAGGCGCACCGCCTCATCAAGGTCATCGATGAGCTGACCTCCACCGGCGTCGGGATCCTCTACGTCTCCCACCGCCTCGACGAGGTGCTGTCGATCTCCGACGAGATCACCGTGTTCCGCAACGGGCGGCTGGTGACGACCCTCGCGGCGCGGGAGACGGACCGGGCTGCGCTGACCACCCACATCGTGGGCCGCGAGGTCGAACGAGTCGTCGCCAGTGAACAGGGCGATCCTGGCGGAACCGAGCGAGCGGTGCGTCTGCGAGCGCTGGGCCTGAGCCGAAGCCCGCACGTTCTCAACGCCTCGTTCGACGTCAAAGTCGGAGAGATCGTCGGCATCGCGGGACTCGTCGGCGCCGGACGCACCGAGCTGGCCCGTCTGCTCGTCGGCGCCGACCGGGCGACTGCGGGGCGCATGGAGCTCGACGGGGCCGGGTACGCGCCTCGCTCGCCTCATCAGGCGATCCGGTCCGGCGTCGCGCTGGTGCCTGAGGAGCGACGCAGCCAGGGCCTGGTACTGACGGGCTCGGTCGAGGACAACCTGGCCATGGCCGAGCACGGAGCCGCCCGGCGTACCCTGCGTCCCTTCAGCCCGCGTCGCTCGCGTCGCACGGCAGAGGCGCTGATCGAACGGTTCGCCATCAAGACGCGATCCTCACGCACCGCTGTTCACCTCCTGAGCGGCGGCAACCAGCAGAAGGCAGTCGTCGGCAAGTACGTCCGCACCGGTCCGGGCCTGCTCGTCATGGACGAGCCGACCGTCGGCGTCGACGTCGGAGCTCGTGCGGAGATCTATCGGATCATCGGCGAGCTCGCCTCAGACGGGACCTCGGTCCTCGTCATCTCCAGCGACTTCGAGGAACTCGCCATCTGTCACCGGGTGCTGGTCATGCGTGCCGGCCGGATCATCGCCGAGGTGCCCGCCTCGCAGTTCGACAAAGACCATCTCACCGCCCTGAGCTTCGGGGCCCCCGATGCGGAGGAAGCATGAGCGCCACGACCACCGTCACCAGCGACGTCCCCGACAACGACAGCCCTGGATTCGACTACTTCGATTGGTTCGGAAGATACGGCGCACTCGTAGTGCTGGCGCTGCTCGTCACCGTCGCCTCGGCCGCCGCACCCGAAACTTTTCCGACCCTCGACAACGCCATCAACGTGCTCAACCAGAGTGCGTTGGCAGCCATCATCGCGATGGGCCTGACCTTCGTCCTGGTCACCGGTGAGTTCGATCTCGGCATCGGCAACGCAGCCAGTCTCGCCGGCGTCGCGGCCTGCGCCCTCATGGTCGATGCCGGGTTCGGGATCGTCGCCGCACTCCTGTCCGTGCTGGTCCTCGGCGCCGCCATCGGCATCGTCAACGGCTTCATCGTCACCTTCATGAACGTGTCGGCGCTGGTCGCGACCCTGGGCACGGGGACGGTCGTCATCGGCGTGAACTACGTCATCTCGGACGGCACACCGGTCGCCCTGCAGGACCCTGACACCTTCCTGGACATCACCTTCGGTCGGCTTTTCGGTGTTCCGTACCCGGTGTACGTGATGGTGCTGGTGGCGGCCGTCCTGTGGTGGCTGCTCAACCGGACCGTCCTAGGCCAGGCCATGCAGGCGGTCGGCGGGAACCGCGTGGCCGCAGAGCTGTCGGGCATCCGCGTGGACCGCGTGCGCATCATCGCGTTCGCCGTCTGCTCGATGTGCGCCGGGCTGACCGGCTTCCTCCTTGCTTCCCGCACGGGTAGTGCGACGCTCGCAGCAGGGGATCCCTACCTGCTCAGCTCGTTCGCTGCGGCCTTCTTCGGCTCGGCGGTCCTCCGCGACGGCCAGTTCCACATCGTAGGCACGCTCGTCGGTGTCATCACGGTGTCCGTCGGCTTCAACGCGATCGCATTGATAGGACTCGCGACCTACTCCCAGTACCTGTTCCAGGGGATCCTCCTTATCGTGGGCGTGGGGGTGGGCTCTCTCGCCCGGCTGCGCGCCGCGGCCTGAGCACGATGAGCTCCCTTGGGAGGAGCCCCTCGTCGCTGTGGCACGGTCAGGCCGCCATGAACGGGGTGGAGGGACACCGCATCGTGTTCGTGCGAGGCCGCGGGACCATGGTGTACGACGAGAGCGGCAAGGAGTACTTCGACGCACCGGCCTCCTTGTGGCTGACCAACGTGGGTCACGGCCGGGTCGAGATCGCCGAAGCGATGCGGGAACAGGCCGGACGCCTCGAGTACTACTCGTCGTTCGGCAGGTTCACTACCGATGTGACCCTCGCGCTGGCGGAAAGGGTCGCAAGGCTCAGTCCGCTGGGCAGCACCAAGGTCCTCTTCACCTCGGGTGGGAGCGACGGCATCGATCTCGCCGCGAAGCTGGCACGACGTTACTGGGACGCCGTCGGCAGGGGCGAGAAGACGGTCGTCGTGACCCGTGATCTCGCCTACCACGGTCTCCACGCCTTCGGCACCAGCATGACCGGCATCGCTGCCAACCAGGAGGGCATCGGTCGGCTCGTTCCCGACGTGGCCAGGGTGCCGCTGCACGACATCGACGCTCTCGAAGCACTGTTCGTCAGGGAAGCGGGTCGGATCGCAGCGTTCTTCACCGAGCCGGTCCTCGGCACCGGTGGGGTCCACCTCCCTGAGGCGGACTACATGCGGCGCGTCAACGAGCTGTGCCGTCGGCACGACGTCCTTCTCGTCGCCGACGAGGTCATCACGGGGTTCGGGCGACTCGGTCAGTGGTTCGGCAGCTCGCGAGTGGGTCTTGAGCCGGACATCATCGTGACAGCCAAGGGCATCAGCTCCGGGTACGCGCCGCTGGGCGCCGTGCTCGTGGGCTCGCGCGTCGCAGATCCGTTCTTCGGTCCCCAGGCGCTGACCTTTCGCCACGGCATGACCTATGCCGGGCATTCCGTCTCGGCAGCGGCGGGCCTCGCCAACCTCGACATCCTCGAGAGCGAGCGGCTGGTCGAGCGGGTGCGTGACCTCGAGGCGCCGCTCTTCAACGAGCTGGCGAGGCTGGAGTGTCATGACACCGTGCGTGAGGTACGTGGCGGGCTGGGGTTGATGGTCGGCATCGAGATGGTCGATGCGGAAGCAGCGCAGCAGGTCTCCGAGGTGTGCCTGGGGGAGGGATTCATCGTCCGGGTCATCACCGGTGGCACTCTTCAGGTCTCGCCGCCGTTCACCACCCCGGTCGAGGAGATATTCGCCCTCGGTGCGGTGCTCGACACGACGATCGGCTCTCTCCGTCGGTGACGGTCGAGGCTCACACCTTCTCGAGGGAGTGGAGCACGGTGAGCGCGGCCTGAAGTTCGAAACGGGAGTCCGCGAGCGGGTACCCCAACATGGCCTCGGCGCGCTTGATGCGGTTGTTGACCGTGTTGCGGTGGAGGTGCAGTGCCTGGGCGGTGCGCAACGGACTCAGGTGAGCGCCCAGGTAAATCCGCACGGTGTCCCGCAGCTGCCGCAGCTCGATGCCTTCGCCGGCGAGGTCACGGAGTTGTCGACGCGCGAACGTGACCGCCTGGTCACGGTCTGCCAGCAGCAGTGAGAGCAGTGCGATGCGGTCGTAGTCGGTGACAGAAGGCGCCGGACGCAGACCACGGGATACATGCTCGAACACGATCCGTGCCTCTTCGTGCCCGGCGCGGAATCCGTTCACGCCCGTCGTGCCGGTCCCGATCGCAACGTGGACGCCCATGGCGCGCTCGCGGAGGAGCGACTCCACGTGCGCCGTGTTGACCTTCTCCGACGGCCGCACGTTCGCCCATCCGTAGGCCGTGCGCGCGCTGGCCTGCACGACGAGCCGTGCCCGTGCCGGCAGCACCCGTGCCACGGCCGTCGCGGCGTCCAGAACGGTCGCGTGGTCGGCGCCGTCGCCAGGAGTCGCCCAGCAGATGAAGGCCAGGTGCCGGCCCAGCAGTGGATAGCCGAGCAGGTCGGCCCCAGGGTCGCTGCCGGTCAATACGCTTTTGACTGCGTCGATGCGCTCGGCCGGGGACCCGACCGTGACCAGCTCCCGACGCATCTGTTCGGAGACGTCGCGTTCGACGCGCGTGAGAAATTCCGACAGCACGCGGAACGCGACACGCGAGCTGCGCGACAACATGTCTGCGTCGGAGCACTCCACCGCCAGGGCCGGCGCCAGGAAGTCGTTCCAAAGCACGTCCTGGCCGTAGTGATAGATGCGGGCGAGGTCGACCTGCGTCAGACCGAGTCGGGCCGCGAGTCGAGCAGCCTCCAAGGCGTCGGCGGGTGTGCCCGCCTTCCACGCTCCGTGCTCGAGCATGGTGAAGAGCAACGCCAGGTTGGCCTCCATGCTCTCCATTTCCGCGCGCTCGGGGACGAGCAGGTAGCCCGGTACAGCGCGTTCCAGGGCGCTGTGGAGGCCTTCGAGCATGTCTGACTTCCGCTTGAGGAGCGCTCGGCCGGCGCCCGCCAGGGCGGCGCGTTCGTCGGGTGAGAGGTCGAGGTACTCCATAGGCCGAAGGGTACGTCCGTCAGCGGTCGGGATGGTGTGTTTTCTGCCCACTATCGCGCTCAGGAGTGTGCTACGGGCACATTGTGGCGGGCCCGCTGCGTTCCTAACGTCGGACGCACCGTGGCCGCTGAGTCGGATCCACGAGCGACGTCGACGCTCAGGTCCGACGTCTAGGGACCTTGGGAGCAGTGGTGAGCGAAATCTGGAAGCTGTCGGCGACGCAGGTGGCCCATGCCATCGCCGAAGGAGATATCAGTTCCCGCGAGGCCGTCGAGGCTTCGCTGGAGCGACTGGCCCAGGTCGAGCCGCACCTCAACGCATTCAGCGATCACGTCGCTGACGCCGTGAGACACGCAGACGAGGCCGATGTCCGCCGCGCCCGCGGTGAGTCGCTGGGGGCGTTGCACGGCGTGCCGATCGCAGTCAAGGAGAACCACGATCTCGTCGGGTTCCCCACGACGCACGGGGTGCCGGCACTGAGGGACGCGGTGCCCGCTCGACGCAACGGACCACCTGTGGAGCGGTACGTGGAGGCCGGCGCCGTCATCATCGGCCGTACCCGCATGCCACCGTTCGGCCAGCGTTGGACCACGCAGAGTGACTTCTACGGTCCTACGCGCAACCCGTACGACCCGTCCGTGACCGCCGGCGGTTCCACGGGCGGCGGCGCCGCGGCCGTTGCGGCTGGTGTGGTCTCCATCGCTCAAGGCAACGACATGGGTGGGTCCCTGCGCTACCCGGCTTCGGTCTGCGGCGTGACGGCCCTTCGCCCCACGGTGAGGAAGGTGCCGTGGTGGACCTCCGGCGAGAACGAGGGCATCCGACTCGCCTCGCGTGAGTTCCTGGTCGATGGCCCGCTCGCTCGCAATGTCGCAGACCTGCGACTTGCGTTGTCGGTCATCGCCCGTCCTGACGCGCGGGACCCCGAGGCGACCCCCGGACACGCGCTCCCCGCCACCGACTCGCCTCGTATCGGTGTGGTGGTCGATCCCGGGGACATGCCCTTCGCGGGAGCGAGCTCGCCCGAGGTCGATGCGTCGCTCCGCGCCGCCGCCGCGACCCTGCGCTCCTGTGGTTACGAGGTCGATGAGATCTCCGTCCCCGCGCTGGGCGAGGCCGCCGGGCTCTGGTTGCAGATGACCTTCGAGGACTACGGCGTGGCCTCATTCGCGTCCGAGCTCGACGCGTTCGGCGACGACGGCATGCGCTTCAAGTGGAACGCGGTCACACGTCTCGTACGGGAGGAGTTCGGTGACCGCAGCCTCGAGGGGTACCTCGCCGCGGTCCAGCGACGCTCGTTGCTGCGCCGGACGATCTCGGAGTTGATGGTCGACTATCCCGTCCTGCTGCTTCCCAACTCGGGGGAGGAGCCGTTCGGGCTGGGCGGTGACGTGACCAGCCTCGACAGGGTGAGGGAGCTCCTGCGCAGCCAGTGGCCGAGCCTGTCCGTCCCCTTCATGGCGCTCCCCGGTGTCGGTCTGGCCACCCAGCCTCGGGCCGGCCGGGCGCCCCTGGGTGTCCACCTCATCGGTCGCGCCTTCGACGAGGAGACGATCCTGCGGGTGGCCGAGCAGATCGAGGCCACCACGTCGTTCGGTGAACCCGTCGACCCCGTCCTTCCCGTCGGTTCGCGGTCGTGAGCAGAGGAGCGCCGGTGGAGGATCGCGGGGGCGACCTGTCGGCGGAAACGGTCGCTGTCCACGGCGTCGCTGTGCCCAGCGGTCTTCTGATCGGCGGGGGCTGGAGAGCAGCGAGCGACGGTGCCACGTTGGCTGTGGTCAATCCGGCCGCCGAGTCCGTCATCGCGAGGGTGGCCGACGGCACCGCACGGGACGGGGTCGCGGCGGCGCGCGCCGCCGCGCGGGCGCAGGAGGGATGGTCGTCGACGGCCCCTCGTGACCGCTCGGACATCCTGCACCGCTCTTTCGTGGCGATGATGGAGCGGCAAGAAGAGCTCGCTCTGGTCATCACGCTCGAGATGGGCAAGCCGCTGGCCGAGGCGCGTGGCGAGGTGGCGTACGCGGCAGAGTTCTTCCGCTGGTTCGCTGAGGAAGCGGTGAGGATCGACGGCGGGTACGCCCGACGTCCCGACGGCCTGGCCAAGACCATCGTGCTGCGGCAGCCCGTCGGACCGTGCCTGCTGATCACGCCCTGGAACTTCCCGCTCGCCATGGGCGCCAGGAAGATCGGGCCTGCCGTCGCCGCCGGATGCACGATGGTCCTCAAGCCCGCGCCGCAGACGCCGCTCTCCAGTCTCCTTCTCGCCTCGATCCTGCAGGAAGCTGGTTTGCCCGACGGCGTGCTGAACGTCGTCACGACCTCCAGGGCGAGTGAGGTGGTCGGGCCGATCCTGACGGGTGGGGAGATCCGCAAGCTGTCGTTCACCGGCTCGACGCAGGTCGGAAAGATCCTCCTGGGGCAGGCTGCGGAGAAGGTCGTGCGCAGCTCGCTGGAGCTGGGTGGGAACGCTCCCTTCCTGGTCATGGCCGACGCAGATCTCGATGTGGCGGTCGAGGCCGCCGTCCAGGCGAAGATGCGCAACATGGGGGAGGCGTGCACGGCCGCCAACCGCTTCTACGCCCACGCCGCGATCAGCGAGGAGTTCTCGACGAGGCTGGCTGATCGGCTCTCGGCGATGCAGGTCGGCGACGGGCTCGTCGATGGCGTGCAGGTCGGGCCGATGATCGATGCGGCCGGGCGCGACAAGGTGCTCGGGTTGATGGCGGACGCGGTTGGACGGGGGGCCCGGATCGTCGCGGGAGGCAGTGCTCCTGAGGGGCCCGGGTTCTTCGTCGAGCCGACCGTCCTGGTCGACGTTCCGGCGGACTCGGAGCTGCTCGCCACGGAGATCTTCGGGCCGGTGGCGGCGATCCAGACGTTCGAGACCGTCGAGGAGGTGATGCGCGCGGCCAATGGCACGGAGTGGGGACTGGCCGGCTACGTGATGACCCAGGACGTCGATCTCGCGTTCGAGATCAGCGAGAAGCTCGAGGTCGGGATGGTCGGGCTCAACGCCGGTGTCGTCTCTGACCCTTCGGCTCCCTTCGGTGGGATCAAGCAGTCCGGTCTCGGGCGTGAAGGCGGGCGCGTGGGCATCGACGAGTTCCTCGACACCAAGTACATCTCCATGCCGGTCCGGGAGGGCGCCCGACTGCCTGCTCCCTGAGCATCCACGGTGGCGTCGAAGGAGTCGCCATCCCTATTTACCGAAACGATCGATTCGGATACTTTTGCGTGACACCCTGACCTAGGAGACGACATGACGAACCGAGCAACAGCCATCACCGGCGTGACCCTGATCGATGGGACCGGACGCCAGCCCATCACCCCGGCGACGGTCGTCTTCGAGGGTGATCGCATCATCGCGGCCGGCCGCGAAGCCGACGTGGTTCTCCCCCCGGAAGCGACACTGGTCGACGGCGTCGGCAAGTGGCTGATCCCGGGCTTCGTGAACGGCAACGTGCACCTCCTCGACGCCTGGATGTTCATGATCGGGCCGGGGACCATCGAGTACCTGGCACGGTGGGAAGGCCGCTTCGTCGAGGTGATCGAGGAAGCCGCCCAGCTCGTGCTGCGCAACGGAGTGACGACCGTGTTCGACACCTACAACGCTGTGGACCACGTTCTCGCCGCCCGCGACCGCATCAACGCCGGGACGTCGCAAGGAGCTCGGATCTTCGCGGCGGGTGCCATTGTCGGCATGGGTGGGCCCTTCAGTGCCGACTTCCACTTCGCGGGCCGCCGAGCCGCCTCGCAGTCGTTCGTCAACCGCATCGACGAGGCTTTCGAGGCGGGAGTGGGCCACCAGCTCAGCACCCTTCCCCGTGCCGAGGTCCGCGCGCGGGTGCGGGACTACCTCGCCCGTGGCGTGGACCTGCTCAAGATCGCGGTGAGCGACCACATCTTCATGAACGTGGGCTTCGACCGGTCCTACCAGACATTCAGCCGCGAGGTGCTCGACGTGATCGTCGAAGAGGCCCGCTATGCCGAGGTGCCGGTCCTCACCCACAGCCTGTCAGTCGAGTCGCTCGACACCTCGGTCCAGCTGGGGGCAGACGTTCTGATCCACGCCAATTACACGATGGGTCAGCCCTACCCGCACGAGCTCGTGGACCGGATCGCGGCGAGCGACTCGTGGGCAGAGCTGCAGACGATCCACGCCGACCACACGAAGGGGCTCGAGGCGGCAGGGAACTGGGCCGCGCAGCTCGGCGGGGGAGCGTACGCGGAGAACGAGCGGGTCCTCATCGGCGCCAACGCCAAGATCATCATGGGTACCGACGCCGGCTGTCCCAGTGTCGACCACCTCGCGGACCTCACCCCGGCTGAGCGGGACGACCGTCCGTGGACGATCGGAGGTGACCACTTCCACTGGACCCAGTCGATGGTGGAGAAGGGCATGTCGACTCTCGAAGCCATCTCGGCTGCGACGCTGAACGTGGCCAAGGCCTACCGGAAGGACGAGCTGATCGGCTCGGTGGAGGTCGGCAAGATCGCTGACCTCGTTCTCCTCGACGCCAGCCCCGTCGATGACATCCGCAATCTCCGAGCCATCAACACCGTCTTCCAGGGCGGTCGGGCGGTCGACCGCGAGAGTCTCCCGACTCAGGCCCTGGTGACGGCGCATCCCCGCGCCATCGGCTGAAGCCCATCAGGGCGGGTTCGCGATCGCGCCGACCGCTGCGTGGGTGATCCGAGTCTGGGCTGCTGCGCGTGCAGGTGACATGCGACTCGGTTCTGCGTGGCGTTGAGCGGCGGAGTGACGCATGGCGGCTCGCGGCACATCTTGCTGCGAATGGGCGATGGCCCCGGGGAGTCCCGGGGCCATCGATCGACCGAATATGAGTAATCCGATCAACTAGCGAACTAAATGTCGTAGTACAGCTCGAACTCGTGCGGGTGCGGCCGCAGCTGCACGGGCGCGATCTCGTTCTCCCGCTTGTAGGACGTCCACGTCTCGATCAGGTCGGGCGTGAACACGTTGCCGACGGTGAGGAAGTCGTGGTCGGCCTCGAGGGCCTCGAGCACGGCGCCGAGCGAGGTCGGGACCTGAGCGATCTCGGCCATCTCGTCCGGCGGGAGCTCGTAGATGTCCTTGTCGACCGGGGCGGGCGGCTCGGTCTTGTTCTGGATGCCGTCGAGGCCGGCGAGCATCAGGGCCGAGAAGGCGAGGTAGGGGTTCGCCGACGGGTCGGGGAAGCGGGCCTCGACGCGCTTGGCCTTGGGGTTGCTGCCGGTGATCGGGATGCGGATCGAGGCGGAGCGGTTGCGCGAGGAGTAGACCAGCGAGATCGGGGCCTCGTAGCCGGGGACCAGGCGGTGGAACGAGTTCACGGTCGGGTTGGTGAACGCGAGCAGCGCCGGGGCGTGGGCCAGGATGCCGCCGATGTACCAGCGGGCGAGGTCCGACAGACCGCCGTACCCGGTCTCGTCGTAGAACAGCGGCGAGCCGTCCTTCCACAGCGAGGAGTGGACGTGCATGCCCGAGCCGTTGTCGCCGAAGATCGGCTTCGGCATGAAGGTGACGGACTTGCCCTGCTCCCAGGCGGTGTTCTTGATGAGGTACTTGAACTTCATCACGTCGTCCGCGGCCTTGAGCAGCGTGTCGAAGCGGTAGTTGATCTCCGCCTGGCCGGCGGTGCCGACCTCGTGGTGGGCGCGCTCGACCTGGAGGCCGCAGGCCTCGAGGTTCTTGACCATGTCGGCGCGCAGGTCGCTGTAGTGGTCGTACGGCTCGACGGGGAAGTAGCCACCCTTGAGGCGGGTCTTGTAGCCCTTGTTCTGGCCGTCGTCCTTGCCGGAGTTCCACCAGCCCTCGACGGAGTCGATGTGGTAGTAGCCCTCGTTGACGCCGGTGGAGTACCGCACGTTGTCGAAGATGTAGAACTCGGCCTCGGGCGCGAAGAACGCGGTGTCCGCGATGCCGGTGGAGGAGAGGTACGCCAGCGCCTTCTTCGCGATGTTGCGCGGGTCGCGGGAGTACGCCTCTCCCGTGATCGGGTCGTGGATGAAGAAGTTGACGTTGAGGGTCTTCGACTTGCGGAAGGGGTCGATGTACGCCGTCGTCGGGTCGGGGAAGAGCGACATGTCCGACTCGTTGATCGCCTGGAAGCCGCGGATCGAGGAGCCGTCGAAGCCCAGGCCGTCGTCGAACACGGACTGGTCGAAGGACGAGGCCGGCACGGTGAAGTGCTGCATCACACCGGGCAGGTCGCAGAAGCGGACGTCGATCATCTCGACGCCCTCGTCCTTGATGTACTTGAGCAGCTCTTCGCTGTTGTTGAACATTCGGTCCTCCTCGGCTGCGGCGCCGCGGCCCAGCCATCGGTTCAGCCTGTGGCGATCGGGGGCACCGGTACGGCGATGGGCCGGAACCCTCCCCGGCAACCTACCGAATGACCTGTTGCCGACGCAGCACCGGTTTGTTTCGTCCGTGTTAACAACGCGCGCACGCCGAACTGCCCCGACCCTCATCGGGGCCGGGGCAGCTGGGGACCGCTGGGTCAGCGGATGAAGAGCATCTCCTGGTACGTCGGCAGCGACCACAGGTCGTCGGCGACGACGGCCTCGAGCGCGTCGGCGGCCTCGCGGACGGCGAGCATCGCGGGCAGGATCGCGTCGCGGTGGTACGCCGCCTCCTCGAGACCATGGTGGCCCTCGGCGCCGGCCTGGGCGGCGACGAGCGCGGCGATCCCGGTACGGAGCGAGGTCACCAGCTCGGTGACGGCGAGCAGGTCGGTGGTGTCGGCCTCGACGCCGGCTGCCTTGAGCGACGCGACGTTGGTGGCGAGCTCGGTCTGGTAGCGGACCGCGGACGGGAGGATCGTCGTACGCGCGATCTCCTCGGTCAGGTTCGCCTCGACGTTGATCGTCATGACGTACTGCTCGACACCGACCTCGAAGCGGGACTCGAGCTCGGCCTCGCTGAAGACGCCGTACGTCGAGAACAGCTTCTTGGCCTCCGGGGTCTGGTACTCCGGCAGCGCGTCGACCGTCGTCCGCAGGTTCTTGAGACCCCGCTGCGCGGCCTCGGCGTGCCACTCCTCGGAGTAGCCGTTGCCGTTGAAGACGACCGCGCCGTGCTGCTCGACGACCTTGGCCAGGACCGACTGGACCGCGTCGTTGAACTCGCTGCCCTTGGCGACAGCGGCCTCGAGCTCGGTGGCCAGGTAGTCGAGCGCCTCGGCCATGATCGTGTTGATCACGACCATCGGCGCGGCGACGGTCTGGTTCGAGCCGGCGGCGCGGAACTCGAAGCGGTTGCCGGTGAAGGCCATCGGCGAGGTGCGGTTGCGGTCGCCGGCGTCCTTGGTCAGGTCGGGCAGCGTGTCGACGCCGACCGAGAGGACGCCCTTCTGCTTCGACGAGGTGGCGCCGCCCTTCGCGATCTGCTCGAAGACGTCCTGGAGCTGGTCGCCCAGGAAGATCGAGATGATGGCCGGCGGGGCCTCGTTGGCGCCGAGGCGGTGGTCGTTGCCGGCGCTGGCGATCGAGAGCCGCAGCAGGCCGCCGTACAGGTGGACGGCGCGGATCACGGCGGCGCAGAAGACGAGGAACTGCGCGTTGTCGTGCGGGTTGTCGCCCGGGTTGAGGAAGTTGCCCTGGTTGCCGTTGCCGAACGAGAAGTTCACGTGCTTGCCCGAGCCGTTGACGCCGGCGAACGGCTTCTCGTGGAAGAGGCACTCGAAGCCGTGCGTCTTCGCGATCGACTTGAACGTCGACATGAGCACCTGCTGGTGGTCCGAGGCGAGGTTGGCCCGCTCGAAGACCGGCGCGATCTCGAACTGGCCGGGCGCGACCTCGTTGTGGCGGGTCTTCGCCGGGACGCCGAGCTTGAACAGCGCGCGCTCGGTGTCGTGCATGAAGCCCAGCACCCGCTCCGGGATGGCGCCGAAGTAGTGGTCGTCGAACTCCTGGCCCTTCGGCGGCTTCGCGCCGAACAGGGTGCGGCCGGCGTTGAGCAGGTCGGGGCGCGAGTTCACGAAGGCGGTGTCGACCAGGAAGTACTCCTGCTCGGGGCCGCAGTACGACACGACGTTGTCGATGTCCTTGTGGCCGAACAGCGCCAGGACGCGCTTGGCCTGCTCCGACATCGCGTTCTGCGAGCGCAGCAGCGGGGTCTTGTGGTCGAGCGCCTCGCCGGTCATCGAGACGAAGATCGTCGGGATGCACAGGGTGTTGCCGTTGGGGTTCTCGAGGATGTACGCCGGCGACTGGACGTCCCAGCCGGTGTAGCCACGGGCCTCGAAGGTCGCGCGGATGCCGCCGTTGGGGAAGGAGCTCGCGTCGGGCTCACCCTGGACCAGGGTCTTGCCGGAGAACTCCCAGACCGCCGTACCGTCGCCGACCGGCTCCATGAACGAGTCGTGCTTCTCGGCGGTGAGGCCGGTGAGCGGGTAGAAGACGTGCGCGTAGTGCGTCACACCCTTCTCCATCGCCCAGTCCTTCATCGCCGAGGCGACGATGTCAGCCACCGCGGGGTCCAGCTTCTGGCCGTTCTGGATGGTCGCGAAGACCGACTTGAACACCGACTTCGGCAGGCGCTTCTGCATCACCGAGAGGGAGAAGACGTTCTCGCCGTAGATGGCGCCCGTCTTCTCGTCGACGTCGAAGAACGCCGCCGGCACCTCGTTCGCCTCGATGTTGCGGATCGCGCCCAAGCGGGTCGGGTTCGAAGTCATGTGAACTCCCTGGTGGTCTCAACAGATGCCGTCGCGCAAGCGACGCACTGGTGACGTTAGGGCGTCCAGATTTCACAGGGTTGCCCGAATGTTTCGGCCGTGTAACAGGTTCACCGGCCGCGGCCCCGACGGAGCCCGGGGGAGGCCCCGCTAGCGTTGGAGGGTGATCGAGAACGCTTCCTGGGGTCGCCGGATCCTCGCCCTGCTCGTGGACTGGCTGCTGAGCACCCTGGTCGTGATCGCGATCTTCGGCTTCGACGAGTACTCCAAGCCCGGCTCGTTCGCCTCCGGCGCCGTCCTCATCGTCTTCGTCATCGAGTCCGGTCTGCTGACCTGGCTCGGCGGTGGCTCGGCGGGCAAGCTGCTGACCGGCCTGTGCGTCGTACCCGCTGACGGGCACCTGCGCCGCCTCAATCCGATCAAGGCCATCGGCCGCCAGGTCCTCGTCGCGCTCGTCATCCCGCCGCTGGTGTTCCGTCCCGATGGCCGTGGGCTGCACGACCTGTTCGCCGGTACATCGACCGTCACCTTCGCGACGCTGCGCACCCTGACCAAGTAGGTCTCACACCCCGGGGCGGCTGCCTGTGGAAGAGGCGGGCGGACCGGCGCCGGGGCGATGCACGCTGTCCGCCATGGTCCAGCGCACTCGCCACATGACGCCGCCGGCCGTCGACTCCCGGCGGCCCGGCTTGGTGTGGCCGGTGGCCGTTGATCCAGCCGGCGTCAGCGGCCCGACGCCCTCACAGGCGCGAGGGCCTCGTTGGGAGGCAGGGCCACGGGGCCTCTACCTGCCGGCCGATCGAGACCCGACGTTGGCCGTCGAGCAGCGGATCGTCACGGCCGCCGCTCTCCTTCCGCCGGGCGGCGCCGTGACCGGCTGGGCTGCGTTGCGGTGGGCAGGTGCCGGTCACCTCGACGGCCGGCAGCGACGTCACGAGCTGCCGGTGGAGCTCGCCGTGCCGAGGCACGCCATCCGGCAGCGTGCCGGCATCGCCATCACCTCGGAAGCTGCCCTGTTGGAGAACCTGGTCGACCACGACGGCCTCACCCTGACCGCTCATCCCGGGTCTGTGGCGTACGCCGTACGTCGTGCGTCGAGTCTCGTGGAGGCCGTGGCGCTGATCGATCGAGCCTGCGCGGCCGACCTGGTCTCCCTGGCTGAGCTCGACGCGTGGCAGGCCGCGCTCGGCGGCGCTCGGTGGGTCTCACGGCTGCGGAAGGCGATCGGCCTTGCCGACGAGAACTGCTGGTCGCCGATGGAGACCACGATGCGCATGATCTGGGTGGACCTCGGCCTGACGGACATCGTGTGCAACCGCGCTGTCTTCGACCTCAGCGGTCGTTTCATGGGGACCCCGGACCTGCTCGATCTCGCAACCGGCACGGTTGGTGAGTACGACAGCTTCCTTCACCTCAACGGTGAGCAGCGTGGCGTGGACGTCCGGCGCGAGGGCGTCTTCCGGCGTGCTGGACTGGAGTACGTCGAGATGGTCACCGCCGACCTCCGTGATACCGCCGACTTCCGCGCGGCGCCGAACGCCGCTGGACGATCGTCCCGCCGGTGGATTGGGTGGAGACCCATACCGTCGAGATGCGTCGAGCCCTGACGGACCGCCAGCGCTCACGCCTCCTGCGGTGGCAGAGCCTCGATCACTGATGCGGCCCGCCGAGATCGACGTTCCGGTCGTTCGTGGGGCCGGGGAACGACGGGAACGTCGATCTCGAGGGTGCTCAGTAGCCCACGAGCTTGGGCTTCGCCTCGATGGCTCGCAGTGGTTGGCCGGGCCCGTCGATGGTGACGGTGCCGGGGATGGTCTGCCAGGGGCCGTCGGCGACCTGGTAGCGGCCCGTGTAGGTGGTCGAGAGGCTCGGCAGGTAGTCGCCCTTGAGCTTGTAGTTGTGGGTGATGGTGAGCTTCGGGTAGGCCGCGCCGGGTTCGGTGGTGCTGGTGGCCTCGCCGTCGCCGAAGTGCCAGGTGTAGGTGGCGGGGGTGGCTTCGATCGTGACGGGTTGGTCGAGGAGGGTGACCGTCACGGTGATCGGGGTCGTGGTGGTGGTGTAGAAGTTGGTCTTGAAGTTGACCAGGGTCAGGCCGTCGGGTGGCTGGATCACGAGCGTGCCCGCGGGGAGCTTGAGCTCGGTAAAGGCCTTCTGGGCGTCGGCGACAGTCACTGTCTTGGTCGTTGTGTGCGACTCCGCGCAATAGCTCACGTCGGTACCTAGATCGTTTTCCGTGACCTCTGACGCTGATGCGCAGGCAGACGCAGACGGAAGCAGTTCAGGAATCTGCTGAGCCTTCGGCGGATGCTCATCGTCCTGCCCCTCGCGCGTACCCGAGTACCAGAGCGAATCGTCGCTGGTCCCGCCGCGGTCGTCCGCGGATGCGGGACCCGAAGCGAGGAGCAGGCTCGCCAGAGCAGCGACGACGGCGGTCCTCATCTGATCTCCATGACATCGACGCGCCAATGGCCTTCCGGCGTCCAGATGAGGTACATCTCGAAGGTCGCAGCGCCGGGCTCGATGGCTTCTTCGGTGCCATCGCGATCGATCAACGTCTGGGCGTCGTGCTGCGTTGCAACAGTGGCGTGGAAACCGGTGAGTTCGCCCGAATCGATCGAGAGCGGCCGGATCGCGCTGATGGCAACCGTGTGGTCTCCACCGATCACGTGACCGCCGCCTCGGTACTGCTTGCGGATCCGCTTGATGCCACCGTTGCATCCGCCACAGTTGGCATTGGACACAGCGCGGAGCGCCTTCACGTTCCCAGTCACCTGGGCGTAGTTGATCAGCTCCCAGTAGTACTGGATGAACGCCCGTGCCCCGGCCTCACTCGCTTCGGCAGCAGCAGCGGGCAGCTCCGGCTCGACCGGATCAGGCGCAGCCGACGTGGGCGTCTCCATCTTCCCCGTCGGGGTCCATGTCGAGGACGGGTCCCGCGGCGACACCTCGCCGTGCGAGCACCCAGCAAGCGCCAGCAGCACAGCAGCCGCGACGGCGGCGCGGATCGTCGTACGCAAAGGTCCACCCGAGAATTGCAGCGCCCGGACCGGGGACGCGTTCGCGACGCTATCCCGATCCGGGCGGCAGGCGCCACCAGCAGGCGACGAGCTGTGGAGAGAGGAGGATCAGCGACCGCGGAGGTTGCCGCGCATCCCCTTCATCGAGGTCGGCACCGGGCCGCGGGGGAGCGGGACCTTCGGGCGCTGGGCGTCGAGGGCGCGCAGGCGCTGGCGGATCTCGGTGATCTCGGCGGGTTTGACCTGGCGGCCGAGCTTCTGGACGTGGCGGACCAGCTTGTTGAGCGGGACCTGGCCCTCGTCCTTGCCGACGAGTACGTCGTGCACCGGGTAGTCGCCGGCAACGCGCTCGTGCTTCTTGTGCTCGCTGGCCATCAGTGCCTTGAGGCGGGCCGGGTTGCCCTCACCGACCAGGACGATGCCCGGGGGGCCGACGACGCGGTGGACCATGTCCTGCTGCTTGGTGAAGCCGACGACCTCCTCGATCACCCAGCCGCGGCGCAGCATGGTGAGCGCGCGGGCGGCGGCGCCGAGCTGGCCGTCGAGGCGGGCGAACGCGGCCTTCTGGGCGCGGCGGCCGAACACGATCATCACGGCGAGCAGGCCGATGAGGAAGCTCGCGATGCCGGCGAGGATCCAGCTGAAGACCGAGTTGTTGTGGGGCAGGACCAGCCGGAACAGTGCCAGGCCGAGGCCGCCGAAGACCAGGAACGAGCCGAGCATCCACCAGCGGATGGCCGGGTCGACCTCCCGGGACATCTTGTAGGTCTCGAGGATCTGCCGGCGACGGCTCATCGTGGACGGGTCGAGTGGCGTGTTCGACATGGGGTGCTGCGGTCTCCTCAGGCAGTTGCTTCGGCGCGGGCGTCCCGCGCGGCCATCGCCTGACGATACAGACGACCCGCCCGGTACGACGAACGCACGAGTGGCCCGGACAGCACGCCGGCGAAGCCGATCTCCTCGGCCTCGGTGGCGAGCTCGACGAACTCCTCGGGCTTGACCCACCGCTCGACGGGGTGGTGGCGGACGGAGGGGCGCAGGTACTGCGTGATCGTGACGAGCTCACAGCCGGCGTCGTACAGGTCCTGGAGTGCGACCGAGACCTCCTCGCGGGTCTCGCCCATGCCGAGGATGAGGTTGGACTTGGTGACCAGTCCGAACTCGCGCGCGGCCGTCAGCACACCCAGCGACCGGTCGTAGCGGAACGCGGGGCGGATCCGCTTGAAGATCCGCGGCACGGTCTCCAGGTTGTGGGCGAGGACCTCGGGGCGTGACTCGAACACCTCGGCCAACAGCGAGGGATCGCCGTTGAAGTCGGGGACCAGGTTCTCCACGCCGGTGTCGGGGTTGAGCTCGTGGATCGCGCGGACGGTCTCGGCGTACAGCCAGGCGCCGCCGTCGGGCAGGTCGTCGCGGGCGACGCCGGTGATGGTGGCGTACTTCAGACCCATGGTCTGGACCGACTCCGCGACCCGTCGCGGCTCGTCACGGTCCAACGGCTCCGGGCGACCCGTGTCGATCTGGCAGAAGTCGCAGCGCCTCGTGCACTGGTCGCCACCGATGAGGAAGGTCGCCTCACGATCCTCCCAGCACTCGAAGATGTTGGGGCAGCCGGCTTCCTGGCAGACGGTGTGGAGTCCCTCGGACTTCACCAGCTTCTGCAGGGCGGTGTACTCCGGCCCCATCTTGGCGCGGGTCTTGATCCAGGAGGGCTTGCGCTCGATCGGGGTCTCCGCGTTGCGGACCTCCAGGCGGAGGAGCTTGCGCCCCTCGGGTGTCGCACTCACCGGCTCAGCCTACTCGGGGATAGCTGACGACCGGCACGGCCACCTTCGCCGGGTCGGGGCGCGGCTCGTAGTCGGGGGTGAGGACGTAGTCCTTCCACTCCAGCAGCTCGGCCAGGTGGCGTCGTACCGACTCGAGGATCTCGCGCACGGGTACGTCGCGCCCCAGTTCGGCGCTCAGCGAGGTGACTCCCGCATCCGAGATGCCGCAGGGGACGAACCGGTCGTACCAGCTGAGGTCGACGTCGCAGTTCAGCGCGAAGCCGTGCATGGCGACGCCGTTGCGGACCCGGATGCCGATGGCCGCGATCTTGCGCTCGCCACCCTTCTCGTCGGCCTTGAGCCACACGCCGGTGCGGCCCGGGATCCGCGCGGTCGTGACGCCGAGCTCGGCGCAGACCGCGATGATCGCCTCCTCGAGGCGGCGGACGTAGTCGACGACCTTGACGTGGTCGGGCAGCCGGACGATCGGGTACGCCACCAGCTGGCCCGGGCCGTGGAACGTGATCTTGCCGCCGCGGTCGACCTCGATGATCGGCGCGCCGCCGGGGTCGGCAGGGCGCTCGTGGGCCTCGGTACGGCGGCTGGCGGTGAAGACGGGCGGGTGCTCGACGAGGAGCACGGTGTCGGTCAGCTCGCCGGCGACGACCTGCGCGTGCAGCTCGCGCTGCAGGTCCCACGCCGTGACGTAGTCGATGTAGTCCGGTCCCAGTCCGTCGTCGCGGAAGGTCAGCGTCACCCGTCGAGCCTACTCCGCGGCCTGTGGATGAAATCAGCCACCTGTCGGAGGTCGGGTTCAAGATCGTTCCCATGCGGATCTCGGGCCCTCGGGCCGTTCTTCTCGGGACCGCCGCAGTCGTCCTCACGGTCGTCGCGGTGGTCGCGGGTCTGGTGCTGCGCGCGGGCGCCCCACCGCCATCCGGTACGTCGACCGCCGGCCCACGCGCCGGGGTGGCTCCCGCTGCGGGTCGGGTCGACGTGGCCCGGGCCGTGGACTCGCTGGCGGTGCTGCGTGACTGGGACCGGGACCGTGCTCGGTCCTGGGCAGCAGGCGACGTCGGCGCGCTGCGGGCGCTCTACGTGCGGGGCTCGCCCGTGGGCGCGCGTGACGTGGCGATGCTTCGGGCCTGGCTGCGGCGCGGACTGCGGGTCGAGAGGATGGCGATGCAGGTGCTCGCCGTCGAGCTGCGGCGGCGCACCGATCGTCGGATCGTGCTCGTCGTGACCGACCGGCTGTCCGGCGCGATCGGCGTGCGGCCCAGGTCGGGGGAGCGAGTGGCGCTGCCGCGCGACGGGCCGTCGACGCGGCGCCTGGTGTTCGTCCGCTCGGGCGACGCCTGGCTGCTCGCCTCGGCTCAGGTAGCGGAGCCGCGTAGCCCGGTTGCGAGCACGGACTCGACGTCCGGGTCGTTGAACCCGTAGCCGAGGTCGAGCAGGGCGGCCGGA
Source organism: Nocardioides sp. F233 (assembly GCF_057813895.1). NCBI lineage: Bacteria > Bacillati > Actinomycetota > Actinomycetes > Propionibacteriales > Nocardioidaceae > Nocardioides > Nocardioides sp. F233. The sequence continues at coordinate 312,356 of NZ_JBVASH010000003.1, forward strand.
CGCAGGTTGAGCGAGCCGAGCAGCTCGTCGGCCATCGGTCCGGCAGCCAGCCGGATCGTGACCGCGGGCGCCGGCAGCACCGCCGGGCGGTGGACCAGCGTTGCCAGCGCCCGGGTGAACTCCGCGTTGGTCGGCGTGACCGGCGCGCACAGGTTGAAGGGCCCCGACGCCGTCGGGTGCTCGACGAGGAACGCTGCGGCGCCGACCCAGTCGCGCAGCGAGATGAGGGGGTAGTACTGACGACCATTGCCCAGGCGACCGCCGAGACCGGCGAGGAACTGGAGGCGCTGCTGCTGCAGCGGCGCGTGGCTCCGGTCCTGGACGGGCGCGGTGCGCAGTCGTACGACGCGCGCGCCGGCCCCGGCAGCAGGCTCGGTCGCGGCCTCCCACTCACGGGCGACGCGGGTGAGCAGGGCGTGGCCCCGGGTGTCGGAGGCCTCGGTCAGCTCGGCCGGTCCGTGGTCGCCGTACCAGCTGACGCCGGACGCGTTGACCAGTGCGGGCGGGTTCGGGGCTGCGGCGATCGTGGCCGCGAGCAGGCCGGTGGTGGCACGGCGGCTGGTCATGACGTCGCGCGCCCACTTCTTGGAGTGGGGGTTGCCGATCAGGGGTGAGCCGGCGAGGTTGACGACGACGTCGGCAGCCTGGACCAGCTCGGTGTCGACGACGCCGGTCTGCGGGTCCCAGCGGGACTCGTGCGCCGACCGATGCGGTGCCGGGTCACGACGGACCAGGCAGGTCACGTCGTGGCCTCGGCCGCGCAGCTCGGTGACGAGCTGGCGGCCGAGGAAGCCGGACGAGCCGGCGACCACGACGTTCACGGCTGACTCGGCTCAGACCTCGAACTGACCGGCCTCGAGGCGCTTCTTGAGGTCACGCAGGAAGCGACCGGCGTCGGCGCCGTCGACCACGCGGTGGTCGTAGGTGAGCGCGAAGTAGACCATGTGGCGCACCGCGATGGTCTCGCCGAGGTCCTCGTCGTCGATCACCACGGGACGCTTGACCACGGCACCGGGGCCGAGGATGGCGACCTGCGGCTGGTTGATGATCGGGGTGTCCCACAGCGCGCCGAAGCTGCCGAGGTTGGTGATGGTGAAGGTCCCGCCGGAGAGCTCGTCGGGACCGATCTTGTTGGTCCGGGTGCGCTCGGCGACGTCGGAGATCTTCTTCGCCAGGCCCGAGATCGACAGGTCGCCCGCGTCCTTGACGACCGGGGTCAGCAGGCCCTTGTCGGTGTCGACGGCGAACGCGACGTTCTCGCGGTCGTAGTAGGTGATCTCGCCCTTCTCGAGGTCGAGGTTGGCGTTGAGCGACGGGTGCTGCTTGAGGGTGTCGATCGCTGCCTTGGTGAAGAACGGCAGGTACGTCAGCTTGACGCCCTCGCGCGCCAGGAACTCCGCCTTCACGCTCTCGCGCAGCCGGGCGATGTTGGTGACGTCGATCTCGACCACCTGGGTGAGCTGGGCGGAGACGTGCAGCGACTCCACCATCCGCTCGGCGATGATCTTGCGCAGCCGGCTGACCTTGACCGTCTGGCCGCGCAGCGGGGACGGCGTGGCCGGAGCAGCAGCCGACGCCGCGGGGGCGGCGGCCGGCGCGGCGGCAGCGGCGGGCGCCTTCGACGCGGCGGCGTCGAGGACGTCCTGCTTGCGGATCCGGCCACCCACACCCGAGCCGTTGACCTGGCCGAGGTCGACGCCGTGCTGGGCAGCGAGCTTGCGGACCAGCGGAGTCACGTAGCCGGGGCCGTCGGTAGCGTCGGCCGAGTGAGCCGGAGCAGCCGGGGCCGGGGCGGCGGGTGCCGGAGCAGCAGCGGCGGCCGGCGCGGGGGCCGGGGCAGCGGGTGCGGGGGCAGCCGGAGCGGGGGCAGCCGGAGCGGGGGCGGCGGGAGCCGGGGCCTCAGCGGCCGGAGCCGGAGCGGCCGGAGCCGGAGCAGCCGGAGCCGGAGCAGCGGCCGGCGTACCCGATCCGATGATGGCGAGCTCGGCGCCGACCTCGACGGTCTCGTCCTCGGCGGCCTTGATCTCGAGCAGCGTGCCGGCGACGGGCGAGGGGATCTCGGTGTCGACCTTGTCGGTGGAGACCTCGAGCAGCGGCTCGTCGACGGCGACGGCGTCACCGACCTGCTTGAGCCAGCGGGTGACGGTTCCCTCGGTGACCGACTCGCCCAGGGCGGGCAGGGTCACCGCGGTGCCGTTGGCGGCACCACCGGACGCGGCGGGAGCGGCAGCAGCAGGCGCCTCCTCGACCGGAGCCGCAGCAGCCGGAGCAGCGGGAGCAGCGGGAGCCTCCTCGACCGGAGCCGGAGCAGCAGGTGCCTCAGCAGCGGGAGCAGGGGCAGCGGCAGCCTCGCCGGCCTCGCCGACGACGGCCAGCACGGCGCCGACCTCGACCGTGTCGTCCTCGTTCGCGCGGATCTCGACCAGCGTGCCGGCAACGGGAGACGGGATCTCCGTGTCCACCTTGTCGGTGCTGACCTCGAGCAGGGGCTCGTCGATCGCGATCTGGTCGCCGACCTGCTTGAGCCAGCGAGTGACGGTGCCTTCGGTGACGGACTCACCGAGCGCGGGGAGAGTGACTTCGGTCGCCATGGGTCTCATCCTTGCACCACGAGCGAGCCAACTCGCAACGGCCCACCCACGGTTCGGGCAAACTGGAACCATGGGTTTGTTCGACCGGTTCCGCGGGCGCTCGAAGGTACGCATGAGTAACCCCGCGCGAGACGCCACGCGCACCGGCTCCACGCGGGTCCGGGCAGCCGACCGCGCCGACGAGGAGCACCTGACCACCTGGCTCCAGGCACGCCGTGGCGTCGAGGGATTCGTCGAGCCGCGTACCGCCGTCAGCGAGGTCACCCTGCTGCTGGTCGCCCACGACGGCGAGTGGACCCGACGCCGGGTGCCGTCGATCAACTGGGCCCACGACTTCTGCAACCGCCACCAGGTCCCGTCGTACGACGCCGCGGTGGTCGGCATCCCGCAGCGGATGCGGGACTACAACTCCCGGGTCAGGCAGGCACAGAAGCAGCGGGAGCAGCAGCGGCGCCAGCAGTCGCACGACTCCTGAGGTACTCCAGCAGGGTCGCGACGCCGTAGCCGGTCGCGCCGGTCGCGAGGTGACCGGCCGGGCCGCCCTTGTTGAAGGTCGGGCCGGCGATGTCGAGGTGCGCCCACGGCAGGCCGCCGGTGAACTCGCGCAGGAAGGCGGCGGCGAACAGGCCGCCGCCCCAGCGGATGCCGTCGTACTGCGCGAGGTCAGCGATGGTCGAGCCGTGGATGCGCTCGTCCATGGACTCCGGGATCGGCATCGGCCAGCCGTCCTCGCCGGCTGCGGCGCCGGCGGCGAGCACGGCCGCGACGACCTCGTCGTCGCCCATGACGCCGGCCATCTTCTCGCCGAGCGCCATCACCATGTGGCCGGTGAGGGTGGCGATGTCGAGGATCACGTCCGGCGCGGCCTCGACCGCGCGGCCGAGCGCGTCGGCGAGCACGAGGCGACCCTCGGCGTCGGTGTTGGTGACCTCGACCGTGGTGCCGTCGTACGTCGTCAGCACGTCGCCGGGACGCATCGACGCCTCGCCGACCATGTTCTCGGCGAGGGCGGCGTACGCGGAGATCCGCACCGGCAGGCCGAGACGGGCGGCGGCGAGGGTGGCCTGGACGACGGCGGCCGCGCCGGCCATGTCCTCCTTCATGGTGGCCATGCTGGCGGCCGGCTTGATCCACAGACCGCCGGAGTCGAAGGTGATGCCCTTGCCGACCAGCGCGACGTGGGTGACGGCGTCCTTGGGGGCGTAGCTGAGCTCGACGAGGCGCGGGGGAGCAGCCGACCCTGCGCCGACGGCGAGCAGGCCGCCGCAGCCGAGCTCGGCGAGGCGGTCCTCGTCGAGGACGGTGACCTTCACCTGGGCGGCGCCCTTGTCGAGCCCCTTGTTGGTCGACTTCACCGCGGCGGCGATCGCGTCGGCGAAGGCCGGCGGCGTCAGGTCGCCCGGGGGAGTGTTCACCCAGTCGCGGGCGGCGACGACCGCGTCGACGAGGACCTGGGCCGGCTCGACGGCCGCCACGACGTCGGTACGGCGCGCGGCGGGCGTCAGCACGACCACCTCGGCCGGCGTGGTCGGGGTGGCGGGCTTGCTCTTGTAGGTCGTGAACGCGTACCCGCCGAGCCGGTAGCCCTCCACGACCGCGCGGACCAGCTCGGGGGTGTCGGCGGGCAGGGCCAGTGCGACCGAGGCGGCGTTGGTGACGGCACGGGCGGCGTTGCCGGCGGCGCGTCGTACGGCGGCCGCGTCAGGCTCGGCGCCCAGGCCGACCAGCACCAGCAGGGGAGAGGCGATGGTGCCGCCGGTCGGCACCTTGGCGACCTCCCCGGCCGCGCCCTTGACGCCGATGGTGGTGAGCAGGCCGGCGAGCTTGCGCCCGTACGCCGCCGCGACGTCCTCGGCCCCCGGAGCCAGCTTCCCGTCGGGCAGCACCCCGACGACGACCGCTTCGGCGCGGGTCTTGGCAGGGCTGGCCGTGCGGAGGGCGAAGGTGGTCACACGTCGCAGGGTATCCGTGCTCCCCGGACGCCACCTCATGCCATAGATTCCGGACCATGGCCGACGCGACCCCGTCCCCGCTGACCAGCCCGCTGCACGACCGGCACGAGGCGCTCGGCGCCAAGTTCTCGGAGTTCGGCGGCTGGCTGATGCCGCTGGAGTACCCGACCGGCGTCGTCAAGGAGCACGCCGCGGTCCGCAGCGGCGTCGGCATCTTCGATGTCAGCCACCTCGGCAAGCTCGTGGTCCGCGGCCCGGGCGCGGTCGAGTTCCTCAACGCCACGCTCACCAACGACCTGCACCGGATCGGTCCCGGCAAGGCGCAGTACAGCCTCGTCGTCGACGACGCGACCGGCGGGATCGTCGACGACGTCTTCACCTACTACCGTGACGACGACCACGTGCTCGTCGTGCCGAACGCCGCCAACAACGACGAGGTACGCCGCCGGCTGGTCGAGGCCGCGCCCGAGGGCATCGAGGTGCTCGACCACCACCGCGACTACGTCGTCCTCGCGGTCCAGGGCACGACGTCCGACGAGGTCGTCGCAGGCGTCGGACTTCCGGTCGGCCACGACTACCTGACCTTCGTCGAGGCGCCGTTCGAGGGCGCCGAGGTCGTCGTGTGCCGCACCGGCTACACCGGCGAGCGCGGCTACGAGCTGATCGCGCCGTCCGAGGTCGCCCCGGCCCTGTGGGACGCGCTGATGAAGGCCGGCGAGCCGTACGGCCTCGTGCCGGCTGGCCTCGGCGCCCGCGACACCCTGCGCACCGAGATGGGATACCCGCTCCACGGCCAGGATATCTCCCCGGACATCACCCCCAACGAGGCCCGCCTCGGGTGGGCGGTCGGCTGGAAGAAGCCCGCGTTCTGGGGCCGCGACAAGCTGCTCGCCGAGCGCGAGGAGGGCCCGCGCCGCAAGCTGGTCGGCCTGGTCTCGACCGGCCGCGCGATCCCGCGCCCGCACATGAGCGTGCGGCTGCTGCGCGACGTCCCGCTCGGCGAGGTCACCTCCGGCACCTTCTCGCCGACCATGAAGAAGGGCATCGCCCTCGCGCTCGTCTCGACGGTGGTCGACGACGGGGCCGAGGTGATGGTCGACGTACGCGGCCGGCCCGAGGTCTTCCAGATCACCAAGCCGCCGTTCGTCCAGCCCTCCGTGCGAGAGTCCTGACATGAGCCTTCCCGAGCAGCCCGCGCCGTACCGCCCCTCCGCCCCGGCCGAGAACCCGTGGCACTGGCGCCTCGAGGACGCCACGGGTGCCGAGGTGACGCTGAGCGGCGCTGAGGCGACGGAGTACGCCGACGTCGCGTTCCCCAACCAGGGCGACGCCGAGTCGTGGATCGGGGAGACCTGGTCCGCGCTCGCCGACCTGGGTGTCACGCACGTGACCCTCTTCGAGGTCGACCGCGAGGTCTACGGACCGATGTCGCTGTCCGCATGAGCGCAAGTACGACGACCCGCGCCTTCCGGCAGGTCGACGTCTTCACGGCCGAGCCGCTGCTCGGCAACCCGGTCGCGGTGGTGCACGGCGCCGACGGGATGAGCGAGGAGGAGATGCAGCGCTTCGCCCGTTGGACCAACCTCAGCGAGACGACCTTCCTGCTGGAGCCGACCGAGCCGGGCGCCGACTACCGGCTGCGGATCTTCACGACCGAGACCGAGCTGCCGTTCGCCGGCCACCCGACCCTGGGCTCGGCGCACGCGTGGCTCGAGCAGGGCGGCGCGCCGGCGGGGGACCGGATCGTGCAGCAGTGCGGCGTCGGGCTCGTCGAGCTGCGCCGCACCCGTGGTCGACTCGCGTTCGCGGCTCCCGACCTGCTCCGCTCCGGACCGGTCGAGGACGCCCTCGCCGACGAGATCGCCGCCGCGCTCGGCATCGACCGGGCGGACGTCCTCGACATCGCCTGGGCCGACAACGGCCCGGGCTGGGTCGGCGTCCGGCTCGCCTCGGCCGAGCAGGTCCTCGCCCTGAGGCCCGACCACGGCCGGCTGCCGGTCGACGTCGGGGTCGTCGGGCCGTACCCCGACGGAGCGGAGTGCGCGGTCGAGGTGCGGGCGTTCGCGCCGCACGCGGCGGGCATCGCCGAGGATCCGGTCACCGGGTCGCTCAACGCCTCGCTCGCGCAGTGGCTGACCGCCGACGGCACCCTCCCGCCGTCGTACGTCGCCTCGCAGGGCACCGTGATCGGCCGCCGCGGCCGGATCCACGTCGACACCGATGACGCCGGCACCATCTGGATCGGCGGCGACACCCTGACGACCATCCACGGGACGGTCGCGCTGTGACGACCGCCCGCCGACTAGCCTGAAGCCGTGCGCGCGTACCTCGACCTCGTCCAGCGGATCCTCGACGAGGGCGCCGAGAAGGGCGATCGCACCGGCACCGGCACGCTGAGCGTGTTCGGTCACCAGATGCGCTTCGACCTCACCGAGGGCTTCCCGCTGGTGACCACCAAGAAGATCCACACCCGGTCGGTCTTCGGCGAGCTGCTCTGGTTCCTGCGCGGCGACACCAACGTGCGCTGGCTGCAGGAGCGCGGCATCACGATCTGGGACGAGTGGGCCGACGAGAACGGCGACCTCGGCCCCGTGTACGGCGCCCAGTGGCGCTCGTGGCCCACCCCCGACGGCGGCCACATCGACCAGCTCGCCCAGGTCATCGACCAGGTCCGAGCCAACCCCGACAGCCGCCGCCACATCGTCTCGGCGTGGAACCCGAGCCAGGTCGACGACATGGCGCTGCCGCCGTGCCACAGCCTGTTCCAGTTCTACGTCGCCGACGGCCGGCTGAGCTGCCAGCTCTACCAGCGCTCGGCCGACGTCTTCCTCGGCGTGCCGTTCAACATCGCGTCGTACGCCCTGCTCACCCACATGGTCGCCCAGGTCGCCGGCCTCGGCGTCGGCGACTTCGTGCACACGCTCGGCGACGCGCACCTCTACTCCAACCACCTCGAGCAGGCCCGGCTCCAGCTCACCCGCGATCCGCGGCCGCTGCCCACGCTGGTCCTCAACCCCGCCGTGACCGAGATCGACGCCTTCGAGCTCGAGGACATCACGGTCGAGGGCTACGACCCGCACCCCGCGATCAGGGCGCCGATCGCCGTATGAGCACTCCTGCCGGACGGCGGGTCACGATGGTGGCCGCCGTCGCCGAGAACGGTGTCATCGGCGCCGACGCCGACATCCCGTGGAAGATCTCCGAGGACTTCCAGCACTTCAAGGCCACCACGACGGGCCACGTGCTGATCCTGGGCCGGACCACCCACGAGGGCATCGGCCGCCCGCTGCCGGGCCGCACCACCGTCGTGCTGACCCGCGACCCCGACTACGCCGCCGAGGGGGTCGAGGTCGCCCACTCGATCATCGACGCCCTCGCGCTCGCCGACCGGATCCTCGAGGGCCAGCCGGACGACCGCCAGGTGATGATCGGCGGGGGAGCGGCGGTCTACGCCGCCGCGATGCCGTACGCCGACGAGCAGGTCATCTCCGAGATCCCGATGTCGCCCGAGGGCGACACGCACTACCCCGAGTTCAGCCCGAAGCGCTGGGCCGAGGTGCGCCGCGAGCCACGCGACGGGTTCACCATCGTGTGGTGGGAGCGGGTCTTCGCCTGCGGCGGCTCCTGACCACGCGGCTGACCACGCGACTGGCAGGGTAGGAGCCATGGAGCTCCGTGTCTTCACCGAACCGCAGCAGGGTGCGACGTACGACGACCTGCTGGCCGTCGCCCTCGAGGCCGAGAGGCTCGGCTTCGGCGCCTTCTTCCGCAGCGACCACTACCTGCACATGAGCGGCGACGGGCTGCCCGGCTCGACCGACGCGTGGACCACGCTCGCCGGTCTGGCCCGTGACACGAGCACCATCCGGCTCGGCACGATGATGACCAGCGCCACCTTCCGGTACCCCGGCGTGCTCGCCGTCCAGGTCGCGCAGGTCGACCAGATGAGCGGCGGCCGGGTCGAGCTCGGCATCGGCGCCGGCTGGTTCACCCAGGAGCACACCGCCTACGGCATCCCGTTCCCCGACACCCGCGAGCGCTTCGAGCGGTACGCCGAGCAGCTCGAGCTGATCACCGGTCTGTGGTCGACGCCGGTCGGCGAGCTGTACGCCTTCGACGGCCGGCACTACCAGCTCAAGGACAGCCCGGCGCTGCCGAAGCCGGTTCAGTCGAACGGCCTGCGCGGCGGCGTACCGCTGCTCATCGGCGGCAAGGGCGCCCACAAGACGCCGGCCCTGGCCGCGGCGTACGCCGACGAGTTCAACCTGCCCTTCGTCGACGAGGAATTCACCGCCGTCCAGTTCGGCCGGGTCCGCCGCGCCGCCGAGGAGATCGGCCGCGACCCGGACTCGATCACGTGGTCCAACGCGCTGGTCCTCTGCGTCGGCGAGGACGAGGCGACCATCGCTCGGCGGGCCGCCGCCATCGGCCGCGAGGTCGACGAGCTGCGCGAGAACGGTCTGGCCGGAACGCCCGACGAGGTGGTCGACAAGATCCGCCGGTACGGCGACCTGGGCGCCCAGCGGATCTACCTCCAGGTCCTCGACCTCACGGACCTCGACCACCTGCGGCTGGTCGCGGCGGAGGTCATGCCGCACGTGTGAAGTCGGTGACCGCGGCGAGCAGGCCCGCGGGATCGGCGAGCATCGGCAGGTGGCCGGTCGCCAGCTCGCGGCGGAAGTCGCCGCCGAGGGCCGCGGCGCTGCTGCGCTGGAGCGCCGGCGGCACGTCGCGGTCGGCGGTGGTGTGCACGTAGCCAGCCCGCGCGGGCTCGCCGCCGCGGGGCGCCGCCGTCACGAACAACGGGCGCGCCTCGGGCGTGAAGTCCGCGACCAGCCGATCGACGGTCGCGCTGGGCAGGCCCGCGCCCAGCCCGGCGCGCAGCTGCTTCTCCGGTGGCCGGGTGCCGGCGAGCCGCAGGATCACGGGCAGCAGCCAGCGCTGGGGAGCGGGCAGCGCGCCCGTGAACGAGCGGCCGGGCACCGGCCACACGGCGGCCACTCCGAGGACGCCGGCCACCCGGTCCGGCGCGCCGGCCAGCAGCGCCTGCGCCACGACCCCGCCGACCGAGTGCGCCACCACGGTGAACCGCGGCCAGTCGACCGCGGCGAGCGCCGCGGCGGCGTACTCCACCGGTCCGGCGTCGGGGGAGTCCGGACGGGGTGCGACGGCCGACTCGCCGAGGCCGGCGCGGACGTCGTCCCAGATCCAGGCGGGCAGGCCGGAGCCGCTGAGGAAGAGCACGGGTTCGGTCATGTTCCCGACCCTGCCACCGGCCACCGACAGCGGCGGGACGACGGCAACGTGAGGGAAACCGGCCGGGGACGATAGCCTTGACCCATGACTTCTGCACCCTTCGGCACCATGCTGACCGCGATGGTCACGCCGTTCCTCGAGGACGGCTCGGTCGACCTGGACGGGGTGCAGAAGGTCGCCAAGCACCTGGTCGACAACGGCAACGACGGCATCGTCGTGTCGGGCACGACCGGCGAGTCCCCGACCACCACGGGCGCCGAGGACGGCGAGACCCTCGCCGCGGTCAAGGACGCGGTCGGCGACCGGGCCAAGGTCGTCGCCGGTGTCGGCACCAACGACACCCGCCACTCCGTCGAGCTCGCGAAGCAGGCCGAGAAGGTCGGCGCCGACGGGCTGCTGCTCGTCACGCCCTACTACAACAAGCCCAGCCAGCCCGGTGTGCTCAACCACTTCCGCCAGGTCGTCGACGCGACCGCCGTACCCGTCATGCTCTACGACGTCCCGGGCCGCACCGGCACCAAGATCGCGCTCGAGACCTACGCCGCCGCGTCGGACTGGGAGACCGTCGTCGCGATCAAGGAGGCGACCGGCGACATCTCGCGGACCGCCCAGCTGGTCGACCTCGGCTACGCCGTCTACTCCGGCGACGACGTCAACACCCTCGGCTACCTCGCCTACGGCGCCACCGGCCTGGTCTCGGTCGTCGGCCACGTCGCCGGCACCCAGCTGCGCACCATGATCGACACCTTCCTCGCCGGTGACCACGCCGAGGCGCTGCGCATCCACACCGGCCTGATACCCGCCTTCGAGGCGATCATGGGCGTGCCCAACTACGGCGCGACCACCGCCAAGGCGGCACTCGAGCTGCTCGGGGTCCTGTCCAACCGCACGGTGCGAGCGCCACTGATGGCGCTCGACGACGCGGAGGTCGCCGACCTCCGTGCCGGCCTCGCCGCGGCGGGCCTGCTCTGATGAGCCACCCGCACCCCGAGCTCTCCGCCCCGCCGAAGCTCCCCAAGGGCGGCCTGCGCGTCATCCCGCTGGGCGGCCTCGGCGAGGTCGGCCGCAACATGACCGTCTTCGAGTACGACGGCCGGCTGCTCATCGTCGACTGCGGCGTGCTCTTCCCCGACGACCACCACCCGGGCGTCGACCTGATCCTCCCCGACTTCGCGGCGATCCGGGACCGGCTCGACGCCGTCGAGGCGCTCGTCCTCACCCACGGGCACGAGGACCACATCGGCGCGACGCCGTACCTCCTGCGCGAGCGGCCGGACATCCCGCTCGTCGGCTCGCAGCTGACGCTCGCGCTGCTCAACTCCAAGCTGCGCGAGCACCGGCTGCGCAACACGCCGTTCCACACGGTCAAGGAGGGCGACCGGATCTCGTTCGGCCCCTTCGACCTGGAGTTCGTCGCGGTCAACCACTCGATCCCCGACGCGCTCGCGGTCGCGATCCGCACGGGCGCCGGCATGGTGCTCCACACCGGCGACTTCAAGATGGACCAGCTGCCACTCGACGGCCGGATCACCGACCTGCGGGCGTTCGCCCGGCTGGGTGAGGAGGGCGTCGACCTCTTCCTCACCGACTCCACCAACGCCGACGTCCCCGGCTTCACCACGGCCGAGCGCAAGATCACGCCGGTGCTGGAGCAGGCCTTCGCCGAGTCGAAGCAGCGGATCATCGTCGCCTGCTTCGCCTCCCACGTCCATCGCGTCCAGCAGGTCCTCGACACCGCGGTGAAGCACAACCGCAAGGTCGCCTACGTCGGCCGCTCGATGGTCCGCAACATGGCGATCGCCCGCGACCTCGGCTACCTCCACGTCCCGCCGGGCGTCATGGTCGACGCCAAGGAGCTCGCCGATCTCGCGCCCGACCGACAGGTGCTCATCTCGACCGGTTCGCAGGGTGAGCCGCTCAGTGCCCTGGCCCGGATCGCGCAGCGCAGCCACAACTTCGTGCACCTCGAGGAGGGCGACACCGTCGTCCTCGCCTCGAGCCTGATCCCCGGCAACGAGAACGCCGTCTACCGGGTGATCAACGGACTGTCCCGCCTCGGCGCCAACGTCGTCCACAAGGGCAACGCCCTGGTCCACGTCAGCGGCCACGCCAGCGCCGGTGAGCTGCTCTACTGCTACAACATCGTCAAGCCGAAGAACGTGCTGCCCGTCCACGGCGAGGTCCGGCACATGCTCGCCAACGGCGAGCTGGCCAAGGCCACCGGCGTCGAGAACGTCGTGTACGCCGAGGACGGCGTCGTGGTCGACCTCGTCGACGGCGTGGCCTCCGTGGTCGGCAAGGTCGAGTGCGGCTACGTGTTCGTCGACGGCCAGTCGGTCGGCGACGTCACCGAGTCCGAGCTCAAGGACCGCAGGATCCTCGGCGAGGAGGGCTTCGTCTCGGTGATCGTGGTCGTCGACTCCGTCGCCGGCAAGGTCTCCGCCGGCCCCGAGATCCATGCCCGCGGCCACGCCTGGGCCGACTCCGACTTCGACTCGGTCAAGCAGCCGATCATCGACGCGGTCAACCGGTCGCTGACCGAGGGCAGCACCGACACCTACCAGCTGCAGCAGGTGATCCGCCGGACCATCGGCCGTTGGGTGAGCAACACCCACAAGCGCCGTCCGATGATCATACCGGTGGTCGTCGAGGCCTAGGGAGCAAGCAAGGCGCGCAGCGCCGGGCCTGAGACCTCGCCGGGCTCAGCCCATCTTGCGGGCTGCGATCCGCGAGATCTGTGCGAGCTTGCGTGCCTTGACGGTGCCCGGCTCCATGACGGTCATGATCAGCACCCGCTTGCCGTCGCGCACCACGACGGTCGTGACCTCCTGGGGGCCGTCCTGGAAGTACTTGACCGTGCGGAAGGCGACCCGCTGGTCGCCGACCCGCGGCACCTTCGCCGGACGGACCGTGGAGTTGACGCCGGCCCAGTACTGGGCGCAGGCGGTGACGTGGGCCTTGGCGCTGCGGAGGATCAGCCTGGCCTGCTGGGCCTGACCGAACTGGACGAGGTACGCGTTGAACGTGCGCGGCTCCTCAGCCATGCCGTACCCGGTGCCGAACTCGCGACCTGATCTGCCCTGCGCCTCCGCCGGCGTCGAGCAGGCCTCCGGGTTCGGGTAGCGCAGCACCTTCTCCTTCCACGCCGACGTCGCGAGGTTGTTGTTGTGCCTGAGCTGGGGGAACACCTTCAGGACGTCGGCACGGCTGACCATGTCGTGATCGCGCACCGCTGCCTGGGCGCCGGGCGCGCTGGTGGCGAGCAGTGCGGTCACCGTGGTGGCGACGACGGCGAGACGGGTGGCCAGACGGCGGGGACGGCTGGGGTGCATGACGATCCTCCGAGCAGGAGCGAGGGGTGGAAGGGCGAGCGTACGAAACCGGCGCCCGCCCAGCGGGGAGTACCCGCCGGACGGACGCCGGACCTGTGTGTCGCTGTCGGCTACTGCTTGCCCTTCAGCTTGATCGTCACCGTCGCGGTGAAGGCGGCGATCTTGGCGTCACCGGGGTAGCTCACGGTCGCCTTGACCTTGCGCACGCCCTGCTTCCACAGCTTGCGGAGCTGCTTCTTGGCCTTGATCGTCAGCACGCCGTTGACCACGGTCCCGGTGTACTGCTTGCCCTTGATCGTGACGGTCACCGGGCCGGCCAGCGGGACACCACCGGCGGTGGCGATGCTGATCGTGACAGTGCCCTTCTTGGCGCTCGCCTTCGGGGCAACGGTCGCGGTGCCGGGAGCCGGCGGGTTCACGACGGGCGCGGTGCAGACGCTGAGCTCCACGTTGTCGATGTACCAGCCGTTGTTGCCGTTGCAGCCATCCATGCCGAAGTCGAACCGGAACTGCACGGTGTCGCCGGGACGGCTGATCATCGACAGGTCGACGATCGAGGTGCCCCAGGCGCCGGTCGGGACGCCACCGTCGGAGCCGGTGAACGCCTCCTCGCCCGCCATCGGGTTGGTGTTGCCGCCCGCCGCGGTCTCGAGCTCGCCGCCGGGCGCGTTGTAGAGCCAGGCGTTGGCCGGCACCAGGTCGTACGGCGAGCCGTTGACGCTGACCTTGACGTTGCCGCCGTCGAACCCGACCTCGGACGCCACGTAGTGGTCGAACGAGAACCGGGGGAGTGCGCCCTCGGGGACGGTCAGGGTCGGCGTGGTCCGGCTCACCCGCGAGGAGTAGTCGTTCGGGTTGCCGACCTTGCAGGTGCCGAAGTTGCCGTCGTCGCCCTTGTCGTCGAAGTACAGGACGGCCGAGCCGCCCTTGTGCTGGACGCCGCCCTTCGAGACCTCGGGAAGGGTGGTGACGACCTTCGACGGGAAGTGCGAGCCGGGTGCCACGACGTCCTCGGCCCAGGCGGCCGGGATGCCCGACTCGAAGCCTTCGGACCACAACGTCTTGGTCACCGTGTCGGAACCACAGCTGACCGTGCCGCGGTGGAACATCGGCTTGAAGTTGCACTGCACCGGCTCCGTGCGCAGCTCGGTGGCCTGGGCCGCCTTCGCCACGTTCGCGCAGTCGGTGGCGTTGATCGGCGTGTCGAGGACGCCCGCGTCGTCGGCGCTGCCGCCCTCGAGGTTCGGGCCGCTGTCGCCCAGGGTCAGCTTCTTCAGCGTGGTGTTGCCGGTCAGGTCGGCGCAGGACTGCTCCAGGCCGTCGGCAAGCTCGGCGAAGCCCGACGTCGACGTCAGGTAGTTCGTCTGCGTGTGCCAGAAGATGTGCGCCGCCTTGTCGAGGCCCAGCGCGCCGATGGTCTGCCCGTTGTAGGTGCCACCGTCCACGAGCAGCGCGTAGGTGTGGTTGACCACGCCGGAGTTGGTGTGCACGCCACCGCTGTCGTCGGTGTCGCAGAAGTACTCCTCGTCCGACACCTTGCCCGGGTCGCCGTAGCAGGTCGGGTTCCACATGTCGCGGATCGCGCCGCCGAAGGCCGGGTCATCCTCACCGGACAGCCACCGGAAGCTCGAGTCGCGCGAGCCGGGAGGCTCGGCGTCGGTCAGCGTGATCGTCAGCGGACCGGCCGCGGCCTTGATCTTGGTGCCGTCGGCCTGGCTGACCATGGCGCCGACCAGGTCGGAGAAGCCGGCCACCGACTGCACGCCGGGGCGGTTGTTGCCGAAGATGATGCCGGTCGCGTCGGCGTCCTCGGCGTTCGCGATCTTGTCGGCGAAGGCGCACAGCCCGCGGTCGACGTACACGAACTTGCCGGCGATGGCGGCCGCGTTGTCGAACGGGGAGCAGCCGTCGGTGTCGGTGCCGACCACCTCGCCACCGTCCTCCTCGACCGCGTCGGTCCCGACGACGAGCGGGCCGGTCTGGCCGTCGATGATCGGGCCGAAGGCCGCAGCGGCTGCGGTGCAGTCGCCGACCTCGTTCAGCGGGGTCACCACGACGCCGATGGCGCCGCGGGTGCCCTCGGAGCACTTGCCGTCGGTGCGGTGCGTCTCCTCGTCCGGTGCGTTGAACCGGCCGTTGAGCATGTCGACCGTCTCGCCCCAGATGTCCGAGTAGGCCTCGTTCATCGCGCCGGGCTGCCACTGGTAGAGCAGGCCGGAGGTCTTCTCGGTGTAGGCGTGCCCCCACTCGTGGGCCACGGTGTCGTCGGAGGAGACGCCGGAGCAGTAGTTGGTGGAGGTGCCGTTCCAGTTGGCGTTCGGGCAGGCGATGTCAGGGTCGTTGTTGACCGTGATCATCTTGCCGCCCGCGCCGTCCCAGGAGTCGCGGCCGAACGAGTTCTTGAAGAACCAGTACGCCTCGCCGGTGCCCTGGACCTCGCTCTTCTGGTCGGGGTCCAGCGTGCCGGGGAAGGCGTCGCCCTCCTTCCACACGATCGGAGCGTCGACCGAGGTCTCGTGCAGCTCACGGTCGAGAGCGTGCGCGATCATCGTGTAGCGGTTGACCGGCTTGCCGGTGGTCGCGTCGAGCACGGAGGTCTCGCGTACCTGCTTTCCGTCGGTGACCTCGACGACCCAGGCCAGCAGGTTGCGGCCCTCGACGCCCTGGATCGCGCCCATCCGGTAGACCATCAGGTCCGCCTTGGTGGCACTCAGGTCGCTCGCCTTCGGCTTCTTCGTCGCGGCGTCGCCCTGGCCGGCCGGTGCGTCGGCGGCGAGCTTGATCGCCTTGGCGACCGCTGCGTCCTTGTCGAGGTGCGGCGTCACGTCGACGTCGACCTTCGGTACGACGTACCCGGTCACCGACGTCAGGTCGCCCTGCGCGTCGACGTGCGCGCGCAGCTTCGCGCCGAACACCGGCACGCCCTGGTAGGACTGCCCGAAGTCGACGGTGAAGCCGGCGGGCGTCTGGGTGGTGGCGGTCTGCTGCAGCTGGGCGGCGGTCGCACCGAACGCGCGGGCGTACTTGTCGACGTACCCGCTGGCCTTGGCCTCGGCCCCACTGCGGGACTTGCCCGACTGCTCGGACGGGTACAGGTCGCCGGTCGCGCTGATGAAGCTGACCTTGTCGGTGGCCGGCGAAGTCGTCACCGCGACGTTGCCGCTGGCCTCGCCGCGCATCTGCTGCACGACGGACGGGTCCTTCGGCGCTGCCACCGTCGCTGTCGACGGGATGACCACGAGGGCCGCCCCGACGAGAGAGAGTCCGACGCCCTTCCTCAGGGCGTCAGGAAGGTTGAGTCTCACGATGTTCTCCTCGAGATAGAACGTGCCCTCGACAGGCCTAGGGGGTGCCGGCTCCCGAGCACGTTCCCGGCACCCTAGGGGGCAGGAATGCGGACGGTCCAGAGGTTCAGAGCAAACTCTGCGTCAGGTGGGCCGGTGGGCCGCAGGAACTTCGGGCGCTGCCTCGCCCGCGTGGCGGGCGAACTCGCCCGCCACGACCGCCTGGTCCCGGACCGCGCGGTGAGCTCGCCGAGCTCGGCGACGTTCACGCCGCGCGGGTACGACGACTGCTCGCCAACGCGACGGCGCCGCCCCGGACGAGGCCCAGGTCATGGTGCAGGGCCCACGCGAGACACACCGCCCTGTGGTCCCTGTGACTGGTGGGACGATCGCCTAGGTTTGGTGTCATGGCGACCCGTACGTCTTCCCCGCCGGCGTCGCGCAGCAGGACCAGCTCTTCCTCCCGCTCGGGCGTGAAGAAGACAGCCAGCTCGCGTACCCGGAGTACGACCACCAAGAAGCGACCGCCGGCCAAGAAGTCGGCGGCGAAGCGGCCTGCCCCGCGGGCGGTGCGCACCGGCCCCGGTCCTGTGCTGCGCGCCTTCACAGCGCTCGGCAGGGGAGTGGTCGCCCTGTGGCTCGCCTTCGCGCACGGCATCGGCGCGGTCACCCGCGGCGTCGGTCACGGCGCCCGGGACATCGATCCCGAGCAGCGCCGCGACGGCTTCGGCCTGCTGCTGGTCGCCGTCGCGCTGATCATCACCGGAGCGGTCTGGTTCGAGGTGCCCGGTGGCGTCATGGAGTTCACCCGCGCCGCGGTGTCCGGATCGGTCGGCAAGATCGGCTGGTTCGTGCCGCTGCTCGTGCTGGCCGCCGGCTGGCGGGTCATGCGCGACCCGGTCGGCAACGGCCCGGCCGGGCGCCAGGTCATCGGCTGGACCGCGTTCGCCTTCGGCCTGCTCGGCATCGTCCACATCGCCAACGGCAGCCCCGAGCCCGTGCAGGGCGACACCACGCCGCTGCGTGACGGCGGCGGCGCGGTCGGGTACGTCGTCTCCGCCCTGCTCCTCGACCTGCTCCGCGCGCCGGCGGTCGTCGTACCGCTGCTGGCGCTGCTCGCCTTCTTCGGGATCCTCGTGATCACCGCGACGCCGCTGTACCGCGTGCCCGACCGACTGCGCGAGATCGGCGACCTGCTGCTGGGCCGCCACCACGAGTACGGCGACGCGCAGCCGCTCAGCATCGACGACACCTTCGAGCGGATGGGCGACCCGGCGTACGACTCCCCGGTCCTCGCCGAGCCCAAGAAGCGGCGCCGCAAGAAGGACGAGGAGCCGAGCCCGACCGAGGAGTCGATGGAGCTGCTCACGCCCATCGACGTACCGCTCGTCGACGACGAGCCGATCGACCCGGAGGCGGGCTCCAACGCCCTCATCGCCCGCCGGCTGGCGCAGTCCGCGACCGCTGACGACGAGACCGGTGAGCTCGAGCCGCCGCCGCACGCCGACCTGCCGCAGCGCGTCGAGCAGCTCGCCCTGTCCGGCGACATCGTCTACACGCTGCCCGACACCACCGCACTCAAGCCCGGCGACCCGCACCGCGCCCGGTCCAAGGCAAGCGACGACGTCGTGTCGCGCCTGCAGGGCGTGCTCGACGAGTTCAACGTCGACGCGCAGGTCATCGGCTACACCCGCGGTCCGACGGTCACCCGCTACGAGATCGAGCTCGGCACCGGCGTCAAGGTCGAGAAGATCCTCGGCGTCCAGCGCAACATCTCCTATGCCGTCGGCTCGGAGGACGTCCGCATCCTCAGCCCGATCCCCGGCAAGTCCGCGGTCGGCGTCGAGATCCCCAACACCGACAAGGAGATCGTCTCCCTCGGCGACGTGCTCCGCTCCAACGTCGCGCGCACCGACCACCACCCGCTGATCGCGGGCCTCGGCAAGGACGTCGAGGGCGGCTTCGTCGTCGCGAACCTCGCGAAGATGCCGCACCTGCTGGTCGCCGGTGCCACCGGCTCCGGCAAGTCGAGCTTCATCAACTCGATGATCACCTCGGTGCTGATGCGCTCCACGCCCGACGAGGTGCGGATGATCATGGTCGACCCCAAGCGGGTCGAGCTGAACGCCTACGAGGGCGTCCCGCACCTGATCACGCCGATCATCACCAACCCCAAGAAGGCCGCCGAGGCCCTCGAGTGGGTCTGCCGCGAGATGGACATGCGGTACGACGACCTCGCCAACTTCGGCTTCCGGCACATCAACGACTTCAACAAGGCCGTCCGCGAGGGCAAGGTCGAGGTCCCGCCGGGCAGCGAGCGCACGCTGACGCCGTACCCGTACCTGCTGGTGATCGTCGACGAGCTCGCCGACCTGATGATGGTCGCCCCGCGCGACGTCGAGAGCTCGATCGTCCGGATCACCCAGCTCGCCCGCGCCGCCGGCATCCACCTGGTGCTCGCGACGCAGCGCCCGTCGGTCGACGTCGTGACCGGTCTGATCAAGGCGAACGTCCCGTCCCGACTGGCTTTCGCGACCTCCAGCCTCGCCGACAGCCGCGTCATCCTCGACACCCCGGGTGCCGAGAAGCTGGTCGGCCAGGGTGACGGACTGTTCCTGCCCATGGGTGCCTCCAAGCCGATCCGCGTGCAGGGCTCGTGGGTCAGCGAGCCGGAGATCCAGCAGGTCGTCAAGCACTGCAAGGGCCAGCTCGAGCCGAGCTACCGCGAGGACGTCACCGCGCCGGCGGCGTCCAGCAAGGTGCTCGACGACGACATCGGCGACGACATGGACCTGGTCATCCAGGCGATCGAGCTCGTGGTCTCCACGCAGTTCGGCTCCACGTCGATGCTGCAGCGCAAGCTCCGCGTCGGCTTCGCCAAGGCCGGCCGGCTGATGGACATCCTCGAGAGCCGTGGCGTGGTCGGACCCAGCGAGGGGTCCAAGGCGCGCGACGTGCTGGTCAAGCCCGATGAGATCGATGCCGTGATCATGACCATCCAGGGGGAGGCGTGAGCGAGATGACCGAGACCACGGACCAGCCGACCGAGAAGCCGGGCGAGCACCGGATCGAGGTCCGCCGCAACGTCGCCCTGTCGGCGTCCGTCGGCGGGTTCTCCGCCCTGCTCACGGTCGCCTTCGCGGTGCGCGCGTTCAGCGGCGGCAGCACCCTGGACTGGCTGTCCTTCGGTGTGCTGGCGCTGGTGACCGTGGCCCACGTGGCCTCCCTCGTCGACGGTCGCGCGCCGCTCCTGGTCGCCGACGACCACGGCGTACGACTGCGGCACGGTGCCACGTGGCGTGGAATCGCCTGGCCCGAGATCGACTGCCTCGAGCACCTGCCGCGACGCGGCCTGGTCCGGGACGGGCACATCCTGGTCGACGGGTACGACGACCAGCAGCTCGTCGTACCGCTGACGTTGGCGACGCGCGTCGTCGGCGTCGAGTCCGGCTCCCTGAGCGACGCGCTCGCGGACCTGGCCGACGGCCGCGCGGACGTCGTCGAGGTCGTGCCGGGCCTGTCCGACGAGACCGCCGCGTCGCGCAGCGAGTCGGTGCCCAAGCTGAGCGACCTGTACGCCGACGAGGAGCCCGTCGCACCCGAGGCCCGGCGCGGCATCGCGGCCCGGGTGGCCGCAGGCCTGTCGGGACGAGCGGGCGACGACGTGGTCGAGGAGACCTCGGACGAGGCCGACTTCGAGGACACCGGGGAGGTGATCCTCGCCGAGGACACCGAGACCACCGACGAGTTCGCCGCCGTGGAGGAGGAGCCGCCGGCTCCGGAGCGCACGACCGTGCTCGCCGCGCGGGTCGAGCTGGACCGCCCGACCCTGGTCCGGGCGCCCGTCGTCGAGGCGCCGCATCCCGTCGATCTCGAGGAGAGCGGTGCGGTCACGGTCGTCCTCGACGACCTGGCGGTGCGTCCGGCTGCCCAGCCCGTGATCGGCCCCGAGCTGACCGCGGCCCGCGACCGGCTGCGCCTCACGATCGACCAGCTCTCCGAGCGGACCCGGATCCGTCCCCACGTGATCGAGGCGATCGAGGTCGACGACTTCGCGCCCTGCGGTGGCGACTTCTACGCCCGTGGCCACCTGCGCACCCTGGCCCGGGTCCTCGGCATCGACGCGGGGCCGCTCGTGGCGTCGTACGACGAGACCTACGCCGACGCCCCGGTCGACCCGCGCCGCGTGTTCGAGGCCGAGCTCGCGACCGGCACCGGCGGCTCGATCCGCAGCACCCGCGGCGGCCGCAACTGGTCGGTGCTCATCGCCGCGGTGATGGGTGCGGTGCTGATCTGGTCGGTGGCCAAGCTGGTGATGGGCGGGCCCGTCGCCGTCGGCGAGACGCCGGTCCTCAACCAGAGCGGCGGCATCTCCAAGGCCGCCGCCGCGAAGGGCGACCCGGTCAAGCTGACCCTGGTCGCGGCCGGCGGGGGAGCCCAGCTGGTCATCCGCGACGCTGCCGGCGAGATCGTCTTCGACGGCAACCTGGCCTTCGGGCAGACCTCCGAGCTCAAGGTGGTCCCGCCGGTGCGGATCTGGAGCTCCGACGGCTCGGTGACCTACGCCATCGGCGCCAAGAAGCCGCAGGCGCTCGGCGACACCGGTGCCGAGGCCTCCAAGACCGTCGCCGGCTCCTGATCACACGACCGAGGAATGCCGGCGGGCCCCCGTCCGCCGGTATCCTCGACCGGACATGACCAGCACACCCACGAACCCCGTCTCGGTCGCGCTGCTCACCCTCGGGTGCGCACGCAACGACGTCGACTCCGAGGAGCTGGCCGGCCGCCTCGCCGCGGACGGCTTCACGCTCGTCGACGACCCGGAGGACGCCGACACGGTCGTGGTCAACACGTGCGGCTTCGTCGACGCGGCCAAGAAGGACTCGATCGACACCCTGCTCGCCGCCGCCGACCTCAAGGAGACCGGCCGGCCGCAGGCAGTCGTGGCGGTGGGCTGTCTGGCGGAGCGGTACGGCGAGGAGCTCGCCGACTCGTTGCCCGAGGCCGATGCCGTGCTGGGCTTCGACGACTACCAGGACATCTCCGGGCGACTGCGCTCGATCCTCGCCGGTGAGCGGCCGCACCCGCACACCCCGCGCGACCGGCGGCTGCTGCTGCCGATCAGCCCCGCCGAGCGGCAGGCCGCTGTCGAGACCGCCGAGACCGCCGGGTTCGGCGCCGACTTCGACATCGCCATCCCCGGCCGCTCCGCGATCCGGCGCCGCCTCGACGGTGGCCCGATGGCCCCGCTCAAGCTGGCCAGCGGCTGCGACCGGCGTTGCACCTTCTGCGCGATCCCCATGTTCCGCGGCTCGTTCGTCAGCCGCCGGCCCTCCGACGTGCTGCAGGAGGCCCACTGGCTGGCCGACCAGGGCGTCAAGGAGCTGTTCCTCGTCTCGGAGAACTCCACCTCCTACGGCAAGGACCTCGGCGACCTCGGCCTGCTCGAGACGCTGCTGCCCGAGCTGACCGCGATCGACGGCATCGAGCGGGTCCGGGTCTCCTACCTGCAGCCCGCCGAGACCCGCCCGGGACTGGTCCGCGCCATCGCGACGACGCCCGGCGTGGCGCCGTACTTCGACCTGTCCTTCCAGCACGCCAGCGCCACGGTGCTGCGCCGGATGCGCCGCTTCGGCGACCCGGAGAGCTTCCTCGGCCTGCTCGACCAGGTGCGCGAGCTCGCGCCCGAGGCCGGCGTGCGGTCCAACGTGATCGTCGGGTTCCCGGGGGAGACTGAGGAGGAGTTCCAGACGCTGTGTGACTTCCTGGTCGCCGCGCGGATGGACGTCACCGGCGTGTTCGGCTACTCCGACGAGGACGGCACGGAGGCCGAGAAGCTCGACGGCAAGCTCGACGAGGACGAGATCAACGCCCGCGTCCAGCACCTCAACGACCTCGTCTCCGAGCTCACCGCGCAGCGCGCGGAGGAGCGGATCGGCAGCACCGTCGAGGTGCTCGTCGAGGAGCTCGACCCCGACGAGACCGGCGACGGCACGGTCGAGGGCCGCGCCGCCCAGCAGGGCCCCGAGGTCGACGGCACCACCCGGGTGCTCGGCGTACCCGGTGCGCGCGTGGGTGACCTCGTCACCGCGGTCGTCGTTGCCACCGATGGCGTCGACCTGATCGCCGAACCGGCAGGAGGACAGGGATGAGCGAGACCAGCACGGGGCAGACCCCGGCCGCGGCCAAGCCGAGCAACTGGAACCTCCCCAACGCGCTGACGACGCTGCGGATCGTGCTGGTGCCCTTCTACGGCTGGGCGCTGCTGTACGACGGCGGCGACTCGATCACCTGGCGCACGGTCGCCTGGGGGATCTTCTTCGTCGCCATGGTCACCGACAAGGTCGACGGCGACATCGCGCGCGCCCGCAACCTGGTCACCGACTTCGGCAAGATCGCCGACCCGATCGCCGACAAGGCGATCACCGGCATGGCCTTCATCGGGCTGTCGATCATCATGGACACCTGGTGGATGTGGACGATCACGATCGTCGTCCTGGTCCGCGAGTGGGCCGTCACCCTGCTGCGCCTCTCGGTGCTCAAGTCGGTCGTCATCGCCGCCGCCCAGAGCGGCAAGTGGAAGACTGCCGCCCAGGCCCTCGCCCTCGGCTTCCTGACCCTGCCGCTGCGCGAGGTCGACGGCTGGCTCGACGTCCCCGGCGAGATCACCTACGGCGTCGCGATCGCGCTGCTGCTCGTCGCCTTCGTGCTGACGATCTGGTCGGGCTACGAGTTCTTCCGCGACGTGTGGAAGCAGCGGGACTCGATCCGCAAGCCGTCGGCGGCCTGAGGCCGTCCGACTGCCCGTGCCTGTCTGGCGTGGGCAGTCACTGAGATCGTCCCGTCCACGGGACCGCAAGGGCAACATCTGACGGCTGGGCGTCGCCTTTTCGTCACTTGATTTTCCTCAACCCCTTGCCGGAGCGACCGAGGCGCAGCCTAGGTTAAGGACCCTTCCCTCCGTTCTCGCTGATCTGTCTCGGGCGTGCGCGTTCGGCTGTCCTGTGCCGTTTTGACGACCTCGGAAGTAGTCCATGCGTTCAGCGAAGCAGTTCCTCCTCGGCTCCCTCGGTGCAGCACTCGCCCTCTCGGGAATCACCGCGCTCCAGACGATGCCGGCGTCCGCCAGTGTGTCGGCGAAGATCTCCACGTTCCCCTACACCCAGGACTGGTCGGGCCTGACAGCCACGAGCACCTGGGCGGACTTCCCGGGGGTCGAGGGTTTCTCCGCCGGCACCTCCATCGCCGCGGCGAACCTGCCGAACACGACGGACGTCGGCACGCTGACCGCGGAGGGCACGCTGACCTCATCGCTGGTCGCGCGCACGGGGAACACACCTAACCTCGACTCCAACGGTGGCGTGCTGACCTACGGCAACGCGACGGACAAGACTGTCGCGCTCGGCGCGACGAGCGGCGTGA
The DNA here is from genome assembly GCF_057813895.1 of Nocardioides sp. F233. Classification (NCBI taxonomy): domain Bacteria; kingdom Bacillati; phylum Actinomycetota; class Actinomycetes; order Propionibacteriales; family Nocardioidaceae; genus Nocardioides; species Nocardioides sp. F233. The sequence goes on from NZ_JBVASH010000003.1 coordinate 336,193, forward strand.
CGACCCCGATGCTCGTCCTTCACCTGGACACCACGGGCAAGAGCGGGCTGGGGGTGGCCTATGACGTTCAGGACCTCGACAGTGGCGCCGACGACCAGCCGACCCGGGTCGCGCTGCAGTACCGCGTCGGGACGTCCGGCGCCTACACGAACGTCCCGGCGGGCTATCTCGCCGACGCCACGGGCGTCAGCAACCCGACGGTGACGTCCACCCACGTGGCGGCCACGCTGCCGGCAGCTGCGGACGGCCAGCCGGACGTCTACGTCCGCGTGATCACCCTCGACAACGCCAGCGGCAGCAACGAGCACGTCGGCATCGACAACATCTCGATCACGACTGGCGGCGTGGTCACGCCCGACCCGCTCTCCGCGACCGACCCGGGCGACAAGGTCTTCAACAAGGGCCAGGCGATCACGCCGATCACGCTGCAGGCGAGTGGTGGTACGTCGCCCTACACATGGTCGGTCACGACCGGCACGCTGCCGGATGGCCTGTCGCTGGCAGGCAACCAGATCTCCGGGACGCCGACGACCGCCTCGCCGAGTCCTGTCGAGATCACGGTGACGGCGACTGACTCCGCGACGCCGACGCCCGCGACGGCCACCGTGACCTTCACCATCCGGGTCGACGAGCCTCTGACGATCACCCCGATCGCCGAGCTCCAGGGCACGGGCGCGCGCTCGCCGTTCGCCGGCGCCGACAACAACCAGGGCGCCGAGACGAAGGCGACCGAGGGCGTCGTGACCGCGGCGTACTACACGGGCGGCTTCAACGGGATCTACATCCAGACGCCCGGCGTCGACACCGCGGACGCCTCCGACGGCATCTTCGTCTACGGCGGCTCGACCAACGCCAACATCCCGGCGGGCATCCAGGTCGGCGACTCGGTGCGGGTGACCGGCAAGATCGCGGAGTTCTTCAACCTGACCCAGATCGTCCCGGGCGCGGCCGGTGTCGAGGTGCTGCCGAGCTCGCTGGGCACGGTCACTCCGCGCACGTTCACCTACCCCACCACCGACGCCGAGCGTGAGACGTACGAGGGCGAGCTGGTCGCGCCGCAGGGCACGTTCACGATCAGCAATGTCTACGCGACCAACCAGTACGGCGAGATCGGGCTCGCGTCCGGTGAGGGACCGCTGAAGCAGCCCAGCGAGTACGCCGACGCGACGAACAACGCCGCGCTGCAGGCAATCAAGGAGGAGAACGCCGGACGAGCGCTCGTGCTCGACGACGGCGCGACGACCAACTACCTGCAGAACCAGACCACGAAGGCGCTGCCGCTGCCGTGGCTGACGGGTGTGGACGGCAACGCCGTCGCTTCGCCGCCGCGCGTCGGCGCGTCGGTCGACTTCCACCAGCCGGTGATCCTTGACTACCGCAACGACGTGTGGAAGGTCCAGCCCCAGGCACAGGTCGTGAAGAACGGCGCGGCCGTGGCGACCTTCGAGGACACGCGCGCCCAGAACTTGCACCCGGCTGACGTGCTCAAGGCCACCGGCGACGTGAAGATCGCGACCTTCAACGTCCTCAACTACTTCAACACCACGGGTGAGGCGTACTCGGCGGCCGGTCCGCAGCAGAACCCGCCGCTCGACACGTTCTGCACCTACTACACCGACCGCGGTCCGGGCACCTCGCAGAAGATCAGCAACAACTCCTGTGGTGTGCGCCTGCTCGACGACCCGAGCACGCCGGCCAACGAGTCCAACGGCAACGACGGCCGCGGGCCCCGTGGTGCGGCCACCGACGTGAGCCTGGCGCGCCAGGAGGAGAAGCTGGCGCACGCGATCGTCGACATGGGCGCCGACGTGATCGGCCTCGAGGAGGTCGAGAACTCGATCAAGCTCCCGGGCGAGACCAACCGCGACGACGCGCTCGCGAGGATCGTCCAGCTGCTCAACGCGATCGAGGGCGCCGGCACCTGGAAGTACGTCAAGAGCCCCGGTGAGGCGACCACCGCCGCCGCTGTCGGCGAGCAGGACACGATCCGGCCGGCGCTGATCTACAAGCCCGCCGCGGTGACGCCCGTCGGGCAGTCCGACATCCTGTTCGGCACCGATGAGTTCGCCAACGCCCGCGAGCCGCTGGCCCAGGCGTTCAAGAAGGCTGGTGCTCCCGACAGCGACGCGTTCGCACTGATCGTCAACCACTTCAAGTCCAAGGGCGACAACGCCTCTCCGAACCCGCCGGCCACCGGCGACAACGCCAACAACGACGACACCGGCGCGTTCAACGGCGACCGGAAGCGCCAGGCGGCCCGCCTCGTGCAGTTCGCCGACGACTTCGCCGCCGAGCGCGACATCGATGCAGTGTTCCTCGCCGGTGACTTCAACTCCTACTCCGAGGAGGAGCCGGTCGGGATCATCGAGACCGGTGGGTACACCGCGATCGAGTCCGACACCGACGGCGAGGAGAGCTACTCGCACTCGGGTCTGTCGGGCTCGCTCGACCACGTCTTCGCCAATGCGGCGGGCCAGGCGATGGTGACCGGCGCGGACATCTGGGAGATCAACGCCAACGAGCCGATCTCCTACGAGTACAGCCGCTACAACTACAACGTCACCGACCTGTGGCAGCCGAACCTGCCGTTCGCCACCTCGGACCACAACCCCGAGGTCGTCGGCCTGAACCTGCCGGACACCACCGCGCCGGCGTACGACGAGGTCCAGGTCATCGGCACCAACGACTTCCACGGCCGGCTGCTGCCCGACGGCGGCAACGCTGCCGGCGCTGCCCCGTTCGCCAGTGCGGTCAAGGAGCTGCGCGAGGAGAACCCGAACACGGTCTTCGTCGCCGCCGGCGACCTGGTCGGGGCGTCGACCTTCGAGTCCTTCATCCAGCAGGACGAGCCGACCATCGACGCGCTCAACACGATGGGCCTGGAGGTCTCGGCCGCCGGCAACCACGAGTTCGACAAGTCCTACGCCGACTTCGAAGGCCGTATCCGCGACCGGGCGAACTGGGAGTACATCGCCTCCAACCTCGAGTACGACGACTCGATCGCGCCCGCCGACCGACTTGCCGAGACCTGGGTCAAGGACATCGACGGCAAGCGGATCGGCTTCGTCGGTGCGGTGACCGAGGATCTCCCGGCCCTGGTCAACCCCGCCGGCATCGACGGGATCACCGTCACCGACATCGTCGACGCGGCCAACGCAGCCGCCGCCTCCCTGCGCTCGGCATCCAACCCGGGCGGCCCGGTCGACCTGGTCGTCCTGCTGGTCCACGAGGGCGCGCCAACGGCCGACTGCTCGGCCGGCACGAACGCCTCCACGACGTGGGGCAACATCGTGCAGAACACGTCCTCCGACGTCGACGCGATCATCTCGGGGCACACCCACCTCGCCTACAACTGCACGTACCCGGTGGCCGACTGGAACGGGCGCGCGGTCACCAAGCGACCGGTGGTCTCGGCCGGTCAGTACGGCACGAACCTGAACAAGCTGGTCTTCAAGTTCGCGGCGGGCACCGACGACCTGATGGCGATCAGCCAGGACGTCATCGCGACCGCCGGCGTCGGATACGCGCCGGAGCCGAGCGTCCAGGCGATCGTCACCGCCGCCAAGGACTACGCCGACACGGCCGGCGCCCAGGTCCTCGGCCAGATGACCGGACCCTTCAAGCGGGCGAGGTACACCTCGTCTGCCGGCGCGACGGAGAACCGCGGCGGTGAGTCGACCCTCGGCAACCAGATCGCGGAGATCCAGCGCTGGGCGACCGACGCCGCGGGCATCGACACCGACATCGCGTTCATGAACCCGGGTGGACTGCGGGCAGACATGGACGGCACCGACACCGGCAGCGTCAACGACCTGACCTACCGCCAGGCCGCCGACGTGCAGCCCTTCGCCAACACGCTGGTCAACATGAGGCTGACCGGCGCGCAGATCGAGCAGGTCCTCGAGGAGCAGTGGCAGCGCAACGCCCAGGGCGGCGTCCCGTCGCGGCCGTTCCTGCGCCTCGGCGTCTCGAAGGGCTTCACCTACACCTACGTCGAGAAGCCGGTCACGATCAGCGCGCCGAACGCGGCCCCGGTCAACACCTTCCAGGGTGAGGTCACCGGGATGTGGCTCGACGGCGAGCCCGTCGACGCCGCCCACGTCTACTCGGTCACCGTCAACTCCTTCCTCGGCGAGGGTGGCGACAACTTCTGGGAGCTCGCCGACGGCGCCGAGAAGGTCGACACCGGCAAGGTCGACCTCGAGGCGATGGTCGACTACATGAAGCAGTACGACACCGAGGCCCTGCCGGTCGACTACAGCCAGCGCGGCGTCGCGTTGACCCTGCCGGACGCCGCACCCTCGACGTACCACGGGGGTGACCAGGTCACCTTCGACATCGCCTCGTGGGCGATGTCGGCCGACGAAGACCAGCACGACACCGAGCTGCAGGTGAAGCTCGGTGGGACGGTCCTCGGATCGTTCCCGGTCGACAACGCCCGGGGCACCGCGCCCTACGACCGCACCGGAACGGCGCACGTCACCGTGACCCTGCCGGCCGATGTGGCCGACGGCACCACCACGCTGACCGTCCATGGCCCGACCACGAAGACGTCGGTCCCGCTGGTCCTCGCGACCGAGGACGGGCTGACCGACATCCAGATCGTCGGAACCAACGACTTCCACGGCCGGATCCAGAACGACCCGGCCTCGGCGTCGGCAGGCGCCGCGGTCATGTCGACGGCGGTCAAGGAGCTGCGCCAGGCCAACCCGAACACCGTGTTCGCGGCTGCCGGCGACCTGATCGGTGCCTCCACGTTCGAGTCCTTCGTCTCGAACGACAAGCCCACCATCGACGCCCTCAACGCAGCGGGCCTCGAGGTGTCGGCCGTGGGCAACCACGAGCTCGACCAGGGCTACGACGACCTGATGAACCGGGTCATGGCTGCCTATGACCCGGCGACCAACCCCGACGGCGGCGCGCAGTGGCAGTACATCGCGTCCAACCTGAGGGTGCGTGCCACCGGAGACCCGGCGGTCCCGGCGTCATGGGTCAAGACCATGGACGGCGTGGACGTCGGCTTCGTCGGCGCGGTCACCGAGGCGCTGCCGACCCTGGTCTCGCCGGACGGCATCGCCGACATCGAGGTCGAGGACATCGTCGACTCGGTCAACGCCGAGGCGAACCGGCTGGCCAACGACGAGGACGTCGACCTCGTGGTGATGCTGGTGCACGAGGGCGCGCCGTCCACCGACTGCGCGACCATGGACGACTCCGGTCCGTGGGCCGAGATCGTCAACTCGATCACGCCGAACGTCGACGCGATCGTCTCCGGCCACACGCACCTCGCCTACAACTGCAGCTTCCCGGTTGCCGAGTGGGCGGACCGTCCGGTCAAGGAGCGCCCGGTGGTCTCGGCCGGCCAGTACGGCGAGAAGCTGAACAAGCTGGTGTTCTCGGTCGACCGTTCGACCGGCGACGTGCAGGCCCAGACCCAGCAGGTCCTGAACCTCAAGACGTGCAGCAACAGCACCACCTGCACGCCGTACACCCCCGACCCGGCGGTCGCCCAGATCGTGCAGGACGCGGTCGACGTGGCCACGCCGATCGGCAACCAGGTGCTCGGTCCGATCCAGGGGCCGTTCAACCGCGCGAAGCGGGCGGACGGCACCACTGAGAACCGCGGTGGCGAGTCGACGCTCGGCAACCTCGTCGCCGAGGTCCAGCGGGCCGAGACACCGCAGGAGCAGGGAGGTGCGCAGATCGCGTTCATGAACCCGGGCGGCCTGCGCGCCGACATGGCCGGCACGCTGACTGGCGACACCCGCAACCTGACCTACCGCCAGGCGGCCGCGGTGCAGCCGTTCGCCAACGGGCTGGTCAACATGGACCTGACCGGTGCACAGATCGAGAAGGTCCTCGAGCAGCAGTGGTCGCGGACGCCCGACGGGACGCAGATCCCGGCCGGCCTGACCCGCTACTTCCTGCGGCTCGGCGTCTCCAAGGGCTTCACCTACACCTACCGCGAGGTACCCGCGCCCGCCGTACCCGTCCAGGGTGGCGGACCTGCGGTCGACACCTGGGTGGGTGACGTGACGGGGATGTGGCTCAACGGCGTGCCGATCGACCCCGCACAGACCTACTCGGTCACGGTGAACGCGTTCCTCGCCGGCGGTGGCGACTCGTTCTGGGAGCTCAAGAACGGCCAGGGCCAGGCGCAGTGGGGTGTCACCGACCTGCAGGCGATGACCCACTACATGTCGACCCACACCCAGATCGGCGGGGCGGCCCTGCCGGTCGACTACTCCCAGCGAGCGGTCGAGGTCCACGACGTGGCCGACGGCTACCCGCTCGGTGGACGTCTCACCTTCGGCGTCGAGTCGTGGAGCCTGTCGAACGCCACCGACGCGAAGGACACCCAGATCGAGGTCAGGATCGGCGACGACCTGCTCGGCACGGCGACCCTCGACAACACCGTCGGCACGGCTGCGATCGACAAGACCGGACGGGCGAGCATCGACGTCCCGCTGCCGGCGGACACGCCGCTCGGCCAGGTCGAGGTGACGCTGACCGGCGCCACCACGGGCACGGAGGTGCCGGTCCTGGTCGACGTCGTCGCGGGCACGTTCGTCAACGACACCAAGCCGGTGATCACCGGTACGGCGAAGGTGGGCTCGCAGCTGTCGGCCTCGGCCGGCACGTGGACCCCGACGCCGGGCTCGGTGTCCTACCAGTGGTCGGCCGCGGGGGTGGAGATCGGCGGCGCGACGTCGGCGACGTACACCCTGACGGCGGCCGAGGCCGGGAAGACGATCACGGTCGCGGTCACGGCGAAGGCCGACGGGTACGACGACAAGACCGTCGTCTCCGACCCGACCGGTGCCGTCGAGGCAGCGGTCATCGTCAACACCGCCGTACCCGTCGTCTCCGGTACGCCGCGGGTGGGTCGGACCCTCACCGCCACCTCGGGGACCTGGACGCCGACGCCCACGTCGGTCAGCTTCCAGTGGTACGCCAACGGGGCGCCGATCGCTGGCGCCACCGGACCGAGCCTGGTCCTCGGCGCGGCCCAGGTCGGGACCCGGGTCACGGTCGCGGCCACCGCGCACGCGACGGGCTTCGCCGACGCCACGGCGGTCTCGGCCCAGGTCGGCCCGGTCGCCCAGGGCTCGGTGGCGCTGACGGTGAAGACCACACCGAAGAAGATCAAGGTCGGCAAGACGAAGACCAAGGTCATCGTCTCCGTCACCACTGCCGACGGCGTCCCGGTCACCGGCCAGGTCACGATCAAGGCCAAGGGGCAGAAGGCGAAGACCGTCACCGTGGTCAACGGCCAGGCGAAGGTCACGCTCAAGGCCTTCGGCTCGGTCGGCGCGAAGTCGATCAAGGTCTCCTACCTGGGCAGCCCTGCGCTGGCCCCGGCGCAGACAACGACGACGGTCTGGGTGGTGCGTCGCTGACCCGACACGCCTGAGCTGACCGAGGGCCTCGGTCGGTGCCCCGTGACACGATGCGGTCATGGAGTCACCGGCCGAGGCCCTCGTTCGTGCCCTGCGCGACGCCGAGGCCAGCGTCGCGACGGCGGAGTCGCTCACCGGCGGCCGACTGGCGTCCCGGCTGACGGAGGTCCCCGGATCGTCGGTGGTGTACGCCGGCGGAGTGGTCAGCTACCAGACCCACATCAAGGTCGAGGTGCTCGGCGTGCCCCAGGACGTCGTCGACACCTACGGGGTCGTGTCGGCCGAGTGCGCCCGCGCGATGGCCGACGGGGCGCGGCGGCTGCTCGGGACGACGTACGCGCTGAGCACGACCGGAGTCGCGGGTCCGGACCGCCAGGAGGACAAGCCGGTCGGGACCGTGTACGTCGGCCTGGCCGGTCCCGGAGGTACCCAGGTCCTGGCCCTCGACCTGACCGGCGACCGGTCACAGATCCAGGCAGCGGCCGTCGACGCGGCGGCGGCCGCCCTCGCCGACGAGCTGGCCGCGGCGCGCTCAAGGGCTGGGCAGCCAGCGGAAGATTCGGGGCTCGGGTAGCGTTGGGCACAAGACGTGACCACACCCACCCCCAACCCACGGAGAGGAGTTCGCGATGGTGCTCTTTCGCCGGTCGCTCGGTGACATCCTGCGGAGTCGCCGTACCGAGCTCGGACTGACCCTCCGTGAGGTCTCCGGGGCGGCTCGGGTGAGCCTGGGCTACATCTCCGAGATCGAGCGTGGCCAGAAGGAGGCGTCCTCCGAGCTGCTGGCGTCACTGTGCGACGCGCTCGAGATGCCGCTGTCCGACGTGCTGCGCGAGGTCGCCGACGCGGTGGCCCTCGAGGAAGCCGCGGCCCTGGTGGCCGCCGCGCCGACCCCGATCGCGCCGCGCCGCGCGCCGGTCGTCGCCTCCGCCGCCTGACGGACATCAGAAGAGTTTCACCGGCCGGCCGGTGAAACTGGCGCTGGGACGAGGAAGCATCCTCGTCCCAGCGCCAGTTTCGTCGTCCAACCTTGCGGGGCAGCGGCCTCAGCGGCGCGCCATCGCCTCCAGGCGCGCGATCCGGTCCGCCATCGGCGGGTGGGTCGAGAACATCTTCTGCACGTCGCCCGCCCGGAATGGGTTGGCGATCATCATGTGGCTGGCGTTCTGCAGCTGAGGCGTGGGGGCCAGGGGAGCGCGGGCGGTGCCGGACTCCAGCTTGCGCAGCGCCGAGGCCAGGGCCAGCGGGTCGTCGGTGAGGCGAGCGCCGTCCTCGTCGGCGTCGTACTCGCGGGTCCGGCTGATCGCCATCTGGATCACCGCGGCCGCGAACGGCGCGAGCAGGGCCGTACCGATCATGACCAGCGGGTTGGGCCGGTCCTCGTCGTTGCCGCCGCCGAAGAAGGACGAGAACGCCAGGAACTGCGCGACCGAGCTGATCACGCCCGCCACGGCAGCGGCGACGGAGCCGGTGAGGATGTCGCGGTTGTAGACGTGCATCAGCTCGTGGCCGAGCACGCCACGAAGCTCGCGCTCGTCGAGCAGGACGAGAATGCCCTCGGTGCAGCAGACGGCGGCGTGCTGCGGGTTGCGGCCGGTCGCGAAGGCGTTCGGCGCCTGGGTGGGGGACACGTAGAGCTGCGGCATCGGCTGGCCCGCGCGCTCGGACAGCTCGCGCACGATCCGGTACATCGCCGGCTGCTGCGACTCCGAGACCGGGTAGGCGTGCATCGCCTTGATGGCGAGCTTGTCGGAGTTCCAGTAGCCGTAGGCCGTCGTACCGACACCGATCAGCGCGAAGATCCAGATGAACGCCGAGCTGCCCGTCGCGGCGGCGATCAGGCCGCCGACCGCGAGCAGCAGCGCGAAGATCGCGCCGAACAGCCCGGCGGTCTTGAGGCCGTTGAAGTGCTGGTGCATGCCTGGTCAACGAACGACGGTGCGTGTCGCGTTCCGCACGCCGGGCGAGACCCGGGTCACGCGGCCGGCTGGCAGCGCGGACACCAGTACGTCGTCCGCTCCCGGCCGGCCTCGCCCACCGAGCCGGCCTCGACCGTCGTGCGGCAGCGCAGGCACGGCTGCCGCTGGCGCCGGTAGACCCAGACCGGGTTGCGCCGGTCGCCAGTGGTCAGCGGCTGGCCGTGCTCGAGCCCCGAGCGCAGCATCAGCCGCGCCCGGCGCACCAGGCGCAGCGGGTCACTGACGCTCGCGACCGGAGACTGCGGGTGCACGCCCTGGACGAAGCAGACCTCGGAGAGCCAGATCGTGCCGAGCCCGGCGACGACGGTCTGGTCGAGCAGCGTGCTACCGAGGATGCGGTCGGGCGCGGCGGTGAGCCGTGCCAGCGCGGTGGCCTCGTCGTCGGCGGTCCACGGGCCGAGCAGGTCGGGGCCGAGGTGGCCGATCACCGAGCCCTCGTGGGCCGTGGGCAGCAGCTCGACCAGCCCGAGCAGGAACCCGATCGCCTCGGCCCGCTCGGTGCGCAGCACCACGCGAGCGTCGGCGGCGGGCCCCGGCCAGCGGGCGCCGGGAGCGATCACCCGCCAGCTGCCTTCCATCTTGAGGTGGGTGTGCAGGGTGAGCGGCGCGCCGTCGGGCACGGCCAGCCGGGTGAGCAGGTGCTTGCCGTGGGTGGCGGTCCGCTCGACGGTGGCTCCGGTGAGGTCGGTGGTGGCGAGCTGGGGGACCCGCAGGTCCGACCCGGTGAGGGCCTGGCCGGCGAGCGCGCGGTCCAGCCGGTCAGCGGTCCGACGGACCGCATCGCCCTCAGGCACGGACCCGCAGCCCGCGCGGGGTGGCCACGAACCCGGCCGCCGCGAGGGCGTCGCGCATCGGCCCGCCGCTGCCGAGCAGGGCGGTGCCGTCGGCCTTCTCGACCGTGAGCTGCCCGAGCGTCCCGCGGCGCACGGCGGTCGAGAGGGCCTCGGCGGCGGGCGTGAGCAGGTCGGGGTCCTCGGTCCAGGTCAGCAGGGTCCGGCCGCCGCGCTCGACGTAGAGCACCAGCGCCCCGTCGACCAGCACGACCAGGGCGCCCGCCTTGCGGCCTGGACGGTGCCCGGCACCCTCCTGCTCGCGCTCCGCCGTCGGCCACGGGAGGGCGGCGCCGAAGGGGTTGGCCGGGTCGGTGGCCGCCAGCGCGACCGCGACCGGCTTGGCGTCGAGCCCCTCGCCGACCGGCGTCGAGAACGAGCGCAGCCGGTCGACCGCACCGGCCGTGCCGAACTGGGCGGCGCCGAGGCCCTCGACGAAGTACCCGCGCCGGCAGCGGCCGGCGTCCTCGAACGCGCTCAGCACCTTGTAGACCGCGGCGAACCCACCCGGGACCCGCTCGTTGACGACGGCGCCGCGGGTCACCACGCCGTGGCGCTCGAGGAGCTGCTCGGCGATGGCGTGGGCGCGGCGGGTCGGGTCGGTGTCGATCGGGGGCAGCAGCGCCCAGCGGCCGGCGGTCTCCGGAGGTCCGGTGCGCGCGACGCGTCCCGGGCGCGCCGGAGCGCGGCGGGTGCGGTGGGCGGCGCGGCCGGAACGGGTCAGCGCGCGCAGCGGGGTGAGCGTGTCGTTGGTGAGGTGGCCGCTCCACACCAGCGCCCAGAGCGCGGCGCTGACCGCCTCGTCGAGCGGGCCGTCCTCGCCGGCCTCGACGCAGGCGCGGGCCACCTGGTCGGCGACCTGCCGGAAGAACCAGGCGCCGCCCGGCGCGAGCACGTCGAGCACGCGCTGGTGGAGCGGGTCCTCGACCGGGCCGGGGTCGGGGAGCGTGAGGTGGGCGCGGTCGGCGAGGTGGAGCGAGACCCAGCCGTCGCTGCCGGGCAGGGCGCCGTGCCCGGACCAGACGACCTCGCCGGTCGCGGTCAGCTCGTCGAGCAGGGCCGGCTCGTAGTCGCGCACCCGGGCCGGCAGCACGAGGGACTCCAGCGCACTCGCCGGCATCGGCGCGCCGGCCAGCTGCTCGATGGTGTAGAGCAGGCCGTCGACCCCGCGCGGCCCCTTGCCGGTGGTGATCTGGTGCCACGCCGTCGAGAACCGGGCCAGTGTGGTCGGCTCGACCGGCTCGATCTCGTGGCGCAGCCGGGCCAGCGAGCGCCGCCGCAGCCGGCGCAGCACCTCGACGTCGCACCACTCCTCTCCGGCCCCGACCGGCCGGAACTCGCCGGACAGCACCCGACCCTGCGCCTCCAGCCGCTGCAGGGTGTGGCGCACGACCGCGACGCCGAGACCGAGCCGGGTCGCGACCTGTTCGACGGTGAACGGTCCGTGGGTGCGGGCGTAGCGGCCCACCAGGTCGGCGAGCGGGTCGTCGACCGGCTCGGTGAACGCGGCGGGGGTGCCGGGCGGCGCCGGGACGCCGAGGCCGTCGCGCAGCCGGGCGACGTCCTCGACGACGGCCCACGCGTCGCCGTAGGGCATGCGCACCTCGACCGCTCGCCGGGCCGCGACCAGGTCGGTCAGCCACTCGGTGACCGGGGCGTCCTCGCGGGCGCGTGCGGCGACCTCGGCGGCCGTGAGCGGGCCGAGCAGGCGGAGCAGGTCGACCAGGCCCTCGGCGTCGCGCGCGCGGCGCTCGGGGGTGGTGCGCTGCAGCTCGGCCTCGACCTCGGCGAGGACGTCGGGGTCCAGCAGCTCGCGGAGCTCGGCGCGCCCGAGCAGCTCGGCGAGCAGGCCCTGGTCGAGGGTGAGCGCGGCCGCCCGGCGCTCGGCCAGCGGGGAGTCGCCCTCGTAGACGAACTGGGCGACGTACCCGAACATCAGCGTGCGGGAGTACGGCGACGGCTGGGTCGTCTCGACCTCGGTGACGGTGACCTCGCGCTGGTCGACGCGGCGCAGCAAGGCGGTCAGGCCCGGCAGGTCGTAGACGTCGTTGAGCACCTCGCGAACCGTCTCGAGCACGATCGGGAACGCCGGGTAACGGGCGGCGACCTCGAGCAGCGCCGCAGCACGCTGCCGTTGCTGCCACAGCGGCGAGCGACGGCCGGGATCGCGACGGGGCAGCAGCAGCGCCCGCGCGGCGCACTCGCGGAACCGGGCGGCGAACAGCGCGGAGCCGCCGACCTCGCGGGTGACGATCTCCTCGATCTCGTCGGGCTCGAACGCGATCAGGTCGGCGCCGGGCGCCTCGGCGTCGGTGTCGGGGATCCGGATCACGATGCCGTCGTCGGCCGCCAGCGCCTGTCCGTCGACGCCGTAGCGCTCGCGCAGCCGGGCGTTGATCGCCAGCGCCCACGGTGCGTGGACGGCGGTGCCGTAGGGGGAGTGGACGGCGAGGCGCCAGTCGCCGAGCTCGTCGCGGAACCGCTCGACCAGGACGGTGGTGTCGCTGGGAAGCACTCGGGTGGCCTCGACCTGCTCACGGAGGTAGGCGACCAGGTTGGTGGCCGCGTTGTCGTCGAGCCCGACCTCGCGCGCCCGCGCCTCGGCGTCGGCGTCGGGAAGCGCGGCGAGCTCGCGGGTGAAGGCGCCGATCGCCTCGCCGAGCTCGGTCGGGCGCCCGGCGGTGTCGCCCTTCCAGAACGGCAGTCGCCCGGGCACGCCCGGAGCCGGGGTGACGATCACGCGGTCGTGGGTGATGTCCTCGATCCGCCAGCTGGTCGCGCCGAGCGCGAACACGTCGCCGACCCTGCTCTCGTAGACCATCTCCTCGTCGAGCTCGCCGACCCGTCGGTTGGTGCCATCGCCGGCGAGGAAGACGCCGTAGAGCCCACGGTCGGGGATGGTGCCGCCACTGGTGACCGCGAGCCGCTGCGCGCCGGGGCGGCCGCTGATCAGACCGGTGACCCGGTCCCAGGTGATGCGGGGGCGCAGCTCGGCGAACTCGTCGGACGGGTAGCGCCCGGCGAGCAGGTCGAGCACGGCGTCGTACGCCGACCGGGGCAGGTGGGCGTAGGGGGCGCTGCGCCGGACCAGCGCGAACAGCTCCTCGACGTCCCACTCGTCGGCGGCCGTGGCGGCGACGACCTGCTGGGCGAGCACGTCGAGCGGGTTGGCCGGGACCCGGAGGGCCTCGATGCCGCCGGTGCGCATCCGGGCGACGGCGACCGCGGCAGGCGCGAGATCGCCGCGGTGCTGGGGGAAGAACACACCGGCCGAGGTCTCGCCGACCTGGTGGCCCGCGCGGCCCACCCGCTGGAGGGCACTCGCGACGCTCGGTGGTGAGGCGATCTGGAGCACGAGGTCGACCGCGCCCATGTCGATGCCGAGCTCGAGGCTGCTGGTGGCGACCACCGCTGGCAACCGGCCGGACTTGAGGTCGTCCTCGACCAGCGCGCGCTGCTCCTTGGACACCGAGCCGTGGTGGGTGCGGGCGAGCACCGGAGGCGCTCCCGCTGCCGCCCCCGACTGGGCCATCACCTGGGCCGGCGGGACGATGCCCTCGGTCGTCATCTCGGCGGCGATCTCGTTGAGGCGCGCGGTCAGCCGCTCCGCCGTGCGTCGCCCGTTGGTGAACACGATCGTCGAGCGGTGCTCGCCGATCAGCGCGGCCACCCGCTGCTCGACGTGGGGCCAGATGCTGGCCCGGCTCGGCGGGGCGGTCGGGTCGTCGTCCTCGACCACCTGCCCGAGCTCGGTCATGTCCTCGACGGGCACCTCGACGCGCAGGTCCCATTCCTTGTGGGTGGGCGGGGCGACGATCTCGACGGGGGCGGTGCCGCCGAGGAAGCGGGCGACCTCCTCGGTGGGCCGCACGGTCGCGGACAGCCCGACTCGCTGGGCCGGCTGGGGGAGGAGGGCGTCGAGGCGTTCGAGGCTCAGCGCGAGGTGGGCGCCGCGCTTGGTGCCGGCGACGGCGTGCACCTCGTCGATGATCACCGTCTCGATGCCGCGCAGGGTCTCGCGGGCCTGGCTGGTGAGGATGAGGAAGAGCGACTCCGGCGTCGTGATGAGGACGTCGGGTGGTCGGGTCGCGAGCCGGCGGCGCTCGTTGGCGGGGGTGTCGCCGGAGCGGATGCCGACCGTGACCTCGGGGAACGGCTGGCCGGGGTGGAGCCGCTCGGCGGTCTGCCGGATGCCGGTCAGCGGGGCGCGCAGGTTGCGCTCGACGTCGACCGCGAGCGCCTTGAGCGGGGAGACGTAGAGGACCCGGGTGCGGTGCAGCTTGTCGTCGGGCGCCGGCGTGGTGAGCAGCCGGTCGAGGCCGGCGAGGAAGGCGCTGAGCGTCTTGCCGGACCCGGTCGGCGCGACGACGAGGGTGTGCTGGCCGCGCGCGATCGCGTCCCACGCGCCGGCCTGGGCGGCGGTGGGCTCGGCGAAGGCGGCGCGGAACCAGGTCCGCGTCGCCTCGCTGAAGCGGGCCAGGGGGTCCTCCATTCCGTCATCTTCCCGCACGGCACCGACACTGCCGCGACAATGGTCGGGTGGCTGTGGAGGAGGGGAGCCGGCGGCGTGGTCTCGCGCTGGTCGGCGGCGTGGTCGGGCTCGTGCTGGCGGTGCTGCTGGCCTGGTTGCTGCTGCGCGGCGGGGACGAGCCGTCCCGGCCGGTCGCCGTACCCCCTGCCGCGACGCCGACAGCCACTCCGACCCCGACCCCGCCCGCTGACCCGTGCGCACGGCCCGCGACGACGGGGTTCGTGCCGACGACCGTGACCGTCCCCGGTGTCGCCCGCAAGGCCCGGGTGCTGGCCCTGCCGCGCGATGCGGCGGGGGTGCCCGGCGTACCTCCCGTGTCCGACAAGCTGTCCTTCGCCTGGGACCGTGGCGGCATCGAGCCCGGCTCGGCGGTCGGGCACGTCCTGCTCAACACGCACACCTGGCCGGGGTCGAACACAGGGGGTTACCCCGCGATGGGGAACCGGCTTCTGGACCTGCTCGACGTGGGCGGCCGCATCGTGCTGCGGGGTGAGGGCGGCGCGGTCGCGTGCTACACCGTGACCAAGCGCGACGAGGTGCGTGCGGAGGACGGCTACCGCGGCTGGGACGCAGTCGACGGCCCGCCACAGGTGGTCATCGTCGTGTGCTCAGGGCAGCGGCTCGGCCCCGGCCGCTGGACACACCGGACGCTGTGGTTCGCCGACCTAATAGAGGCTCTGTAGGTGCTCGACGGCACCCGCGCCCGGCCACGGGCTACGCGACCCTCAGCGGTCCGGTGGAGGGCTTCTACGCCGTGCGGGTGGCTGGCCGCTTTGGAGAAGGTGCACCAAGTGTCGGGCCCGCCCGGTAAGGTCTCGGCCATCGAAGCACTTCAGGAGGAACTGTGCCGAACTACCCCTACATCTCCGGGCAGGCGGGGCTAGTCAGCGCGTTCGGACAACTCCGGAAGGGCTTTCCCGCGAAGGTCGACGCCGGATACCTCCAGCGCTTCAAGATCGCCCCGTCCAACGAGTCCTACGTCATCTCGATCCTCAGGTTCCTCGGGTTGGTAGACGACGAGGGCAACCGCGTCGAGGCCAACACCCATTACTTCTTTGGCAGCGACGACGCCTTCAAGGGCGGCCTCGAGAAAACCCTGCGCACCGCGTACTCACAGTTGTTCAACGAGATGGGCAATGACGCGACACTCGACGCCGAGAAGGTCGATCTGACCCACTGGTTCCGCGCCTCCGACAAGACCTCCGACTTGGTCGGTCAGCGGCAGGCCACCACATTCCAGACACTTGCTGCTTTGGCCGGGCACGGCGACCTTCCTGCGGCTCGGGCTGTTACTGCGAAGAAGACGGCGTCCGGTTCCAACGGAACAGCCCAGAAGGTGACGGCAAAGAAGGCGGCTCCGACGAAGGGGGACGAGCCCACCCGAGACGAGCAGAGTCACAACGGGTCCGGCGGTGGCAAGGTTGGGTTCTCGACTGGGCAGGGCGTTGGCCTCACTGTTCGTGTTGAGGTCAACCTGCCGCCCGGAGGCGACGCCGACACGTACGACGCCATCTTCGCGAGCATCAAGAAGCACTTGATGTCGTGAGCGGACCGTTCGACCGCTTCGAACACATCGCGAGGTCCCTCAGCGCAGACCAGCCCGCAAAGGGTCCGCTGCCCCCCGGCCCGGTCGGAGAGGCCGTGCCGGAGCAGGACGAGGCGCATCCCTTCGAGTCGCGAAACATCCACCCTGACCTCCCGCCCAAGGTGCGCAAACTCTTCGACGACGGCCACCCCGAGGAGGCCGTGTTCCAGGCGTTCAAGTTCATCGAGCACGAGGTCAAGACGATCAGCCAACTTCGTGGCAAGACGGGCTACGCGCTTATGATGGACGCCTTTAACGAGAACAACGCCAAGATCCAACTGAACCCGTTGGCCACAGACTCCGACCTTGATGAGCAACGCGGTTTCAAGTCGATCTTTGCCGGAGCTGCTGCTGGCATCCGCAACCCGCGCGGTCACGAAGTGGAGATCGGGGACACCCCCGATGAAGCCTTGGACTACCTCGCCCTCGCGTCATTGCTCCTGAGGCGGATGGACGCTGCCGGAGTTAGGAACGACGGCACTCAAGCAAGCCTCTGACGGTCTCCGTCAGGATTTCCACGGTCACTAGTACAGGTCGCGGCGACCAGTCTGCGACAGTCGCGTGCTGCGGCAGCCACTGACACAACGCTGCCTTGTGTGCCACTCGGGCCCTCGCCGACGCAAAGAGGCCCGGCCGCCGAAGCGACCGGGCCTCAATCCCGGTAGATCTAGGGACTACCGGCGTGGTGTGCAGTCGGGGCAGGTCGACTGCGGCACGGTCTCGTGGCCACGACGACCGCAGGGCGACGGCTCGCGTAGCACCTTCGCCCTTCGCGAGCCGCTGCCGCCGGAACGGGCAGGCGCCACCACCTTGGTCACTCGGTCGGCCGGGTCGAGCGGGGGCAGGGCGATCAGGCGGCCCGCGATGTTGGCCACGCGGCCGTCATCGAGCAGGGCCACGCCTTCCTCCACCAGCGTGCGGCGGTGGCGGGCGACCTCGTCGGGCCATTGCTCCTCGTGGTCGGCCCGGTTCACTCGACCGTCTGCCATCACGACTCGCCAGAAGGGGACGCCGTCGTTGTCATCGAACGTCAGCGGCATCAGCGCGTTGCCGACCGCCCTGCTCGCGCCGGGGCTGCCGACCTGCGCGGCAATCTCTCCATAGGTGCGAACCTGTCCGGCCGGAATCTGGCGCGTGGCGTCCCACACGTGGGCCTGGAAGTCGGTCGTTGCGTTGATCATGCGGGGATCCTCTCAGCAGGGGCCGACAGATCGGCGGGATTCTCGTCGTATTCCTCTGCGTCGGTGTGCAGCGTGTCGGCCCACTGGAACGACAGCCGCGCCAGCGCCTTGGCCTTGGTCTGCCGACCGGCCCGGCCACGACGGACCACCAGACGCACCAGATCGTCCTGTAGAACGGCTCGTCGCTCGGCCTCGGTGTCGGCAGCCGCCCAGCCCGCCGCGAAGGTTCCAGTGGGCTCGGCCCGGTACGACACCGTGGGGGACTTGGCGCGGCGGGCTCGCCGCTCGCGCATCAGTCCCAACTGCTGCGCCTGCAACCG
Organism: Nocardioides sp. F233; assembly: GCF_057813895.1. Lineage (NCBI taxonomy): Bacteria > Bacillati > Actinomycetota > Actinomycetes > Propionibacteriales > Nocardioidaceae > Nocardioides > Nocardioides sp. F233. The sequence continues at coordinate 354,019 of NZ_JBVASH010000003.1, forward strand.
CTCGACTCATCGTCATCGGTGGCGGCGTCGAGCAGGGCGTTCAACTCGTCCAGGCGGTGCTCGATCTCGGGCAGCAGGGTTGCGCCGCCCCAGTCCGGGGACAGCTACCTGACCGGCTCCGGTACGGCTGCCCGCCCGTTCACCGCAGCCGGCAGGTGCCGCTCCAGCACCGTCGTCACCACCGCGATCGCACCGCACCCGACCACCATCAGCCCGATCAGCGCAGCTCCCTGGCCACGCTCGAGCAGGAATCCGGCGACGACCGGTCCGGCGACGGTGCCGGCCTGGACGGCCGCGGCGTTGAGCGCGTTGTAGCGCCCGCGCAGGTGGTCGGCGGCGAGGTCGTTGTTGATCGCGGGGAGCGTGGGCTGGAGCAGGGTCTCGCCGATGCCGAACACGATGCCGAAGCCGAGCAGGCCGGTGACCGCGAGGGCGCTGCCGGGTGCGAGCGCACCGGCGCCCATGAGAAGCCAGGCGGCGGCCCACAGCAGGGCCATCACGGAGAGCACCCGGGTGCGGCGGCGGCCGCGGATACGGCCCATCACCGTGAACTGGAAGGCGACGATGACGAAGGTGTTGAGGGCGAACCCGAGGCCGATCATCTCGGTCGACAGGCCGGCGTCGCCGCGGGCGAAGGCGGGCAGGCCGACCTCGAACTGCCCGTAGCCGATGAAGGTGGCGACGAAGGTGAGCAGCGTCAACCAGCGCACGGCGGGGCTGCGCAGGATGGTGCGGTAGCCGGGCGCCTTGCCGGTCTCGAGCCCTGCCTCCAGGTTGCGCGGCGGGTGGAGCACCCGGCCGTGCAGGTGGCGCAGCGGGCCGAGGAAGAGGGCCAGCGGGATCAGACCGGAGGCCGCGTCGGCGAGGTAGATGGCCGTGAACGTCTCGGGCCAGGCGACGTCGGCGAACAGGCCGCCGACGATGCCGCCGACCCCGAGGCCGAGGTTGGTGAGCGCGAAGTTCACGCCGAAGTACTGCTGGCGGACCTCGCCCTCGACCACGGTGGCGATCAGCGAGTTGAAGGCCGGCCAGGACGCTCCGAAGTTGATGCCGATGAGGAGCAGCGCGACCGCGGCAGCAGCCGGGGTGGTCGCGAACGCGAGCAGCACGGTGCCGACCACCATCGCGGACTGGCCGCCGAGCATGACGACGCGGGCGCCGTACCGGTCGGTCAGGGCGCCGCTCGGACCGGTCACCACGAAGGCAGACAGGGCGATGACCGCCATCAGCAGGCCGGACAGCCCGAGTCCGAAGCCACGCACCTCGTGGAGGTAGATCAGCGTGAAGGGCAGCACCAGGCCGCGGCCGAGCGTGGAGATCGCCACCGTGGACAGCAGCCACCGGCCCTCGGTGGGAAGTGCGGTCCAGAACGACTTCAACGAGATCATGCGTGGACCGTGTGCTTCACACAGGAAATCCTACGGAAGTTGCCGGTCGGCAACCGAATCGTGTGGGGTCAAACGACCTCGGTTGTGGGGGACTTCACGCCGGCACCTCCGTTGGCGCTCGCCGGGACGTGCCGCTCGAGCACCAGCGCCATCGCCGCGATCGCCACGCAGCCCGCGACCATGGTCGCGATGTAGGCCGCCGCGAGGTCGTGCTGGAGCAGGAAACCGGCCACGACCGGGCCGGCGATCGCGCCGCCCTGGAAGGCGGCTGCAGTGATCGCGTTGTAGCGGCCGCGGGTGTGGTCGGTGGCGAGGTCGTTGGCCATCGCCGGCACGGTCGGCTGCAGCAACGTCTCGCCGAGTGCGAAGACCGCCATGTAGGCGAGCACGCCGGCGATCGCGAGACCACCGCCCGGGACGATCCCGGCCGCGCCGAGCAGCCCCCATGCCGCGGCCCAGATGAAGGCCATCACGACCATCACCCGGGTGCGCAGGTGCCGCTTGATCCGGTTGAGGACGGAGAACTGCAGCACCACGATGACCACCGTGTTGACCGCGAAGGCGAGGCCGACGGTGCGGGTCGACACCTCGGCGGCCTGCCGGGCGAAGCCGGGGAAGCCGGCCTCGTGCTGGCCGTAGCCGATGAAGGTGCCGACGAAGGTGAGCAGGGTCAGCCAGCGCACGGCCGGTTGCCTGAGGATCGCGAGGTAGCCGACGGTGGCCGGCGTGCTGCCGTCCTCGGGTGCGGTCGCACGGCCGTGGACGTGGCGCAGCGGGCCGAGCAGCAGCGCCAGCGGGACGAGTCCGGTCAGCGCGTCGCCGACGAAGATCGCGGTGAAGGTGCCGGGCCGGTCGACGTCGGCGAACAGGCCGCCGACCACGCCGCCGACGCCGATGCCCAGGTTGACCAGGGCGAAGTTGATCCCGAAGTACTGCTGGCGCAGCTCGCCGCTCACCACCGCGGCGATCAGCGCGTTGAACGCCGGCCACGAGACCCCGAAGTTGAAGCCGACCAGCACCAGTGCCGCTGCCGCCACCGCCGGGGTCGTCGCGAAGGCGAGGGTCAGGTTGCCCACGATCATGGCCGCGAGGCCGACGAGCAGCACTGCGCGGGCGCCGTACCGGTCGACCATCGCACCGCCCGGGCCGGTCACCAGGAACCCGACGATCGCGATCAGCGCCATCAGCGTGCCCGACAGGCCGAGCTCGAAGCCGCGGACCTCGTGCAGGTAGATCAGCGTGAACGGCAGGGTCAGGCCGCGGCCCAGGGTCTGGATCGCGACCGTCGACAACAACCAGCGGCCCTCGGTGGGCAGGGCCGCCCAGAACGTCCTCACTTCGGTGGCAGGGCCGCGGCGTACGTCGCGCCGCGGTGCACCCACGCACCCAGCGCCTCATCGGTGGCTACGTCGGCGAGGTCGACCCGCAGCCAGCCGCTCATCGACCGTCCGCGCATCTCCATCGGGTACGCCGCCGTCGTGGCGACGAGCTCGTCGCCCTCGGTCGGGTCGACGCGCACCATCAGGCCGCCCTGGCCGCTGGCGGCGACCGCCATGTTGCCGCCGACCATGAAGCCCAGCCCGCCGAACATCTTCTTCTCGGTCAGCTCCTGGCCGGCCGCGCCGGGCTCGTCCGCGAGGAGGTCGCGGACCCGCCCGGCCAGCTCTTCGTCGTACGCCATGGCATCAGGCTAGGACCGGCCACCGACATCGTTCGACCTGATTACGAGCGCTGCCACGCGGGGTCGCGGCCGATGAACCCGATCAGCCGGTCCTGCCAGCGCGCATCCTCGGCGACGGGCACCTTCGCGCCGTACTGCCCGCTCTGGCGCAGCATCTCGTCCAGCGGCGCCATTCCCTCGACCATCACCTGGCAGCGCTCGGCGTCGAGGGTGTCGTCCTGGCCGGTCGCGCGGGCGAGGTCCCAGGTGTGCATGAAGACGTCGCCGGTGTAGAACTCCGAGATCGCGCGGGGGAGCGGCATCTGGGGGAGGCGCGGGTGGGCGAAGGTCACGTCCGCGTTGGCCGGGTCGTCGAGGACCGCCTGGACAGCGGCGGCATGGTGGTCCCACGCGGCGACCGGGTCGGCGTCGACGTCCGGGCCGGGCGGCAGCTTGATGTCGGAGCCGTCGGCGAGGAAGGCGGGGAACCACTCGACGAGGTGGCGTACGACGTCGCGGGCCCGCCACTCCTGCACGGGCGTGGGGGCGTCCCACCCGTCCGCAGCCACACCCCGGACGCGAGCGCCGAAGGTGGCCGCGATGCTGCGGTGCTCCTCCGCGGGGCCGCCCGGGATCACTTGTCCGCTCCCGTCAGCGTGGCGAGGAGGCGGTCGAGGGCGGCGTACCCCTCGTTGATGCCGACCTCCATGCCGCTGGCGAGCATGCCGGCGCGGGACTCGAAGTCGTAGACCACCGAGAGCGCCTCGAGCCGGGTGCGGCCGCCGGGGAGCTCGACGAAGACCATCGTGTCGAGGCTGACCGCGTCGGGCATCTCCTCGAAGCCGAAGGTCTGCACGATCTTCTCGTTCTCGTTGACCCGGTGCACGGCGCCGTAGAAGTGCGCGATCTCCTCGCCGTCACGGATCGCGGTGTAGCGGTACTCACCGCCGGTACGGATGTCCCACACGTCGATCGCCATGCCGATCGAGTCCGGGCCCATCCACTGCCGGACCAGGTCGGGCTCGACGTGGGCGCGGAAGACGAGGTCGCGCGGGGCGTCGAACTCGCGGACGATCCGGACCGTGGGGACGTCGGGGTCCGCCTCGATCAGGACCTCGGGGGCCGTGCTGCTCGGGCTGCTGGTGGTCATCCTGCTGCTCCTTCGTGTCGCTGCTCGTCGGTGTCGGTGGCGGTGCCGGTGTCCTTGCCCTGCATCCGGGCGAGGACCTGGTCGAGTCGTCGGTAGCGCTCCTCGGCCTGCTGCCGGTAGCGCTCGATCCACTTCGTCATCAGGTCGAACACCTCCGCTTCCAGGTGGACCGGGCGCCGCTGGGCCTCGCGGCTGCGCCGCACCAGTCCCGCCTCCTCGAGCACCTTGAGGTGCTTGGAGACGGCCTGGAGCGAGACGTCGTACGGCGCCGCGAGCTCGCCCACCGTCGCGTCGCCCGCCGCCAGGCGGGCCACCATGTCGCGCCGGGTCGGGTCGGCGAGGGCGCCGAAGACCCGCGACAGCCGGTCGTCTTGCTCAACCATGTGGTTGATTAGACGCCTGGATTGCGCTCGTTGTCAACCGTTGGGTTGAGGATGGCGCTGCGGTTTGGTCCCAAACCGCAACATCTCCCGGCGTGTCGCTGCGGTTTGGGACCAAACCGCAGCGCCCGGCCGCAGGATCAGCCGCGCACCATCGGCGGTGTCACGACAGTGGCGGAGCCTCGCCGGTACAGCAGCGCCCGCCGTCCACCGGCCTCGGTCGCCTCGCCCCGCACGTCGGTCGGTACGACGAACCCGTCGGTGCCGAGGACCTTGCGGCGGAAGTTGCCGAGGTCGGGAGGGGAGCCCCAGACGGCGGCGTACACGCGGCGCAGCTCGGGCAGCGTGAACGGCTCGGCGACGAACTCGGTGGCCAGCGTCGTGTACTCCAGCTTGGCCCGGACCCGCTCGCGCGCGTCGAGCAGGATCTGGCGGTGGTCGAAGGCGAGGGTGGGGCCGTCGTCGCCCTCGAGCAGGTCGTCGACGACCCACCAGCGGGCGTCGGCGGCGTCGGTGCCGGCCTGTGGCTCGGGCAGGTCGGGGGCCAGGGCGACGTGGGCGATCGAGACGACGCGCTGGCGCGGGTCGCGGTCGGGGGCGGAGTAGGTCCGCAGCTGCTCGAGGTGACCGGAGAAGCGCGCGGAGTCGCTCAGGCCGGTCTCCTCGCGCAGCTCGCGCCACGCGGCCTGCTCGGCGTCCTCGTCGGGCTCGACGAACCCGCCGGGGAGCGCCCACGAGCCGCGGAACGGTTCCTCGCCGCGCTCGACGAGGAGGACGGCGAGCGCGCCGTCGCGGATCGTGAACACGGCGAGGTCGACGGCGACGGCGAACGGCGGGTGCGCGGACGTGGTGCTCATCGGGCCACCTCCACGCCGGCCGCGGCCAGCTCCTCGAGCGCCGCCTTCGACGAGTCGGGGGCGACGCCGGCGTGCAGGCCGTCGAGCAACCGGACCCGGAACCCCGCCCTCACCGCATCGAGGGCGGTGGCCCGCACGCAGTAGTCGGTGGCGATGCCGGTGACGTCGACCTCCGAGACGCCCGCCGACCGCAGGACGTCGACCAGCCGCTCGCCAGCAGCCGTGACCCCCTCGAAGGCGGAGTACGCCGGCTCACCCATGCCCTTCACGACGTGGTGCGTCACCGCCGACGTCACCAGCTCGGGCGCGTACTCCGAGCCGGCCTCGCCCTGCACGCAGTGGACCGGCCAGGTGGTCACGAAGTCCGCCTCCTCGCCGGGTGCGTGGAAGTGACCGCCGTTCGTCTCGCCCGCGTGGTGCCAGTCGCGGGAGGCCGCGACCACCGCGTAGTCACCGGCGTGGTCGGCGAGGTGCCGGCTGATCCGCTCGGCGACCTCGCGGCCGCCGGTGACGCCGAGCGAGCCGCCCTCGACGAAGTCGTTCTGGACGTCGACGACGACCAGGGCACGGGTGCTGTCCATCGCTGTCTCCTCTTGTGGCTCGTCGCGCAGGCTGGTGGTGAGGTACGCCGGACCGGCGGCGACCGTGCGCGCGTCGGCCGGCAGGGTGGCCAGGGTCCGGGCCGCGAACGAACGGACCTCGGCGAGCGTGGGCCGGTGCACGACCTCGCCCGACCGGATCAGGGCGACCTGGACCGGCTGTGCGCCGGGCCCGGGCGGGGGAGCGCCCTGCCCGGTGAACCACTCGGCGACGAGGATGCCGCTGCCGTCGTACTCCCGGAAGGCGTGCTTGCGGCCGCCGACCGAGCCCTTGTCCTTGGACTTCTTCGCGACCGAGCGCAGCGGCTCGCTCGGGGCGTCCGCGATCGCGACCAGCTTGTAGACCATGCTCGCGGTCGGGTGGCCGGAGCCGGTCGCGACGCGGGTGCCGACGCCGTACCCGTCGATGGGGGCGTCCGCGAGCGCGGTGATGACGAACTCGTCGAGGTCGCTGGTCACAACGATCCGCGTCGAGGTCGCGCCGAGCGAGTCGAGCAGCTGTCGCGCCTTGTGCGACTCCTCGGCCAGGTCTCCGGAGTCGATCCGGACCGCGCCCAGGCCGGTCCCCGCGACCTCGACGGCGGTGCGGATGCCTTCGGTGATGTCGTAGGTGTCGACGAGCAGCGTGGTCCCGACGCCCAGCGCCTCGACCTGGCTGCGGAAGGCGTCGGCCTCGGTGTCGTGGGCCAGCGTGAACGCGTGCGCGGCGGTGCCGGCCGTGGGTACGCCGAACCGGCGGCCCGCGGCGAGGTTGCTCGTCGTCGCGAAACCCGCCAGGTACGCCGCCCGCGCGGTCGCGACCGCCGCCTCCTCGTGCGTACGACGCCCGCCCATCTCGATGATCGGCCGGCCACCGGCGGCGTCGACCATCCGCGCGGCCGCGCTGGCGATCGCCGTGTCGTGGTTGAGGATGCTCAGCGCCAGTGTCTCCAGCAGCAGGCACTCGCCGAGCGTGCCGGTGACGGTGAGGATCGGGCTGCCGGGGAAGTAGAGGTCGCCCTCGCGGTAGCCGTCGACGTCGCCGGAGAACCGGAAGTCGGCCAGCCAGCGGGCGGTCTCGTCCCCGATCACGCCGGCGGCCTGCAGCCAGGCGAGCTCGTCGGCGTCGTACGTGAAGTGCTCGATCGCCTCGAGCAACCGGCCCAGTCCGGCGAGCATCCCGTAGCGCCGGCCCTCGGGCAGGCGGCGTGCGAAGGCCTCGAACACCGCCGGGCGGCGGGCACTGCCGTCGCGCACGAACGAGTCGAGCATGGTGAGCTCGTAGCGGTCGGTGAGCAGTCCGGTGCGGTCCATCCCAGCTCCTCGATGTTGTAGTCAGTGTGACTATAACAGGCGTGCCCTACTGTCCCAGCATGGCGCGCACCACCGAGGCGGACGAGGCGGCCGACGCCTACGAGCGCCACCTCGCCGTCAACGAGCGCGACCGGCGCCGCGCGCAGGGCTCCTTCTACACGCCCGCCGAGCTGGTCGAGTGGGTGCTCGACCGCGCGCTACCGACGCAGGGGAGCGTGCTCGACCCGGCCTGCGGGACCGGGCACTTCCTGGTCGCCGCCGCCCGTCGCCTCGGCGTACGTGCGGTCCACGGCTCCGACCTCGACCCGGACGCGGTCCGGATCGCCCGCGAGCGGCTGCAGGCGCTCGACCCGACCGTCCCCGTCGCGGACATCGCGCGCCAGGTGGTCGTGGCCGACGGGCTGGTCGCCTGGCAGGACGCCCGCTTCGACGCGGTGGTCGGCAACCCGCCCTTCCTCGGCCAGCTCCGCCGCCACTCCGCCGGGCAGAGCGAGGAGCACCGGCGCGGGCTGGGCGCCTACACCGACACGAGCGCGGTGTTCCTGCGCCGCGCACTCGACCTCGTCGTACCCGGCGGCACGGTCGCCCTCGTCCAGCCGATCTCGGTCCTCGCCGCTCGCGACGCGGGCCCGGTCCGGGCCGCCGTCGCCGAGTGCGGCGCCGTCACCGACTTCTGGTGCAGCGACCGTCCGGTCTTCGACGGCACCACCGTGCTCACCTGCGTCCCCGTCGTGCGGACCGGCGCCAGTCCGCCCACCGACCCCGACGGCTGGGGTGCGCTCGCGGCGCCCGGATTCGGGATCCCCGCCGTCGCCCTGCCCGCTGACGCCGGCACCCTCGCCGACGTCGCCACCTGTACCGCCGACTTCCGCGACCAGTACTACGGCCTCGCGCCCTTCGTCCACGACCACCTGCCCGGTGGCACCCCGCTGGTCACCACCGGCCTGATCGACCCCGCCGAGTCGCGCTGGGGGAGCGCGCCGACCCGCTTCGCCCGTCAGCAGTACGACGCCCCGGCGGTCGATCTCGCGGCGCTCCGTGCGGACGGCACCCTCGCCCGGTGGGCCGACGCGCGCCTCGTGCCCAAGCTGCTGGTCGCCGGGCAGGGACGGGTGATCGAGGCGGTCGCCGACGAGGCGGGTGCGTGGCTGCCGTCGGTGCCGGTCGTGAGCGTCGTACCGCACGATCGGGCCGACCTGTGGCGGCTGCTGGCCGTGCTGCTCGCGCCCCCGGTGGTCGCCCACGCCGCCGCCCGCTACCTCGGCGCCGGCCTGACGCCGGGCTCGGTCAAGGTCAGCGCGCGCCAGCTCGCTGCGCTCCCGCTGCCCGCCGACGCCGACGCCTGGACCACGGGCGCCCGGCTCGCCGAGGCCGCCCAGCGTGGCGGGGTCGACGACCGTGCGTCCTGCTTCGCCGAGCTGGCGTCGGTGATGACGACCGCCTACGGCCTGGCCGCCGGCCACGAGGTGGCCGCCTGGTGGCTCGAGCGCCAGCAGCGCTGAGCCCTCGGGCGTTTGCGGCCCACGACCTGCGGGCACGGGCGAACCGTGTCCCGCATGCTGACGACGCTCGCCCCGCACCTGCCCGCCGGCCTCGAGGTCCCGGACGAGCTCGAGCAGGCGTGGTCCTGGATGGAGGACCAGGGCTGGGGCATCGCGAACGGCCGCGACTACTTCCTCGCCCCCTACGCGGGCGACCGCGTGCTGGGCGCGGTGTTCGGCGTGCTCGAGGACTTCCTCGAGCACTGGCTCGTGCCCGGCTTCCCGACCGATCGGCTCGCGCCGATCGGCACCATCGGCGGGGACGGCTCGGCCGCCGCGCTCTGGCTCGACGACGACGGTCGGCTGCACTTCGTCGGGCTCGGCTCCGAGGGGGAGGCCTACCTGCTCGCCGACTCCACCGTCGACTTCCTGCGCCTGGTGGCGGTCGGCCACAGCGAGCTGACGAGCCACGAGCTCGGGCTGCCGCCCGGCGACACCGAGGCGGTGGCGGCGCTCGCCCCGTTCCGGGCCTGGGTCGAGGCGACCTTCGACGTCGTCGTCCCGACCGAGTGGCCGGCGGTCGGCGAGGACGAGTTCACCGACTGGATGGACCGCCTCAGCGGTACGCCGGTCCCGGCAGGGCTGCGCCGGGTGCCCGACGACAGCCCCGGAGCCGACCTCGTCGCCGGCGACGCGCGGACCCTGCTCCAGGTCGTCGGTGGCCCCGACGGTGCGAGCGCCCTGCGTGCGGTGGCCGCCACGGCCGGGATCGTCGTACCTCGCGACATCGGGGAGCTGCGCTGGGCCGGTGCCGCCCTGCGCTCCGCCGGACTGGAGGTCGCCGTACGCCGGGGCGTCGTCGAGACCGTCTTCGTCCGGGTCGCGGACTACCCGCGGCGCGAGACGCTCCTCGACACACTGTCGCTGAGCGCCACGCTCGACGACGTGGTCGCGGTGCTCGGGCGGCCGGAGTGGCGCGGTGCCCGCGGGCTGCGGTACGTGGTGGACGGCCGCTACCTGCACCTCGAGGTCGGCGACGCCGGCATCGAGCGGCTGACTCTCATGCTCCGGACACCATAGGACCGATGACTCCGGCCCCGCCGGCAGGTCCACCCGGGCATGAGCGAGTTCCTGGCCGACGGAGTCGAGCTGTTCGCCGGCATCTGCGTGCGCGACCACGCGCAGGCCCGGCCGTGGTACGAGGCGCTGCTCGGAAGCCCACCCACCTTCATGGCGCACGAGAAGGAGTCGATGTGGGAGGTGGCGCCGCACCGGTGGCTGGTCGTCGAGGAACGGCCCGAGCGCGCCGGGTACGCCGCGCAGACCCTGTTCGTCGACGACCTCGTCGCCCGGGTCGCGGCGATCGCGGAACGCGGTGTCGAGCCGGCCACCGAGGAGGTCTACGGCGACGGCGTGCGCAAGGTGATCTTCCGGGACCCGGACGGCAACGAGGTCGGCTTCGGGGGCAACCCCGGAGCCGACCTCGTTGACTGATCCCGAGGTGCGGGCCTACTTCACCGACGTGCAGTAGATCTCGGGGTCGGCGGCGACGGCGATCGCGTTCGGCGCCGGCGTCACGTTGCCCGGGTTCTCGACCGTGGAGGTGATCCCGACCCGGAACGGGCTGGTGAGCGGGACCGTCACCAGCTCGGACTCGGTCAGGCCGAAGGACTTCGCGTAGACGGCCGTGCCGTCGCTGACGACGGAGACCGTCGTGCGTGCCGTGGCGTCGGAGTTGTCGCTGAGGCCGAAGCGGGCCCGCAGCAAGATGCAGTTGCGGTTGACGTTGAAGTCGACCAGCGGTGCGGTCGGGCCCCAGTTGTAGCTGGCGAACGCGGGGCCGTACGCGGTTCCGTTGACCTGGACCGACTTCTGCTGGCCCCAGCCCATGCTGGTGCGGGCCTTCAGCTTGGTCAGGTCCTTCCACTCGTAGACGCCGACGGTGACCTTGGCGGACTTCTGCTTCGGGCCGGTCGCGCTGATGACGCGGTACTTGCGGGTGACTGCCGTGGTGGTCCTGTCCTTGAGCCTGTAGGTGCCGTCGGCCTTCACCTTCGCCGAGGCCTGGGCCTTCCAGGCCGTGCCCTTGCGCTTCTGCTGAAGGGTCACCTTCGTGACCTTCTTGCTGGTCACGGTGCCGGTGACGACGACCTTCTTGCCCCGCTGCACGACGGTGCTCTTGGCGGCGATGGTGATCGCCGGGGCGGCGGCGTGGGCCGCCGACGACGAGGCCTGCGGGGTGGTGGCGACGGCAGGAGTGGCCAGGGTGAGTGCGGCGGTCAGCAGCAGTGCTGACGGCCCGGCAGTGAGGATCTTCATGGGCGATCGATCCCCGGGAGAGGGGTTGCCGAAACCCCATCCGTCACACCGGCTGCTCCCCCCGGCGTGGGCCCTACCGGCCCCGCAGCCTCCGGCTGAGCGTCCCGGCGGTCGCGACGACGGCCCCGGCCAACCGCTCGCGCTGCCGCTCGTCCAGATCCTCGGTCGGGTACGTGATCGCCACGCCCGCGACCGGCATCTCGTTGTGGTCGAGGACCGCGGCGGCGACGCTGGCCATGCCCTCGGTGACCTCGCTGTCCTCGATGGCGTACCCGCGTTGCCGGGTCTCCGAGAGCACCGAGCGCAGCGCGGTGGGGGAGCCGGGGCCGACACCGGTGCGGTCGACGAACGATGCCTTGTCGGGGTAGAGCGCCCGGACCTGGCTCGGGGGCAGGTGGGCCAGGATCGCGCGACCGCTCGCGGTCAGGTGCGAGGGCAGCCGGACGCCGACGTCGGTGACCAGCGGTGGGCGCCCCGGGGCGCGCTCCTCGACGACGTAGAGCACGTCGCGGCCGTGGGGGACCGCGAGGTGCGCGCTGTGGCCGGTGCGGTCGACCAGGGTCGCCAGCGGGCGCCGCGCCAGGCGCTGCAGCGGTGCCTGGCGCTGGTAGCCGGACCCCACCTCGAAGGCCGCGACGCCCAGGCCGTAGCGACGGTCGTCGGCGAGGTGGACGACGAAGCCCTCGTCGGCCATCGCCTGGAGCAGGTGGTACGTCGTGGAGCGCGGGATCCCGAGCTCCCGCGCGATCCGTTCGACGGCGACCGGCTCCGGCTGGCCGGCGAGGAAGCGCAGGACCCGCAGGGCCCGGGTCGCTGCGGGTACCTGTGCCATCAGTCGTCGATCGGTGAGCCGTCAGGCCTGGCCGAGCAGGCCGAAGACCTCGCCCTGCGCGCCCTGGACCACGGCCATCCGGCCGAACGGGCTGTCGGTGGGCTCCATCCGGGTCGAGCCGCCGAGCTCGGAGACCTTCGCGACCGCGTCGTCACAGGAGGCGACGGTGAACCAGGTCAGCCAGACCGACGGGACGCCCTCCGGGAGCATGGCGGCCGTGGTCATCCCGCCGACCGGCTCGCCGTCGGGCTGCTTGAAGGTGAAGTAGGTGAAGTCGGGGGAGCCCATGTCGTCGTACGCGTAGCCGAAGACGGCGCCGTAGAACGCCTTCGCCGCGTCGAGGTCGCGGGAGTGAAGCTCGTTCCACGAGTAGGCGCCCGGCTCGTTGCAGATGCCGGCGCCGATGTGGTTGCCGGCCTCCCAGACGCCGAACGTCGAGCCGTCGGTCGCCGTACCGAAGAACATCCGGCCGTGCTTGCCCATGGCGGTCTCGACGTCGAACGGGTCCATGTGCAGCGCGCCGCCGGCAGCCTTGATCGCCTCGGCGGTCGCGTCGGCGTCGTCGGTGGCGATGTACGTCGCCCAGTTGCTCGGCATGTCCGGCATCGGCTTCGGGCCGATGCCGGCCGCCGGGCGACCGGAGAGGGTCGCGATCCGGTAGCCGCCGGCGTCCTCGGGGGCGGCGTCGACCGTCCAGCCGAGCAGCTCGCCGTAGAACGCGGCGGCGGCGTCCGGGTCGTCGGCGGCCAGGTCGACCCAGTTGGGGGTGCCGGCGGACCAGGCGGTGTCTCGAGTGGGCATCGGAGCTCCTCTGCTCGCGAAGGGTGACCCGAGAGTGTGTCTCGGATCTGAGACCGATCATGCCGCGGGACGCTGGCGGGCGCCAGTCCCAGGGCCCAAGATCGAGGCATGGAGAAAGTGATGGTCGGAACGGGCGCGGTTTCGTTCGACGACGTGGTTGCGGTTGCCCGTGGCGGTGCCGCTGTTGTGCTCAGCGACGAGGCCCTCGCCGCGATCGACAAGGCGCGCGCGGTCATCGAGGACCTCGCCGCGTCCCCGACGCCCCACTACGGCGTCTCCACCGGGTTCGGCGCCCTTGCCACCCGCCACATCGCCCCCGAGCTGCGTGCCCAGCTCCAGCGCTCGCTGGTCCGCTCGCACGCCGCCGGCAGCGGCCCCGAGGTCGAGCGCGAGGTCGTCCGCGGCCTCATGCTGCTGCGCCTCTCGACCCTCGCGACCGGACACACCGGCGTCCGGCGCGAGACGGCCGAGCTGCTCGCCGGCCTGCTCACCCACGGCATCACACCGGTCGTCCACGAGTACGGCTCGCTCGGCTGCTCCGGCGACCTCGCCCCGCTCGCGCACTGCGCGCTCGCCCTCATGGGCGAGGGCCCGGTCCGCAACGCGGCCGGCGAGCTCACCGACGCCGCCACCGCTCTCGCCGCCGCCGGCCTCAGCCCGGTCGAGCTGCACGAGAAGGAGGGCCTGGCGCTCATCAACGGCACCGACGGCATGCTCGGCATGCTGGTGCTCGCGATCAACGACCTGACCGACCTGCTCAAGGTCGCCGACATCTCGGCCGCCATGTCGGTCGAGGGCCAGCTCGGCACCGACCGCGTGTTCGCCCCCGAGCTGCAGGCCATCCGCCCGCACCCCGGCCAGGCGGCCTCCGCGGCCAACCTCACCGCGATCCTGCGTGACTCCGGCGTCGTCGCGTCCCACCGTGGCCCCGACTGCAACCGGGTCCAGGACGCCTACTCGCTGCGCTGCTCGCCGCAGGTCCACGGCGGTGTCCGCGACACCGTCGCCCACGCGGTCTCCGTCGCCTCGCGCGAGCTCGCCTCGGCGGTCGACAACCCGGTCGTCCTCGCCGACGAGAACCGCGTCGAGTCCAACGGCAACTTCCACGGTGCGCCGGTCGCCTACGTGCTCGACTTCCTCGCGATCGTCACCGCCGACCTCGCCTCGATCGCGGAGCGTCGTACCGACCGCTTCCTCGACAAGGCCCGCAACCACGGCCTGCCGCCGTTCCTCGCCGACGACCCGGGCGTCGACTCGGGCCTGATGATCGCCCAGTACACCCAGGCCGCGATCGTCTCGGAGCTCAAGCGCCTCGCCAACCCGGCCAGCGTCGACTCCATCCCCAGCAGCGCGATGCAGGAGGACCACGTCTCGATGGGCTGGTCGTCCGCGCGCAAGCTCCGCAAGGCCGTCGACGGCCTGACCCGGGTGCTGGCCATCGAGCTGATGACCGCCGCCCGCGCGCTCGACCTGCGCGCCCCGCTGACCCCCAGCCCGGCCACCGGCGCCGTGGTGGACCTGCTCCGCAACGCCGGCGTGGGCGGACCCGGCATCGACCGGTTCCTCGCCCCCGAGATCGAAATCGCCTACCAGCTCGTCGCCGACCGGTCCGTCACCGGTGCCGTCGCCAACGTGATCGGAGAACTCGCATGACCGACAACCCCCGCCTGCCCATCCACGCCGCGACCGGCACCGAGCTGACCGCGAAGTCGTGGCAGACCGAGGCCCCGCTGCGGATGCTGATGAACAACCTCGACCCCGAGAACGCCGAGCGTCCCGAGGACCTGGTCGTCTACGGCGGCACCGGCAAGGCTGCCCGCAGCTGGGAGGCGTACGACGCGCTCGTGCGCACCCTGCGCGACCTCGAGGACGACGAGACCATGCTCGTCCAGAGCGGCAAGCCGGTCGGCGTGTGGAAGACCAACAAGTGGGCCCCCCGCGTCCTCATCGCCAACTCCAACCTGGTCGGCGACTGGGCGAACTGGGAGGAGTTCCGCCGCCTGGAGGAGCTCGGCCTCACCATGTACGGCCAGATGACGGCCGGCTCGTGGATCTACATCGGCACCCAGGGCATCCTCCAGGGCACCTTCGAGACCTTCGCCGCCGTTGCCGACAAGCGCTTCAACGGCACCCTCGCCGGCACGATCACCCTCACCGCCGGCCTCGGCGGCATGGGCGGTGCCCAGCCGCTCGCCGTCACCATGAACGACGGTGTCGCGATCTGTGTCGACGTCGACCAGAGCCGGATCACCCGCCGCATCGAGCACCGCTACCTCGACGTCCAGGCCGACAACCTGGAGCACGCCCTCGAGCTGGCCGTCCAGGCCCGCGACGAGAAGCGCGGCCTGTCCATCGGCCTGCTCGGCAACGCCGCGGAGATCTTCCCGCAGCTGCTCGAGATGAAGGCCCCGATCGACATCGTCACCGACCAGACGTCGGCGCACGACCCGCTGTCCTACCTCCCCGTCGGCGTGGCCTTCGAGGACTGGCAGAGCGCCGCCGAGCGCGACCCGGCCGGCTTCACCAAGGACGCCCAGGCGTCGATGGCCACGCACGTGCGGGCGATGGTGGAGTTCCAGGACGCCGGCGCCGAGGTCTTCGACTACGGCAACTCGATCCGCGACGAGGCGCGCAAGGGCGGCTACGACCGCGCCTTCGAGTTCCCTGGCTTCGTCCCGGCATACATCCGCCCGCTGTTCTGCGAGGGCAAGGGCCCCTTCCGCTGGGCCGCGCTCTCCGGTGACCCGGCCGACATCGCCGCCACCGACAAGGCGATCCTCGAGCTGTTCCCCGACAACGAGCGCCTCCACAAGTGGATCGGCATGGCGCAGGAGCGGGTCCACTACCAGGGCCTCCCGGCGCGCATCTGCTGGCTGGGCTACAAGGAGCGCCACCTGGCGGGCCTGAAGTTCAACGAGATGGTCAAGAGCGGCGAGCTCAAGGCGCCGATCGTGATCGGCCGCGACCACCTCGACTGCGGCTCGGTCGCCTCGCCGTACCGCGAGACCGAGTCCATGCTCGACGGCTCCGACGCCATCGCCGACTGGCCGCTGCTCAACGCCATGACCGCGGTCGCCTCGGGCGCCACCTGGGTCTCGCTGCACCACGGCGGCGGCGTCGGCATGGGGCGCTCGATCCACTCCGGCCAGGTCTGCGTCGCCGACGGCACCGAGCTCGCTGCGGCGAAGATCGAGGCCGTGCTGACCAACGACCCCGGCATGGGCGTCATCCGCCACGTCGACGCCGGTTACGACCGCGCCATCGAGGTCGCTGCCGAGCGCGGCGTCCGGATCCCGATGTCCGAGGCCACTCACTCCGAGCCTGCGAGGAGTGAGTGATGGCCGAGGAGGTTGAGGAGCGCCGGCTGGGGGCCGAGCGCAGCGAGGCCGACAGCGGCGCGTCACGAAACCAGGAGGGCTGATCCACCGTGGACCAGGTTGCTGACTTCGAGCAGATGTGGCGCGACCTCGTGCCCATCGGACGCTCGGCGTCCTCCGGCGGCTACTTCCGCCAGCCGTGGCACGCGGCCGAGCTCGAGCTCCGTGCGTGGTTCCGCGAAGCGGCCACCGCGCGCGGGCTCGAGATCGAGGAGGACCCGTTCGGCAACCTGGTCGCGTGGTGGGGGCCGGCGGCCGACTTCGCCGCCACCGGCAAGATCCTGACCGGCTCCCACCTCGACTCCGTCCTCGACGGAGGCGCGTACGACGGCCCGCTCGGTGTCGTCTCCTCCTTCGCCGCGCTCGACCTGATGCGCGAGCGCGGCGTCCAGCCGGCCCGACGCCTCGGCGTCGCCGCGTTCGTGGAGGAGGAGGGCTCGCGCTTCGGCCGGGCCTGCCTCGGCTCCCGGCTCGCTGTCGGAGCCACCACGTGGGCCGACGCGGCCGAGCTCACCGACCGCGAGGGTGTCCGTCTCGGCGACGTCATCGAGGGTGGCGAGTCCACGATGCTCGACGGCGTCGCCACCTACGTCGAGCTCCACGTCGAGCAGGGCCGCGGCCTGATCGACCTCGACGCGCCCGTCGGCGTGCACGACGCGATCTGGCCTCACGGCCGCTACCGCTACGACATCGCCGGTCGCGCCGACCATGCGGGCACCACCCGCATGGAGGACCGCGTCGACCCGATGCTCACCT
Organism: Nocardioides sp. F233; assembly: GCF_057813895.1. Lineage (NCBI taxonomy): Bacteria > Bacillati > Actinomycetota > Actinomycetes > Propionibacteriales > Nocardioidaceae > Nocardioides > Nocardioides sp. F233. Next base: position 370,912 of record NZ_JBVASH010000003.1, read on the forward strand.
ACGCCATGACCGCGCTCGCCGCCAACAAGCAGGCGCGCGTGCAGGGCCAGCGCGCCACCTTCGGCCGGATCGACGTACGGCCCAACGGCACCAACGCGGTCCCGTCCCACGTTACCGGCTGGCTCGACGCCCGCGCCGAGTCCGACGCCGCCCTCGCTTCCCTGGTGGGCGAGATCGAGCGCCAGGCCACCGAGCGCGCCGAGCGCGACGGCACCACCGTCACCGTCACGGCCGAGTCCGTGAGCGGCGAGGTCGCCTTCGACGTCGCCCTGCGCGACGAGCTCGCGGGACGCCTGGGGGGCGTCCCGATCCTGCCGACCCAGGCCGGGCACGACGCCGGCATCCTGCAGGACGCCGGCATCCCCACCGCCATGCTGTTCGTCCGCAACCCGTCGGGCGTCTCGCACTCGCCGTACGAGACCGCGGAGATGGCCGACTGCCTCGTCGGCGTGACCGCCCTCGCCGACTCGCTCACCGGCCTGGTGACCCGATGACCGCGTTCCTGCTCGAGCGCGCCTGGGTCGACGGCCGCGTGCAGGACACCGTCCGGGTCGAGGTCGAGCACGGCCGGATCACCTCGGTCGTGCCCGACGCGACCGAGACCGGCGTACCGCTGCGCGGCCTGACCCTGCCGGGCCTCGCCAACACCCACAGCCACGCCTTCCACCGGGCGCTGCGCGGTCGCACCCAGACCGACCGCGGCACCTTCTGGACCTGGCGCGACCAGATGTACGCCGTGGCCGGGCGTCTCGACCCGGACACCTACTACGAGCTCGCGAAGGCGACCTATGCCGAGATGGTGGCCGCGGGCTTCACCTCGGTGGGGGAGTTCCACTACCTGCACCACCAGCTCGACGGGACGCCGTACGACGACCCGAACGCGATGGGCAACGCCCTGCTCGCCGCGGCGCGTGACGCCGGCATCCGGATCACGCTGCTCGACACGCTCTACCTCTCCAGCGGCTTCGGCGCCGCACCCGAGGGCGTGCAGCGGCGCTTCTCCGACGGCAGCGCCGAGGCCTGGCAGGAGCGGGTGTCCGCGCTCGCGCCGCTCACCGGTGCCGACGCGCTGATCGGTGTCGCCGCCCACTCGGTGCGCGCGGTCCCGGCCGACTCGCTGAAGGCGTTCGCGCCGTACGTCGAGGACGGCGTGCCGGTCCACGTGCACCTCTCCGAGCAGGTCAAGGAGAACGCCGACTGCGTCGCCGCGCACGGCGTGACCCCGACCCGGCTGCTCGCCGACCACGGCTTCCTCGGCCCGATGACGAGTGCCGTGCACGCCACGCACCTGACCGACGAGGACATCCGGCTGCTCGGCGAGGCGCGGGCGTTCGCGTCCTTCTGCCCGACCACCGAGCGCGACCTCGGCGACGGCATCGGCCCGGCCCGTCCGCTGCAGGAGGCCGGCTCGATCCTGACCCTCGGCTCCGACAGCCACGCGATCATCGACGCGTTCGAGGAGATGCGCGCGGTCGAGATGAACGAGCGCCTGGCCAGCCAGGCGCGCGGCCACTGGACCGCTGCCGAGCTGCTCCTCGCCGGAACCGCCGACGGCCACCGCAGCCTCGGCTTCGCCGACGCCGGCGAGATCGCGGTCGGCCAGCGCGCCGACCTCGTCACCATCGACGTCGCCTCGTCGCGCACCGCCGGCACGGGCGGCGACGAGCACACCGCCGTCTTCGCCGCCAGCGGTGCCGACGTCACCCACGTCGTCGTCGACGGCAAGGTGGTCTTCGAGGGCAACCACGACCAGGTGGGCCGCTCGCTCGCCGACGCGATCGGAAAGGTGTGGAACGCGTGAGCCTGCTCATCACCAACATCAGCGAGCTGGTCACCAACGACCCCGCCGCCGATGACCTGCTCGGTGTGCGCACCGACGCGGCGGTCGTCGTGGCCGACGGCGTCGTGTCGTGGGTCGGGTCCGCCGCCGATGCGCCCGCCGCCGACGAGGTGTTCGACGCCCAGGGCCGGGCGGTGATCCCCGGCTTCGTCGACAGCCACAGCCACCTGGTGTTCGCGGGCGACCGCGCCCTGGAGTTCCAGGCCCGGATGGCGGGGGAGTCGTACGCCGCCGGCGGCATCCGCACCACCGTGGCCGCCACCCGCGCCGCCTCCGACGACCAGCTCGCGGCCGGCGTCGCACGCCACGTCGCCGAGATGCGCCGGCAGGGCACGACGACCCTCGAGATCAAGTCCGGCTACGGCCTCTCCGTCGAGGACGAGGCCCGCTCGCTGAAGGTCGCGCGCCAGTTCACCGACGAGACCACCTTCCTCGGCGCCCACGTCGTCGCGCCCGAGTACGCCGACGACCCGGCGGCGTACGTCGACCTGGTCACCGGCCCGATGCTCGAGGCCGCTGCCCCGCACGCGTCGTGGATCGACGTGTTCTGCGAGCGCGGTGCCTTCGACGAGGACCAGGCCCGCACCATCCTCGCCGCCGGCGCGGCCGTCGGCCTCAAGGGCCGGCTGCACGCCAACCAGCTCGGCGAGGGCCCGGGAGTCCGGCTCGCCGCCGAGCTCGGCCTCACCGCGGTCGACCACTGCACGTACCTCACCGACGACGACGTCCACGCGCTGCGCGACGCCGGCACGGTCGCGACCCTGCTGCCCGGCGTCGAGTTCAGCACCCGGCACCCGTACCCCTCGGGTCGCCGGCTGATCGACGCCGGCGTGACGGTCGCGATCGCCAGCGACTGCAACCCCGGCTCCTGCTACACCAGCTCGCTGCCGTTCTGCATCGCCCTGGCCGTGCGGGAGATGGGCATGACGCCGGGCGAGGCCGTGTGGGCCGCGACCGCCGGTGGCGCCGCCGCCCTCGGCCGCACCGACGTCGGTGTCCTCGTCCCCGGTGCCCGCGCCGACCTGGTCCTGCTCGACGCGCCGACCCACGTGCACCTGGCCTACCGGCCGGGCGTGCCGCTCGTCGCCCGTACCTGGAGCGCCTGACGCTCGGCTCGATCACGGCCTAGGGTGAGCGGCGTGAGCCGCCGACGTGCGACCTGGCTGGCGACCGGGGGTGTCCTGGTCGTCGTGCTCGTCGCTGCGCTGGCGGTCTTCGAGCCCTGGCTGCTCGTCGTCGACCGCACCGCTGACGACGGCGACGACCCCGCCGCCGTCGTCGGTACGGCGAGCGGCGGGCTCGCCGACACCACCGTGCCCTCGGCGCGCGGGGACGAGCTGACCCGCGTCGTGCTCGCCTCGGCCGACTTCATCGACGGAGAGCACGGCACCACCGGCAGGGCCACCGTCTACCGGCGCAGCGACGGCAGCCGCTACCTGCGGATCGAGGACCTCGCCACCTCCAACGGCCCGGACCTCCACGTCTGGCTCACCGACAAGCCGAGCGGCGGCTCGTGCGACGGGTGCCGCGACTCGTGGGGCATCTACGACGACGACGCGTATGTCCGGCTCGGCGAGCTGAAGGGCAACCGGGGCAACCAGAACTATGAGATCCCTGCCTCTGCGGACCTCTCGGCGATGCGCTCGGTCGTGATCTGGTGCGACCGCTTCAACGTCGCCTTCGGCACGGCACCGCTGACCTGACCTCTAACCTGACCTCCGTGCAGCACCTGCGGATCACCTCGCCCCGTGACCTGACCCCGGCCGTGCTCGACGCGCTGAAGGCGGACCCCGCGGTCACCAGCCTCACCTGCGTGCACGGCGCCTCGTTGGTGCCCGAGGGCGACGTGGTCGAGGCGGACGTGCCCCGCGAGGCGGTCAACGACGTCGTCGACGTGCTTCGCGAGATCGGCGTGCCGCGGGAGGGCTCGATCCACGTCGTACCCGTGGCCACCTGGCTCTCGCAGCCCGCGCTGGACGCGGAGCGTCGTACGCCGGGCTCCTCGGCCGACTCCGTCGTCTGGGCCGACGTCACCCAGCGCGCGTTCGACGAGTCCGAGCTCAACTGGACGTTCCTGACGTTCATGAGCCTGGCGACGCTGATCGCGAGCATCGCGATCGTCCTCGACTCGCAGATCCTGGTGATCGGCGCGATGGTGCTCGGTCCGGAGTTCGTGCCGGTGGCGGCCCTCGGCCTCGCGCTCGTCCGGCGCCGCCCCACGCTGTTCAGGTACGCCGCCCGATCGCTCCTCGTCGGGTTCGCCGTCGCGATCGTGGTCACGATGCTGGCCGCGTTCGCCGCGCGCGGCCTGGGCTGGATCACTGCCGACCAGGTGACCGCGCCCCGGCCGGGCACGGCCTTCATCTACACCCCCGACAAGTGGTCCTTCATCGTCGCTGTCGTCGCGGCGGCGGCCGGCGCGCTCTCGCTCACCTCAGCCAAGGTCGGCGGCCTGTCGGGCGTCTTCATCTCGGTCACGACGATCCCCGCCGCGGGAAATGTCGCGCTGGGACTGGCGTTCGGGCTCCCCGACGAGATCCGCGGCAGCCTGCTCCAGCTGCTCCTCAACATCTCCGGGATGGCCGCCGCGGGCTGGCTGACCCTCGCCTTCCAGCAGGCCGTGTGGAGCCGGATGTCGGCGCGACGCGCGCACCTCGTCGCGAAGATCCGCCGGCACGACTGAGCGGTCCGGCTACGGTGCGGGCATGGAGCCGTCCCGCGACCTCACCGCGGCCATGCCGAGCGCCCGCCGCAGCCAGTCGGCGGTCGTGTCCGGCTGGTACGCCACCCACGCCGACGCCGGTACGCCGGGCCCGCACCTGCGGCTGTCCGCCTCCGACCTCGAGGATCTCGTGGTCCGCACCGACCAGGTGCCCCAGCTGTGCGCCCTGCTCCAGGCCATGGCGCAGCGGGTCGACGAGCAGTGGGCGGTCGATGGCGAGCAGTACGCCGACGAGGTCGTCCGCCGCGCGCCCGATCCCCAGGACCCCGCCGTGGAGCGGGCCGCCGCCCTCGACCGGCTTCGCTTCGCCGCGGCCGTGGGAGAGCGTCTCGACGAGGTCGTCGCGCTGATCCGCGCGGCCGACAGCACCGACGAGGCGATCGACGCCGTCGGCGCCCTGCTCGAGGTCGACCCGGTCGTGGTCCTCAGCCGGTTGACCCGCTTCAACCTGCTCGGGCTGACCCGCCCGGCCACCGAGCGGCGCTGGCAGTTGATCGACGGCGATTGACCGGATCCCCGCTCGTGGTGGGGGATTCCGGGCCACGAGGATGGTCCCCGTGAGCAACGAGACGACCGCCGAGATCACTCCCGACACGAAGGACTGGACCTGGGTGCTCGACCGCCCGTGCCCCGACTGCGGGTTCGACCCCGCTGCCGTCGACCGGGTCGCCTTCGGCGACGCCATCCGCGACAACACGGACTTCTGGGTGGCCGTGCTCGACGACCCGCGCGCCGGCGAGCGGCCCGAGCCGACGGTCTGGTCGCCCACCGAGTACGCCTGCCACGTCCGCGACGTGCACCGCATCTTCCTCGGCCGCGTCGAGCAGATGCTCGCCGAGGACGACCCGCAGTTCGCGAACTGGGACCAGGACGAGACCGCCGTCGCGGAGCGGTACGACGAGCAGCGGGCTGAGGACGTCGTACCTGACCTGGTGGCGGTCGCCGACGCCGTCGCCGACGCCTACGACCGGGTCGCCGACGACGCCTGGAGCCGTCCGGGACGGCGCAGCAACGGCAGCGTCTTCACCGTCGAGACCCTCGGCAGCTACCACCTGCACGACCTGGTGCACCACCGCTGGGACGTCCGGTGGATCATTGCGGAGTGAGGCACACCGAGTTCTGGGCACGCATGGAGCGCAACCTCGGTGAGGCCTACGCCCACGTGTGGGCCGACAGCTTCGTGATCGGGACGCTCGACCACCGCACCCCCAGTGAGGCGCTGTCCGCCGGCGTCTCGCCCAAGGAGGTCTGGCGCGCGGTCTGGGAAGCCCGGGAGCTGCCGGAGACCGAGCGGTGACCGACGTCGTCGAGCCCGACCTCGCCCTCGGTGCGGTGCAGCGCCGTACGGTCCGCGTCCTCGTGCTCACCCAGGCCGTCGGCGCCGTCGGCATCACCATCGGCATCGCCACCGCGTCCCTGCTCGCGCGCGACCTGTCGGGCGCGGAGTCGATGGCCGGACTCGCGCAGACGGCACAGGTCCTCGGCGCCGCGGTCATCTCCTTCCTGCTGGCGCCGCTGATGGCACGGCGGGGCCGTCGTACCGGACTGATGACGGGGTACGTCGTCGGTTCGGCCGGAGCCCTGACCGCGGTGCTCGCCGGCGTGGCCGGCTCGATGGCGCTGCTGCTGGTGGGCGCGATGATGCTCGGCGCGACGACCTCGGCCAACAACGCCGCGCGGTACGCCGCCACCGACCTCGCCACCGACGACAACCGTGCCCGGTCGCTGTCCCTCGTCGTGTGGGCCACCACGATCGGCGCCGTCGCCGGACCGAACCTCACCGGACCGGCCGGCTCCTTCGCCGACGCCGTCGGCATCCCCGAGCTGACCGGCCCGTTCGCGATCGGCGCGATCGGCATGCTGGTCGCCGCGGTCCTCGTCGGCCTGCTGCTGCGGCCCGACCCGCTGCTCACCGCGCAGCAGGCCGCGTCGCGTGCCGCACCGGGCGTCGTACGGACGGGCTCGTCGTGGAGCCGCGCGGCTGCGACCGTGCGCGAGCGCCCGGTCCTCGGCTACGCCATCGGCGGGCTCGCGCTCACCCACGCCACGATGATCGGCGTGATGACGATGACGCCGCTGCACATGGAGCACGGCGGCTCGGGCCTTGAGGTCATCGGCATCGTCATCAGCGTCCACGTGCTCGGCATGTTCGCCTTCTCGCCGTTCGTCGGCATGCTCGCCGACCGCGTCGGCCGCCCGCCCGTGCTGGCTGCCGGGGGAGTCGTGCTGCTCGCCGCGCTGCTGCTCTGCGCGTCCTCACCCACCGGGATGTCGTGGGAGGTGACCGCCGGGCTGTTCCTGCTCGGCGTCGGCTGGTCGCTCGCGATGGTGTCGGCGTCCACGCTGGTCGCCGAGCACGCACCGCTCGAGGTGCGCACCGACGTGCAGGGCGTCTCCGACCTCGTCATGGGCCTGACCGCCGCCGCTGCCGGCGCGGTCGCGGGCGTCGTCGTCGGCGGGGCCGGCTACCCCGCCCTGGCGCTGGGGAGCCTGCTGCTCGTCGTGGGCGTCCTCGGCTGCGCGGCCCGGGCGATCGCCGAGTCGCGTGGCGCCGCGACACGCCGACTCGCCTGACGCGACTTCGAACAGGTGTTCGGCTAGGTTGGTCCTACGGCAGCAGCCGGACCGATCGGGTCCCTCGGCTGTCCACAGGTACGACGTCCGGGCGAGTTGTCCACACCCACGACACGACTGATCAGGTTGTGTCGGGACCTCGCCCTAGCGTCGCCGACGTACCTGGCCCACCACGACACTAAGGACTGAGGACCATGGCTGGAGACGACCGGCAGAAGGCGCTCGAGACCGCCCTGCTCAACATCGAGAAGCAGTACGGCAAGGGTTCGGTGATGCGGCTCGGCGACGAGACGCGTGCCCCCCTGGACGTGATCCCGACCGGGTCGATCGCGCTGGACGTGGCGCTCGGCATCGGTGGCCTCCCGCGTGGCCGCGTGGTGGAGATCTACGGCCCGGAGTCCAGCGGTAAGACCACCGTCTCGCTGCACGCCGTCGCCAGCGCCCAGGCCGCCGGCGGCATCGTGGCCTTCATCGACGCCGAGCACGCGCTCGACCCCGACTACGCCAAGGCCCTCGGCGTCGACACCGACGCCCTCCTGGTCTCGCAGCCCGACTCCGGTGAGCAGGCCCTCGAGATCGCCGACATGCTGATCCGCTCCGGCGCCCTCGACCTGATCGTCATCGACTCCGTCGCCGCACTCGTGCCCCGCGCCGAGATCGAGGGCGAGATGGGCGACAGCCACGTCGGCCTCCAGGCCCGCCTGATGAGCCAGGCGCTGCGCAAGATGACCGGTGCCCTCAACCAGTCCAAGACGACGGCCATCTTCATCAACCAGCTGCGCGAGAAGATCGGCGTCATGTTCGGCTCGCCCGAGACCACCACCGGTGGTCGCGCGCTGAAGTTCTACTCCTCCGTGCGCCTCGACGTCCGCCGCATCGAGACCCTCAAGGACGGCACCGACATGGTCGGCAACCGCACCCGGGTCAAGGTCGTCAAGAACAAGGTCGCCCCGCCCTTCAAGCAGGCCGAGTTCGACATCATGTACGGCAAGGGCATCTCCCGCGAGGGCAGCCTGATCGACGTCGGCGTCGAGGCGGGCCTGATCCGCAAGGCCGGCGCCTGGTACACCTACGAGGGCGACCAGCTCGGCCAGGGCAAGGAGAACGCCCGCACCTTCCTCAAGGACAACCCCGACCTGGCCAACGAGCTGGAGAAGAAGATCCTCGAGAAGCTCGGCGTCACCCCCACCGTCGAGGGCGACTTCAACGACCTCTCCGACGAGCCGATCGGCGTCGATTCCTTCTGATCCGAGGCAGGCCGGCGGGCCGGGGCCGCGAGGCTCCGGCCAGCAGAGGTCGGGAGATTCGGGGCCGCCGGGTTCCGGGCCGGGTTACCCGAACGTTCTGCGCATCCGGGCGGGCCGCACCCTGCGGCCGTCCGGGCGCCGCAGGCGCCGGACGGCACAGCCCGGGCGGCGAAGTCGGGGTGCCGTCGGCGCTGGAATGACGAGCCCTGGCGAGGCTGGGTCGCGCCGACGGCGGGGCCCCCGCTCCGAGCCGTACGGGCTGTGCCGGTAGGCGCCGGAGGCGCCCGGACGGACGTCCCCAAGTGGCCCGGCCGGATGTGCTGGACCCGTGGCGCGCGAGATGCGACAGGAGGCGACCGATGCACGACGAAGAACCCCCCGAGGACGACGGCTGGACCGAGGACGCCGACCCCGAGTCGGTGGCCCGCAAGATCCTCCTCGACCAGCTCAGCATCAAGGCCCGCAGCCGCAAGGAGCTCGAGGACCGCCTCGCCCGACGCAATGTCCCGGCCGACGTGACCGCCCGCCTCCTCGACCGCTTCGAGGAGGTCGGCCTGGTCGACGACGAGGCCTTCGCCCGCGCCTGGGTCGAAGGCCGGCAACGCAGCCGCGGCCTGGCCACGAAGGCCCTGGCCGCCGAGCTGCGCCGCAAGGGCGTCGACGACGACACCACGAAGACCGTGCTGGCCGAGGTCGACCCGGCGCACGAGGAGGAGACGGCGGCGGTCCTGGTCCGCAAGAAGCTGCGCAGCATGCGCGGCCTCGACGCGCAGGTCGCCACCCGCCGCCTGGTCGGGATGCTGGCCCGCAAGGGCTACTCACCCGGTGTCGCGTACGCCGTGGTCCGGCGCGAGCTCGGGGCCGCAGCGGAGTCGATGGACGCCGGTGCAGAATGGGCGGGTGACGACTGACGCGGCCCCGGCGCCTGAGCGCGAGATCCTGACCTACGACCTCTTCGGCACCGCGGTGCGCGACCTCGCGCAGCAGGTGGTCGACGACGGCTTCGAGCCGGACATCGTGCTGGCGATCGCCCGCGGCGGGCTCGGCCTGGCGATGGGCCTGGGCTACGCGCTCGACGTGAAGAACCTGTCGGCGGTCAACGTCGAGTTCTACACCGGGGTCAACGAGCGGCTCGACGTACCGATGATGCTGCCGCCCACGCCGGCCGCGATCGACCTCACCGGCATGAAGGTGCTCATCGCCGACGACGTCGCCGACACCGGCAAGACCCTCGAGGTGGTCCGCGACTTCTTCGTCGACCACGTGGCCGAGGCTCGCACCGCGGTGATCTACGAGAAGCCGTGGACCGTGATCCGACCGGAGTACGTGTGGCGCCGTACCGACGCCTGGATCGACTTCCCGTGGTCCTCGACCCCGCCGCTGGTCGACCGTCGCGGCGGCCAGGCCCACTGACATGGCCTTCCCCCTCTCGGACCTGACGTCCGCGCTGCGCGTCGCACCCGGCCCGATCGACCTGGGCAAGGTCGAGACCGACGCCGCGCCCGGCTTCGACGGCGACAAGAAGGACGGCGAGGCCGCGCTCGCCGCGCTCGGCCCGAACCTCGAGGACCTGCAGGAGCGGCTGTTCGCCGACGGCAAGTCCGGCGGCCGCCGGTCGATCCTGCTGGTGCTGCAGGGCATGGACACCTCCGGCAAGGGCGGCACGTTGCGCTCGACGGTCGGCCTGGTCGATCCGCAGGGCGTGCGGATCACGTCGTTCAAGGCCCCGACGCCGGAGGAGCGTGCCCACGACTTCCTGTGGCGGATCACCAAGGCGCTGCCGCCCGTCGGCCTGATCGGCGTCTTCGACCGCTCGCACTACGAGGACGTCCTCATCGGGCGCGTCCGTGAGCTGGCCCCCAAGGAGGAGATCGAGCGTCGGTACGACGCCATCAACGCCTGGGAGGCCGAGCTGGCGGCCGAGGGCACCACCATCATCAAGTGCATGCTGCACATCTCGGCCGCCGAGCAGAAGGCGCGACTGCTGGCGCGGCTCGACGACGCGACCAAGCACTGGAAGTACAACCCCGGCGACGTCGACGAGCGCGAGCTGTGGCCGGCGTACCAGGAGGCGTACGAGATCGCGATCGCGCGCACCAACACCGAGGTCGCGCCGTGGCACGTGATCCCGGCCGACAAGAAGTGGTACCGCAACCTGGCGATCGGCACCCTGCTCCACGACGCACTGCAGGCCTTCGACCTCGACTGGCCGAAGGCCGACTTCGACGTCGAGCACGAGAAGCAGCGCCTCCTCGACGAGAAGCCGCTGTGACCGGACGGATGGAGCAGGTCAAGGTCACCCGGTACGTCACGCCGCTGCGCGAGGGCGGCAGCCTGCCCGGGATCGTGGAGGCCGACGACCTCGGCACGTACGTGTGCAAGTTCCGCGGCGCCGGCCAGGGCACCCGGGTACTGGTGGCCGAGGTCGTGGTGGCGGGCATCGCCCGGCTGCTCGACGTACCCACGCCCGACCAGGTGGTGCTCGACCTCGACCCCGAGATCGCGCGCTACGAGGCCGATGAGGAGGTGCAGGACCTGATCAACGCCAGCACCGGCCTCAACCTCGGCATCGACTTCCTGCCGGGCTCCTTCGGCTACGACCCGACGAGCACCCCGGACGCCGACCTGGCCGGCCGCGTGCTCTGGCTCGACGCGTTCACCGCCAACGTCGACCGCAGCTGGCGCAACCCCAACCTGCTGGTCTGGCGCGGCACCCTGCAGGCCATCGACCACGGTGCGTCGCTGTACTTCCACCACTCGTGGTCCGGCGGCCCGGGTGACCCGGCCCGCTTCGCGGCGCAGCCGTACGACGCCTCGGAGCACATCCTGCGCGGGTTCGCCGAGCAGGCGCTCGCCCAGGACGCCGACCTCGCGGCCCGGCTGACCGACGACGCGCTGGCGAAGGTGCTGGCCGACGTGTGCGACGACTGGCTGGAGCCGGTGCCCGGGGCAGAGACGCCCGACGCGCTGAGAGAGCGGTACGTCGCCTTCCTCGCCGCGCGCCGCGACGGTGGCCGCGCCTGGCTGCCGGCGCCGGAGATGGCGTCGTGAAGCCCTACCAGTACGTCACCCTGCGCTGCGTCCCTCGCGTCGAGCGCGAGGAGTTCGTCAACGTGGGCGTCGTGCTCTACTGCCCGGCCGAGGACTACCTCGGCGTCCGCTCATCGGTGGATGCGGACCGGATCCGGGCGCTCGACGCCGACGTCGACGTCGCCTCGGTGCAGGCCGCGCTCGACGCGATCGACCGGGTGTGCCGCGGCGACGCGCACGCAGGCTTCGGCGTGGGCGTGCGCGCGACGGCGTACGGATCCCGCGCCCAGAAGGACGACGCCAGCACCCGCTTCGGGTTCCTCAAGGCGCCGAAGAGCACCGTGCTCCAGCCCGGGCCGGTCCACGGTGGGGTCACCGCCGATCCGGCCCGGACGTTGGAGCACCTGCTCGAGCAGCTGGTCCTCTAGCGCGCCGCTAGGCGACGACGGCCTTGGCCGCCCGCTCGCCGGAGGTCACCGCGCCCTCGAGGAACCCGTAGTACTCCACGCTCGTGTGCTCGCCCGCGAAGTGGACGTTCCCCTCCGGCACGGCACCCTGCCCGAAGAGCTGGGTGTACTGGCCGGGGCGCTGCGCCGTGTAGGCGCCCTTGGACCACGGGTTCCCGTACCAGAAGTCCCTATAGGACTTCCCCGTGTACGCCGCGGTGGTGCCGGGGAAGATCGGTTCGATCTGGCTGAGCATGGCGTTCACCTGTGCTGCCGGCGCCGGCCCGAACGGAGCACCGCTCCAGCCGTTCGTGACCTGGCTGCCGCTCGGGAAGAAGCACATCACGCCGGAGCTCGTCTCCCGGTCCGCCGTGTCGTCCCACGCACACTGGAACCCGGACTTCGTCGTGTAGGCCGTGCCGCCGTGGCCGAGCGGGATCCAGGGCCGGGTGCGCAGCTGCAGATGGATCTTGCCGTTGGCGCCCAGGCCCTGCTCGTCGATGGTGCGGAGCTTCAGGCTGGAGAAGCCCGACTGGGTCAGGTCGCAGTCGCGCAGCGTGGTGAACGGGAGCGCGAGGACGACCTTGTCGGTCGTGACATCGACGTAGGAACCGCCGTTGCGGAAGGTGCACCGCACGGAGCCGTTCGACATCGTCTTGACGGCGACCAGGGCGTGGTCGTACTTGACGGTGCCGCCCGGAAGCTCGCTGATCATCCGTGTGACGAGCTGGTCGTTGCCGCCGTTGACGTGGTACTTCTCGTCGGCGCCGTTGATCGGGTCGAGGCTGTTGCGGGGGTTCCAACCCAACAGGTAGATCAGGTTGAGGGCCGACTGCTGCTGCGGCTCGAGCCCGTACTCGGACATGACGTTGCTCTGCATCAGCTTGGCGAACCTGCTGTTGAGCCCGCCCGGCACATTGGCCGCGAGCCAGTCGTCCACCGTCATGTTGTCGAGCGCGACGCCGGCGCTCGTGTGGTTGTCGAAGGTCTGGCTGTACGGCGCGCTCGCGATCGCGGAACGCAGAGCGGTGTAGACCTGTCCCCAGTCGGCGTTGGCCGCGTCGTAGGAGTAGTTCGCCCCGTCGATCCAGTACTTGTCCGGCAGGCCGTGGTAGTTGCCGCCCGCGACGGCGTCGAGCTTGAGTCCGAGCGAGCTCGCGAGGTTGCGGGTCGCGTTGTGGTCGGTGTTGATGAACGCCCCGCCGTGCTCGACCGTGGCGCCGTCGTCGAAGTAGTCGCGCAGCGAGTAGCAGCGACCGCCCGCACGGGTGTTGCCCTCGTAGACCGGGGCCACGATGCCCTTGACCTTGTAGAGCCAGTGCGCGGCGCGGACGCCGGCCAGGCCGGCGCCGACGACCAGCACGCTGGGGGAGGTGGCCGTCGCCGCGGCTGCCCGCAGTGCCCCCGGCCCGGCAGCGGTGATCGCGAGAGCCGCGCCGGCCCCGCCGAGACCACGGAGCACGGCACGTCGGGTCGGTCCTGCAGTGCCGCTCGCCTGCTCGGACTCGAGGATCTCGGAGACCGGCCGGCCGGTCCGCTCGGCTTCGCCGTGGGCTGCCAGGATGCGGCGGACCGCGTCGGTCGCCGGGTTCTTGGAGGATCGCATTCCCTGGGCACCACCGTTCTGTGAGGCGCGACGAGCGCGCGTGGGACGTGGCGCAAGCCTCGGGGACGTTCTGCTCGCGGTGTCCCTACACTTCGTCGCTTTTGGGTCGACCTGCAGACATTGCGTAGGTGCCGTCGCCGGGGCCCGGCCCGCCGGGGTCAGGCGGGACGGAACGAGTCGTGGACCACGGGCGCGTCGTGCCGGAGCATCACGTGCTGGGTGACCGTGTACTCCAGGACCGCCTCGTGGCTCATGTCCTTGCCGTAGCCGCTGGCCTTCCGCCCGCCGTGCGGCGCCTCGGAGGCGATCGGCAGGTGGTCGTTGACCCAGGTGACGCCGGCCTCGACCCGATGGGCGACCCGGAGCGCCCGTTGCACGTCCCGGGTCCAGACCGACGAGGCCAGACCGTAGGCGCTGTCGTTCGCGAGCGCGATGGCGTCGTCCTCCTGCTCGAACGGGACGACGGCGAGCACGGGGCCGAAGACCTCCTCCTGGATGATCTCGGCATCCTGCGCGACATCGGTCAGCAGGGTCGGCGGGTAGTAGGCGCCCGTGCCGTCCGGTGGGGTGCCGCCGCACCGGAGGGTGGCGCCGTCGGCCACGGCGCGGGTGACGAACCCGTGCACCCGGTCCCGGTGCTCGATCGAGGCCAGTGGGCCGATGTCGGTCGTCGGATCGTCGGGGGAGCCGACCCGGATGGCGCCGAAGCGTTCGGTGATCGCGTCGACCAGCTGGTCGTGCACCTCCCGCTGGACGTAGACCCGGGTGGCGGCGGTGCAGTCCTGACCGGAGTTGTACGTCGCAGCCATGGCGATCCCCGCAGCCGTCGCGTTCAGGTCCGCGTCGGCGAAGACGATCGCGGGCGCCTTGCCGCCGAGCTCGAGGTGCAGTCGCTTGGCGCCCGCGGCCGCGGCCGTGGCGACGGCCCGGCCGGCACGGGTGGACCCGGTGATCGAGATCATCGCCACGTCGGGGTGGGCCACCAGTGCTTCCCCGGTCTCGGCGTCGCCGGTGACGACGTTGAGGACTCCGGCAGGCAGACCGGCGGCGTGCGCGATCTCGGCGAGCCGCACGGTCGTCGACGGGGTCTGGGGCGAGGGCTTCAGGACGATGGTGTTGCCGGCGGCCAGCGCCGGTCCGAGCTTCCAGATCGCCATGACGAACGGGAAGTTCCACGGTGCGATCCCCGCCACCACGCCGATCGGGCGTCGCAGGAGCACCGAGGTGTAGCCGGTGCTCAGCACGCCGGCGCCCGAGCCTTCGAGCGATCGGGCCGATCCGGCGAAGAACCGCAGGTTGTCCAGGCCGAAGGGCAGCTCGCCGTCGGCGAACACGGCTCGGGGCTTGCCGGTCTCGCGGACCTCGAGGTCGGTGAGCTCGTCGGCGTGCGCGGCGAGCGCGTCGGCGACGGCGACCAGGCAGGTCGCCCGCTCTGACGGTGTCCGGGCCGCCCAGGCGGGCAGCGCGGCGACGGCCGCCCGGACCGCCTCGTCGACCTCGGGGCCGCTCGCGGTCCGCTCCTCGGCGAACACCTCGCCAGTGGCGGGATTGGTGAGCGCCTGCACCGGGCCGGTGCCGGCGCGACGGGTTCCGTCGATGAACAGCATGGTGGTCCCTTTCTGGGGATCAGGAGTTGAAGCCGACGCCGAAGCGGTCGAGGAGCCGGAGCCAGGGGCCGCGCCGGCCGGTCAGGTCTTCGCGGGCGAGGGCTGCCCGAGTCGCCTGGATCGCGAGGTAGCGCACCGGCTCCGGCGGGAACGGGATCGGCCGGTCGGTCAGCACGCTCGGGCCATCACCACCGTCGAGCAGGTCGACCAGTACCTGACCGGCGAGTCGGCTCGACGCCACGCCGAGCCCGGTGAAGCCGAGTGCATGGCCGATCCGGCCGGACCGGTCGAGGCCGACGTACGGCGTGAACCGGCTGCTCGTGTCGATGGCCCCGGCCCACCGGTGGGTGAAGCGGAGGCCTTCCAGCTGGGGGAAGGTCTCGAAGAACTGCCGCGCGAGCAGCCGGTGGGACACGTCGCGTTGCTCCCGCGCCGCTGCCATGGCGCCGCCGTAGTAGTAGATCGCGTCGTAGCCGCCCCACAGGATCCGGCCATCGGCCGTCGGACGGTAGTAGTGGAACTGGTTGCCACTGTCGGTCAGGCCCTGCCGTTCCGCCCAGCCGATCCGGGACCACTGCTCGGGGCTGAGCGGTTCGGTGACGAGCACGTGGTCGTAGACGGGTACGACGTACTTGCGGAGCCGACGCCGCAACGGGGGGAAGGCGTTGGTGGCGAGCGCGATGCGTCCGGCGCGCACGTGGCCGTCCGGGACCAGGAGGCTCCCCGGAGCCGCCGCGGTCACGGAGGTCCCTTCGTGAATGCGTACGCCGAGCTCCAGCGCCCACCGGCGCAGGCCGACGGCCAGCGCGATCGGGTCGACCAACCCACCGCCGGAGCGCACCCGCAGGCCGCCGAGGTAGGTCGGCGAGGCGACGTCGGCGCGCACCTGCTCGGCATCGAGGATCGTCACCTGCTCGCCATGGTCGGCCATCAGCTTGGCCGCGGACTCCAGCCCGGCCGCCTGGTGGGGTGTCGTGGCGACGACCGTCTTGCCGCACAGCCTCAGGTCGGCGTCGATCCCGGCGCCGACCAGGTCGGCCACGAGACCGGCCACGTTCTGTCGGCCGAGCCGGACCAGGGCGTCGAGCTGCTCGGGCCATCGCTCGACCCCGTGGGCGAGTCCGTGGGTGAGCGAGTCGGACACGAATCCGCCGTTGCGCCCGGATGCACCGAAGCCGATCCACCGGTCCTCGAGCAGCACGACGTCGCGACCGGGTTCCTTCTGCTTCGCCGCGATCGCCGTCCACAACCCCGTGAAGCCACCGCCGACCACGGCGAGGTCTGCTTCGGTCTTCGCGCGCAACGGCTCGGTGACGGGCCCGGCCGTGGGATCGGCGTGCCACCACGGCCGGGGCTCGGCGTCGGCGAGTGGGTCGAACCCCGTCACGGGATGCTCACCGCGTCGGCGGCGTCCCAGGTGATCCCGACCCGGTCGCCGCGGACGACGCGTGTGAAGCCCTGCTCGGTCACCAGGACCGGGCGGTCCTGTCCCACGACACCGACCGCGATCGTCGAGCTGCCGCCGGTGAACTGGACGTCGATGATCTCGCCGTCGAGGGTGCCCGCACCGGGCGCGGTGACCGTGATGGCCTCCGGACGGACGAGCACGTCGCTCCCGTCGGCCGCGAAGAAGTTGCTGCTTCCGACGAACTCGGCCACGAACCGGTTCGCCGGACGCCGGTAGAGCTCGTGCGGAGGAGCGACCTGCTGCACCCGGCCGTGGGCCAGGACCGCGACCCGGTCGGCAAGGGACAGAGCCTCCTCCTGGTCGTGGGTCACGACGATGAAGGCGATACCCACCTCGTGCTGCAGCCGCTTGAGCTCGAGCTGCATCTCGGCGCGCACCTGCTTGTCCAGGGCCGAGAGCGGCTCGTCGAGCAGCAGCACCTGCGGCCGGTTCACGATCGCGCGGGCCAGCGCGACCCGCTGCCGCTGGCCACCGGAGAGCTGGTGGGGGCGGCGCTTCGCGTACGGGCCGAGGGAGACGGTCTCCAGCGCTTCGGCGACCCGGCGCGCGGCCTCGGCGCGTGCCACGCCGGCGCGGGCCAGCCCGTAGCCGACGTTCTTCTCCACGCTCATGTGCGGGAACAGCGCGTAGGACTGGAACATCATGTTGACCGGCCGGCGGTGCGGAGGCACCCCCAGCAGCTCGGTGCCGTTGATCGTGATCGACCCCGTGTCCGGGGTCTCGAAGCCCGCGATCGAGCGCAGCAGGGTGGTCTTGCCGCAGCCCGACGGCCCGAGGAGGGCGAAGAACTCTCCCTGAGCGATGTCGAGGGACACCGAGTCGAGAGCCTGGACGTCCCCGAAGCTGCACCCGACGGAGGTGATCCGGACGAGCGGATCGGGTGCGACGTGCACTGGTGCTGGAGTCGACTCAGTCGTGGTCATGGGACGTTCCCTTCGGGCGCAGGGCTCGCGAGGCGATCGCCACGACCACAACGGTCACGAGCAGCAGGAGCGTGGCCAGGGCGTTGATCTCGGGGGTGACCCCGAACCGCACTCGGGAGTAGATGGCGATCGGCAGCGTGGGAGTGGACGGCCCGTCGGTGAAGAAGGCGATGACGAACTCGTCGAGGGAGAGGGTGAAGCACATCAGCGCGCCGGCCACGACGGCCGGCGAGATCGTCGGCAGGGTGATGTGGACGAAGGTGGCGATCCGGCCGGCGCCGAGGTCCGCCGAGGCCTCCTCGAGCGATCCGTCCAGCTGGACGAGCCGGGCGCGGACCACCGCGACGACGAAGGCGGTGCCGAACGCCGCGTGGGCGAGCAGCACCGTGCCGAGCCCGAGCGGGAAGGCGACCAGGCTGAACAGCGCGAGCATCCCGATGGCGAGGACGAGGTCGGGCAGGATGGCCGGCGCCATCGCGAGGGTGTCGAGGACGGTCGACCGGGCGTGCCGGACCAGTCCCACCGCGAGGAGAGTGCCGAGCACGGTGGCGAGGGCGGTGGAGCCGACGGCGACGACGAGCGAGTTCACCAGGGCCTGCCCCAGGTCGGCGTCGGAGAACAGCTCGCCGTACCAGCGCAGCGAGAAGCCCTTGAAGTTCAGGGCGAACCGCGTGGAGTTGAAGGACATGACGACCACGGTGAGGATCGGCAGCCACAGGAACACGAGGCAGGCGATGAGGGGGAGTCGGAGCCAGCCGATGCCCTTTCGACGGTTGCTCATCGGCCGCTCACCGCGAATCGCCGGGACACGAGCGACTGGACCGCGAAGAGCGCGAGCAGGGCGAGGACCATGACCAGCGCCAGCGTTGCGCCGAAGGGCCAGTCCCGGGCCACGAGGAACTGGTCGCGTACCAGGTTGCCGACCATCACGGTCTTCCCGCCGCCCAGCAGCTCGGGAATGACGAAGTTCCCGAGACTGGGCACGAAGACGAAGATGCAGCCCGTCACGACACCCGGCAGCGACAGGGGCAGGGTCACGTCGAGGAACGTGCGCGCCTGGCTCGCGCCGAGGTCGCCCGCCGCCTCCCGCAGGTCCGCGTCGAGCCGCGACACCGAGGCGAAGATGGGCAGGATCATCAGTGGCAGGTACGCATAGACCAGTCCGACCACCGACGCACCGCGAGTGTTGAGCATGCTCAGCCGGTCCTCGATGATCCCGGATCCGACCAGGGCGTCGTTGACGACGCCCTGGGTGCTGAGCAGGACGATCCAGGCGTAGGTACGGATCAGGAAGCTCGTCCAGAACGGGATCACGATCATCAGCAGGCAGATCGTCCGGGCTCGCGGCCCGAGCCGGGCAACGGCGTACGCCGTCGGGTAGCCGATCAGGAGGGCGAGCACGGTGGCGATGCCCGCGACCACGACAGAGTCGACCATGACCTGCCGGTAGACCGGTTCGAAGGCCCGGCTGATGTTGTCGACGGTGAACTCGTGGACCACGCCGCCGAACCGTCCTCGCCGGAAGAAGGCGTAGCTGAGGACGATCAGCAGCGGGACGACCACGAGGACCGCCATGAAGGCGAACCCGGGGCCGAGGAAGGCCACGCGCTCGAGGATCGCGCTGCGCCGCTGCGTGGCCTTCACCCGGGTCGTCGTGCTTCGGCTCACGACGAGGAGGTCACGGCGGTCAGGAGATCGGTGTACTTCACCGAGTCCTCACCGAGATCGACGAGCCCCTCGCCCTTCAGCAGCTGCTCGGGCGTCTCCTCGAGCGTGGGCGCTGCCTGCTTCTCCTCGGGCGTCACGAGCGCGGCGGCCGCCTCGTTGGGGACGTTGTAGTAGACGTTCTTCGACACCCAGGCATGGGTCTCCGGGTCGAGCATCTGGTTGATGAAGGCGAAGGCGGCTTCCTTGTTCTTCGAGGACTTCAGCACGACCATGGTGTCCACCCACAGGTCGCTGCCCTCCTCGGGAACCGTGAACTTGATGTCGGGGTTCTCCGCGGTCCCGTAGCCGCACCACCCGTCCCATGACTCGGTCATCACGGCTTCCCCGGAGATGAGCTTCTCGTAGAAGGTCGTGTTGTCGTAGCCGAGCAGGTCCTTCTTGGTGTCCTGCAGGAGGTCGGTGGCCTTGGCGAGCTCGTCGTCGTCGGTGGTGTTGAGCGAGTAGCCCAACGACTTCAGGGCGGGTAGGGCCAGCCACCGTTCGGTCGAGAGCATGGTGACCTTGCCGGTGTACTCCGGCCGGGGCGTGAGGATGTCGTTCCACGACGTCGGCGCCGGCTTGACGAGGTCGGAGCGGTAGCAGATGCCGGTGGTGCCCCAGGTGTACGGCACGGAGTACTCGTTGCCCTTGTCGTAGGCGAAGGTGCTGGCCTCCGGGTAGAGGTGGCTCAGGTTCGGCACGAGGTCGGCGTGGATCGGCTCGAGCAGTCCCTGCTCGGCGAGCGCCTGGGCGTACTGGCCGGACACGAAGGCGACGTCGATGCCGGGGTCGGCGGTCGCGGTCAGCTTGGCGACGATCTCCTCGTTCGTTGCGTGCTGCGCCACCGTCACGGACGCCCCGACGGCCTTCTCGAAGGTCGTCGCGATGTCTTCGGGCATGTAGCCCTCCCAATTCGACACGACGATCGACTGCTCGGACAGGTCGGCCTTCGGGTCGAGGTCGTCCTTGCCGGCGGGCGCGCCACCGCCGCTCGATCCACCGCACGCGGCGAGTCCGAGGGTGAGCGTCAGCGCGCCGATCGTGGCCTGCAGCGCGGTGCGCCGACGTCGACCGGTGGTGCGCCGAGAGTGCGGAGGATTCGTCATGGGATGCGTCATGGTGGTGCCCCTTTCCCGGCGGCGCCGTGGTCCGACGCGCCCTGTTGGGCCGATACTTTGCATGAACATTCAAATCGTGGCAAGGGTCAGTTTGCGCTTGATTTCTGATCGAAACGGCCATTCTTTGAATTCCTGTTCAAATCCAGATCGGTCTGCAAGACTCCGCGTCAGGACGTTTCTTCGACCGAAGGGAGACGACGGTGGCGCGCGCGAAGAACCAGCGGCGACGCGACGAGTTGGTCGGTGCCGCCCAGCGCGCCGTGCTGGAGCACGGCACGGCGGTGAAGCTCCGGCACGTGGCCGAGGAGGCGGGGCTGACCTCAGGCGCGGTGCTCTACCACTTCCCCGACATGCAGGCGCTCCTGCTCGAGGCCAACCGGGCAGGCATGGAGCGCTTCTACGACCAGCGGGTCGCTGCCGCGGCCGAGATCGACGACCCTGTCGGGAAGCTGGTGCTCACCGTGCGGACCGGACTCCCGGTCGACGGCGACGACGCCTCCGTGCGGCTGCTGTGCGAGCTCGGCGGCGCCGCCGGGCGGCAGCCCGTGTACGCGGCGCTGCTCACGGCCCTCTACGACCGTCAGGTCGCGATGTACGAGGTGATCCTGGCTGCCGGCGTGGGACGGGGCGAGTTCCACCTCGCGCAGAGCCCGACGACGATCGCCCGCAACATCGTGGCCCTCGAGGACGCCTACGGGTACCGGATCGTCGCCGGCCACCAGCAGATCGACCACGAGACAGCCGCGGAGCTGATCCTCGACTATGCCCGCCTCGCGACGGGACACCCGCTGCCGACCGACGAAGGAGCCCCCGCATGACCCGACCGTTGACCGTCCTCTTCATGCCCGAGTCGGCCTACGGTCCGACCAACCAGTGCATCGGTGTCGGCAAGGTGCTGCTCGACCGCGGGCACCGGGTCGTGTTCGCGGCCGAGCGGTCGTGGGCCGGCAAGCTGGCGCCGCTCGGGTTCGACGAGGACCTCGTCGATCTCGCCGAGCCGGCGCCCGAGGCCGGTGAGGAGGCCGCCGGCCAGTTCTGGATCGACTTCATCGACGAGACCGCACCGGAGTTCCGCAAGCCCACCATCGAGCAGCTCGGCAGCTTCATCCAGCCGACGTACCAGGCCTTGATCGACGGCGCGAAGTACTGCGAGCCGCAGCTGCGGGAGATCATCGCCCGCCATCGCCCCGACGTGATCGTCGAGGACAACGTCGTCGCGTTCCCCGCACTGACGACGGCGGGCGTGCCGTTCGTCCGGATCGTTTCCTGCAACCCGCTCGAGGTGCGGGGTGACGACATCGCACCGCCGTTCTCGGGCTATCCGGCCGCCGACCGCTCCGGCTGGGCCGAGTACGTCGCCGAGTACGAGCGGACCCACAAGGCCCTGTGGGACGACTTCAACGGCTGGGTGGTCGCCCAGGGCGCGGCGCCGCTGCCCGAGGGGGAGTGGATCCACACCTCGCCGGACGCCAATCTCTACGTCTTCCCCGAGGAGCTCGACTACACCGACCAGCGCCCGCTCGACGAGCGCTGGCATCGCATCGACTCCAGCGTCCGCGAGACCGACGACGAGTTCACCCTTCCCGAGGCCTTCGCCGACCGGGAGCCCGGAGCGGCACTGATCTACCTCTCCCTCGGGTCGCTGGGCGGCGCCGACGTCGCGCTCATGCAGCGGCTGATCGACGTGCTCGCCACGACCCGACACCAGGTGATCGTCAGCATGGGGCCGCGAGCCGAGGAGCTGCGCCTCGGAGAGAACATGTACGGCGCAGCGATGGTCCCGCAGACCCGGGTGATCCCGCTCGTCGACCTGGTCATCACCCACGGCGGCAACAACACCACGACCGAGACCCTGCACTTCGGGAAGCCGATGATCGCGCTGCCGTTGTTCTGGGACCAGTACGACAACGCCCAGCGCGTCGACGAGGTCGGCTTCGGCGCCCGGCTCTCGACCTACGAGTTCGCCGATGCCGAGCTGGTCGACGCCGTCGAGCGCCTGGTCGCCGACGTCGACCTGCGTGAGCGGCTGACCGCGATCGGGGCCGCGATCCGTGGCCGTGACGGCCTGCGCAAGGCGGCCGACGTCATTGAGCGAGTGGGGCAGCACCACGGTGCTTCCCGCGACTGACCTCGAGGATCTCTGCCTGCGTCGGCCCGCGTCGGCGGAGGCCACGCTCGCCTTCCTGCGGGCCGCGGCCGAGCCGCGGTCCGTGGGCCGGGTGCGGGTGACGGGCGGCGTCGTCCCGCATCTGGCCCCGGACGCCGCCGCGCGCCGGGTCGAGGTCGACCAGACGAACGCGTCGTGGATCGTCGACGACGCGGTCGTCGCCAAGTGGCACAACCCGCCGTTCGTCGGACCGCACCCGGCCGGCGACCGGCTCCGACGACTGGCCGGCGCGGGCTTCGAGGCGATGCCCCCGCTCGTCGCGCTCGCCGAGTGGTGCACCGACGACGGGTCCTGGGTCCCGCTGGTGACGGCGACGGCCTACCTCCCGGGAGCCGAGGACGGCTGGACCTGGTGCGTCCGCGAGGCCCGCACGGCGCTCGGCCTCGAAAGCGGCTCGGTGTCCACCCATCCCGGGTGGGCGGCGGACCTGGGTGAGCTGGTGGCACTGATGCATCTCGGTCTGGCCGAACCGGGGGCGCCGGACGTCGCCGTCCACGGCGACCTGCACGTGGGGCAGCTCCTGCGACAGGAGGACGGGCGGATGTACATCGTCGACTTCGACGGCAATCCGACGCTCTCCGCCGAGGAGCGGATGGCCCAGCGGCCCGCGGCCTACGACATCGCCGGCATGCTGCTGTCCCTGGAGAACGTCGGTCATGTGGTGCGCCACCGCGCCGCGGACCCCGTGCCCGACAGCGACATCGTCGCCTGGACCGAGGCCACCCAGCACGACTTCCTCTCCTCCTACCGGGCGGCGCTGTCCGCGGGCGGCCGACCGGACCTGCTGGACGAGTCGCTGCTGGAGCCGATGATGACCGACCAGATCCATCGCGAGCTCGCGTACGCCACCGACTTCCTGCCGAGCTGGCGCTTCGTGCCGCAAGCCGCCCTGACCAGGAGGGGAATGCTGTGAATCCCGAGCTCTTCCGAGCCGATCTCGAGGAGAAGCCCGCTCGGCTGCGCGCCTTCGCTGCTTCTCTGCCCGATCTGGAGCTGCCCCGCCCCGGACCGACGGGGGTCACCTACCTGGTCGGCATGGGGTCATCGCACTACGCGGGCCAGGTCGTCGCCGCACGTCTGCGTCGCGATGGGCAGCACGCCCACGCCGAGCTGGCCAGCACCGACCTGCTGCCTCGCCTGCGTGAGGGCGACCTGGTCCTGGCCGTGTCAGCGTCGGGCGGTTCACCCGAGACCATCGACGCGGTACGCCGGCTCCGGCAGCAGGACTGCGCCGGAGCGAGCTTCGTCGCGGTCACCAACCACGCGGGCTCTGACCTCGAGGCGCTCTGCGACGACGTCCTCCCGCTCCTGGCCGGTCCGGAGCGCGGCGGCGTCGCGTGCCGTACGTTCCAGCACACCCTCGGCCTCCTCCTCTCGTCGAGCCCCGGCTTCGACCCGGCGACCCTGCTGCGGGCGGCGGAGGCGACCGAGGACCTGCTCGATCGGGTCGACGCCTGGTTGCCGCGCACGAGCGAGCTGCTCCTCGGGCCTGCCGGGTCCTGGATCGCGGCTCCCGCCCGCCGCTTGTCGTCGGCGCTCCAGTCGGCACTGATGCTGCGCGAGGGACCCCGGCTGTCCGCGGTCGGCTGCGAGACGGGCGACTGGAGTCATGTCGACGTCTACCTCACCAAGACGCTCGACTACCGCCTGCTCCTCCTGGGTGGCTCCCGCTGGGAGCCCGAGATGCTGCGATGGGTCGAGGAGCGAGGTACCACCGTCGTCGCCGTCGGGCCGACGTCGGTCCCGTTCGGCGCTGCGAGCTCCATCAGGTACAGGCACGACGAGGACGACGACGTCCGGCTCCTGTCGGAGACCGTGGTGGCCGAGCTCGTGGCCGCGTCGGCCTGGGCGGGAGCTGCGCCCGCCCCGTCTGCCCAGCATTGAGAGAAGAGGCGGGGTCCGGTGGCGGTGACGGTCGCGGATGTCCTGGAGATGCCCGTCGTGCGCGCCGCAGAGCCGGTGCTGGTGGCCGGCGCGGACGGACTCCGGCGGGCGGTCAGGTGGGTCCACACCTCCGAGCTGCCGGACATCGCCGACCTGCTCCGAGCCGGGGACCTGGTGCTGACCACCGGCATCGCGCTGCCCGACCGGGAGGCGGACCTGTCCGACTTCGCGCGGAGCCTCGCCGAATCAGGTGCAGCAGGGCTCTTCGTCGAGCTCGGACGGCGCTGGGACAGCGTGCCGGCCGCGCTGACGGCAGCGTGCGACGGACTGGGACTTCCCCTGGCGGCGTTGCGTCGCGAGATCCGGTTCGCGAGCCTCGCCCAGAGCGTCGGTGAACGGATCGTCGATCGACAGCTGCACGAGCTGCGGGAGTCGCAGCAGGTGCACGACATCTTCACAGCCCTCAGCGTCGACGAGGCCGCTCCCGATGACATCCTGGCGGCCGTCTCACGGCTCGCCGGGGCCGCGGTCGTCCTCGAGAGCGAGGGCGGCAGGATCCTCGACTACGTGGCAGGCCCCGGAGACACCGCGTCGTTCCTCGAGGACTGGCAGCGGCGGTCGGCCGCCGTGCACCCACGTGGCCGCACCAGCTGGGACCCGAGCAACGGCTGGCTCGTCGTCCGCATCGGTCGGACCGAACGGCGATGGGGGCGCCTCGTCATCGACTCGCCGGCGGAGCCGCCTCAGCGGCTCATCGCCGTGGCCGAACGGGGCGCGGCGGCACTTGCGATGCACATGCTCCACCACCGCGAACGCACCAGCCGCGAACGGCAGGTTCACAGCGAGCTGCTCGTCGCGCTTCTCGCGGACCCGGCCGCTGCCGAGGTCGAACAGCGCTGCAACGTGGCGGGGATGCCCACGGCCGAGCGTCAGTTCATCGCCCTCGCCCTGCGCCACGATCCCGAGCACGTCCGCCGCAACGGCATCACGGGCGAGCTGCTGTCCGCCGTCGTGCACGCTGTCGCGACTCGCCGCATGGCTGCCTTGACCAGCGCCATCGGCGACGTCGTGAGGGTCCTGCTGTCGGTGCCGCGGTGTGTGTCGGCGACGCAGGCCGCCGACGACCTCGTCGGAACGATTCCCCGTCGGGTCGGCTTCCTGGCCGCCGCCGGCGGCGTGGTGGACGACTTCGCCTCGGCCGACCGAACTCTCCGCGAAGCGCACCAGATCCTGCTGACGCTGCCGGCGCAGGCAGCGAGCGGAACGGTCCACCACCTCGTGGACGCTCAGGTACGCGGGCTGCTGACCGCGTTGATCGGGGACGAGAGACTGGCCGTCTTCTGCGACCGACAGCTCGCCGGGCTGCGTTCGGCCGACGTGGGGCTCGACGGCCGGCTCGAGCAGGCGCTGCGAGCACTGCTCGAGCATCCCAACAGCAAGTCAGCAGCAGCCGCCAGCATCAACGTGTCGCGGCCGGTTCTCTACGATCGCATCGCCCAGGTGGAGCGGATCCTCGGCGTCTGCCTCGACGACGGTGAGACGCGGACGTCCCTCCACCTGGCGCTCCTGGCCGCTGACCTCCTGGCCGGCACCCACGAGCCTGGCGCGTAGCGACGGCGCCGGGTCGGTCAGACGGGGACCAGCTCGACCGCGCCGACGGCGTACCGGGCGAGGATCGTGCGGGCGATCTCCGGGTGGGCGCCGAGCGGCT
The DNA here is from genome assembly GCF_057813895.1 of Nocardioides sp. F233. NCBI lineage: Bacteria > Bacillati > Actinomycetota > Actinomycetes > Propionibacteriales > Nocardioidaceae > Nocardioides > Nocardioides sp. F233. The sequence continues at coordinate 396,962 of NZ_JBVASH010000003.1, forward strand.
CGGAGACGGCGACGGCGCCGGCCTCCAGGGCGAGCTCGGTGGCCCGGTCGACCAGGTTGCCGGGCGCCAGGAACAGCGAGGCGACGGCGATGTGGCGGCGGCCCTCGGCGCGGAAGGCACGCACGGCCTCGCCGGTGGCCGGCGGGGCGCTGGTGGCGTACGCCGCCGTGACGGGCAGCTTGTGGTGCGCGCCCCACAGCCGGGCGAGCCGGGCGACGGCCTGGTTGGCCAGCGGGTCCGACGTACCGGCAGCGGCGAGCACGAGCGCGTCGAGCTCGCGCACCCGGGCGTCCTTCAGCGCGTCGCGGAGCCGCTCGTCGAGCACCTCGAGGAAGCGCGCCTCGAGGCCGAGCACGGCCGTGGCGCGGATCTGCAGGCCGGGGTGGCGCGTCGTGGCCTCGGCGATCACCTCGGGCACGTCGACCCGGGCGTGGAAGGCCTCGACCAGCAGCAGCGGTACGACGACGATCTCGTCGTACCCCGCCTTCACCAGCCGGTCCACGACGGTGTGGAAGTTCGGCTTGGCGAGGTCGAGGAACGCCTTCTCGATGCGCAGGTCGGGACGCAACGCCTTCGTCGCGTCGACGAGCGCGGAGACGGTGGCGGCCGAGCGCGGGTCGCGGCTGCCGTGGGCAAGGGCGATGAGTGCCGGAGCGGTCATCGTCGGTTCCCCCCTTCTTCCAGGGTGCGGTCCTCCGGGATGCGGGTGGTCATGAGTGGATCCCGCATTCGGTCTTGTTGGTGCCGGCCCAGCGACCGCTGCGCGGGTCCTCGCCGGGGGCGACCCGGCGGGTGCACGGCGCGCAGCCGATGGACGGGTAGCCGTCGTAGACGAGCGGGTTGACGAGCACGCCGTTCTCGGCGATGTAGCGCTCGACCTGCTCGTCACTCCACCGGGCGATGGGGGAGACCTTGACCTTCTGCTTCTTGGCGTCCCAGCCGATCACCGGAGCGATCACGCGGTTGTGCGTCTCCGCGCGGCGCAGACCGGTGGCCCAGGCGTCGTACTTGGCGAGCGAGTCGGCCAGCGGCTTGACCTTGCGCAGGGCGCAGCACAGGTCGGGGTCGCGCTTGTAGAGCTCGGGGCCGTACTCGGCGTCCTGCTCGGCGACCGTCTGGACCGGGGTGATCGAGATCAGGTTGACCTTCATCGTGGCCGCGACGGCGTCGCGGGTGCCGATGGTCTCGACGAAGTGGTAGCCGGTGTCGAGGAAGACGACGTCGACGCCGGGCACGACCTTCTCGGCCAGGTGCGCCAGGACGGCGTCGCCCATCGAGGAGGTGATGCAGAACCGCTCGCCGAACGTGGCGGCAGCCCACTCGATGATGACCTCGGCAGGGGCGAGCTCGAGCTCGGCGCCCCAGTGGGACACCAGCTCGCGGAGCTCCTCAGGGGACCGGCCGGCGGTGTGCGACCCGCGGAACTCGCGGGCAGCACGCGTGGTGGCGGTGGTCATGAAGCACCTCCTTCAGGGGTGCGGGCGGACGGGGCGGCGGGCCCCAGGAACTGAAGACTGAAGGCGCGGAGACAGCTGCGGCATTCCCAGCCGCCTGCTTCGCGTGGCCACAGGTCGGTGTCGCCGCAATAGGGGCAGTGGAACGGCGACGCGGCGCGCGCGCTCCGTCCGCTGCCCGGCTCGACCGACCCGTGTGCCATCAGACAGATTCCAGGGTCTTCTCGCCGCGCAGCAGATCCTCGTCCGCGCGGTGGACCCACTCGTCGAACGCCTCGCCGTCGTTGCGGTCGGCGAGGTAGTTGGTGACGATCGTGGTGACGTAGTCGTCGAGGCCGACGCTGGTGACCTTGTGGGCGCGCAGCTTGCGGCCGAAGTTGGCGCGCAGGCCGGTGGCGCCACCGAGGTGCACCTGGAAGCCCTCGACCTGCTCACCGTTCGAGAGCACCATCTGGCCCTTGAGGCCGATGTCGGCGATCTGGGTGCGGGCGCAGGCGTTCGGGCAGCCGTTCACGTTGATCGTGATCGGGGTGTCGAGGTCGGGGAAGCGCTTCTCGAGCTCGACCGTGAGCAGGCGCGCCCGCTCCTTGGTGTCGACCAGGGCCAGCTTGCAGAACTCGATGCCGGTGCAGGCCATCGTGTTGCGGCGCCAGTTCGAGGGACGGGCCGTCAGGCCGATGCCGTCGAGGCGGTCGAGCAGGGCCTCGGTCTTGTCGCCGTCGACGCCGATCAGGACGATCTTCTGGTACGCCGTCAGGCGGGCACCCTCGACGCCGAACTCCTCCATCAGGTCAGCGAGCTGGACCAGGGCGGTGCCGGAGATCCGGCCGGCCGAGGGAGCGAGGCCGACGTAGAAGCGGCCGTCCTTCTGCTCGTGGACGCCGATGTGGTCGCGGTGGCCGACGGGCGTCTCGGGGGACTCGAGGGTCTCGAGCTTCTTGCCGAGGTACTCGTTCTCGAGGACCTCGCGGAACTTCTCGACACCCCAGTCGGCGACGAGGAACTTCAGCCGGGCGCGCGAGCGCAGGCGGCGGTAGCCGTAGTCACGGAAGATGCCGGCGACACCGGCCCAGACGTCGGGGACCTCGTCGAGCGGGATCCACACGCCGAGCTTCTGCGCGAGCATCGGGTTGGTGGACAGGCCGCCGCCGACCCAGACGTCGAAGCCCGGGCCGAGCTCGGGGTGCACCGAGCCGACGAAGGACACGTCGTTGGTCTCGGGGGAGACGTCCATGCTCGGGTGGCCGGTGACCGCGGTCTTGAACTTCCGCGGGAAGTTCGAGAAGTCCTTGTTGCCGATGTAGCGGCGCTCGATCTCGAGCAGCGCCGGCGTGCCGTCGATGATCTCGTCCTTGGCCACGCCCGCGACGGGGGAGCCGAGGAACGGGCGCGGTGAGTCGCCGCAGGCCTCCAGCGAGTGCAGGCCGACCGCCTCGAGGCGTTCCCAGATCGCGGGCACGCTCTCGATCTCGATCCAGTGGTACTGGATGTTCTCGCGGTCGGTGACGTCTGCGGTGTCGCGGGCGAAGTCCACACCGATGGTGCCGAGCGTGCGGACCGCGGCCGGCGCCAGCAGCTTGCCGTCGGAACGGACCCGCAGCATGAAGTAGCGGTCGTCCAGCTCCTCTTCCTCGAGGGCGGCGGTCTCGTTGCCGAGGATGCCGGGCCTGCGCTGGGTGTAGAGGCCCATCCAGCGGAAGCGGCCGCGCAGGTCGGCCGGGTCGATCGAGTCGAAGCCGCGCTTGGAGTAGGTGTGGAGGATCCGGTCCCGCACGTTGAGCGGGTCGTCGTCCTTCTTGGACTGCTCGTTCTTGTTGAGCGGCTCGGTGTAGCCGAGAGCCCACTGGCCCTCCGCGCGCTTCGGGCGCGGGATCTCGGTGAACTTGGCTCGCTCGGGCTTGAAGCGCAGGTCAGGCATGCTGAGAGGAGGTCCTTCGCTGATGGGTACGCCTGGATATGAGGGCGTGCGGCTCGGGTGGATGCGGCGGCGACGTCAGCGGGGCCAACACATCATGCTGCGCGTGCGCCCGAAGTCCACGTGGCGTCGAACCACGAGGTGCGCATGGGTGGCAGCAGTGACCATGTCAATGAGTCTCATCCCTCGGACGTCGGGTCCACAAATCTGAATCTCATTATCTGGATGCCATTCCCATAATGTGGACAGATCGTCCGCTGGAACCGCCCGTTCAGGCGGGACCTGCGACGCACGTCACACCAGGTGCTGCCTGCCAGCGCGCCAGCGGGTGTTCGCCACTACGCTGTGCGCCATGAGCGACAACTCCCTCAACGGCGCCCTCGTCAGCAGCGCCTACAACCAGGCCCTGGAGGTCATCGCCTCCGTCGAGCCGCGCATCGCGGACGCGACGCGCCAGGAGCTCGCCGACCAGCGAGCGTCGCTCAAGCTGATCGCGAGCGAGAACTACGCCTCCCCGGCCGTGCTGCTCACCATGGGCACCTGGTTCAGCGACAAGTACGCCGAGGGCACGGTCGGCCACCGCTTCTACGCCGGCTGCCAGAACGTCGACACCGTCGAGGCGCTCGCGGCCGAGCATGCTCGCGAGCTGTTCGGTGCCGAGTACGCCTACGTCCAGCCCCACTCCGGCATCGACGCCAACCTGACGGCGTACTGGGCGATCCTCGCCCACCGCGTCGAGGGACCGTGGCTGCAGGACGCCGGCGTCAAGAACATGAACGACCTCTCCGACGCCGACTGGGAGAAGCTGCGCCACGAGCTCGGCAACCAGCGCCTGCTCGGCATGAGCCTCGACACCGGCGGCCACCTCACCCACGGCTTCCGCCCGAACATCAGCGGCAAGATGTTCCACCAGCAGCAGTACGGCACCGACCCGGAGACCGGGCTCATCGACTACGACGCCCTGCGCGCCAAGGCCAAGGAGTTCAAGCCGCTCATCCTGGTCGCCGGCTACTCGGCGTACCCGCGCCGGGTGAACTTCGCCAAGATGCGCGAGATCGCCGACGAGGTCGGCGCCACCCTCATGGTCGACATGGCCCACTTCGCCGGACTGGTCGCGGGCAAGGTGTTCACCGGCGACGAGGACCCGATCCCGCACGCCCACGTCGTCACCAGCACCTCGCACAAGTCGCTGCGCGGCCCGCGCGGTGGCTTCATCCTCGCGACCGAGGAGTACGCCCCCAGCGTCGACCGCGGCTGCCCGATGGTGCTCGGCGGCCCGCTCTCGCACGTGATGGCCGCCAAGGCCGTCGCCTTCGCCGAGGCCCGCACCCCCGCCTTCCAGACCTACGCCCAGGCCGTCGCCGACAACGCGAAGTCGCTGGCCGAGGGCCTGATGAAGCGCGGCACCAAGCTGGTCACCGACGGCACCGACAACCACATCGTGCTGCTCGACGTGTCCTCGTTCGGCCTCACCGGCCGCCAGGCCGAGTCCGCGCTGCTCGACGCCGGCGTCGTCACCAACCGCAACTCGGTCCCGTCCGACCCGAACGGCGCCTGGTACACCTCCGGCATCCGGATCGGCACCCCCGCGCTCACCAGCCGCGGCTTCGGTGGCGCCGAGTTCGACGCGGTCGCCGACCTGATCGTGGAGGTCCTCGAGAACACCACGCCCGGTACGACGTCCGCCGGTGCGCCGTCGAAGGCCTCCTACGTCCTCGCGGACGGCGTGGCCGACAAGGTCCGCTCTGCCTCGGCGGAGCTGCTCGACAAGCACCCGCTGTACCCCGGTCTCGACCTGTCCAGAGCTAGCGCCAGGAGTAGCTGACCTCGGGCCGCCCGCCGCTCGCGCCGTACCTCAGGCCGCGGGCGGCGAGCCCCTGGTCGGCGAGGTGCTCGAGGTAGCGCCGCGCGGTGACGCGCGAGCTGCCGACGGCGGTCGCGACCTCGCTCGCCGACAGGTCGCCGTCGGCCTCGCGCAGCGCGGTCGTGACGGCACGCAGCGTCTCCGTGCTCATCCCCTTGGGGAGCGGCGCGGTGGCGCTGGGACGCAATGACCCGAGCAGCCGGTCGACCTCGTCCTGCACCACCTCGGCCGGGGCGGCGTCGAGCTCGGCGCGGTAGGCGGCGTACTGCTCGAGCTTGGTGCGGAAGGTCGCGAACGTGAACGGCTTGAGCAGGTAGAGCACGACGCCCTGGCCGACGGCCTGGCGCACCACCTGGGTGTCGCGGGCGGCGGTCACCGCGATCACGTCGCACAGGTGGCCCGCGCCGCGCAGGCCGGCCAGCAGCCCGAGCCCGTGGGTGTCGGGCAGGTTCATGTCGAGCAGCACCAGGTCGACCGGGGAGCCGGCGTCGCGGGCCGCGTCCAGGGCCCGGGCTGCCTCTCGCGCCGAGCGGGCGATGCCGGCCAGGGCGAAGCCCGGCACCCGCGCGACGTACGACGCGTGCGCCTCGGCCGCCAGCTCCTCGTCCTCGACGACGAGCACCCGCACGCTCATGACGCCGCTCCTGCGCGCAGGGTCACCGTGAACTCCGCGCCGCCCAGGGCGGATCGGCCGACGGTGACGTCTCCGCCGTGCTTGCGGGCCACCTGGACGACCAGCGCGAGGCCCAGCCCGCGGCCGGTGCCGGGCTCGGCCTTGGTGGTCCAGCCGCGGTCGAGCGCCCGCTCGGCGGCGTGCGCGTCGAGTCCCGGACCGCTGTCGCCGACCCGTACGACGAGCGTCCCGGCGTCGCCCTCGAAGGCGACCGCGACCCGGCGCGGGTCGGCGAGCGCGACGGCGTCGAAGGCGTTGTCGACCAGGTTGCCCACGACGGTGACCAGGTCGCGGGCCGGGATGGCGGTGCCGGCGGGGACGGTGCCGGTGATGGCGAGGTCGATGCCCCGCTCGGCGCCCTCGGCGGTCTTGCCGAGCAGCAGTGCGGCCAGCACCGGGTCCTCGACGGCGCCGACGACCTGGTCGGTCAGCAGCTGGGCGACGTGCAGCTCGGACGTCGCGAACTCGACCGCGTCGTCGGGGCGGCCCATCTCGATGAGGGACACCACGGTGTGCAGGCGGTTGGCGGACTCGTGGTTCTGCGAGCGGAGCGACTCGGTGAGCCGCCGTACGACCTCGAGCTCGCCGGTCACCGAGCGCAGCTCGGTGTGGTCGCGCAGCGTGACGACCGAGCCGACGTCGCGGCCGTCCCAGCGGGCCGGGGCAGCGGAGACGACGAGCATCCGCTCGCCCGCGAGGTAGAGGTCGTCGGACTCGGCGGTGCGCCCGCGCGCGGCGGCGACCAGGCCGGGCGCCAGGCCGAGTTCCTCGACCGGTCGGCCGACGACGTCCTCGGGCAGCGCGAGCAGCCGGCGCGCTTCGTCGTTGACCAGCTGCACCCGGCCGGTCCCGTCGAGGAGCAGCAGTCCCTCGCGCACGGAGTGCAGGACGGCCGAGTAGTACTCGTACATCCGGGCCAGCTCCTGCTCGCCCATCCCGTGGGTGACCCGGTGCAGCCGCCGGCCCAGCAGCCACGCGCCGGCGAGGCCGAGCAGCAGCACCAGCAGGCCGCACAGCACGACGATCGTGACGTCGCGCCGCAGGCCGCGGTCGATGTCGCTGACGGTGATCCCGACCGAGACCAGGGCGACGACCCTGCCGCCGTCCTCCACGGGTACGACGGAGCGCACCGACGGGCCGAGCGTCCCGGTGTACTGCTGGGTGAAGACCTCACCCCGGGGTGCGTCGCCGAGGTCGCCGACGAACTTCCCGCCGATCTTCGTCGGGTCGGGGTGCGTGTAGCGGGTGCGGTCCAGGCCCATCACGACGACGAAGTCGGTGTCAGTGTCGCGGCGGACCTGCTCGGCCCACGGCTGCAGCTCGGCGGTCGGGTCGGCGCTGCGCAGCGCCTCCCGGACGGCGGGGGAGTCGGCCACGGTCTGGGCCACGGCGACCGCGCGCTGGGTCGCTCGGCTCCGGGAGTCGCGTCGGGCGTCGTACGACGCCATCAGGATGCCGACCAGGACGAGCAGCAGCACCGTGCCGACCTGCAGCACCAGCACCTGGCGGGCGACCGGGCGGTCGCGGAGCAGGCGGGGACGGGGCACGTCGCCATTCTCGCCCACCCCGGGGCCGCTGATGTGACGTGCGCCACGAACACAACGAACACAACGGTGACGGTCGTCACGACGGGTCGCAGAGTGGCGGAGAACCCCAGCCAGACCAGGCGATACCGGAGGAACCATGACCACCACGGCGCGCGGTGCGCGGACGCACCACCTCTATCTCGCGGTGATCGGCGCGGTGCTGCTCGGCATCGCGACCGGCCTGCTGTTCCCGGCCTTCGCGGTGGAGCTCAAGCCGCTGGGCGAGGGCTTCGTCAACCTGATCAAGATGATGATCCAGCCGGTCATCTTCTGCACGATCGTCCTCGGCGTCGGATCCGTCGCCAGCGCTGCGAAGGTCGGCCGGGTCGGCGGCCTCGCGCTCGCGTACTTCCTGGTGATGTCGACGGTCGCGCTGTCGATCGGCATGCTCGTCGGCAACCTGCTGCAGCCCGGCGACGGCCTGCACCTGACCGCCGACGCCGTCGCGACTGCCCAGCAGAAGGCGGCGGAGGGCCACGCCGACACGACCGCGTTCCTGCTGGGCATCATCCCGACGTCTGCGTTCAGCGCGCTCACCAGCGGCAGCGTGCTGCAGACCCTGCTGGTCGCGCTGCTCGTCGGCTTCGCCCTGCAGCGGATGGGGACGACGAGCGCTCCCATCATCACCGCCGTCGGCCACCTGCAGCGGCTCGTGTTCCGGTTGCTGGCGATGATCATGTGGGCCGCGCCGGTCGGTGCGTTCGGCGCGATGGCCGCGGTCACCGGGCAGGGCGGCGTCGACGCGCTGAAGAGCCTCGCGGTGCTGATGGTCGGCTTCTACATCACCTGCGTGCTGTTCGTGGTCGTCGTCCTCGGCACGCTGCTCAAGCTCACCACCGGGATCAACATCTTCGCGCTGCTGCGCTACCTGGGCCGCGAGTTCCTGCTCATCCTCGCCACGTCCTCCTCGGAGTCCGCGTTGCCCCGGGCGATCGCCAAGCTCGAGCACGCCGGCATCGACAAGACGACTGTCGGCGTCGTCGTCCCGACCGGCTACTCGTTCAACCTCGACGGCACCGCGATCTACCTGACCATGGCCTCGATCTTCATCGCCGAGGCCGTCGGCACCCCGCTCGCGATCGGTGAGCAGATCTCCCTGCTGCTGTTCATGATGATCGCGGCCAAGGGCGCCGCGGGCGTCACCGGCTCCGGCATGGCGGTGCTGGCAGGCGGCCTGCAGTCGCACCGTCCCGACCTGGTCGACGGTGTCGGACTGATCGTCGGCATCGACCGGTTCATGTCCGAGGCCCGGGCGCTGACCAACTTCGCCGGCAATGCGGTCGGCACCGTCCTGGTCGGGCACTGGACCGGCACCATCGACCGGGCCCGGCTGGACCGCGTGCTCGCCGGCGAGGAGCCCTTCGACGAGACCACGATGATCGACGACCACGTCGCCCCCGAGGCCGAGCCGGAGCGCGTGCCTCAGCCGGTCTGATCGACCAGGTCCAGGCTGTAGCGGGCGATGGCTGCTCTCGTGGCTGCCATCGCCCGCAGTGCGTCCGTGGGCTCCTCCCCGAGCACCTCGAACGGGATCGCGGACAGCCCGCTGAAGATCAGCAGGTGCAGCGCGTGCGCCCGGCGGACCGTGTCGGTGCCGAGGTCGACGCCCTCGGCGACCAGCCCGTCGACGTACGCCGCCAGGCAGGCCTCGTCGCGCTCGGCCAGGTCGCTCGCGTCACGGCGCCCGATCTGGACGTCGCCGACGAGGAGCTGCCCGAGGTCGAACCCGACCGGCAGGGCCATGAAGAACCCGAAGTCGATCATCGTGAAGCCGTCGCGTCCGGGCCGGACGAGCAGGTTGTTGGGGCACGCGTCGCCGTGGCCGACCAGCTCCGGCAGGGCCAGCAGCTCCTCGGTGAGCCGGGGGAGGTGCTCGACGGCGGCCAGCAGCCGGGGTTGCAGGTCCGCGAACGCCCCGGCCACGAGCGGATGGCGCCACACGCCCTCGTCCCCGAGGATCGGCAGCACCTGGTGCCCCAGGCGCCCGTCGACGTAGCTGCGGACGTCCCACTCCCGGCTGCCGATCCGGGCGAGCGCCCGGATGCCGGGCCGCGCGGCGAACCGGCCCAGCAGGTGGGCCGCCTGCCGGTAGCGGTCCAGGTCCCACACGACATCCGTCGCCGGCACGACCTCGAGCCACACGGCGTACGCCCGCTCGTCGATGTAGTGAACCCCCAGCGCTCGCGGGATCGCCAGTCCCTCGGGCAGGTGGTCGGCGAGATCCGAGGCGTAGACCGCGCCCTCGGTGCGCCACGGCACCATCGCGGCGGCCCAGGACCGGATCTCCTCCGGCACGTCGAGGAAGAACGGCGAGCGCGACCACTCGTGGACGTGCTTCACGAAGAGGCGGAAGTCGTGCGCGTGGCCGTCGACGGAGGCGGTGCCGCGCACCCACCAGCGGCCGCCGGTGGTGATCGCGGGCAGCGCGTAGTCGACGACCTCGGCGTACGACGAGACCAGCTCGACGTCGTCCACCCCGAGCAGGTCGGCGACCATCGCAGCGAGCACGTCGTCGCCGACATCGGCGGCACCGAGAGCGGATCGGTCGTGCACGGTGACCTCCTGAGCGACGCAGATCACCCGATCGTAGGGCCGTGCGGGTCCCCGGGGCACCGACTCCGGGCCGCTAGCGTGAGGCCCATGGCGGAGGACTCGGGCACCCAGGTCGTGCTGCCGTGGCCCCGTCGCCTCGCCCACCTGGTCTGGCGCCTGGTCGTCACGACGGTGAGCTCCTGCCTGAAGTACCGCGTCACCGGCCTCGCTGCCGAGGCCGCCTTCTTCGCTGTCGTCTCGGTGCCGCCGCTGATCTTCGCGCTCGCCGGTGGCGTCGGCTATGTCACCGAGCACTTCACCGCCGCCCAGGTCGAGGAGGTACGACGCGCCGTCGTCGACCTGTTCTCGCGCTTCCTGACCGACACAGCGGTCAACAAGGTGATCAAGCCGACCATGGACGACGTGCTGCGCGGCGGCCGGTTCGACGTGATCTCGCTCGGGTTCGTGCTCGCGCTCTGGTCGGGGTCCCGTGCCCTCAACGTCTTCGTCGACACCATCACGATCATGCACGGGCTCGGCGGGCACCGGGGGATCGTGAGGACCCGCGCCCTGTCGTTCGTCCTCTACATCCTCGCGGTCATCACCGGCGCGATCACGCTGCCGCTCGTCGTCGCCGGCCCCAAGCTGGTGCGGTCCTGGCTGCCCAACCGGGCCGAGTTCCTGATGCAGTTCTACTGGCCGCTCATCGTCGTTCTGTGCGTGTGCTTCCTCGCCACGCTCTACCACGTGTCGGTGCCGGTGCGGACCAACTGGAGCTTCAATCTGCCGGGCGCGGTGTTCTCGCTGACCAGCTGGATCGTCGGTTCCTACCTGCTGCGCTGGGTGCTCACCGTGACCGCTGAGGACTCGCACTCGATCTACGGCCCGCTGGCCGCGCCGATCGCGATCCTGGTGTGGCTCTACATCGCCGCACTGGCCGTGCTGATCGGTGCGGGAGTCAACGCTTCCTTCGACGAGGTGTTCCCCCAGGAGACCACGCAGCGGGCGCGCCGGGAGCTGCTGGACCGCCTGCTGCGTCGTACGCCGGACCCGGTGGAGTAGGTTCCCGCCGTGGGCGTGCTGAGCGGAGGACCGGCCGAGACCCCCCTGACGGGGCAGGTCGCGCTGCCGGAGCGGAACCGGTCGCCGTGGTGGCAGCTGGGCCGCCGGCTGTTGCTCGCATTCGCGATCCTCGCCGGCACCGTGCTGCTGGTCTACCTGGACCGCGAGGGCTACCGCGACACCGGTGACGCGACCGCGGCCGACCCCAACGGCACGATCTCGCTGATCGACTCGGTCTACTACACGACCGTCACGCTGAGCACCACCGGCTACGGCGACATCTCGCCGATCAGCGACGGCGCCCGCCTGGTCAACGCCTTCATCATCACGCCGGCCCGCATCGGGTTCCTCGTGCTCTTGATCGGCACCACGCTCGAGGTGCTCGCGCAGCGCAGCCGCGAGCTCTTCCGCATCTCCCGTTGGAGGAAGCACATGGGACACCACGTCGTGGTGATCGGCTACGGCACCAAGGGCCGCAGCGCCGTCGAGACGCTGGTCGGCAACGGCCTCGACCGCGAGCACATCGTGGTCGTCGACCCGAGCCCGGTGGCCCTGGCCGACGCCCACGCCGACCAGCTCGCCGTCGTCACCGGAGACGCCACCCGGCGTGGCGTCCTGCAGCGCGCCGGCGTCGCGGAGGCCGACCAGGTCATCATCACCACCGGTCGCGACGACTCCAACGTGCTCGCCGCGCTGACCGTGCGCCAGCTCAACCCCGACGCCTGGATCGTCGCGTCGGTCAGTGAGCAGGAGAACGCCCCGCTGATGCGCCAGTCCGGCGCCGACTCGGTGATCACGTCCTCCGACGCCGTCGGCCGACTCCTCGGCCTCTCCACGCTCTCGCCCACGCTGGGCACGGTGATGGAGGACCTGCTGACGTACGGCGAGGGGCTCGAGGTCGCCGAGCGCGAGCTGCTCGTCAACGAGGTCGGCATGCCGCCCCAGTCGCTGCCCGACCAGGTGATCGCGGTGATCCGCGACGAGAAGGTCTACCGCTACTTCGACCCGGTCGTGACCCTGCTCGCGCGCGGCGACCGGCTGGTCGTCGTACGTCCGGCCAAGGAGCTGCCGTGGGCCCCGCGTCCCGGCACCCACGACGAGGACTTCGCCACCGACGAGGACTGACCCGATCGGCGGTCGGGACCGTCGACGGGACCACTGGTCCTCCCGGACTACGCCGGCCGCCGACGACCGTCCTGACCTGCGGGTCGATCGGTCCGAACCCGGTCGCGGCGCGCGACATCGGGTGCGCGAACCGGCAGTGTTGGCCGCATGGGGAAGGACTTCGGACCGTGGGTGCGCCACGACTGGTGCCCTCGTTGCTACCGGCTGACGGAGCAGACGCGTTGGTACCGCCGGCTGCTGGGGGAGCCGCCCGACCAGCACGAGCGGCGGGTGCGCTGCAACGAGTGCTCGGCCGACCTGGACCACGCCGCTGCGAGCTGAGGGGCGTGGGGTTGCAGCCTGCGGATCGGGTACTGCGCGTGCGTAGCCCGTATCCGAGGAGGAGGCACCCATGCACCACAAGAGCACGACAGAACAGCTGAGGGACGACCTGCGCGACCTGGTCGACGCCGTCGTGCCCGACGTCGAGTCCGCCGTCCACACCGTCGCGGAGAAGGCCCCACCCCTGATCCACCACGGCCGCGCGGCGGCCGTCGAGAAGGGCGCGCACGCCGCGACGTTGCTCGCCCGACGGATCCCGGACCCGGTCCTCGACCGGCTGCCGGACTCCGTCGCGGAGCGCATCCCGCAACCGCACCGCAGGCGTGGCCGCGCACTCGTGGTGCTCGGCGCGCTCGGCCTGCTCGGTGCCGCCGCGGCACTCGCCGCGCGCCGTCGGCAGGCGCCACCGCAGCGTCCCGTCGCGGCTGGGCCCGACGAGGAGAGCCGGGCCTGACGCATTCGAACACATGTTCTATTCTGGCGTCATGACGGGGGTGCGGCACGTGTGGGTCCGGCTGGCGTTCGTGCCCGTCGAGCTGCCCGGCCTGGTGCTCGACTGGCGCTCGACCGAGCGCGGGTGGGAAGGCCTGGTGTCGTACGTCGACCGTGAGGGCCGGGCGGTCACCGAGTGGCTGGCCGCCACTGCCTTGCGACCCATCGGGCCCGACCACAAGGCCGGCGCGGCGGGCCGGTGACCCGGCCGGAAATCGGCCGACCTCATCTCGCCGATTTCGCCCCACGTGGCGGTTCCGGCCACTACTCTCGGTCCCGGTTCCCCAACCACAGCGTGCCCGACGAACCCCACACTCGCCGGGCACCAGGCGCCCTGCCCGGCCATGCCGGGCAGGGCGTTCCTCTTGGCGGGATGGGCACTTCGTGACGCGGCGGGTAAAGCCTTCGCGAAGTTCGCTCCCGGCCTTCCGCGGTCGACCTATGGTGAGCCAGGACCAGGCGAGTCTCGGGATCTGCCCGGTTGCGACGATGAAGGGATCCCGCGCATGTCGATCGTGCGACGTCCGCAGCTCGACGCGGCTCCCTGCATCCCTCCTTCCCCGGCTCGTGGTTGTTCCCTGCAACGAGCCGGCCGTGGTGAGGCGTCCCCACTCAGCCTGACCACGGGCGGGTGCTCTCCGGGAGACCACTGAGTGCCTGTCGGGCCCGGGAATCCCCGGGTGTCCGCTCCGTCGCAGGAAGAGCGCGCCTGCGACGGAGCGGGCGACGACATGGACGACATGATGGTCGCGTGGACACCGAGACCCGGACCTACCGCACGGGCGACCGCGATGTCGTCCTCGACCTGACCCGCGACTGCGCAGCGTTCGTGGCCGGCCGCGGCGACGGCCTGCTCCACGTCTTCGTCCCGCACGCCACCTGCGGCCTCGCGATCCTCGAGACCGGCGCCGGCAGCGACGAAGACCTGCTCTCGCTCCTCGGTGACCTGCTGCCCGCCGACGACCGATGGCGGCACCGCCACGGCACCCGCGGCCACGGCCGTTCGCACGTGCTGCCGGCACTGGTGCCGCCGTACGCCACCGTCCCGGTGCTCGCTGGGAGCCTGGCCCTCGGCACCTGGCAGAGCATCTGCCTGGTCGACCTCAACGTCGACAACCACGAGCGTGACGTGCGGTTCAGCTTCCTCGCGGGGTGAGGTCTCCTAGGCTCGCCCCATGAAGGTGCTGCTGAACGTGATCTGGCTGGTCCTGTGCGGGTTCTGGATGTTCCTCGGCTACCTGGCCGCCGGCGCCCTGTGGTGCATCACCATCATCGGCATCCCGTTCGGCCTGGCGTCCTTCCGGATCGGCTTCTTCGCGCTGTGGCCGTTCGGTCGCACGGTCGTGGTCCGGCAGAGCGCGGGGATCGCGAGCGGGATCGGCAACGTGCTGTGGTTCGTGTTCTCCGGGATCTGGCTGGCCATCGGCCACGTCGTCACCGGCGTGCTGCTGTGCCTCACAGTCATCGGCATCCCGCTCGGGCTGGCCAACTTCAAGATGATCCCGGTCAGCCTGCTGCCGCTCGGCCGCGAGATCGTGCCGACCGACCAGGCCGGCGCGGTGCTGGCCGGCGCCCGCTTCTGACCGGCACGCGTCACAGGAACGCGCGTCCCTCGCCGCGGTAGGTCGGCACCTGGTCGACGACCCTCCCGTCATCGACCAGGTGCAGCTCGTTGACCCGCTCGCACACCTCGCCGGCCTTGGCGTGCCGGAACCAGACCCGGTCGCCGACCCGGAGGTCGGCGGCGTTGGTGAGCGGGGTCTGCGCCTCGCCGGCGCCCTCCATCGACGTGAGCCTGAGCCCGGCGGGCCACACCGGCGTCGGGAGCCGGTCCGGGCCGGGGACGCCGCTGGCGACCCAGCCGCCGCCGAGCACCGTGGCGATGTCGGGGGTCGGGCGTCGTACGACACTGGTGACGAAGTACGCCGCCGGCCGGGGCTGGAAGCGGCGGTAGCCGTCGAACAGGGTGGGGCAGTAGAGCCCCGACCCGGCGGCCACCTCGGTGACGGCGTCCTCGGCGACCGTGGTCTCGATGCTGCCGGTGCCGCCGCCGTTGACGAACTCGAGGTCGACGACCTCCCGGACGGCGGCCACCGCCGCGCCCCGGCGGCGGGCCAGCTCGGCGATCGAGGTCGCCTGGACGGCACGGATCTGCGCGCGGTGCAGCAGCGAGCCCGTGTTGTCGCCGAGGCCGGCCACCTGTCCCTCGTAGGCCATCATCCCGACCAGCCGGACCTTCGGGCGGGCGGTGATCGCGAGCGCGGTCCGGCGGGCGGCCTCGGGTGCGTGGACGGGGGAGCGGCGGGTGCCGAGGTGCACCCGTCCCTGCAACAGCTGCAGCGAGGCGTCGAGGTCGAGGCAGACCCGGATCGGAGGCGCGCCCGCGGGCAGGGCGCTCTCGATCAGGTCGACCTGCTCCATCGAGTCGACCATCAGAGTCACGCGGGCGGCCAGCTGCTCGTCGCTCGCCAGCTCCTGGATCGCGTGCACGTCGGCCGTGGGGTACCCGACCACCACGTCCTCGCAGGTCCGCGCGAGCCACAGCGCCTCGGGCAGGGTGAGCGCGAGGACGCCGGCGAACCCGTCGAGGTCGAGCACTGCATCGCTGATCGCGCGGCAGCGCACCGACTTGGTCGCGAGCCGCACCGGCTTGCCGGCCGCCCGGCTCACCAGTGAGCGGGCGTTGGTGGCGAGCGCGCCGAGGTCGACGACGGCGTACGGCGGCTCGAGGTGGGCGGTTGCTGCGGCGAGCGTGGCGACGCTGGCCGCGGGCGTGGTGACGGCCGCCAGGTCGAGCACCTGCGTCGCGGTCATCCGAAGATCCGCTCGACGTGGGCGTTGGTGAACACGCCGTCGGGGTCGAAGCGCTTGCGGACCTCGAGGAAGGCGTCGAACTCGGGGTAGAGCCCACGCAGCGTCTCGGCACCCAGGGTGTGCCGTTTGCCCCAGTGCGGGCGGGCGCCGTACGCCGCCGCGATCTCCTCGATCGCGGAGAAGTACTCCTGCCAGGCCATGCCGGCGTACGCGTGCGCGGCGATGTACGCCGTCGGGCGGCCGTAGGACGGGCTCAGCATCGACTCCGTGTCGGCGGCGACGAAGCGCACCTCGAGCGGGAAGTTCACGTCGAACCCGCGGCGCTCGATCATCGCGAGGATGTCCGTGAGCGCCGCGGTGGCGGCCTCGCGCGGGAAGGCCCACTCGGTCTCGGTGAACCGGACCAGCCGTGGGCTGGAGAACACCTGGTGGCTGACGTTGACCCGGCTGGACGAGCCGGCCAGCCGGGTGACGGTGCGGTTGAGACGCGGGATCGCCGACGGGAAGCGGCGCCCGGCACGGCACACCAGGTCGAGGACCCGGTTCTCGACGATCACCTCGTCGACGTACGCCCCGACCTTGCCGCGGGTGCGGATCGGCTCGTCGGTGCGGTTGAGCTCCTTGGTGAGCGCGTCGTCGGCGTGCGGGAAGACGAAGAACTCGAAGTGGTCGTTGCCGTCGGCGTACGCGTCGAGCTCGGCGAGCACCTCGGACAGCGGGAGCCGGTCGCGACGCTCGTGGAGGCGGAAGGACGGCACCGTGCGCAGGGTGTACGCCGTCACGACGCCCAGCGCGCCGACACTGACCCGGGCCGCGCGCAGGTCGTCGCCCGAGACCTCGACGACCGTGCCGTCGGCGGTGACCAGCTCGGCCGACTCGACGAGGGTGGCGAGGTTGCCGAGCTTGGCGCCGGTGCCGTGGGTCGCGGTCGAGATGGCACCGGCCGCGCTCTGCACGTTGATGTCGCCGAGGTTGGCGAAGGCCAGGCCGTGGTCGTCGAGGAGGTCGTTGAGGTCGTGCAGCCGGGTGCCGGCGGCGACCCGGACCAGGCCGGTCGCGCGGTCGACGTGGTGCAGGCCGGTCAGGTTGTCGAGGGACATCAGGGTCCCGTCGGTGACGACGTTGTCGCCGAAGGCGTGCCCCGCACCGACGACGCGGACCACCTCGCGTCGCTCGGCAGCGCTGCGCACGGTCGAGACGACCTCGTCGACGGACGACGGCAGGGCGTGCCGAGCCGGGGTGCAGCTCTGGTCGCCGGTCCAGTTGTTCCACATGGCGACCACCATGCCTCGGCCCGGCGTACCGGTGAAGCACGGGAATCCGCACTCACTCACATCGGCCCGGTTGTCAATCGACGGTGGGTTGTTGTTTCCCTCGAGCGCGTGAGCGGGGTCACGCTTCCTCCATGGCCGCGACCGATCCCCACCGCCGCTCCAGCTGGGCCGTCCTCGCGGCGTTCGCCGTCGTCGGCGCCGTCACCCAGCTGCTCTGGCTCACCTATGCGCCGGTCACGACCGCGGCCGCCGACCACTACGGCGTCTCCGAGGGCGCGATCGGCTGGCTGGCCAACGTCTTCCCGCTCTTCTACGTCGTCCTCGCGATCCCCACCGGCCTGGCCCTCGACCGCTGGCTGCGCCCGACCCTGGCGCTCGGTGCGGTGCTCACCGCGCTCGGCGCGTGCGTGCGCCTGGCCGGCGACGACTTCGGTACGGCGCTCGCGGGCCAGACCCTGATCGCCATCGCCCAGCCCCTCGTGGTCACCGCCACCTCGGCGGTCCCGGCCCGTTACCTGCGCGCCGCCGACCGGCCCCGCGGCATCGCGGCCGCCTCCGCCAGCACCTTCGCCGGCATGATCCTGGCCTTCCTGCTCGGCACCGTCGTCAGCCTGCACACCGCGCTGGTGGTCGGGGCGGTCGTCGCGGTGGGTGCGGCGGTGGTGCTCCTCGTCGTGCTCCGCGAGGCGCCCGGGTTCGTGCCCGAGCAGCCCGCGGCCGGCCTGGTGGACTTCCTCGCCGCCTGGCGCAACCCGGTCGTGCGCCGGATGTGCGTGCTCGTGCCGATCCCGTTCGGCACCTTCACCGCCCTCACCACCTGGGGCCAGCCGCTGCTCGAGCCCGCCGGCGTCAGCAGCGACCAGGCCGGGCTGCTCCTGCTGCTCAACGTCACCGCCGGCGTGATCGGCTGCGCCGTCGTACCGGTGTGGGCGGCGGACCGCGGCCGGCAGCGCCAGGCCGTCCTCGCCGGGGTGCTCGCCGCCGTCGCCGGCTGCCTCGTCCTCGCGTCCTTCCCGGGGATGGGCACGGGGCTCGGTGTGTTCGTCGTGGTCGGTGCGCTCCTGCTGCCCGCCCTGCCGATCGTGCTGGAGCTGAGCGAGCGCGCGTCCGGGCCGTCCGCCGGTGCCGCCGCGGGTCTGGTCTGGATGGCCGGGCAGCTGGGCGCGCTGGTCGTCACCGGTCTCGCCGGCCTGCTGGTCGACGCGCCGGCCGCGGCGTTCGCCTTCCTCGCCGCCGTCACCCTGCTCGCGCTGCCGGCCCTCCCGCTAGCATCACGGACATCGACCTCCAGACCCGCAAGCTCCGCTACTTCCTCGCGGTAGCCGACGAGCTGCACTTCAGCCGCGCGGCCGCGCGCGTGTTCCTCACGCAGCAGGCCCTGAGCAGGCAGATCAAGGAGCTCGAGGAGGAGCTGGGAGTCCAGCTCTTCGAGCGGACCACCCGCAGCGTCGCGCTGACCCCGGCGGGGGAGTCCTTCCTCGTCGCCGTTCGCGACGTGCTGGAGCGCCTCGACGACGCGGTCGCCAGCGCTCGTCGTGCCGACCGGTTGCTGAGCGGGCGGATCCGGCTCGGCTTCATCCCCGGCGCCGCGCTCGAGCTGACCGCCCCGATCATGACGGCCTTCCGTGCGGCGTACCCCGACGTCGAGGTGCAGATGCGGGAGTTCCCTGCCAACGACCCGTCCGCCGGCCTGGCCTCCGGCGTCACCGACGTCGCGTTCATCCGGCTGCCGCAGGGCACCCAGCGGATCGAGACCGAGGTCCTGTTCACCGACCCGGTCGTCGCGATGGTCGCCGAGACCCATCCGCTCGCGACCCGCACCTCGGTCTCGGTGCGCGACCTGATCGCCCACCCGCTGACTCTGTCCGACACGACCGACGAGGTCTACCGCGCCTTCTGGGGCCTGTACGACGCCCGCTCCAGCCCGGGTTCCTTCGTGGCCGTGTCGTCGGTGACCGAGGAGACCTCCCTGGTCTCCGCCGGCGCGGCGATCGGCGTCACCGGCGCCGCGGTGATGACCTACGCGCCGCTGCCGGGCGTCCGGTTCCTCCCGATCGAGGACTGGCCGGGCTCGCAGGTCGCCGTCGCCTGGCACGTCGGCGAGCGCTCACCGGCCGTCGCCCGCTTCGTCGACACGGTGTGTGCCGTACGCGACCGGGAGCGGGAGGTCGTCGAGCGGATCGAGGCGCGTGGCAAGGTGTAGCGCCCGCGTCAGGCCGGGGCGAGCACGATGTCGAACCGCACCCGTGACCACGGGCCTTCGACCACGCGGCCGCCGGGGGCGGGCGTGCCGGCCGCCTGTTGCTCGAACCGCTTCACGAGCGAGTCCTTCACGCCGAAGACCGAGTCGCGGTCGAGCAGGTCGTCGCCCTCGACGAAGATGTGCGTGACCAGCGTGCGCTGTCCGGGCGCGGTGACCATGAAGTGCAGGTGCGAGGCGCGCATGGGGGAGCGGCCCGTGGCGGCGAGCATCCGGCCGACCGGGCCGTCATGGGGGATCGGGTACGGCGTCGGCGTGATCGCCCAGAATGCGTAGTTGCCGTCTGGACTGCTGAGCAAGTGCGCGCGGGCGGCGGTCCGGTCGTCGTCGTACTGGACGTCGTAGAAGCCGTCGTCGTCGGCTTCCCACACCTCGATCCGCGCGCCCGCGACGGGACTGCCATCGGTGTCGGTGACGGTGCCCTCGACCCAGCACGGCTCGCCGGCCGCTCCGCCGGCGAGGTCGCCCCCGGACTCGATCCGCGGCGAGCCGTCGACGAAGAACGGCCCGAAGACGGTGGCCTCGGTGGCGTCGCCGTGGGCCTCGTTGTTCATCGCGATGGTCTGCATCGAGGCGCCGAGGACGTCGGACAGCAGGATGAACTCCTGTCGCCGCTCATCGGTGATGTGGCCGGCGTCCGTGAGGAAGCCGATGCCGGCCTCCCACTCCGCCTCGGTGAGCCGCACCTCGCGCAGGAAGGCGTGCAGGTGCCGGGTCAGCGCCTGCACCACCTCCTTGAGCCGCGGGTCGGCGGTGGTGTCGAAGGAGCGGAGGACGCGCTCGACCAGGTCCTGTTCGCGGGCCTGCTGCTCGGCGGAGACGGGCGTGCTCATGCGGGATCGGCTCCTTCCCAGACCGCGCGGAGGAGCGCGGTGAGGTTCTCGGTGGTGACCGGCGTCGGGTTCGATGGTGGTACGACGGGCAGCACGGCCGCCACCGCGTCGGGGATCTGGTCCTCGCGGAACCCGTGGTCGCGCAGCGCTCTCGGCGCAGCGACCTTCCTGCGCAGCTGCTCGAGCCCGGCCAGGGCGGTCGGCGCACCGAAGGCCGCGGCCAGCCGGGCGTCCGCCTCCGGCGCGTTTGCCACGTTGAGCGCGAGCACGTGCGGCAGCACCGCCGCGTGGGTCTGCGCGTGCGGGAGGTCGTAGCGGCCGCCGAGCACGTGGCAGATCTTGTGGTGCAGCGCGGACCCGGCAGAGGCGAACGCGACTGCGGCGAGGTAGGCGCCGTGGATGGTCTGCTCGCGGCCCTCGATCGAGTGCGGGTCGGCGACGACGGCGGGCAGTCCGGCGCGCAGGGCACGGGCGCCCTCGGTGGCGAGGGCCGCGTTGATCGGGTCGGCTCGCGGCGCCCACAGCGAGTCGACACAGTGCGCGAGCGCGTTGAGGCCGCTGGCCACGGACATGTCCACCGGCAGGCCGGTCATCAGCGTGGCGTCGTACACGACGGCGCGGGGGAGCACCCGCCGGTCGATGCCGGTCGTCTTCACAGCCCCCTCGGTGAGCCCCCAGACGTCGGTGGCCTCCGAACCGGCGTACGTCGTCGGCACGGCGATGACCGGGAGGCCCGTGGTGAGCGCGACCGCCTTGCCGAGCCCGGTCGTCGAGCCGCCACCGACCGTGACGATGACGTCGACCTTCGCCTCTGCCGCGGCGGCGCGGGCGCGCTCGGCGACCTCGACGGGGACGTGCATGACCACCTCGTCGTACGTCAGTGCGACGGGCAGCCCCGCGGTCACCGTCGCGGCGAGATCGGCCTCCCGGTCGGAGGCGATCACCATCACGCGGGTGGCGCCGAGCGAGGCGACCTCCTCGGTGACGGCGGCGGCCGCCTCGCCGGACGCGAGCCGGACCCGCTGGGGCAGGGTGTCGTGGACGAACCTCACGCGTCCCTCCCCAGCACCGTGCTGAGCGCAGCCTGCAGGGCCGCCTCGGGGTCGTCGGCGAGAGTGTGGGCGCGCCAGGCGACGTGCTTGTCGGGTCGGATCAGGAGAGCTCCGCTCTCCTCGACCTCGCGCAGCTTGGACCAGTCGTAGTACAGGTCGGTGACCTCGCGCCCGGGGCCGATCACCACGCTCGCGAGCGCCACCCCCAGTTCGGCCGCCACCTTCTCCGCCGCGGGCACCCAGTCCTCGCCGGCGACGCCGGTGATCAGCGTCCAGCGGTCGTACGGCGCCAGGTCCATCATCGCGAGCTTCGCGACGTTGTCGCCGACCCACGCGTGCGGCAGGTGGGCGCCGGGCGAGGTCGACATGACGTGGTAGAGGTCCTCGTCGGCGCTGGGGGCGGGCCGGGTGCCGTCGGAGACGATCGCCCGCGACCCGTAGAACTGGCCGAGCTCGACCCCGTGGGCGTTGAACTCGTAGTTCTTGCGGTCCATCGCCGTCACCAGCGCGGCCCGGCGGGCCGCGCCGTCGGGGGTGTTGTCCTTGCGCTGCTCGATCACCGCCGCCATCTCGGCCGGGTCGGTGAGCCCGGTGATGCCGAGCGCGTCGAAGATCTCCGCGAACTCGCGGGCGCTCCGGTTGGCGCGGGTGACGATCCGCTTCGCGACCGGCGCGCGCTCCTCCGAGTAGCTCTCCAGCAGGCTCGGGTCGGCCTCGCCCCTGAGGACCGCGGCCAGCTTCCACGCCAGGTTGTAGGAGTCCTGGACCGACGTGTTGGAGCCGAGGCCGTTGCTCGGCGGGTGCCGGTGGATGGCGTCACCGACGCAGAACACCCGTCCCTGCTGCAGATGGGTCGCGTACATCTCGTTGACGCCCCACAGCGAGTACCCGGTGATCTCCGGCTCCAGGTCGGGCATCCCGAGCAGGTCGCGCACGATCCGTGCGGCCTCGGCGTCGTCGAGGTGCGGTGGTTCCTCGTTGATGTCGTAGCCCCACACGATCAGCCACTCGTCCCACGGCCGCACCATGCGGACCAGTCCGGTGCCGATCCCGCCGACGTTGGAGCCGGGCTGGATCACCCAGTAGAGGACGGAGGGCCGGTGGTCGACGTACGCGCTGATGTCGGCCTTGAAGGTGATGTTCATCGACCCGGCGATGTCCATCGCGCCCTCGAACGGCAGGTCGATGTCGGCGGCGACCTTGGAGCGCGCGCCGTCCGCGCCGATCAGGTAGCGGCAGCGGATCGTGTACTCGTGGCCGGTGAGCCGGTCGCACACCCGCACGTCGACCTTGTCGTCGTCCTGCACGTGGGAGAGGTACTCGGTCGAGAAGCGTGCCTGGGTGCCGCGCTCGGTCGCGTTGCGGACCAGGATCGGCTCGAGGTAGGTCTGGGGGATGTCGACGGTCAGGCACGGTGAGGCGAGCTGGTAGTCGGCCTCGCGGTCGGGCCGGGTGCCCCAGGTGTGGATCCGGCCGATCTCCTCGCCGGCAATGCTCGTGCAGAAGACGGTGTCGCCGCACAGCTCGTGGGGCGTCGCGTCGGCGAGGACCTGCTGCTCGATGCCGAGGTCCCGGAAGACCTCCATCGCGCGCTGGTTGGTGATGTGGGCGCGTGGGGTGTTCGCCGTCCAGCGGTACTTGGTGATCATGATGTTCGGGACCCCGAGGGTGCTCAGGAGGAGCGCCGCCGCAGCGCCGCCGGGGCCCGAGCCGACGACCAGCACGTCGGTCTCGACCACGTCCTCGACCGCGGGCAGCTCGGTGTCGGCGATCCCGTCGTTGAACTCAGCCATGTCCCCGAGACTGCGGGCTCGGCTGTGGCGGCCGCCACACCAGCGGGCGGTGATGGCGGAAATGCGCACCTCTGGCGCACCTCTGGCGCATTGATGGTTGACATGTCATCCTTTCTGCATGTGGGCGGTTCCGGAAGCTCGGATCTTCGAGGTCGGCGACGTGGCCGAGGTCGGAGCGTGGGAGCGGCACAACGCCGAGGCCCTGATCGAGCTCGCCTGCGCGATCCCCGCGGGCCCGTTCCGTGCCCGGGAGGTGAACCTGCAGGTCGACCGGGTCCGGGTGGCTCACGTGTCCGGTACGCCGCACACGGTGGCCCGCGATGCCGCTCTCGTGGAGTCCCGGCCGGTCGACGCGATCGCCGTGTACGCCGCACTGCGTGGCGAGGCGCTGCTCGAGTCCGGCGGTCGCCGCCAGGTCGTCCGTCCGGGCCAGCTCCTGGTCTGCGACGCCGATCGCCCGTTCCTGCGCGGGTTCGGGCACGGGCTCGAGGAGCTCGCCGTCACGGTTCCGCGGGCGGCCTTTGCCGAGCTGACCGGCCTCGACTCGGTTGCCGAGCCGCTGGTGGTCGACGCGGCCGGCGCCGGCGCGGACCCGCACGCCCGGGCGCTGGTCCGGCTGGTCGGGCGGGCGGTGGCGGCCGACGTACGCGTGCCGGCGGACGAGCGCGCCGTCCTCGAGCTGGTCTCGGTCCTCGCCGCCGGCTCCCGCGGTTCCCTCGCCGTCGCCCACCGGGTCGCCGCCCGCGCGTACATCGATGACCACCTCACCGACCCGACCTTGTCCGCGGCATCCGTCGCCGCGGGCGCGGGCATCAGCGAGCGTCAGCTGTCCCGCGTCCTCGCCGACGCCGGCACGTCGGTCCCGCGCCAGGTCCTCGCCCGCCGCCTCGACCTGGCCCACGCCCTGCTCGCCGCTGGCGTCGCCTGCCGGACGGTCGACGTGGCTGCCCGCTGCGGGTTCGCCTCCCCGTCGTACTTCTCCCGGGCATTCCGTCGACGCTTCGGCCTGGCCGCGGGCGAGGTGCGGCGCAGTGCCGCCTCCTGAACCTAGGCTCCGTGCATGCACACCGGCCGCCTCGAGGCGTTCAGCGACGGCGTCCTCGCCATCGCCATCACCGTCATGGTCCTGGAGCTCAAGCCGCCGGACGGCGAGGACTGGCACGCCCTGCTCCACTCCACGGGCCTGGGCCTGCTGACGTACGTGCTCAGCTTCGTCTACATCGGCATCTACTGGAGCAACCACCACCACCTGTTCCAGCTGGTCGACCACGTCGACGGCGCGGTGTTGTGGGCCAACCTGCACCTTCTCTTCTGGCTCAGCCTCTACCCGTTCACCACGGCCTGGCTCGACGAGAGCCGGATCGCCGAGGTGCCCACGATCGTCTACGGCATCAACCTGCTCGGCGCGGCCATCGCCTACTTCCTCGTCCAGCTGGTCGTCGAGCGCACGCCCTCCGGCCAGCGCACGAAGGAGGCGCTCGGCAACGACCTCAAGGGCAAGCTCTCGCCCGTCCTCTACATCGCCGGCATCCTGCTCGCGCTGTGGGAGCCGGTCGCCGGGCTCGTGCCGATGGTCGTGGTGGCGGCGATGTGGCTGGTGCCGGACCGGCGGGTGGAGCGATTCCTGGCGGGGGAGAGAGGTGAGGGCGCGGAGTGAGGGCGGGCGCCGAAACCAAGAAACCGGCCAGATCCGTGGGATCTGGCCGGCTTCGTGCCCGAAGGCTGGTGGGCGATACTGGGTTTGAACCAGTGACCTCTTCCGTGTCAAGGAAGCGCGCTACCGCTGCGCCAATCGCCCCTGTGGAGTTGTCTGTGAGGTGGGTACGGGATTTGAACCCGTGTACACGGATTTGCAGTCCGTTGCCTCGCCTCTCGGCCAACCCACCGCGGCGGCCCTACACACTGGCCTGGTCAGGCAGTGGGTCTGACCACTCCGAGCGGACGACGAGGCTCGAACTCGCGACCTCAACCTTGGCAAGGTTGCGCTCTACCAACTGAGCTACGTCCGCATCGCACCACGTTCTTGGCCTTTCGGCCCGCCCTGCGGTGCGTTGAGAACATTAGCCGATGGGGTGAACGGCGCCAAAACGGGGGTCCACTTCCGGCATGTCGCCGGTTCCTCAGGCGTGGATCGGGGCCTTCTACGCTGGCCTCATGCGCGTGTGGATCAACGGCCGAGTCCTGTCCGACCCGATGGCGCCGGCGGTGCCGGTGACCGATCACGGGCTCACCGTCGGCGACGCCGTGTTCGAGGCGGTCAAGGTCGTCGACGGCAAGCCGTTCGCGCTGCAGCGCCACCTCGAGCGGCTCGAGCGGTCGGCGGCGGGGCTGGGGCTGGTGGGCCTCGACACCGATGCCGTACGACGAGGAGTGGTCGCCGTGCTCGATGGCGACGCGATGCCGCTGGGCCGGCTGCGGATCACCGTCACGGGCGGCAATGCGCCGCTGGGCAGCGGGCGTGGTGACGACCCGCTGACGACGATCGTGGTGGCGGCCCCGATGGCTCCCGCCCCGGAGACCACCGCGGTGATCACCGTGCCGTGGCCGCGCAACGAGCGGGGGCCGCTCGCCGGGCTGAAGACGACGTCGTACGCCGAGAACGTGGTCGCGCTGGCAGCAGCCCGCGAGAAGGGCGCCAGCGAGGCGGTGTTCGCCAACCTGGCCGGCCACCTGTGCGAGGGGACCGGCACCAACGTCTTCTACGTCGTCGACGGAGAGGTGCGGACGCCGACCCTGGCGGGCGGGTGCCTGGCCGGGGTCACCCGGGCGCTGGTGCTCGAGTGGTTCGGCGCGACGGAGGTCGACGAGCCGATCGACGTGGCGGCCACCGCCGACGAGGTCTTCCTGGTCTCGACGACCCGCGACGTGCAGGGCGTGCACCGCTGGGACGACCGTGAGCTGCCGGCCCCCGGCCCCGTGACGAAGCAGGCCGCAGCGACCTGGCGGGAGCGCGAGGCGGCGCTCATCGGGATGGATCGTTGATCGTCAGGCTGACGCCCTCGCCGAGCCGGTAGGGGTTGGTCGCGAGCAGCGCACCGAGCACCCGGCGCAGCCGCGAGATCTCGGCGCGGACGGTCACCTGACGCCCGCTGTCGCCGTACAGCACCTGGCTGAGGCGGCCCGCGGACACACCGGCCGGGCCGGCAGCGGCGATCGCCGCGAGCAGCTCGGCATGGCGGGGTGTGAGCGCGACCCGCCACGGGGACTCGCCGCCACGGACCTCGAGGGTCGCCGGCGCGCTGCGGAGGTCGAGCACGGCCGACAGCACGTGGGCCGAGGCGGACGGCCGGATCAGCCAGCCGCCACGGAGTCGCTCGGGCAGGCACAACCCCAGACCGGGTACGGCGAGCGCCCGGTCGGGTTGAGGTGTCTCGACCCGGTCGCGGACGGCGACGCCCTGGTGGGCGGCGACCCAGCCGTGGTCGTCGACCACGAGCAACGGGCCGTTGGCGCCGGAGAGCAGCGGCTCCGCCGTACGCCGCAACTGGTCGAGACGCTCCTCGTGGTGGCGCCACAGCCGGGCCTCGGCGAGGCGGACCGATGCCGTGACCAGGGCCTCGATCGCCGGGTGCAGCGTGAGGGCGGGGCCGCTGACGTCGACGATGCCGAGCAGCGAGCCGTCGATCGGGTCGTGGATGGGGGAGGCCGTGCAGTACCAGGGCACCTGCGCGTTCTCGAAGTGCTCGGCCGAGAACAGCTGCACCGGGGCCGCCTCCGCGAGCGCGGTCCCGATCGCGTTGGTGCCGACCGCCTGCTCGGTCCAGGTCGCACCGTCGGTGAACCCGAGCCCGTCGGCCTGCCGCTTCACCCGCGGTGAACCGCTGCGCCACAGCACCACGCCCTCGGCATCGGTCACCACGACCAGGTAGTTGGACGCGTCGGCAGCGCTCAGCAGCAGCTCGCGGATCTCGTCGATGACCAGCGAGAGGCGCGACGTACGACGGCGCTCCTCGACCTCCGACGGCGGCAGCGGGTCGCGACCATTGCGGCCGTCCGGGTCGATCCCGAGGCTCAGCACGCGGGTCCACGACCGCGCCACGACGGCCCGCGGCCGCTCGGGCGGCGCGGACCCGGAGAGCACCGCATCGTGGATCCGGACCAGGTCGCGGGCCCGCATCGCGAGGTCGTGCGTGGCCATGTCACCACCGTAGGCGGTGCGATGTGATCGGGGCCACATGCAACAACGTGCAACGGTTCCCGGCGCCGGACGTCCGGGAGTCTCCTTCTCGGCATGACCCAGCTCGACGACCGGCCCGTCACCACGGCCGACACCGACCCCGCCACCGCCTGGTTCGCGGCCTTCGAGGACGCCCTCGCGGCCCGCGACATCGACCGCGCCGCCGGCCTGTTCGCCGCGACCAGCTTCTGGCGCGACCTGATCGCCTTCTCCTGGAACCTGACCACCGTCGAGAACCCCGACGGCGTCGCCGACCTGCTCGCGAACACCCTCGACCGGGTCGACCCGCACGGCTTCCGGCTCACCGAGCCGGCCGACACCGCCGACGGCGTCACCACCGCATGGTTCGAGTTCGAGACCTCCGTCGGCCGCGGTCGCGGCCTGGTCCGGGTCGTCGACCCCGGTGACGGCGACGGACCGAAGGCGTGGACCTTCCTCACCACCCTGTTCGAGCTCAAGGGTCACGAGGAGCCGAAGGGCGTACGACGCCCGATGGGCGCCGTGCACGGCGCCACCAAGGAACGCGTGACCTGGCTGGAGAAGCGCCAGGCCGAGGACGCCGCGCTCGGCGTCGACACCCAGCCGTACGTCCTGGTCGTGGGCGGCGGTCAGGGCGGCATCGCCCTCGGCGCCCGGCTGCGCCAGCTCGGCGTACCGGCCCTCGTCATCGACAAGCACCCGCGCCCGGGCGACCAGTGGCGCAACCGCTACAAGTCGCTGTGCCTGCACGACCCGGTCTGGTACGACCACCTGCCGTACCTCAAGTTCCCCGACAACTGGCCGGTCTTCGCGCCCAAGGACAGGGTCGGCGACTGGCTGGAGTTCTACACGCGGGTGATGGAGGTGCCGTACTGGTCGAACACGGTCGCCACGTCCGCGGCCTACGACGACAGCACGGGGGAGTGGACCGTCCACCTCGAGCGTGAGGGCACGCCGCTCGTGCTCAAGCCCACCCACCTGGTGATGGCGACGGGCATGTCGGGCAAGGCCAACGTGCCGACGTACCCGGGCGCCGACGTCTTCCAGGGCGAGCAGCACCATTCCTCGCAGCACCCCGGCCCCGACGCGTACGCCGGCAAGAAGGTCGTCGTGGTCGGCAGCAACAACTCGGCCTTCGACATCTGCGGCGCGCTGTGGGAGAGCGGCGCCGACGTGACGATGGTGCAGCGCTCGTCGACGCACATCGTGAAGAGCGACACCCTGATGGACATCGGCCTGGGCGACCTCTACTCCGAGCGCGCGCTCGAGAACGGCGTCACCACCGAGAAGGCCGACCTGATCTTCGCGTCGCTGCCGTACAAGATCATGCACGAGTTCCAGATCCCGCTGTACGACAAGATGCGCGAGCGCGACCAGGACTTCTACGACCGGATGGCCGCCGCCGGCTTCGACCTCGACTGGGGCGACGACGGGTCCGGCCTGTTCATGAAGTACCTGCGCCGCGGCTCGGGCTACTACATCGACGTCGGTGCCGCCGAGCTGGTGGCCAACGGCGACGTCAAGCTCGCCCACGGCCAGGTCGACCACCTGACCGAGACGTCCGTCGTACTGGCGGACGGCACGGAGCTCCCGGCCGACCTCGTCGTCTACGCCACCGGCTACGGCTCCATGAACGGCTGGGCCGCCGACCTGATCAGCCAGGAGGTCGCCGACCGCGTCGGCAAGGTCTGGGGCCTCGGCTCGGACACCACCAAGGACCCCGGCCCGTGGGAGGGCGAGCAGCGCAACATGTGGAAGCCGACCCAGCAGGAGAACCTCTGGTTCCACGGCGGCAACCTCCACCAGTCGCGCCACTACTCGCTCTACCTGGCCCTCCAGCTCAAGGCCCGGCACGTCGGCATCGACACCCCCGTGCACCGGCTGCAGGAGGTGCACCACCTCGGCTGACGCGCCCTCGGCGCGGGCCTGATGTGATCCCGATGCGAGCCGCGGTCGCGAGATGCGTTAGAGTCTCCGACCGCGGTTCCTTCGGGTCCGCGTCCGGGCGATTGGCGCAGTGGTAGCGCGCTTCGTTCACACCGAAGAGGTCACTGGTTCGAACCCAGTATCGCCCACCGGAGAACCACCAGAGCCGCACTCCCCGAGTGCGGCTCTCGTGCATTTCAGCCGACCGCGGCGTCGGCCCGCTTCACCGAATCGGGGTATGCGCGGGCCGCCGGACCGTTCCTACTGTCGAACCCATGAAGCTCCCAGCCGCGGCGGCTGTCGTGCTCGGCGCGACCAGCCTGGCCCTCGTCCCCACGCCACCGTCCGCCACGGCCGCGGTGCCGACGGTGGTGGCGAGCCTGGTGCAGAACATCTCGACGGCGGCGTGGTCGACGCCGCTGCCCGACCCGGCGGGCATCACCTACCTGCCGGGGCGCGACCACTTCCTGATCTCCGACTCCGAGGTCGACGAGACGCCGATCTACCAGAACGTGAACATCCTGGAGACGACCCGGACCGGGACGATCGTGGACCGGGGCGTCACGTCGGCGTACAGCCACGAGGCGGCCGGCATCGCCAGCAATCCGTCCAACGGCCACGTGTACGTGTCGGACGACGACCAGTTCCGGGTGCACGAGATCACCGCCGGGGCGGACGGACGGTACGGCACGGCCGACGACGGGCACACCTCGATCAGCACGGCGGCGTTCGGGAGCACCGACCCGGAGGACGTGACCTACTTCCCGCCGACCGGCGAGCTGTTCGTGCTCGACGGGGCGGACAACGACGTGCACCGGGTCTCGCCGGGACCGAACGGGGTCTTCGACGGGGTCGCGCCGACGGGGGACGACACCTCGACCGAGTTCGACATCCAGCGGTACGGCGCCGAGGACCCCGAGGGCATCGGCTACCACCCGGGCCGCGGCACGCTCGTGGTGGTCGACAGCACCTCGGACCGCATCTACGAGCTCAACCGCGACCTCGTCCTCGTCTCCCAGATCGACATCGGCGCCTCCAACCAGGTGTTCGCGGCCGGTGTCGCCGTGGCGCCCGCGAGCAACGACCCGAGCCGCTACGACTACTACGTGGTCGACCGTGGTGTCGACAACGACGTGGCGCCCAACGAGAACGACGGCCGGCTCTACGAGCTGCGCGCCGACCTGCCGCCGATCGGCAACCTCGCGCCGGTGGTGGACGTCACCAAGGACGCACCCGTCGAGGTCGGTACGCCGATCGACGTGACGGCCACCGTCCGCGACGACGGCGTACCCGCGCCGGCGACCCTGCAGTGGAGCACCGTGTCCGGCCCGGGCCCCGTGAGCTTCTCGGCGCCCACGCAGCCGCAGACCAGCGCCACCTTCACCACGCCGGGCAGCTACGTCCTGCGCGCCACGGCGTCCGACGGCCAGCTCACCGGGTCCGACGACGTCACCATCACCGTCGTCGCCCGCGGCGCACCACGCCCGCTCGACACGCCGGTCGCCAAGGCCTTCGACGACGTCGAGCAGCGACCTAGCGGGTTCGCCGACTGGCTGGGCGCGACGCTGAACATCCCCAACGCGGGCGCCACCACGCAGACCATCGGCATCCGGTTCGCCGGCCTCTCCGTACCGGTCGGGGCGACCGTCACCGAGGCCTGGATCCAGTTCGCCGCGAGCGGCTCGACCAGCGGCACCACGTCGATCCAGGTGCGGGGCATCGCGGCCGACGACACCCCGACGTTCACCACCTCGTCCACGACCGTGTCCTCCAAGCCGAAGACCACGGCGCAGGTCGCCTGGAGCCCGGCGGCGTGGACGTCCGGGCAGCGCGGTGCGGCCCAGCGCACGACCGACCTGAAGAGCATCGTGCAGGAGGTCGTCAGCCGTCCCGGGTGGCGGCAGGGCAACGCGCTGGCCTTCGCGATGACCGGGTCCGGCGAGCGCCGGGCGTCCTCGCACGACGGCCCGACCCCGCCCGTGCTGCACCTCGCCTACACCGTGCCGCAGCAGCAGGACACGCCGCCGACGGCTGTCTTCACCTCGAGCTGCAGCGCGCTGAGCTGCAGCTTCGACGGCTCCGGCTCCTTCGACGCCCAGGGACCGCTGGCCTCGCTGCAGTGGTCGTTCGGCGACGGCGGAACCGCCACCGGCGCTCTGGCCAACCGAACCTACGCCGCCCCCGGGACGTACGACGTGTCGCTGGTCGCCACCGACTCGGCCGGGCAGACCGGCACCGTGACCCACCAGGTCACCGTCGGCGACAGCACCCCGATCGGGTTCCGGGCGCTCGCCCGGACGAACGTCAACAGCACCGCGCCGTCGGTGACGGTGCCGGCCGCCGTACGCGACGGGGACGCGATGCTGCTCTTCACGACCCTCAACGTCACGACCCTCACGGTGACGCCACCCGCCGGGTGGACCCAGCTGGCCGACTTCGTCACGGGCTCGCAGCGGACCCTGCTCTGGCGTCGCGTCGCGACCGCCACCGACGCGGGGACGCCGGTGAGCGTGCAGTTGAGCGGCTACGCGAAGGTCGCCCTCCAGCTCGCGGCGTACGCCGGCGCCTCGCGCGCGACGCCGGTCGCCCTCGTCGCCACTCGCGGCGACCCCGCCAACACGCTCGACCACCCGACCCCTGCGGTCGCGGTGAACGGCGCCGGTCGCTGGGTGGTGTCGTACTGGGCCGACAAGTCGTCGGCGACCACCGACTGGCGGCCACCTGCCGGTGTCGCGGTCCGCGACGAGACGATCGGCAGCAGCGGCGGCCACATCGACGCCCTCCTCGCCGACGGCGGGGGAGCGGCGCCCGAGGGGACCTCCCCCGCGCTGACCGCCTCGACCGATGCGTCCAGCCGGGCGGCGATGATCACGGTGGTGCTGCAGCCGGGGTGACCGGTGCAGCGCCGGGAGGGTCCCGACCTGCCGCGTTCGCCGGACACGACGCGGATGTCGACCTACGCTCCAGCGCCATGAAGAGCCGTCGTCTCGCCGCCGTCCTCGCCACCGTCGCCCTGGTGGCACCCGCCTCGCTCGTCCTGGCCTCGCCTGCCGGGGCCGCGACCGGGAAGTACTACTCGAGCTGCACCAAGCTGGCGAAGGACTACCCGCACGGCGTCGCGAAGGGTGCCGGTGCGGCCTCGGCGCAGGTCGCCGAGGGCTACGGCCGCCCGGCGTACGGCACGAAGGCGCGCGAGGTCTACGCCCGCAACAGGAGCCGCCTCGACCGCGACAACGACGGCACCGCCTGCGAGCGCTGACCCGCTGCGGCAACTGCCGCGCGGGACGCCCGGTCGGCTCGGTACGATCGTGACCTGGTGCGCCGTCCGGTCGCGCCGCTGTCACGAACCACCGAGGGAGTCCTTCCGTGCCCGACATCAAGGTCGCCGTACTCAACCCTGACGCACGCCAGGAGGAGACGGTCACGGAGGGCACGAAGGCGTGGGAGGTCTTCCGCGAGGAGGCCGACGTCATCGCGGCGCGTGTCAACGGCCAGCTCAAGGACCTCTCCTACGAGCTGGCCGACGGCGACGAGGTCGAGGGCGTGCTCATCGGCAGCCCCGACGGTCTCGACATCCTGCGGCACTCGACCGCGCACGTGCTGGCGCAGGCCGTGCAGCAGGTGTTCCCGGAGGCCAGGCTCGGCATCGGTCCGCCGATCCACGACGGCTTCTACTACGACTTCGACGTCGAGACCCCGTTCGTGCCCGAGGACCTCGTCAAGCTCGAGACCGCGATGCGCAAGATCGTCAAGGAGAACCAGCGCTTCGACCGCCGGGTCACCACCGACGAGGACGCGCTGGTCGAGCTCGCCGACGAGCCCTACAAGGTCGAGCTGATCGGCCTCAAGGGCAATGCCGGCGAGGCGGCCGAGGGCGCGAGCGCCGAGGTCGGTGCCGGCGAGCTGACCATCTACGACAACATCAACCGCAACGGCGAGGTCGCCTGGAAGGACCTCTGCCGGGGCCCGCACCTGCCGACCACCAAGCGGATCCCCGCGTTCAAGCTGATGCGGAGCGCGGCGGCGTACTGGCGCGGCGACGAGAAGAACAAGCAGCTCCAGCGCATCTACGGCACCGCCTGGCCGAGCAAGGACGAGCTCGAGGCCCACCTGCACCGCCTCGAGGAGGCCGAGCGCCGCGACCACCGCAAGCTCGGTCGCGAGCTCGACCTGTTCTCGTTCCCCGACGAGATCGGCTCCGGCCTGCCGGTGTTCCACCCCAAGGGCGGCGTGATCAAGCGGGAGATGGAGGACTACGTCCGCCGCCGGCACATCGAGGAGGGCTTCTCGTACGTCGGCACGCCCCACATCTCCAAGGACGGCCTGTTCCACACCTCCGGCCACCTGCCGCACTACGCCGACACGATGTTCCCGCCGATGGAGTTCGAGGGCGCGAACTACCAGCTGAAGGCGATGAACTGCCCGATGCACAACCTGATCTTCAGCAGCCGCGGGCGCTCCTACCGCGAGCTGCCGCTGCGGCTCTTCGAGTTCGGCAGCGTCTACCGCTACGAGAAGTCCGGCGTGATCCACGGCCTGACCCGGGTGCGTGGCTTCGCCCAGGACGACTCGCACTCCTACTGCACGCCCGAGCAGGCGCCGGCCGAGGTCAAGCACCTGCTCGACTTCATGCTGAGCGTGCTGCGCGACTTCGGCCTCGACGACTTCTACCTCGAGCTGTCGACGCGCGACGACAGCAAGGCCGACAAGTTCATCGGCAGCGACGAGGACTGGGCGACCGCCACCGCGATCCTCGAGCAGGTCGCCACCGAGTCGGGCCTCGAGCTCGTCCCCGACCCGGGCGGCGCGGCCTTCTACGGCCCGAAGATCTCGGTCCAGGCCAAGGACGCCATCGGCCGCACCTGGCAGATGGGCACGGTCCAGTACGACTTCAACCAGCCGGCGCGGTTCGGCCTGGAGTACACCACCTCCGACGGTTCCAAGCAGCAGCCGGTGATGATCCACTCCGCGAAGTTCGGCTCGATCGAGCGCTTCCTCGGCGTCCTCGTCGAGCACTACGCGGGCGCCTTCCCTCCGTGGCTGGCCCCGGTGCAGGTCGTCGGCATCCCCGTTGCCGACGCCTTCACCGACTACCTCTACGAGGTCACGAACCAGCTCAAGGCGCGGGGGATCCGGGTCGAGGTCGACGAGTCGGACGACCGGTTCCAGAAGAAGATCCGCAACGCGCAGCTGCAGAAGATCCCGTTCATGCTCATCGCCGGTGGTGAGGACGTGGAGAAGGGCGCCGTCAGCTTCCGCTACCGCGACGGGCGCCAGGACAACGGCGTACCGATCGACGAGGCCATCGCCCGCGTGGTCGCCGCGGTCGAGTCCCGCGAGCAGGTCTGAGCGATGGAGGGCGGCGGTCGTCGGGCGGCGCTCGCCTGCGCCACCGCGGCCCTCGCCGTCGTGCTGACTGGTTGCGGCGGGTCCACGCCCTCGGGCGCCCCGCCCCTCCCGCCGGTCAGTACGCCGAGCGCCACCGACACCGCGGTCGACGGCGCGCCCGGCGGTGACGCCGGCGACCCCGGCGCCGACGCGAGCGACCTGGCCAGGCTGGCCGAGGAGGCTGCGCGGGGTGCCAGCAAGGGCCCGACGAGCAACATCGCGCCGCGCGACGGCGAGGTGCTCGGCGGCGACGTGAGCTGGCCGCAGTGCCCGCCGGGCATGGGCATCCCCGAGAAGCAGGGCAAGGGGCTGCCGATGCCGCTGCCCGAGGCGGAGTACGTCGTCCTCGGCCTCACCAACGGCCCCGGCTTCACGCCCAACCCGTGCCTGGCCGACCAGGTCGCCTGGGCGAAGAGCAACGACGTCCTCGTCTCGGTCTACGCCGTGTCGAGCTACCCGAGCGCCGAGACGCTGAAGA
This sequence comes from Nocardioides sp. F233, assembly GCF_057813895.1. NCBI lineage: Bacteria > Bacillati > Actinomycetota > Actinomycetes > Propionibacteriales > Nocardioidaceae > Nocardioides > Nocardioides sp. F233. The sequence goes on from NZ_JBVASH010000003.1 coordinate 431,960, forward strand.
AGTACGGCGCCGACGGTCCGTACGACGCGACCGACCGGCTCGGGAAGCTGCGCAACGTCGGCTACCAGCAGGCGCGGTTCAACATCGGCACCATGGGCCAGGTCGGGGTGGTCAGCCCGATCGTGTGGATCGACGTCGAGCCGGTGCCGAACTTCGACTGGAGCACCGACCTGCAGGCGAACGCCGCGGTGATCGAGGGCGTGGCACGGGGCTACACCGACGCCGGCTTCACGATCGGCGTCTACTCCACGCCCCACCTCTACCGCCGCGTCGTCGGCGACCTCAGCCTCGGCGGCGTACCGGAGTGGCGCGCGGCCGGCCAGACGTCCCGCGACGAGGCACTGAACCGGTGCGGACCCGACTGGTCCATCCAGGGCGGCACCGCCGTCATGGGGCAGTGGGTCGAGCAGCAGCGCGACCTGAACCTCACCTGCCCGGGGATCGCGGCCGACCTCGGTCGCTGGTTCCACCGGTTCTCGTGACCGGGCTCGTGCCCGTGGGGCGACGTGAGAGGGTTTGCCCATGACCTCGGAGGGTGTGGACACCGAGCCGCTCGACGGGCGTCGGCGGCGCTGGCAGGAGCACAACCAGGTGCGCCGCCAGGTGATCATCGACGCTGCGATCAGCGTGCTCGAGCGCCAGGCGCCGGGCGAGGAGGTCCAGGTCCAGGCGGTCGCCGACGAGGCGGGCATGAGCCGCACCGTCATCTACCGCCACTTCGAGGACCGCTCCGACCTCGATCGGGCCGTGCAGCGGGAGATCTGCGACCAGGTCGGCGGTGAGCTGCTCCCCGCACTGTCGTACGACGGCACGCCGGACCAGATCATCCACCGCATCGTCGGCAGCTTCATCCGGTGGGCCGAGGCCCATCCCACGCTGTACTGGTTCGCCGAGCGCGACCTCGCCGGCTGGGGCCCGAGCCCGCTGAGCCAGGCGGTCGAGCAGGTCGCCGAGGGCATCGAGGGGATCATGGCCATCGTCGTCGCGGCGATGGGCGTCGAGCTCTCCGACGACGACCGGGCTGCCCTCGACCCCTGGGTGTTCGGCATGATCGGCGCCGTGTTCGCCGCGGTCCGCCGCTGGCTCGAGCGCCCCGTCCGCGAGCCCGGCATCGAGGCGTGCATCAGCATCCTGGCCGAGTCGATCTGGCTGCAGATCAACGGCATGGCGCTTTCCCGCGGCCTCAACCTGCCCGACCTGCCGGTGGCCGAGCTGCTCCAGGCGCTCAACCCCGCCGACAGTGATGCCGGCTCCGAGGGCGGCGCATGAGCCCCACCACCGGGCCCGACGGGCTCGACCGGCTCTGGACGCCGCACCGGATGGCCTATGTCCGCGGCGAGGCCGACGACCAGACCGATGCGCAGCCCGCGCACGCCGACCCGCGACCGGCCTGCCCGTTCTGCCGGATCACCGCCGACCCGGCGACGTCCACCGACGACGAGCTGGTGGTGGTGCGGGGGCGCACGGCGTACGTCGTGCTCAACCTGTACCCCTACAACCCCGGCCACCTGATGGTGCTGCCCTACCGCCACGTCGCCGACTACCTCGACCTCGACGACGAGGAGACCGACGAGGTGACCGCGCTGACCAAGGCGGCGCTGCGCACCATCCGCGCGGTCTCCCAGCCGCACGCCTTCAACGTCGGGCTCAACCTCGGGGGTGCTGCGGGTGGCTCGCTGTCGGGGCACCTGCACCAGCACGTCGTACCGCGCTGGTCGGGGGACGCGAACTTCATGACCGTCATCGGCGGCACCAAGACCTTGCCGCAGCTGTTGGGGGAGACCCGCGATCTGCTCGCGGAGGCCTGGCAGTAGTAGGTTCCTGACCCGTGTTGGAGCGCTTCAAGGAGTTCTGGGCCGGGACCGTGCTGCACCCGGTGGTGCGGCTGTTCATCCGGCTGGGCATCAGCCCCGACGCGGTGACCCTCGTCGGCACCATCGGCGTGAGTGCCGGTGCCCTGATCTTCTTCCCGCAGGGCGAGCTGCTGATCGGCGTCCTGTTCATCACGGCGTTCGTGTTCAGCGACCTGATCGACGGCCGGATGGCCCGCGAGACCGGCCGGGTCTCGAAGTTCGGCGCCTTCTGGGACTCCACCCTCGACCGGATCGGTGACGGCGCGATCTTCGGCGGCCTCGCCCTCTACTTCGCCGGCACCGGCAAGGACCAGGGCGACAGCTACCTCTACCTCTGCGTGACCCTGTGGTGCCTGGTGATGGGTTCGGTCACCTCCTACGCCCGCGCCCGCGCCGAGTCCCTCGGGATGGACGCCAGGGGCGGCATCGCCGAGCGGGCCGACCGGCTCGTCTCGATCCTCGTGATGACCGGTCTCGGGGTGTTGCTCGACCTGCCGATCCTGATGTACGTCACCCTGTGGGCACTCGCTCTCGCGAGCACCTACACGGTGGTCTTCCGGGTGCTGAAGGTACGCCGGCAGGCGCTCGCCGCCGAGGCCGGTCCGTCCGGCTCCTGAGGGATGCGACGGACCCGACGCGGCCCGTCACGGACATGTGGTGAGGCCTCTCCCGCGGCGGTGCCGGAACGAGGTGTCCGCGCTGCCTCCCCGGCGTCGGGAGGACGCGACTCGCGCCGTACGATTGGTCACATGAGCGAGCAGCAGGAGCACGGCACCACCCGGGTCAAGCGCGGCATGGCCGAGATGCTGAAGGGTGGCGTCATCATGGACGTGGTGACCCCCGACCAGGCGAAGATCGCCGAGGACGCCGGTGCGGTGGCCGTGATGGCGCTGGAGCGGGTCCCCGCGGACATCCGTGCCCAGGGTGGCGTGTCGCGGATGAGCGACCCCGACATGATCGACGGCATCATCGCCGCGGTCTCGATCCCGGTGATGGCCAAGGCCCGGATCGGGCACTTCGCCGAGGCGCAGGTGCTGCAGTCCCTGGGTGTCGACTACATCGACGAGTCCGAGGTGCTGACCCCGGCCGACTACGCGAACCACATCGACAAGTGGGCCTTCACGGTTCCGTTCGTGTGTGGTGCGACCAACCTGGGTGAGGCGCTGCGTCGGATCACCGAGGGTGCGGCGATGATCCGCTCGAAGGGTGAGGCCGGCACCGGTGACGTGTCGAACGCGGTCACCCACATGCGCACCATCCGTGCCGAGATCCGCCGGCTGGGTTCGCTGGCCGACGACGAGCTGTACGTCGCGGCGAAGGAGCTGCAGGCGCCGTACGACCTGGTGGTCGAGGTGGCCCGCACCGGCAAGCTGCCGGTGGTGCTGTTCACCGCGGGTGGCATCGCGACCCCGGCGGATGCGGCGATGATGATGCAGCTCGGTGCCGAGGGTGTGTTCGTCGGCTCGGGCATCTTCAAGTCGGGCAACCCGGCCGAGCGGGCCGAGGCGATCGTGAAGGCGACCACCTTCCACGACGACCCCGACGTGGTCGCGAAGGTCTCGCGTGGTCTGGGCGAGGCCATGGTCGGCATCAACGTCGAGGACATCCCCCAGCCCCACCGTCTGGCCGAGCGCGGCTGGTGACCCCCGGGCGGGACGATCCCGCCCACCCGCACGACCCCACCGGGGCCGTGGTCCTGATCACTCGGGACCGCGGCCCCGGGCCTGTTCCGGGACCAAAGTCCCCGTTTCCCGTACGCGCCGTGTCGTCGCGTGATTGCCTTCGTTCTGGTTGTCGGAGCGACGCTTCGCACCACGTCAGGAACACAACAGATCTGCCGGGCCTCGGGACAAGGCATGGGGACTGGAGTAGACATGAAGAAGACGACGAAGGGCGCGTTCGCGGCGGGAACCGCGGCCGTCCTGCTCATGGGTGGTGCGGGCACCCTGGCGTTCTGGACCGACAGCGGGACTGTCGCGGGCGGGACGATCACTGCTGGTGACCTCAAGATCACGGCGCCCTCCTGCGGCAACTGGACCTACGACGGCGGCGAGCAGGCCCCCGGGGCCACCTTCACTCCCGGTACGTCGCTGCTGGTGCCCGGTGACGTGATCACCAAGACCTGCACGACGGTCCTGACCGCCACCGGTGAGCACATGCGGGGCACCATCGTGGCCAGCACGCCGACCTCGATCGCGCCGTACACCGTGAACGTCAGCGCGATCACCGACGCGACCACGCCGCTGACCGCGGGCCAGACGTTCACCGAGGCCAACCACGGCGACACGCTGTCGGTGACGGTGACGGTCGCTCTCCCGGGCGCGGACACCGGCTCGCAGACCGTCACCAAGGTGCTCGACGCGATCACCCTGACGGCGACCCAGGTCCACAGCTGATCCAGGCCGGTTCGACGTTCCCATGCGTCCAGTCCTCGGGTGGATCGGTCAGGTCGTTGCCTGGCTCGTGATCCTCGGTGTGGTGCTGGTGCTGGCGGTCGCGGTGCTTGTTCCGCGACTCGCCGGCGCCACGCCCTACACCGTGCTCACGGGCTCGATGCGGCCCGACTACCCGCCGGGGACCCTGGTGGTGGTCAAGCCGATCGACACCGAGGACCTGCGGCGCGGGGACGTGGCGACGTACCAGATCGAGTCCGGTGAGCCAGCGGTGGCGACCCACCGGATCACCGGCATCGGCGTCAACCTGAAGGGCGAGCGCACGTTCACCTTCCAGGGCGACGCCAACGACGCTCCCGACCCGGACCCGGTCCTTCCGGTCCAGGTCAAGGGCAGGGTCTGGTACTCGGTGCCCTACCTCGGCCATCTCAACAACGCACTGAACGGAACGCAGCGCCAGGTGGCGGTGTGGGTCGTGGCAGGCCTGCTGATCGGGTACGCCGCGTTCATGTTCGTCAGTGGCCTACGGGATCGTCGGCGCAGGCCGGCGCAGGGAACACCGGATGCCGGAGACACCGAGGACGCGCCGCAAGGTGGGCCGTCGAAGGATCCGGACGAGGGCGAACGATGGAGTCCGCGACCGGCCACGACCGTACGGCCCGCTCGGCACGGACCGTCTCGCTCGGGCGTCGGCATCGCCTCACTGGCGCTGGTCACGCTCGCCATCTGCTTGATCCGGCTCGGCCGCGGCCGATCCGACCACACGAACGATTCATCTCGAGGAGAGCTCACGTCATGATCCGCCGGCTCGCAGCCGTCCTCGCCGCCACTGTGGCAGTGGTGGCGACGACGAGCGCGCCCGCGCGCGCCGACGGCGAGCTCGGGCTGAGCACCGACGGCGTCAGCTGGGCCTCGGAGCTCACCACCCCGCTCTTCGCACCGACCTCCCGGATCGTTCCGGGCGACGTCGAGGTCCGCTCCTTCCAGGCTCGCAACCAGGGACCGAGCGTCGGCATCCTCACCGTCGACGTCCTGTCCAGCGACCCCGACGGGCTGCTGGCGTCGTCCGACCTGGACCTCGAGGCCAAGGTGGGCAATGGTCCCTGGCAACCGGTCGCGGTCGGCACCACGAGGGCCGCAACCCGGCTGAAGGTGCCGCGCGGACGACAGGTCGAGGTCGACCTTCGAGCGAGCTTCGACTGGGCATCCACGCGCCGGGTCCAGTCCGTGCCGTTCTCGGTCCGGCTCACGCTGTCCGAGTCCGGCTCGGTCGCGGGCGAAGAAGCAGGCAAGGGCGACAAGGGCAGCAAGGGCGAGGTCGGTGGAGCCGAGGACGGGTTGCCGGACACCGGCTCCTCGATCAGTCCGGGGCTGGTCGCGCTCGGCGCCGCCCTGGTCGGGGCCGGGCTGGCCCTGGTGCGCCGTCGCGGCCGGCGTGAGGACGGGGACTGCCATGCATGAGTCCTGCCCGCGGCACCGCGCCCGACGGGCCCGTTGGTTCGGCCGCGGCCGAACCCGCGCACTGCTCGCCGCCGGCATGCTGCTCGGCGTCGGTGCGGTCGGCACGTCGGCGTACTGGAGCTCCAGCACGCAGATCCCGGGCGCAAGCATCACGGCTGGAGAGATCCACATCGACCTCGGTACGAGCCCGCCGCGCACGAAGCCCGAGACCTACACCTGGGGCCAGATGGGGGCCGACGTCAACCCGGGCGAGTCCCGGGCCCGGATCCTCAGGGTGAGCAACAACAGCCGAGGCGCGCTCCGGTTCTCCTACACGTTGAGTGCGACGGCCACCGACAACGCGTTGGGCAACGCGCTCAAGGTCACGGTGATCCGGGGCGGCACCAGCAACGGCACGACCTGCGCGACGGCGCCCGGGAGCAGCACACCCATCTCGAACGCAGGCTTCCCGATCGCGGCGACGAGCGTCGGCACGCTCACCTCGACGGCCGCGACGCCCTACGACGACCTCTGCATCCAGGTGAGCCGTCCTACCGGTACGCCAGCTGCCGGCGGGCTGACCGCGAACCTCAACTTCGTCCTCGCCGCAACCCAGGTGGTTTCATGATCAGCCTGCAACGCGTCGGTCGCGAGGCCGTGCTGTGGACCGGAGGAGCCCTCGGCACGCTGTGCCTCGCCGGCTTCCTCGCCGGATGGCTCCTCCACGTCACGCCCCTCGTCTTCGTCTCGGGATCGATGAGCCCGACCTACGAGGCCGGTGCCGTCGGGATCGCCCGCGAGGTGCCCGCGAGCCGGCTCGAGGTCGGCGACGTCGTCAGCGTCGTCAACGCCGCCGGCAACCGCGTGACGCACCGGGTGGTGGCCACGACTCCGTCGGATGCCGGCGTGGCGCTGACCCTGAAGGGCGACACGAACAACCTTCCCGACGACGAGACCTACGACGTCGCCACGGCGGACCGGGTCGTCTTCGGAGTCCCGTACGTCGGCTACGTGCTCAACGCGGCAACGACGCCGTTCGGCCTGCTGGTCATGGCGCTGATCGCCTTCGGTTCGGTGGCGCTCGGGTTCGGACGTCGTGACGGCGATGCACCACGTCACGGCCGCACCCGTCTCCTGCTGCCCACCGGAGTCGCCTCGCTCGTGGCTCTCGGCGGGGTGGTCGGCGTGAGCGGCGGCGCGCCGTGGGCCTTCACCTCCGCGGTCTGGACCGACAGCGCGACCGCGACGTCCTCCATCGGAGCCGTCGCCACCGACACGACGCCTCCGGTGCTGAGCGACCCGCGCCCCAGCGGCGGCGCGAGCGCGAGCACGTGGAGTGGCATCGACTGCGCGGACTCGGGCTCTGGGGTATCGCAGCTGTGTGTCACGGCAACCGACGCGGGTGGGTCGGGGATTGCCTCTGTCTCCGTCAAGCTGGTCCGCACGAGCAGCAACGAGTGCTGGAACGGCACGGCTTGGGTGTCCGGCACCGGCTGCGCCGCGCAGACGATGACGGTGCTGACCGGCAACCAGTACCGGACCTCCGGCCTGACAGCAGCGTTGATGTCGACGGGCACATACCGGGCGACCTACGTCGCGAGCGACGGAGCGGCGAACCCGGCCACGCCGCTGACCGTCGACTTCGCCGTTCAGCCTGCGCCAACGATGACGAGCTGCGTCGGCAACGGAAACGGCAGCACCAACGGCTTCACCATCGGATGGAGCTGGTCGGGCACCGCGACGACGTCATTCAAGGTGTACTTCAACAGTAGCCCGACGCGTAGCGCCGTGACCGTCACGGCCAGCGGCCCGTCCTACTCCTACACGACTGTCGGCATCAACGCGGAGAACGGCACGTTCCAGGTGGCGGCGATCATCGACGGGATCGAGTCCCCGAAGTCGAACGGGTGGAACTACACGGCACAGGGCGGCAAGTCCTGCACCGTCGTCCCGTAGTCACCGGGCGAAAGTCCTCAGTCGGTTCGTCGGCGCGCCGATGAAGGGGCATGACCACCCCGCGTCCCCGTGACCGGCGGCGTCGCCGGAGCCTCGTGCTCGCCGCCGCTGGGGCGACGGCTGCGGTCATCCTGGTGCTCGGGGTCAGTGGCACCCTGTCCAGCTGGACCAGGGCGATCATCACCAACGACGACAACACCGTCGAGGCGGCGCAGTCGCTGGTCCTGCAGGAGACCGGGCCCGGCAACGTCGTGTGCACCTCCACCGACGGGGGCGGGTCGGGCAACAGTGCGACCTGCTCGACGATCGACAAGTACGGCGGCACCGCGGTCCCGCTCGGGCCCGGTGACCACCAGACGGTGACCGTCAGCCTCGAGAACACCGGCACCGGGACCGGCGCCCTGACGCTGACGCCCGGCACCTGCGTCACCTCCGCCGGCAGTCCCGCAGCATCGGTCGACCTGTGCGACGTCGCCACGGTCACCGTCGTCTGCACCACGCCGAGCACCGTCGACACGACGGCCACGCCGGTCGCCCTGTCCGCACTCGCGGAGCTCCCGGTCGTGACCACGCTGGCCGCGGGGGAGTCCACCGACTGCACCTTCGACGTCGCCCTGCCCGCCTCCGCCTCACCGCAGGTCGGCGGCCAGGTCGCTACTCAACCGCTGGTCTGGACGTTGAGCTGAGGAGGCTCGCATGGCACCGCACGCATCCCGCAGGCACGCCAACCGTCGACGTCTCCGTCCAGGCCCGAGGGGCCTCGTGCTCGGTGCCTGTGCGCTGGCCGCCGTACTGCTCGGCCTGAGCGTCAGCGGCACCCTGTCCGACTGGACCAGCGCGATCATCTCCAACAGCACGAACACCGTCGCCAGCAGCACCGCGGTGATCCTGCAGGAGGTCGGCCCCGACGGGACCGTCGCACACGCCTCGCAGACCTGTCGTTCGAGCGACGGGGCCGCGAACAGCGCGACCTGCACCACGATCAACAAGTACGGCGGCACCACCGCCCCGCTGAGCCCCGGCGGCAGCCAGGTCACCGACGTCGTCTTCACCAACCTGGGCGCGGCCAACGCGTCCAGCTTCGTGCTCACGCCGGGCACCTGCGCGTCCACCCCGTCGACGGGGACGCCGACGCCCAACAACCTCTGCACCACCGACCTCACGGTCGCCGTCAGCTGCTCCAACGGCTCGACGTACGCCGGCGGCTCGGCCTGGACCGACCTCGTCTACCCGGCCGGAGCGGCCGCGAGCATGCCCACGCTGACCCACGCCGCAGGGCTCGCCTCCGGCGCGTCCGCGACCTGCCGGTTCACCGTCGCGCTGCCCGCCAACGCATCGGTGCTCGACCAGGGGCTGACGGTGAGCCACCCCTTGAGCTGGACACTGAACAAGTGACCCGGCCGGGCCGGTGGACGCTCCTCGTCGGGGGAGTCGCGCTGCTCGGCCTGGCCGCGGGAACCTCGGGAACCTTGTCCGGCTGGACCGTCGGGTCGGTCGCCAACGCCACGGACACCACGGCCGTCGGGTCCCTGTCGGTCACCCACGCCTACGGCGCGACCACGTGCGCCGGCGGCCCACGCACGGCTGCGGTGGCCTGCGGCCCGACCCTCACCCCGGCCGCGGGCGCCCCGGCCAGCAGCACCGATGCCATCACCAACACCAGCGGCCGGGCGATCACGCAGAGCCTGACCGCCGCTTCCTGCGCGCCCGTGCGCCATGCCAACACCCAGCAGGCGAGCGACCCGATGCTGCCGCGCAACAGCGTCGCCTTCCGGCAGGCCGACCCGTGGGGAACGACGTCGGCGGCCGCGTTCAGCGGATCCGGGTACGCGACCGACATCGTCGGCACCAACGGCTCGGGACTGCTCGGGCTGCTGTCCAACAGCTACACGATCGGTGTCTGGTTCAAGGCGGCGGACAGCCAGGGCGGCGGCCTGTTCAGCCTCGACGCGAGCCTGGCCAACGCGACCTCCGCGACCGGCAACCCGATGGTCTGGCTCGACAGCACCGGGCACGTGAGCTTCTCGGCCAACGGCACCCTGGGCCTCAACGTCACCGGAGCCAGCCCGGCGTCGTACTCCTCCGGCTGGCACCTCGCCGTGCTCACCGTCGACACCACCGGCGTGATCACCCTGACCAAGACCGTGAAGCTGTACGTCGACGGCGCCCTCGTGGCCTCGGGCTCCGGCCTCACCCTCCTGACCAGCACCACCGGCTACTGGCACCTGGGCTGGGCGGACTTCACCAGCCTCACGGCCCCGACGTCGACGTACTTCCACGGCTCGCTCGCCGGTGCGTTCGTCAACCAGAGCACCGCACTCAGCGCAGCGACGGTGTCGTCCCTCTACACGGCGGACACGGCGACCGCCTACCGGACGACCGCGACCGGGCTCAGCGGCACCGCCTCGCTCTGGATGCTGGACGACGACGGCGTGACGACGTACGGCGGCACCCTGCCCGGCGCCATGGCGAACCCGTGCAGCCAGGTCAACGTCAGCCTCACCTTCACGAACCCGGCCGCGGCCGTCGCGTCGACCAGCCTCACCAACCTGGTCGCCCCCGGCAACAACCCCCGCACCATCGCGGCACCGGCCGCGGGCCAGAGCCAGGGACTGACGGTGAGCACCACCCGCGGGGCCGGCTACAGCACCGACATCACCGGCCTGCGGCTCCACGTCCCGCTGACCTTCACCTACGGCACCAGCCCCGCCTCCGGTTGGACGATGGCGCTGCAGTGGAGTGGCGACCCCGGGGACGTGTTCCTCGCATGAGCACCCACCGGCTGCTCGTCGCCCTGCACTGGTCGCTGCTGGCCGTGCTCGTGGCGGGGGTGGTCGCGGCCGGTGCCTGGCGGTTGGACGGCGGGCGGTGGGAGCGGGTCGAGACCGCGTCGATGGGCACCGTCGCGCCGGTCAACACGCTGCTGTGGGTCGAGCCCGTGGACCCGACCACCCTGCGGGTGGGGGACTTCGTCACCTTCCACCCGCCCGGCCACGACGAGGTCAGCTACAGCCACCGGATCGCCGCCGTCCACGCCGACGGCACCTTCGAGACCCAGGGCGAGATCACCTCCCGCGACCCGTGGCGGCTGACCGCCGACGACATGGTCGGCCGGGTCGTGATGCGCTGGTACGGCGTCGGCTGGCTGGTCGTCGCCGCCCCCGTGCTCCTCGCCGGCGGGCTGCTGCTCTGGCTCGTCGTGGTCTCGCTCCGGGACCGCTCGTGGCGACTGCCGGTCGCCATCGTCGGCACCGCGCTCGTGCTGAGCGTCGCGATCGTCGTGCACCGGCCGCTGGTCCGCGCCCAGGAGCTCGGGTTCGGCGAGGTGCCGGGCGGTGCGCGGGCGACGTACGTGGCCACCGGGCTGGCCCCGGTCCGCCTCCAGGCCCACCGCGGCCCCCACGTCGACCTGCACGACGGCGAGGTCGGCTCGGTGCTCATCACGCACCGTGACCGCGAGGGACGCTACGGCATCGCGATGAGCCCGCGGATCCCGTTCTGGTGGTGGATCGTGCTCGTCGCGGCCTGCTTCGTGCCCTCGCTGGGGAGCCTCGCGAGGCCCGGCCCTAGGATCGGTGTCCATGCCCTCGATCGGAGTCTTCGCGCTGCAAGGTGACGTGCGCGAGCACCTCCAGACCCTCACCGCCCTCGGCGCCGATGCCTTCTCCGTACGCCGCCCGGCCGAGCTCGAGCGCTGCGACGGCCTCGTGCTCCCGGGGGGTGAGTCGACCACCATGGCCAAGCTGGCCCGGACCTTCGAGCTGCTCGAGCCGCTGCGTGCCCGGGTGCGCGACGGCATGCCGACCTTCGGTACCTGCGCCGGGATGATCCTGCTGGCCGACCGGATCGAGGGCGGCACGGCCGACCAGGAGACCATCGGCGGGCTCGACGTGACCGTGCGACGCAACGCGTTCGGCCGCCAGGTCGACTCGTTCGAGGCCGACCTGCCCTTCGCCGGTCTCGCCGACCCGGTGCACGCCGTGTTCATCCGCGCCCCGTGGGTCGAGCGGACCGGACCCGACGTCGAGGTGCTCGCCGCGTCGCAGGGCCACCCGGTCGCCGTACGCCAGGGACACCTGATGGCGACCTCGTTCCACCCGGAGGTCGACGGCGACGGACGGGTGCACCGGTACTTCCTCGACCTCGTCGGGTAGTCGCGTCGTTCAGCCGTCGTTCCCGGTGTCGTCGCCGGGACGACGTCGCGGCACGCCATCGTCGCCGGGTGCGCCAGCAGTGGATGGACGGGATGCGCGGCCTCGCCATCGTCGCGGTCGTGCTGTTCCACGCGGAGCTCGTGGCCGGCCCCCTGCTGTGGCTGTCCGAGGTCAACCAGGAGCTGGCCCACGTCCGGATGCCGCTGCTGATGGGCCTGTCCGGCCTGCTGCTTGCCCGGTCGCTCGCGAAGGGACCGCGGCGCCACCTGGCCGGAAAGGCGCGCGCGGTCCTGTGGCCGTACGTCGTCTGGGCGAGCCTCGACCTCACCCAGGTCTGCGTCCACCTGCTCGCGACCGGGGAGCCGCTGCCGCCCGACCTCGCCCGGCTGGCGGTCTACAACCCGTCGGGCTACCTGTGGTTCCTCGCCTTCCTGTTCTGCTACCACGTGCTCGCCACACCGCTGCCGCCCTCGTTGCGCAGCGTCGCGGGGCCTGCGCTGGTGGTCCTCGGCAGCACCGTGGAGCCGACCGACCTGCACCGGTTCGTCACTCTCGCCGGCTGGTTCCTCCTCGGTGACCTGCTCGGCCGCGTCGTCGGGCCGCGGGTCCCGGGCGTCGTGACGGAGATCGTCGGGCGGATCCGCTGGGGGGTCCTGGGCACCATCGGGCGCCAGTCGGTCGTCTACTACGCCTGCCACCTGATCGTGATGGTGTACGCCGTCCGCCTGGTCCACCACCTCGGCGTGACCGAGCCGCGGCTGGTCGTTCCTGTGGCGGCCGTCGTACCGCTGGCGGTGGGGGCGCTGCTCGTGCGCCTGCGCCGCCGTCGCTGGGTGGACGCGCTGTTCGTGTGGCCCCGGGTAGACTCCACGGCCGGCACCGAGCAGAGCGGCGCCGATGCGTACCGAGACCAAGAGGGACGGGAATGTCTGGCCACTCCAAGTGGGCGACCACGAAGCACAAGAAGGCCGCGATCGACGCCAAGCGCGGCAAGCTCTTCGCGAAGCTGATCAAGAACATCGAGATCGCCGCGAAGATGGGTGGCCCCGACCCCACCGGCAACCCCACGCTCTTCGACGCCATCCAGAAGGCGAAGAAGCAGTCGGTGCCCAACAAGAACATCGACTCCGCGGTCAAGCGCGGCGGCGGCCTCGAGGGCGGCGGCGTCGACTACGAGACGATCATGTACGAGGTCTACGGACCCCAGGGCGTCGCGCTCCTCGTCGAGTGCCTCACCGACAACCGCAACCGCGCCGCGATGGAGGTCCGCACCGCGGTCACCCGCAACGGCGGAACCATGGCCGACCCCGGCTCGGTCTCGCGACTGTTCACCCGCAAGGGCGTGGTCGTGGTCGCCAAGAGCCAGGAGGCCAAGCAGGTCTCCGAGGACGACCTGCTCGAGGCCACCCTCGATGCGGGTGCCGAGGAGGTCGCCGACCTCGGCGACAGCTTCGAGGTCCAGTCCGAGGCCACCGACGTCGTCGCGGTCCGCTCGGCCCTGCAGGAGGCCGGCATCGACTACGACTCCGCCGAGGTGCAGTTCGTCGCGACCATGGACATCCCGGTCGCCGACCCGACCGCCGCCGGCAAGGTGTTCAAGCTGGTCGACGCGGTCGACGACCTCGACGACGTGCAGAACGTGTTCACCAACGCCGACATCCCCGACGAGGTCCTGGACCAGCTCGAGGACTGACCCGGCGTGTCCCGCCGTCGCGGCGTGACCGGGTCGTCTACCTTGGGGTCCGAACACATGTTCGGACGAAAGGTGACGACGTGCGCGTGCTCGGGATCGACCCGGGGCTGACCCGCTGCGGCCTCGGCGTGGTCGAGGGCTCGATCGGCCGTCCCCTCACGCTGGTCGACGTGAGCGTCGTGCGTACGTCGGCCCAGCTCGCTGTACCCGAGCGACTGGTGACCATCGAGCGGGGCATCGACGCCCGGCTCGACGAGTACCAGCCCGACGCGGTCGCGATCGAGCGGATCTTCGCCCGGTCCGACGTCAGCACGATCATGGGCACCGCCCAGGCCGCCGGCATCGCGATGGTGTGCGCGGCCCGGCGTGGGCTGCCCGTCGCACTGCACACGCCGAGCGAGGTGAAGGCCGCGGTGTCCGGCAACGGCCGCGCCGACAAGGCCCAGGTCGGCTCGATGGTGGCCAGGATCCTGCGGCTCGACGCGGTCCCGAAGCCGGCCGACGCCGCCGACGCGCTCGCCCTGGCCATCACCCACATCTGGCGCGGCGGGTCGCAGGCCCGTATCGACGCGGCCCTGGCGGCCGCAGGAAGGACTCCGACGATGAGAGGTACGGGTCGATGATCGCCTTCGTCCGCGGCCAGGTGGCCGCCCTGACCCTCAACAGCGCCGTCGTCGAGGTCGGGGGAGTCGGCCTCGAGCTGATGTGCACCCCCGGCACCCTCGCCCAGCTGCGCACCGGCTCCACGGCGACGCTGCCCACGAGCATGATCGTGCGCGAGGACTCGCTCACCCTCTACGGCTTCGCCGACGAGGACGAGAAGACCATCTTCGAGCTGGTCCAGACTGCCTCCGGTGTCGGACCCAAGCTCGCCCAGGCGATCGTCGCGGTGCTCTCGCCCGACGGCGTGCGCAACGCGATCGCCTCCGACGACGTCCGCACCCTCACCAAGGTGCCCGGCATCGGGCAGAAGGGCGCGCAGCGGATCATCCTCGAGCTGAAGGACCGCATCGGCGTCGCCGCCGGCAGCTCCGCCGGCAGCTCGGTCGCCGACGCGGCCTGGCGCGACCAGGTCCACCAGGGCCTGGTGGGCCTGGGCTACAACGCCAAGGACGCCGACAAGGCGGTCGACGCGGTCGCCGGCGAGGCGGGGGCGGCTCCCGACGTACGCGCGCTGCTCCGGTCTGCCCTCCGCTCGCTGTCGAAAGCCTGAGAGGCTGAGGGATGCCCTTCCACGAGGACGAGCTGGAGGCGGCGGAGGACCACCACCTCCGCTCGCTGACCGCAGCCGAGGCCGAGGGAGACGAGCGCGCGGTCGAGGCCGCGCTGCGTCCGCGCAGCCTCGACGAGGTGGTCGGCCAGTCGCGGGTGCGTGACCAGCTCGGCCTGGTCCTCGAGGCAGCCCGGCAGCGAGGGAGGGCGCCCGACCACGTGCTGCTCTCCGGCCCGCCCGGGCTCGGCAAGACCACGCTGGCGATGATCATCTCCCACGAGATGAGCGCGCCCCTGCGGATCACCAGCGGTCCCGCGATCACGCACGCCGGCGACCTCGCCGCGATCCTGTCGGGCCTGAACGAGGGCGAGGTGCTCTTCGTCGACGAGATCCACCGGATGTCGCGCCCGGCCGAGGAGATGTTGTACCTCGCCATGGAGGACTTCCGGGTCGACGTCGTGATCGGCAAGGGCCCCGGCGCGACCGCGATCCCGCTCGAGCTGCCGCCGTTCACCCTGGTCGGCGCCACCACCCGGGCCGGTCTGCTGCCCGGTCCGCTGCGCGACCGGTTCGGGTTCACCGCCCACCTCGAGTTCTACGAGCCCGACGAGCTGGACCGGATCGTGCGCCGCTCGGCCGACCTGCTCGGTGTCGACCTGGCTCCCGACGGCTCCGGCGAGATCGCCGGTCGCTCCCGCGGGACCCCGCGCATCGCCAACCGGCTGCTGCGCCGGGTCCGCGACTACGCCCAGGTGCGTGCTGACGGGGTCGTCACCCGACCGGTCGCGCAGGCTGCACTGGACCTCTACGAGGTCGACGAGCTGGGCCTCGACCGCCTCGACCGAGCCGTCCTCGATGCGCTGTGCCGGCGCTTCGGCGGGGGACCGGTCGGCGTGTCCACCCTGGCCGTCGCGGTCGGCGAGGAGCGCGAGACGGTGGAAGAGGTCGCCGAGCCCTTCCTGGTGCGCAACGGCTTCCTCGCCCGCACCCCGCGGGGTCGGATCGCGACCCCCGCTGCCTGGCTCCACCTCGGGCTGACCCCGCCCGCGCTGCCGTACGACGAGGCCGGGCCGACCCTGTTCGAGGACTGACCTGCAACGATCCGGCGCCGATCCCGCGCCGATTGTCCTGTCGATCCGTGCGGTGCAAGGGTCCGTGGCTACACTGACCGGCGGTCCCGGGGACGGCTTCGTCCTGCGGTGTCCGTCCGTGCCCTTTGGAGAGGTTTGTCTGTGAAAGACCTTGCGTCACTGCTGCCGATCGTGGCGATCGCGGCCATCTTCTGGCTGCTGATCATCCGCCCCGCCTCGCGCCAGCGCAAGGAGACCGCCTCCCTGCAGGCGGCCCTCGCCGTCGGCGACGACGTGATGCTGACGTCCGGCGTCTTCGGCACCATCACGGCGGAGGCGGACGACCACCTCGAGCTCGAGATCGCCCCCGGAGTCGTGATCCGGGTGGTGCGCGGCGCGGTCGCATCCGTGCGCCGCGACGGCGAGTCGGCGCCGGACACCTCCGAGACCGACTCCCACGACCTGTCCGACCGTCCCGACGACGAAGAGGAGCGCTGAGCATGGCGTCCCGCCGTCCGCGCCCTGGGCGCCACCTGATCGTCTTCTTCCTCGGCCTGGCCGTGCTCTACGGCCTCACTGCGCTCTCGCAGGCCGGGGTCAAGGACCCCGACACGCCGTGGCGGCCCGCGCTGGGCCTCGACCTGCAGGGCGGCACCCGGATCACCCTGACCGCGCTCAAGACTCCGTCCAAGGAGAACCTGGACGAGGCGCGCCGGATCATCGACCAGCGCGTCAACGGCTCCGGTGTCGCCGAGGCCGCGGTCACCACCCAGGGCGGCCGCAACATCGTGGTCGAGGTCCCCGGCAAGACCAAGAACCGCAACCAGCTCGAGGAGACGGTCAAGCGCCAGGCGCAGCTCCGCTTCCGCCTGGTCGCCTGCTCCGACCAGCGCCCCGCGTCGTGCGACACCTCCGGTGCCAGCACCAGCGGCATGGGTCTGGGCCGCGCGCCGCTGTCGCTCGCCGAGGACGACCCGACCGACACGCCGTCGGACACCCCCTCTGACGCCGCCACCGACACCGCGTCGGGCGCCCCGGCCACCGACGCCCCGGCCACCGACACCCCGAGCGGTACGCCGACCGACGGCGCGACCGGTACGCCGACCGCCGACGACCCGGGCGGCGACGGCAAGGCGTGGACCGTGAAGGACGACATCGCCTGGTCCCGCAGCCCCGACCAGGCCGCGATCGCCCTGTTCAACAGCTACACCTGTGACGCCAAGGGCGTCGTGGTCGACGCCGACGGCAAGCCCGCCGACCAGGTCGACGACCCGGACAAGCCGCTCGTGGCGTGCTCGGAGCCCGAGAAGGACGCCAAGGGCAAGCTGACGACCCCGCCGATCAAGTTCCTGCTGAGCCGGTCCGTGGTCGAGGGAACCGAGCTCGACAACGCCAGCGCCCAGACCCCGCAGAACGGTGTCGGCTGGGTCGTCGCCATCGAGATGGGCAACAGCAAGGACCGCGCGCACCCCAAGGGCTCCGCCGGCGCCTCCTCTGACTTCGAGGCCGTCTCCCGTGCCTTCGCCGGCACCGACGAGCAGTTCGCGGTCGTCCTCGACGGCACGGTGCTGACGTACCCGGTGATGAACAGCGTGATCACCGACGGTCGCTCGCAGATCGAAGGCGACTTCTCCGAGCAGGAGGCGCTCGACCTCGCCAACAGCCTCAAGTTCGGTGCGCTGCCGATCAAGTTCAACGACAAGCAGACCTCCGTCGAGGAGATCGGTCCGTCACTGGCCGGCAACCAGCTCTCCGCGGGTCTGACCGCGGGCGCCATCGGCCTCATCCTGGTGATGCTCTACTGCCTCTTCTACTACCGCGGCCTCGGTCTGGTGGTCGTGAGCTCGCTGTTCGTGGCGGCATCGATCACCTACGCGCTGGTGCTGCTGCTGAGCAAGACGGCCGGCTTCACGCTGACCCTGCCCGGTATCGCCGGCCTGGTCATCGCGGTCGGCATCACCGCCGACTCGTTCGTCATCTTCTTCGAGCGCATCCGTGACGAGATGCGTGAGGGCAAGTCGATGCGCGTCGCGGTCGAGACCGGATGGGCCCGTGCCCGCGTCACCCGCGTCGCGGCCAACACGGTCCAGATCCTCTCGGCGCTGGTGCTCTACATCTTCGCCACCGGTGCGGTGAAGGGCTTCGGCTTCGCGCTCGGCCTCACCACGCTCATCGACCTCGCGGTGCTGTTCTGGTTCACCAAGCCGATGGTGTCCTGGCTCGCGCAGTTCAAGGCGTTCAACTCCGGGCACAAGCTGTCCGGTCTCAGCAAGGAGACGCTGGGCATGGACATCACGCCCTCCCGCCCCCGTCGTACCGCCGTCACTGGAGGTGACGCCTGATGGGCAAGATGTCCCGGCTCGGCAACGAGCTGTACCAGGGCCGCAAGTCGGTCAACTTCGTCGGCAAGCCGTGGCTGTTCTACGCCATCTCCGGCACGCTGGTCGCGCTCGCGGTGCTGGTGCTCTTCGTCAAGCCGCTCAACATGGGCGTCGAGTTCACCGGCGGTACGACGGTCTCCGTGCCGGTCGGCGCCGGCAACGCCACCCAGTCGGCGGCCGACGACCTGCGCACCAAGGTCAAGGACTCGGGCATCCAGAACGCCGAGAACCCCACGGTCACGACCGAGGGCGACTCGTCGCTGGTGATCCAGGTCGAGAACCTCAGCGAGAAGCAGCGCGGCGAGATCTCGGCGCTCGTGCACGACGAGTACCCGAGCGTCAGCGACGGTGACCTGTCCGTCCAGGACATCGGTCCGAGCTGGGGCCAGGAGGTCGCCAAGCGCGCCGCCATCGGCGTCGGCATCTTCCTGCTGCTCGTCGTGCTCTTCATCTGGGGCTACTTCCGCGAGTGGCGGATGTCGGTCGCGGCGCTCGTCGCGCTGATCCACGACGTCATGCTGACCGTCGGCGTCTACGCGCTGTCGGGCTTCCAGGTGACGCCCGCGGCGGTCACCGGTGTGCTCGCGATCCTCGGCTTCTCCCTCTACGACACCGTCGTCGTGTTCGACAAGATCAAGGAGAACACCACCGTTCTCCGCAAGAACACGCAGTCGTACGCCGACGCGGCCAACCTCGCGGTCAACCAGACCCTGGTGCGCTCGATCAACACCTCGATCGTCGCGCTCATCCCGATCGGCGCGATCCTCTACGTCTCCGCCGTCCAGCTCGGTGCCAGCTCGCTGCAGGACCTCGCGCTCGCGCAGTTCGTCGGCATGGGTGTCGGCGTCTACTCGTCGGTCATGCTCGCCCCGCGCGTCCTGGTCCACCTGAAGATGCAGGAGACCGAGATGCAGGTCCAGGCGCGCCGCGCCAAGGCCAAGCAGCGCGCGCTCGCCGACCGCTACGCCTCGGTCCCGGTCGCCACCGACGACGCGCCCGTCGCCGGCCGCCGTGGTGACGACCCGGACGCGATCCCGGACGAGCTGCTCGACGAGGAGTTCGAGGTCGAGGTCGACAACATGCCGGTCGCCCGCCGGGCCGGCTCCAGCACGGACGCCGTCGGCAAGGGCCGGGTGGTCCCGACCAACACGCGTCCGGTCAACGAGAGCGGGAGCGCCGGCCGCAAGCAGCCGGTGCGCCAGGCACGGTCCAAGCGCGGCAAGAAGTAGCGCGGTGAGCGTTCGCGACGACGTCCGCGAGCGCGCGGTCGACGCCCTCACCCGGCTGGTCCGCGACATCGCGGACTTCCCCGAGCCCGGCATCGTCTTCAAGGACATCACGCCGCTGCTGGCCGATCCGGCCGGCTTCGGCGCGGTCGTCGAGGCGATGGCCGCGGCCGGGCGTGACGAGAGCGGCGCCGTCGTCGTCGACAAGGTCGTCGGCATGGAGGCCCGCGGGTTCATCCTCGCGGGCCCGGTGGCGTTGGCTCTCGGCGTCGGCTTCGCTCCGGTCCGCAAGGCCGGCAAGCTGCCGCACGACACCCACCAGGTCGACTACGCCCTGGAGTACGGCGAGGCGGTGCTCGAGCTCCACCAGGACGCCGTCGCGCCGGGGGAGCGGGTGCTGCTCGTCGACGACGTGCTCGCCACCGGCGGCACCGCGGGAGCCACCTGCGACCTGGTCCGGCGCTGCGGCGCGGAGCCGGTCGGCTTCGCCGTACTGATGGAGCTGGGGTTCCTCGACGGTCGTGCCGCACTCGGCGACGTTCCGGTGCATGCGCTGCAGCGGATCTGAGGCCAGCACTAGACTGGCGCCATGACCGAGGAGCGCACGACGCCGCGGGTGCCGGCGGCGCCCACCCCGGTCCCCAGCGAGCCCGGCGGTGGCCGCGGTGTCCGCGCCCGGCTGGCGCGGATGGGCAGCCGCAGCCAGGTCGGGAACCCGGTTCTCGAGCCGCTGTTCCGTGCGGTGCGGGCCAACCACCCGAAGGCCGATCTCCAGCTGCTGGAGCGCGCCTACCTCACCGCCGAGCGGCTGCACGCCGAGCAGAAGCGCAAGAGCGGCGACCCCTACATCACCCACCCGCTCGCGGTGACGACCATCCTCGCCGGCATCGGCATGACCGAGCCGACCCTGGTCGCCGCGCTGCTGCACGACACGGTCGAGGACACGCCGTACACCCTCGAGGAGTGTCGCCGCGACTTCGGTGACGAGGTCGCGCTGCTCGTCGACGGCGTGACCAAGCTCGACAAGGTCGTCTACGGCGACTCCGCCAACGCCGAGACGATCCGCAAGATGATCGTGGCGATGTCGCGCGACATCCGGGTGCTGGTCATCAAGCTCGCCGACCGGCTCCACAACATGCGCACGCTGCGCTTCGTCAAGCAGTCCACGCAGGAGCGCAAGGCGCGCGAGACGCTCGACATCTACGCACCGCTCGCGCACCGGCTCGGCATGAACACGATCAAGTGGGAGCTCGAGGACCTCGCCTTCGCGACCCTCCACCCGAAGATCTACGACGAGATCGTGCGCCTGGTCGCCGAGCGCGCGCCGTCGCGCGACTCCTTCCTCGCCGAGGTCATCTCCCAGGTCGAGAAGGACCTGCGCGAGGCGAAGATCAAGGCCACCGTCACCGGTCGGCCGAAGCACTACTACTCGATCTACCAGAAGATGATCGTCGGCGGCCGCGACTTCTCCGACATCTACGACCTCGTCGGCATCCGCATCCTCGTCGAGGAGGACCGCGACTGCTACGGCGTCCTCGGCGTCCTCCACTCACGGTGGAACCCGGTCCTGGGCAGGTTCAAGGACTACGTCGCGATGCCGAAGTTCAACATGTACCAGTCGCTGCACACGACGGTCATCGGTCCGCAGGGCAAGCCCGTCGAGATGCAGATCCGCACCTTCGCCCAGCACCGGCGCGCGGAGTACGGCGTCGCGGCGCACTGGAAGTACAAGGAGGACGGGCGCGCCGGCAACGACACCGACCGCCCCGGCGACCTCGACGACATGAGCTGGGTGCGCCAGCTCCTCGACTGGCAGAGCGAGGTCGAGGACCCCGGTGAGTTCCTGGAGTCGCTGCGCTTCGAGATCAACCAGGCCGAGACCTACGTCTTCACCCCGCGCGGCGACGTGATCGCGCTGCCGTCGGGCTCGACCCCCGTCGACTTCGCGTACGCCGTCCACACCGAGGTCGGCAACCGCACCATCGGCGCCCGGGTCAACGGCCGCCTGGTGCCGCTCGAGTCGACCCTCGAGAACGGCGACGTGATCGAGGTCTTCACCTCCAAGGCCGAGGGCGCCGGCCCGTCCCGCGACTGGCTGAACTTCGTGAAGTCCCAGCGCGCCCGCTCCAAGATCCGCCAGTGGTTCACCAAGGAGCGGCGCGAGGAGGCGATCGAGCGTGGCAAGGACGAGATCGCCAAGCTGATGCGCAAGGAAGGCCTGCCCCTCAAGCGCCTGCTGTCCCACGACTCGCTGACCCTGGTCGCGAGCGCCTTCCGGCTCACCGACGTCAGCGCGCTGTACGCCGCCGTCGGCGAGAGCAACCTCGGTGCGCAGACCGTCGTACGCAAGGTCATCGAGCTCCACGGCGGCGACGAGGGCGCCCAGGAGGACCTCGCCGAGGCCGTCACGATCACCGGCCGCCGCGGCCGCCCCCGCCGTCCCACGAGCGGCGACGCCGGCGTCATCGTCACCGGCTCACCCGACGTCTGGGTCAAGCTCGCCAAGTGCTGCACCCCGGTCCCACCCGACGCGATCCTCGGCTTCGTCACGAAGGGCGGGGGAGTCTCGGTGCACCGCAAGGACTGCACCAACGCATCGAGCCTGCTCGCCCAGCCCGAGAAGCTCGTCGACGTCGAGTGGGCCCCCACCGGCCAGTCGACCTTCCTGGTCAACATCCAGGTCGAGGCCCTCGACCGCTCCCGCCTCCTCTCCGACATCACCATGGTGCTCTCCGACGCCCACGTGAACATCCTGTCGGCGAACCTCACGACCTCCCGCGACCGCACGGCGAAGTCCCGGTTCACCTTCGAGATGGCCGACGCCAAGCACCTCGACACGGTCCTCAACGCCGTCCGCTCGGTCCCCGGCGTGTTCGACGCCTACCGCGTCACCCAGTAGCTGGTGGTTGCAGGGATACCCGCTTCAGCGGGTATCCCTGCGCTTCCTGACGTTTGCAACGGCCAGGAAGCGCAAGAGGTCGTCAGGAAGTCCGCGTGCAGGAGCGTTGTCCACAGGTGCGGAAATGGGTGGCCTGACCTGCTGAGGGCCTGGGCACGGTCATCCGCATGATGTTGGCGAGCAATGATCCGCGACTTCTTCAGATCGATCTCCGCCGGGACCTCCTGGCTGCGGGACACAGCGATCGCTCATTGGCGAGTGATCTCCGTTTCGGTACGAGGGAGCGTCCGCGACGGGGCGCGTACGTGGACGGGCCGACCTGGCGGTCGCTGGACGCGGAGCAGAAGTACGCAGTCCGCTGCCGAGCCGCGTACCAACAGGCGAAGACCACCGTGGCGTTGAGTCACATCTCGGCGCTGCCCTTCCACGACGCGCCCATCTGGGGCTTCGACCTCGCAGACGTGCACCTGACGCGTTCCGATGGCTTGTCGGGGCGTCGCGAATCAGGAATCCGACGTCATTGCGGCGTGATCGAGGAAGGCGATCTGGTGGACACGAACGGGATCGTGGTCACGTCTGCGGCCCGATCCGTCCTCGAAGCGTCGTTCGTGGGAGATGTGGAGTCGGGGCTCGTCGTCGCCAACCACCTGCTCCACAACGGCGCGGTCACGGCCGAGGAGCTACGCGCGAGGTACGACCGGTCCATGGACCACTGGCCGCATTCGCTGGGGACCGAGCTGGTCCTTCGACTGGCGGACCCGAGGGTGGAGTCGGTCGGCGAGTCGCGCCTGCTGTACTTCTTCTTCCGCAGGCACTTCCCCATGCCCGTGCCCCAGTTCGAGGTGCACGACGGCGAGGTCCTCATTGCTCGTCTGGACTTCGCGCTGCCAGACCACGGGATCTGGATCGAGTTCGACGGGAGGGTGAAGTACGAGCGTCACCTGCGACCGGGAGAGGCTGCGGTCGATGTCGTCCTGCGGGAGAAGCGACGCGAGGAGCAGGTGATGGAGCTGACCGGTTGGCGATGCATCCGGGTCACGTGGTCCGACCTTGCCGATCCCGCAGGTTTGGAGCGCCGGATCCGTCGTTTCATCGAGCTGGCCTCTCGAGCGCGATGGTCCTCGACGCCCCGCCCGGCCTGATCGGGGAGCGCCGCTTCCTGACTTGTCCCGGCGCTTCCTGACGGTTGCAAAGGTCAGGAAGCGCAGGGATACCCGCCTCAGCGGGTATCCCTGCACCAACCAGAGTCAGCTGAAGTCCGCAGACGCCTTCTTGGCCATCTCGAGGAACGACCGGCGCCCCTCGAGGTTCTCCTCCAGCTCCCGGACCTTCTTCTGGTCACCACGCGCCCGGGCGGCTTCGAGCTTGGCCTCGGCCTCGGCGATGGCCGCCTCGAGCTTGGAGACCATGTCGTCGGCGCGGGCCGACTTCTCGGGGTCCGTACGACGCCACTGGTCGTCCTCGGCGCGACGGATGACCTGCTCGACGGTGCGCATGCGGCCCTCGAGGTCCTTGATCCGGTCGCGCGGGACCTTGCCGGCCTCGTCCCACTTCTCGGCGACGACGCGGAAGGCCGTCTTGGCTGCACCGAGGTCACCGGACGACTCCAGGGCCGATGCGATGGCCTCGGCCTCCACGAGGAGCGACTCCTTGACCACGGCGTTCGCGGCGAACTCCGTGTCGAGGGCGGCGTTGGCGGCGTCGCGGGCACCGAAGAAGGTGTCCTGGGCGCCGCGGAAGCGGCGCCACAGCTCGTCGTCGACGGCCTTGGGGGCGGGGCCGGCGGCCTTCCAGTCGCGCATCAGGTCGCGGTAGCGGCCGGAGGTCGGACCCCACTCGGTCGACGACGCCAGCGCCTCGGCCTCGGTGACCAGGCGCTCCTTGACGACCCGGGCGCCCTCGCGCTTCTCGTCCTGCTCGGCGAAGTGCGACTTGCGCGACTTCGTGTACGCCGAGCGCGCGGAGGAGAACCGGCGCCACAGCTCGTCGTCGGCGGCCTTGTCGATGCGGGGGAGCTTCTTCCACTCCTCGAGGAGCTCGCGCAGCCGGTTGGCGCCGTTGCGCCAGTCCCGCCCGGCCGCGATCTTCTCGGCCTCACCGGCGAGTCGCTCCTTCTCGGCCCGCGCGTCGGCGACCTTCTGCGCCTTGGCGGCACGGCGGGCGTCACGCTGGGTGGCGATGACCGGGCCGAGCTCGTCGAGCTTGCGCACCAGGGCGGCGATGTCGCCCACGGCGTGGACGTCGACGAGCTGCTCGCGCACGAGCTTGACCGATGACGTCGCCTCCTCGGGCGACAGCACGCCGGTCAGCACCCGTTGGTGGAGCAGGTCCACCTCGAGCGAGAGGTTGTCGTACCGCTTGGTGTAGAAGGCCAGGGCCTCCTCGGGTGTCGCGTCAGGCATCTGCCCGACCGCCCGCTCGCCATCGGTCGTCTTCACGTAGACGGTGCCGTCGTCGTCGACGCGGCCCCAGTCGGAGGTAGTCACAGTGGCCCATGCTAATCAAAGCCGAAGCGCTCGATAGGCTGGGCCGGTGCTGATCGCCGCTTTCCCCGCTGGACCGTGGGGCACCAACTGCTACGTCGCGGCCACCGCACCCGGCGCCGAGTGCGTCGTGATCGACCCCGGGAAGGACGCCGCGGCCGGCGTCGCGGAGGTCGTCCGGGAGCACCGCTTGAAGCCCGTGGCCGTCTTGTTGACCCATGGCCACATCGACCACATGTGGTCGGTGACCCCCGTCGCGGGGACGTACGACGCCACCGCGTGGATCCACCCGGGCGACCGGCACCTGCTCGCCGACCCGATGGCCGGCATCTCGCGCGAGTCGGCCGCCATGCTGCTCGGCGGCGACTACGAGTTCACCGAGCCCGACGACGTGGCGGAGCTGGCCGACGGCGCCAGCCTCGAGCTCGCGGGCCTGCGCTTCCTCGTCGACCACACGCCCGGCCACACCGCGGGGTCGGTCACCTTCCGCACTCCCTGGGAGCAGGGCCCGGACATCTCCGAGGTCATGTTCTCCGGCGACCTGCTCTTCCAGGGCTCGATCGGCCGCACCGACCTGCCCGGCGGCGACCATGCCGCGATGCTCCGCTCGCTGACCACCAAGGTGCTGCCGCTGGCCGACGACGTCGTCGTCCTGCCCGGTCACGGCGAGCAGACCTCGATCGGCCGCGAGCGCGCCACCAACCCGTTCCTGCTCGACCTCCTCGACTCCGGCGACGCCGGTCGAGTCACCCGAGGACTGTGATCCCCTGATGGCCAAGCCGACTCCGCTCAGCGGATTCCCCGAGCTCCTCCCTGCCCAGCGGTACGTCGAGCAGCAGGTCGTCGCGACCCTCGCGCGCACCTTCGAGCTCCACGGGTTCGCCAACATCGAGACCCGCGCCGTCGAGCCTCTCGACCAGCTGCTGCGCAAGGGGGACACCTCCAAGGAGGTCTACGTCCTGCGCCGCCTGCAGGAGGACGACACCTCGAAGGACAAGGGGATCGGGCTCCACTTCGACCTGACCGTCCCGTTCGCGCGTTTCGTGCTCGAGAACGCCGGCAAGCTCGAGTTCCCGTTCCGCCGCTACCAGATCCAGAAGGTGTGGCGTGGCGAGCGGCCGCAGGAGGGCCGCTTCCGCGAGTTCACCCAGGCCGACATCGACATCGTCGGGCGCGACACGCTGCCGTTCCACCACGACGTCGAGGTCGCCCGGGTGATGCTCGAGGCGCTCGGCCGGCTGGACTTCCTGCCCGGCTTCCGGCTCCAGGTCAACAACCGCAAGCTGATCCAGGGTTTCTACGCCGGCCTCGGCGTGTCGGGCGACGGCATCGACGAGGTGATGCGCCTGGTCGACAAGCTCGACAAGCTGCCGGCCGAGAAGGTCCGGGAGATGTTGCTCGCCGAAGCCGGGGTCAGCGAGGACCAGGCCGACAAGGCGCTGGCGCTCGCCACCATCAAGGCGACCGACGACTCCTTCGTCGAGCAGGTCCGCGACCTCGGCGTCAGCCACGAGCTGCTCGACGAGGGCCTCGACGAGCTCGCGACCCTGGTCCGCGCCTGCGCGCCGCTGGCGACCGACCGCACCCGCATCGAGGCCGACCTGTCCATCGCCCGCGGCCTGGACTACTACACCGGCACCGTCTTCGAGACCCGCCTCGACGGCTACGAGTCGCTCGGCTCGATCTGCTCCGGCGGTCGCTACGACGCCCTCGCCTCCGACGGCCGTACGACGTACCCCGGCGTCGGCATCTCCCTCGGCCTCAGCCGGCTCCTCGTCACGCTCGTCCAGCGCGGCGTGCTCACCGCCGACCGCTCCGTGCCGAGCGCAGTGCTGGTCGCGGTCACCGACGAGGAGTCGCGCGCCGACGCCGACGCGATCGCCACCGCCCTGCGGGCACGGGCGATCCCGTGCGAGGTCGCGCCCACGGCTGCCAAGTTCGGCAAGCAGATCCGCCACGCCGAGCGGCGGGGCATCCCGTACGTCTGGTTCCGCCAGGACGACGGCACGAGCGAGGTCAAGGACATCCGCTCCGGAAACCAGGTCGCCGCAGATCCGGCGACGTGGGAGCCTCCGAACGAGGACCTGCGACCGCAGGTCGTCACCACCATTGATGAAGGGGAATCCAAGTGATCCGCACCCATGTCGCCGGCGACCTGACTGCGCCTGCGAACGTCGGCCAGACCGTCACCCTCACGGGGTGGGTGGCCAACCGGCGTGATCACGGCGGGGTGGCCTTCATCGACCTGCGCGACGCCTCGGGTGTGGTCCAGGTCGTCATCCGTGACCCCGAGGTGGCGCACCCGCTGCGCAGCGAGTTCTGCCTGAAGGTCACCGGCGAGGTGGTCGAGCGCACCGAGGGCAACATCAACCCCAACCTGCCGACCGGGCACTACGAGGTCGTCGCGACCGACGTCGAGGTGCTCAGCGCCGCGGCGCCGCTGCCGTTCCCGATCAGCGACCACGTCGAGGTGGGGGAGGAGGTGCGGCTCAAGCACCGTTACCTCGACCTTCGCCGCAGCGCGCCGGGCAACGCGATCCGGCTGCGCAGCAACGTCAACAAGGCTGCCCGCGACGTGCTGGCCGGTCACGACTTCGTCGAGATCGAGACGCCGACGCTGACCCGCAGCACGCCCGAGGGCGCCCGCGACTTCCTGGTGCCGGCGCGCCTGCAGCCCGGCAGCTGGTACGCCCTGCCGCAGAGCCCCCAGCTGTTCAAGCAGCTGCTCATGGTCGCCGGCATGGAGCGCTACTACCAGATCGCGCGCTGCTACCGCGACGAGGACTTCCGCGCCGACCGCCAGCCGGAGTTCACCCAGCTCGACATCGAGATGAGCTTCGTGACCCAGGACGACGTGATCACCCTGGGCGAGCAGATCGTCGCCGCGCTCTGGAAGCTGATCGGGTACGACGTCCCGCTCCCGCTGCCGCGCATGACGTACGCCGACGCGATGGCCCGGTACGGCTCCGACAAGCCCGACCTGCGGATGGGCCTCGAGCTCGTCGAGTGCACCGACTACTTCAAGGACACCCCGTTCCGCGTCTTCCAGGCGCCGTACGTCGGCGCCGTCGTGATGCCGGGCGGCGCGAGCCAGCCCCGCAAGCAGCTCGACGCCTGGCAGGAGTGGGCCAAGCAGCGCGGCGCGAAGGGCCTGGCCTACGTCCTGGTCCAGGAGGACGGCGAGCTCGGCGGTCCCGTGGCCAAGAACATCACCGACGAGGAGAAGGCCGGCCTGGCCGCCCACGTCGGCGCGCAGCCCGGTGACTGCATCTTCTTCGCTGCCGGTCCGGTGAAGTCCAGCCGGGCGCTCCTGGGTGCTGCCCGTCTCGAGATCGGCCGTCGCGGCGGTCTCCTGGACGAGAACGCCTGGAGCTTCCTGTGGGTCGTCGACGCGCCGCTCTTCGAGCCCGCTGACGAGGCCACGGCGGCCGGCGACGTCGCTGTCGGTGGGGGAGCGTGGACCGCGGTCCACCACGCCTTCACCAGCCCGCAGGACCTGGAGTCCTTCGACGCCGACCCCGGGAACGCCCTGGCGTGGGCCTACGACATCGTCTGCAACGGCAACGAGATCGGCGGCGGCTCGATCCGAATCCATCGCGAGGACATCCAGAAGCGGGTCTTCGAGGTGATGGGGATCGCCGAGGCCGAGGCCGAGGAGAAGTTCGGCTTCCTGCTCGAGGCGTTCAAGTTCGGCGCGCCCCCGCACGGCGGCATCGCCTTCGGCTGGGACCGCGTGGTCGCCCTGCTGGCCGGCACGGACTCCATCCGCGACGTCATCGCCTTCCCGAAGACCGGCGGCGGCTACGACCCGCTGACCGCAGCCCCGGCGCCGATCACGCCGGAGCAGCGGAAGGAAGCCGGTGTGGATGCCCGTCCGGCGGAGGAAAACAAGGCCTGAGGCCTGTCCGCCGGACGGTTTGCCGGGCGTCGAGACCAAACCGTTACCGCGTCGCTATCGCCTTGACGCACCTGGTGCGCCTAGTGTCACGGACGGCGCGAGGCCACTGTGGCCCGCGTCGCATCCGTGACACACGGCGACGAGGTGAAGATGACGATCCCGGGCTCCGAACTGGAGATCCACGAGACCGAGACCCCGGTGGGGGACGACTCCGTCGTCTCGGTGGCCGGCCGGTCCCCGACCCAGCTGGCCATCGCCCGCTTCAAGGCGGACAAGCTGTCGATGATCTCGTTCGTGCTGTCGGTGTTCATCATCGTCTGCGCGATCGCGGCGCCGATCCTGGTCGCCTTCGGCGTGCTGGCCCCCAACGAGCAGCACCAGGACCTCCTCTCGGCCGACGGCGTCGTGCCCGAGGGCGCGTTCGGCGGCATCTCGTGGAGCCACCCCTTCGGCATCGACCCGGGCCTCGGTCGTGACCTGCTCGCCCGGCTGATGCTGGCGATCACGTCGTCGCTCTCGATCGCCATCAGCGGCACGATCCTGACCGTGATCATCGGTGCGGTGCTCGGCATCGTCGCCGGCTTCTCGGGCGGCTTCGTCGACGCGGTCGTCGGCCGGATCATCGACCTGACGCTGTCGTTCCCGCAGACCCTGATGCTGCTGGCCCTGTCCGGCCCGGTCGTGCTCCTGCTCCGCAAGCAGATCGCCGACTTCCCGGGCCTCGGGTTCTTCCACAACCGGGACCTGTCCAACGGCTTCTACGTGGTCGTCATCCTGGCCGCCTTCGGCTGGCCGCCCGTGGCGCGCGTCGTGCGCGGCCAGGTGCTCTCGATCCGTGAGCGGGAGTTCATCGAGGCGGCCCGCCTGCTGGGTGCCTCGCGACGCCGGCTGTACTTCAAGGAGGTGCTGCCCAACGTCTGGGCGCCCGTCCTGGTCTACGTCACGCTGCTGGTCCCGGCCTACATCTCGGCCGAGGCGGCCTTCAACTTCCTCGGTGTCGGCATCAAGCCACCGACACCGACGCTGGGCAACATCCTCGCCGACTCGGTCAGCTACACCAGCGCCGATCCGACGTACTTCTTCCTGCCCGGCGCCCTGCTCGCCCTGATCGTCGTGGTGTTCAACCTCGTCGGCGATGGCGCTCGCGACGCGCTCGATCCGAAGTCGCACCGATAACAAGGACCCCAGTGCTCCGCCGACATCACACGGGACCCGGAGCACTGCGGCGCCGGCCGGGCCGGCGTCACTCACCGAAAAGGAGATAGTTGGATGGCCTTCAAGAAGCCATTGGCTGCCGTGGCCGCCACAGCGCTCGCGGCGACACTCGCCGCGTGCGGTGGTGGCAGTGACGACGGCAACAACAGCGGCAACAACAACGCCAAGGCGGAGAAGGGTGGCAACGCCATCTTCCTCGTCGGTGTCCGCAACGTCGAGCACTGGGACCCCCAGCGCATGTACATCGGCCGCGACCTCAACAACTCGGGCCGACTGTTCTACCGCAGCCTGGTGGCGCTGCCCGCCTCCAACGACCCGGTCATCGGCACCACCCCGGTCGCCGACCTCGCCACCGACACCGGCACCCCGGCCGATGGCGGCAAGTCCTGGAGCTTCACCGTCAAGGACGGCGTGAAGTGGGAGGACGGCAAGGACATCACGTGCGAGGACTTCAAGTACGGCGCGTCGCGCAACTTCGCGACCGACGTGATCATCGGTGGTCCCGCCAACTACCTGTTCACCTACCTGGACATCCCCACCGGTGACGACGGCCTGCCGCAGTACAAGGGCCCGTACACCAAGAAGGGCCAGGACCTGTTCGACAAGGCCGTCACCTGTGACGGCAAGACGATCACGTACCACTTCAAGAAGGCGTGGCCGGACTTCCCGCTGTCGATCGCGCAGCTGCGGTACATGGACCCGTACCGCGCGGACCTCGACAAGGGTGACGCGAACAACTTCGTGATCATCTCCAACGGTCCCTACAAGCTGGACGGCACCTGGAAGGAGGGCACCGGCGGCAAGCTCGTTCGCAACGAGAACTGGGACGCGTCGACGGACCCGATCCGCAAGGCCTACCCGGACACCTGGGACTTCCGCGAGGGTGACACCGACGAGGCGATCTACGAGCAGCTGCTCGCCGACTCCGGTGACGCGCAGTACTCCGTGACCGAGCGTCGTCTCCCGCCGGCCCTCTTCAGCCGCAAGGACGAGGCTGGGGACCGCTACACCCACGTCGAGTCGCCGTACGTCGACTACGTGCTGCCGAACTTCAACTCGCCGGTCTTCAAGGACGCGAACTGCCGCGAGGCGCTCAAGCTCGCGACCGACCGCGCTGCGTGGATCAAGGCCGGCGGTGGCCCGGAGTACTTCAAGGCCGCTGACTCGGTCGTGAACCCGGGTGTTCCCGGCTACGAGAAGAACCCCGCGTTCGACGCCATGGGCGAGTCCGGTGACACCGACGCTGCCAAGGCCGCGCTCGACAAGTGCTCCGCCCCGAAGCCGGTGAAGATCAAGTTCACCTACTCGGGTGGCACCCCCACCTCCGACAAGCAGGCGTCCGCGCTCAAGGACGGCTGGGACAAGGCCGGCTTCGACACCGAGCTGGACCCGCTGGAGGACACCTACTACTCCGTGATCCAGAAGCCGGACGCCGACTTCGACGTCACCTGGGGTGGTTGGGGTGCTGACTGGGCCTCGATCGGCACGGTCATCCCGCCGCTGTTCGACAGCCGGATCAACATCACCCCGGACTCGAACGGCAACGACTACGGCAACTACAAGGGTGGCCCCGAGGTCAACCAGCTGATCGACGACGCCTACGCGGAGCCGGACCTCGACGCCGCTGCGAAGAAGTGGGCCGCTGCCGACGCCAAGCTGGGTGCGGACGTCGCCTACATCCCGCTGGAGATCACGCTCTTCAACTTCGTCCACGGAGGCAAGATCACCGGCTACGCCAACAACGTCTCGGTGAACGGCTACGCCGACCTCGCCGTGCTCGGCGTGCAGAAGTGATTCTGCGCTAATCACAAGACAGTCGGGGGTCGCCCCCAGGGCGGCCCCCGACTGTCGGTGCCCACCGGCCGTCTCATCCCAGACTGAGGTCTCCTGTGCTCGCGTACGTCATCCGCCGGCTCTTCGCCGGCGTGATCATGCTCATCGTGATGAGCATCGTCACCTTCGCCCTGTTCTTCGCCTCTCCGATCGACCAGGCGTCCTTCATCTGCGGCAAGAACTGCTCCGCCGCCCAGAAGAAGGAGACCTCCGCCGCGATGGGGTACGACGACCCCTTCGCCGAGCAGTGGGTGAAGTTCGCGAAGGGCGTCTTCCAGGGGCGTGACTACCCCGACGACCCCAAGCTCCGTGAGACCGCTCCGGACACCATCGTCCACTGCGACGCCCCCTGCCTGGGCTACTCCCGGCAGCGTGGTGACACCGTCACCAACCTGATCAAGGACACCTTCCCGGTCTCCTTCTCCCTGGCGATCTCCGCCTTCATCCTCTGGATGACAGGTGGCGTCCTGCTCGGCGTCGCCGCAGCCCTGAAGAAGGGCACCATCATCGACCGCGGACTGGTCGGCCTGTCCCTGATCGCGTACGCCTTCCCGACGTTCTTCGTCGGCCTCGTGCTCTACAAGTTCGTCGCGATCAAATGGGGGCTCACCGAGATCCCGCGCTACACCTCGATCGCCGAGGGCGGTGTCGGCGGCTGGCTCTCCAGCCTGACGCTCCCCGCGATCACGCTCGCCCTGTTCTTCATGGCGGCCTACGTCCGCATGACCCGGTCCTACGTGATCGAGTCGTTCCAGGAGGACTACGTGCGCACCGCCCGGTCCAAGGGACTGCCCGAGCGCACGGTCACCTTCAAGCACGCCCTGCGTGCGGCCCTCACCCCGATCGTCACCATGGCGGGCCTCGATTTCGCCGGCCTGATGGGCGGCGCGATCATCACCGAGTCGGTCTTCAACTACCCCGGCATGGGCAAGCTGGCCGTGCGGGCCAGCAAGGACTTCGACCTCCCGACCACCGTCGGACTGGTCGTCCTGCTGGCGGCCTTCGTCATCCTGGCCAACATCATCGTGGACCTGTTGTACGCCGTCATCGACCCGCGCGTGCGGCTGGGCTGAGAGGAACTCCCGGAATGTCCACCACGTCCCCGTCCCCCCTCGCCACGACGGAGGCGGCTTCCGAGCCGCTGCTCTCCGTCCGCGAGCTGCAGGTCCACTTCCCGACCCAGGATGGTCTGGTCAAGGCCGTCAACGGCCTGACCTTCGACCTCGACCGCGGCAAGACGCTCGGCATCGTCGGAGAGTCGGGATCCGGCAAGTCCGTGTCGAGCATGGCGATCATGGGCCTGCACCGCGGCACCAACGCCAAGATCAACGGCGAGATCGTCCTCGACGGCGTCAACCTCCTCGACATCAGCGCCGAGGACATGCGCAAGAAGCGCGGCCGCGAGGTCTCGATGATCTTCCAGGACCCGCTGTCCGCGATGCACCCCTACTACACCGTCGGCAACCAGATCGCCGAGGCGTACAAGGTGCACCACGACGTGTCCCGCAAGGTCGCCAAGCAGCGCGCGGTCGAGATGCTCGACCGGGTCGGCATCCCCAATCCCGACAAGCGCGTCAACGACTACCCCCACCAGTTCTCCGGTGGCATGCGTCAGCGCGCGATGATCGCGATGGGCCTGATCAACGACCCCAACCTGCTCATCGCCGACGAGCCGACCACGGCACTCGACGTGACCGTCCAGGCACAGATCCTCGACCTGCTGCAGGACCTGCAGCGCGAGTTCAACTCGGCGATCATCATCATCACGCACGACCTCGGTGTCGTGGCGGAGATGGCCGACGACGTCCTGGTGATGTACGCCGGTCGCGCGGTCGAGTACGGCCCGTGCAAGGAGATCCTCACGCACCCGGAGATGCCCTACACCTGGGGCCTGCTCTCCAGCGTGCCGGACCTGACCGGTGACACCGAGGCGCGGCTGATCCCGATCCCCGGCAACCCGCCGAGTCTGCTGAACCCGCCGTCCGGCTGCGCCTTCCACCCGCGGTGCCCGCACCGCGACAAGGTCCCCGGTGACCTGTGCCGGACCGAGCTGCCGATGCTCGTGCCCGGCCAGCGCGGCGACGCCCACACCAAGCGCTGCCACCTGCCCAACCCCGACGCGATCTACGCGGCCGAGGTGCTTCCGGTCATCGCGCCGGACCTGGCCGAGGAGCTGTGATGACGAACGACACGATCAACCAGGGCTCGGACCCCGAGGACGCGGCGGTGCCGAAGGTGTCGGGCCACGGCGCCTCGGTCGCGCCGAGCGGCGCGAAGCCGATCCTCGAGGTCGACCAGCTCCGGATGTACTTCCCGGTCAAGTCGCCGGGCCTGCTCCGTCGTACCGTCGGCCAGGTCCAGGCGGTCGACGGCGTCTCCTTCCAGGTCGCCGAGCGCACCTCGCTCGGCCTGGTCGGCGAGTCGGGCTGCGGCAAGTCGACGACCGGTCGCCTGATCACCCGCCTCTACAAGCCGACCGCCGGGGCGATCCGGTTCGAGGGTCAGGACATCGCCCAGGCCGGGCCGTCCGAGCTCAAGCCGCTGCGCCGGGAGATCCAGATGATCTTCCAGGACCCGTACACCTCGCTGAACCCGCGACAGACGGTCGGCTCGATCGTCGGCGCGCCGCTGGCGATCCACAAGGTCCTGCCCAAGGACAAGATCCTGCCGCGGGTCCAGGAGCTGCTCGAGATCGTCGGCCTCAACCCGGAGCACTACAACCGCTACCCGCACGAGTTCTCGGGCGGCCAGCGTCAGCGCATCGGCATCGCCCGCGCGCTGACCCTGCAGCCCAAGCTGCTCGTGGCCGACGAGCCGGTCTCCGCGCTGGACGTGTCCATCCAGGCGCAGGTCATCAACCTGCTCCAGGACATCCAGAACGAGTTCGGCGTCGCGTTCCTCTTCATCGCCCACGACCTCGCGATCGTGCGGCACTTCTGCCCCGAGATCGCGGTCATGTACCTCGGCAAGATCGTCGAGATCGGCGACCGGGACTCGATCTACAACAACGCGCACCACCCCTACACCCAGGCGCTCCTGTCGGCCGTCCCCGACGTCAAGCAGGCGGCCACGGGTGCCCGGATCGAGCGGATCCGGCTGCAGGGCGACGTGCCCAGCCCGATCGACCCGCCGTCCGGCTGCCGGTTCCGCACCCGCTGCCCGATCGCCCAGGAGATCTGCGCCCGGCACGAGCCGCCGCTGCTCCAGATCGGTCGCCAGCACAAGGTGGCCTGCCACTTCCCGGGTCGCCTGGGCCAGGCGCCCCACGAGCCGCTGACCGCCGGCCTGCTCGGTGTCGACGCCGAGGGTCGTCCCGACCCGGGCGCCAGCCCGAGCACGGACCTGGTCGAGCAGCCCGGGTACGCCGACACCTGGTTCGACCTCGACAACAAGTCGATCGGGCGCGCCTGAGCCCCAGCCTCGGCGTCGGGGTGTCGTCCCTGCTGACTAGGCTTCGTCATCGTGGATGACGAGCCCCAGCTGTTCGACACCCCGGGCTCGTCCGCAGGATTCGGGACGGTGGCGTCGGGCGGCTCGCTCGCCGACGCCACCCACTCCTCGGCACCCCTGGCGGTGCGGATGCGTCCGCGCACGCTCGAGGAGCTGGTCGGCCAGGAGCAGCTGCGCGCCCCGGGGTCGCCGCTGAGGCAGCTCGTCGAGGGCGACCAGTCGCTCTCGCTGCTGCTGTGGGGCCCGCCGGGCACCGGCAAGACCACGATCGCCTCGATCATCAGCCAGCAGACCGGTCGGCGATTCGTGGAGGTCTCGGCGGTGTCCGCCGGGGTCAAGGAGGTCCGGGCCGCGATCGACTCGGCCCGGCGCCAGCTGGTGGCCACGGGGGAGGAGACCGTCCTCTTCGTCGACGAGGTGCACCGGTTCAGCAAGGCGCAGCAGGACGCCCTGCTGCCCGGTGTCGAGAACCGCTGGGTGACCCTGGTCGCGGCGACGACCGAGAACCCGTCGTTCAGCGTCATCTCGCCGCTGCTCTCGCGCAGCCTGCTGCTGCGCCTGCAGTCGCTGACCGACGACGACATCGCCGCCGTCCTCGACCTGGCCGTCGCCGACGAGCGCGGGCTCGACGGCGAGCTGGTCCTCGAGGAGGCGGCCCGCGACCACATCGTGCGCCTCGCCGGGGGAGACGCGCGCCGGTCGCTGACCTATCTCGAGGCCGCGGCCGGTGCCGCCCGGAGCAAGGGGGTCTCGACAGGCTCGACCACCCTGGTGATCGACGTGGAGACGGCCGAGACCGCGGCCGACCAGGCCGCGGTGCGCTACGACCGCGACGGCGACCAGCACTACGACGTCGTCAGCGCCTTCATCAAGTCGATCCGGGGCTCGGACGCCGACGCGGCCCTGCACTACCTCGCCCGGATGATCGAGGCGGGGGAGGACCCCCGGTTCATCACGCGCCGGCTGATGATCCTGGCCAGCGAGGACATCGGCCTGGCCGACCCGACCGCGCTCCCCACGGCGGTCGCGGCCGCCCAGACCGTCCAGCTGATCGGCATGCCCGAGGCGCAGCTGACCCTGGCCCACGCCACCATCGCCCTCGCCGTGGCGCCGAAGTCGAACGCCGTGACGACCGCCATCTTCGAGGCGATCGGCGACGTGCGCGCCGGCAAGATCGGCCAGGTCCCGCCCCACCTGCGCGACGCCCACTACGCCGGCGCCAAGACGCTCGGCCACGGCCAGGGCTACGTCTACAGCCACGACGCGCCCTTCGGTGTCGCCGAGCAGCAGTACGCACCCGACGTCGTCCGCGACGCCGCCTACTACCGCCCGACCGAGCTCGGCGCGGAGGCCGCGGTCAAGCAGCGGTGGGAGCGAGTTCGTCGCATCATCCGTGGCAAGTAGGCTTGCTCGTCGTGACCTCCGACCTCGCCGTCCCGACCTGGCTGGTCGTGGTGACCCTCGTCGCCGTCGCGGCGCTCGCGGTCGCGGCGTACCGGCTGTCCCGGTCCGTGCGCCAGGCGCGCAGCCACACCGAGGCGCTGCTCGCCGCAGCCGCCCAGGACGCCGACGCACTGCGCGAGCAGCTCGCGGGCATCGAGGCGGAGCTGCAGGCCAAGCAGGAGCTGGCTCTGCGCCGGGAGCGGACGCCGGTCGCGGTGGTCGACGACCGCGAGTACGTCATCACCGACCTCGGCCAGGAGCACGGACCGCGAGTCCCCGCACGCGTCGTACCCGCGCCGATGTTCGCCGACATCGTGCTGCGCGAGAGCGTCATCAAGACCGCTGCCCTCGCCGCCGGACTGCGCCGAGCGCTGTCCCCGGAGGTCCGCAACCGGATCCGGTTCGAGATGAAGCGCGAGGTCAAGCGCTCGCGTAAGGAGCGCCGCCTGATGCTCAAGGCCGCGCGCCGCGACATCGAGTCGCGCCAGCGGGCGACCCTGCGCCCCGACCTCGAGGTCTCGTCGTGAAGGGCGGGGTCTGGTTCGCGGCCGGCGCCGCTGCCGGTGTCTACGGCATGGTCCGGGTCCGCCGTCTCGCCGAGGCGTTCACCCCCGACGGCATGCGGGACCGGATCGGCGCGGCCGTCCTCGGCGCCCGGATGTTCGGCGAGGAGGTCGCCCGTGGCCAGGCCGCGGCAGAGATCCACCTGCGCCAGCGCTTCGACGGCGCGGACGCTGGTCCGCCCCAACTCATGAATCCCCAGCCCAGCAAGGAAGGCACCCGTTGAGCGAGCAGTACCTGAGCAGCGCGGAGATCCGCAACCGGTTCCTCGCGCACTTCGAGAACCGCGGCCACACCGTCGTACCGTCGGCCTCGCTGCTGCTCGACGACCCCAACCTGCTCTTCGTCAACGCGGGCATGGTGCCGTTCAAGCCCTACTTCCTGGGCCAGGAGACGCCGCCGTTCCAGCGCGCGACCAGCGTCCAGAAGTGCGTGCGGACCCTCGACATCGAGGAGGTCGGCAAGACCACCCGCCACGGCACGTTCTTCCAGATGAACGGCAACTTCTCGTTCGGCGACTACTTCAAGGAGGGCGCCGTCCAGTTCGCGTGGGAGCTGATCACCAACTCCCAGGCCGACGGCGGCTTCGGCTTCGACCCCGACCGGATCTGGGTCACCGTGCTCCCCGAGGACGACGAGGCGCGCGAGGCGTGGAAGCGGATCGCGGGCCTGCCCGACGAGCGGATCCAGCCGCGCGGGCTCAAGGACAACTACTGGAACATGGGCGTGCCCGGTCCGGGCGGTCCTTGCAGCGAGATCTACATCGACCGCGGCGCCGAGTTCGGCCCTGACGGCGGCCCCGAGGCCGACGAGGACCGGTTCCTGGAGATCTGGAACCTGGTCTTCATGCAGGAGGAGCTCAGCGCGGTCCGGGCGAAGGACGACTTCGACATCGCCGGCCCGCTGCCCAGCAAGAACATCGACACCGGCATGGGCCTCGAGCGGGTCGCGTACCTGCTCCAGGGCAAGCACAACATGTACGAGATCGACACCGTCTTCCCCGTGATCGAGAGGGCCATGGAGCTCTCCGGCAAGAAGTACGGCGCCCCGGGGCCCGACGGCCACGTCGACGACGTCCGCTTCCGCGTGGTCGCCGACCACGTCCGCAGCTCGCTGATGCTCATCGGCGACGGCGTCACCCCGGGCAACGAGGGCCGCGGCTACGTCCTGCGCCGCCTGCTGCGCCGCGCCGTGCGCAACATGCGCCTGCTCGGTTACCAGGACCAGTCGCTGCCCGAGCTGCTGCCGGTCTCGCGCGACAAGATGGGGGAGAGCTACCCCGAGCTGGTCTCCGGCTGGGACCGGATCGCGCAGATCGCGTACGCCGAGGAAGAAGCGTTCCGCAAGACGCTCCAGGCCGGCACCCAGATCTTCGACCTCGCCGCCGGCGACGTGAAGCAGTCCGGCGCCACCACCATCCCCGGTGACAAGGCGTTCGCGCTCCACGACACCTACGGCTTCCCGATCGACCTGACCCTCGAGATGGCCGCCGAGGCGGGCCTGAGCGTCGACGAGCCCGGCTTCCGGCAGCTGATGGCCGAGCAGCGTGAGCGGGCCAAGGCCGACGCGCGCGCCAAGAAGGGCC
This sequence comes from Nocardioides sp. F233, assembly GCF_057813895.1. Taxonomy (NCBI): domain Bacteria; kingdom Bacillati; phylum Actinomycetota; class Actinomycetes; order Propionibacteriales; family Nocardioidaceae; genus Nocardioides; species Nocardioides sp. F233. The sequence continues at coordinate 470,706 of NZ_JBVASH010000003.1, forward strand.
AGCACGCCGACACCGCGGTCTACCGCGACATCCTCGACGCCAACGGCCCGACCGAGTGGCTGGCCTACGAGACCCTCGAGACCGAGTCGAAGCCGCTCGCGCTGCTGCGCGAGGGCGCCGCCGTCCCCGTGCTCACCGGCGGCGAGATCGGTGAGCTGGTCCTGGACCGCACGCCGTTCTACGCCGAGTCCGGTGGCCAGGTGGCCGACGCCGGCGTCATCGAGTTCGAGGGCGGCGCCGTCGAGGTGATCGACGTCCAGCGGCCGGTGCGCGGCCTCGTGGTCCACCAGGTCCGCGTCGTCGACGGCGAGCTGCCCGCCGACGCGAGGCTGCTGCACGCCAAGGTCGACCCGCAGTGGCGCATCGGCGCCCGCCAGGCGCACTCCGGCACCCACATCGTGCACGCCGCGCTGCGCGAGGTGCTCGGGCCCACCGCCCTCCAGTCCGGCTCCTACAACCGACCGGGCTACCTGCGCCTCGACTTCGGCTGGCTCAACGCGCTCTCGCCCGAGCAGGTCCGCGAGATCGAGCAGGTCTCCAACAACGCGCTGCGCGCCGACCTGCCCGTCGGCTGGCAGTACATGACCCTCGGCGAGGCCAAGGACTGGGGCGCGATCGCCCTCTTCGGTGAGACGTACGACGACCAGAAGGTCCGCGTCGTCGAGATCGGCGGTCCGTGGTCGCGTGAGCTGTGCGGTGGCACGCACGTCGACCACTCCAGCCAGGTCGGCACCATCGTGGTCACCAGCGAGGCATCGGTCGGCTCCGGCAACCGCCGCATCGAGGCGCTGACCGGTGTCGAGGGCTTCGACTACCTCGCCCGCGAGCGCGACGTCGTCGGCCAGCTCTCCACGCTGCTCAAGACCCAGCCCGGCGACATCGTCGGCCGGGTGGGCGACCTCGTCGAGCGGCTCAAGCAGAGCGAGAAGGAGATCGAGAAGATCCGTCTCGCCCAGCTGCTGTCCGGTGGCGCCGCGCTCGCCGAGGGCGCGAGCATCGTCAACGGCGTGCGCCTGGTCGCCCAGCGCCTCGACGGCGCCAGCGGCGGCGACGTGCGCACCCTCGCGACCGACGTCCGGGCCCGCCTCGCCGGTGACGCCCCGGCGGTCGTCGTACTGATCGGCGCGGCCGACGGCAAGGCGGCGATCGTGGCGGCCCTCAACGACGCGGCTCAGGCCCGCGGCCTCGCGGCCGGCGACCTGGTCCGCGCTGCGGCCCCCTTCCTCGACGGCAAGGGCGGCGGCAAGGCCGACCTGGCGCAGGGCGGCGGCACCGACGTGTCCCGGATCGACGAGGCGCTGGCGGCGGTCACGGCAGCCGTCGCGGGCAACTGAGACACGGGCCGATGCGTTTCGGGGTCCGCCTCGGCGTCGACCCGGGTGATGCCCGGATCGGCGTCGCCCGCAGCGACCCGTCCGGGATGCTCGCCACCCCGGTCGAGACGGTGCGTCGCGGCAAGGGCGACCTGCGCCGCATCCACCAGCTGCTCGCCGAGGAGAACGCGGTGGAGGTGGTGATGGGTCTGCCCCGCTCGCTCTCCGGCGGCGAGGGCCCGGCGGCGATCAAGACCCGCGAGTTCGCCGTACGCCTGGCGAAGCGGATCGCGCCCGTCCCGGTGCGCCTGGTCGACGAGCGGCTCACCACCGTGACGGCGGAGGCTATGCTGCGCGACCAGCGCAAGGGAGCGAAGCGCCGAGCCGTGGTCGACCAGGTCGCGGCCGTCGTCATCCTCCAGCAGGCGCTGGATGCAGAACGCGCGACCGGCAACCCTCCGGGGGAGCTGGTGACCCCCACGCACGAGGAGACGCATGACTGAGCCGCAGCCCGAGCACGTCGAGGACGCAGGTCACGACCTGCTCCCCGGTACGGCGGCCGGTGGCCGTCGGCGGGCCGAGAAGCGGCGTCGGGGCGGTTGCCTGCCGATGCTGCTCGTGGTGGTGCTGTTCTGCGGCATCGTCGCCTGGTTCGCGCGCGGTGCGATCGCCGACGTCAAGGACATGCTCGCCGGACCCGAGGACTTCGCCGGGCCGGGCAGCGGCGAGGTCACCTTCGTCATCGACCCCGGACAGTCGGTCTCCTCGATGGGCGCCGAGCTCGAGGACCTCGGGGTCGTGAAGTCCTCCGAGGCCTTCGTCGACGCCGCGGCCAAGAACAGCAGGTCCACGAAGATCCAGGCCGGCACCTACCTGCTCAAGAGCAGGATGAAGGCCGTCGACGTCGTCACGATCCTCGTCGACCCCTCGCAGATCGCCCAGGACACGGTGACCATCCCCGAGGGCAAGCGGACCTCGGACATCGTGAAGATCCTCGCCAAGAACACCGACTTCAAGGCCAAGGAGTTCCAGGCGGTGCTGGCCGACCCGGCCGCGCTCGGCCTGCCTGCGTCGGCGGGCGGCAACCCGGAGGGCTACCTGTTCCCGGCGACGTACACGATCACCCCGACCGACACCCCGCAGACGATCCTCGCCGCGATGGTCGCCAAGGGGCAGTCGGTGATGGAGGACCTCGGCCTCGACGCCCAGGCGCAGGCGCTCGGCCTGACCGCCCACGAGGTGCTGACGGTCGCGAGCATGCTGGAGTTCGAGGCCAACCGCACCCAGGACTACCCGAAGGTGGCGCGGGCGATCTACAACCGCCTCGACAAGGGGATGGCCCTCCAGTCGGATGCGACGGTCGCCTACGCCAACGGGCTCTCCGGCGAGGTGTGGACCACCTCGGCGCAGCGCGACATCGACTCGCCGTACAACACCTACGCCCACACCGGCCTGCCGCCGGGCCCGATCGGCAACCCCGGTCAGGCGACCATCGACGCCGCGCTGCACCCGGCCGACGGGCCGTGGCTGTACTGGGTCGTGGTCAACCTGAAGACCGGCGAGACCGTCTTCTCGACCACGCTGGCCGAGCACAATGCCGCCACCGAGCGGCTGCGTGAGTACTGCACGACCTCCGACGCCTGCTGATGGCGCGTCGATGAGGTGCGCGGTGCTGGGCGACCCCGTCGCCCACTCGCTCTCGCCGACCCTGCACCGGGCGGGGTACGCCGCGCTCGGCCTCGATGCGTCGTACGACGCCGTGCGGGTGCCGGCCGGTGAGCTCGCCGGCTTCGTGGCCGGCCTCGGCCCGGAGTGGCGGGGGCTGTCGGTGACCGCACCGCTCAAGCGGGAGGCGCTGGCGCTGGCCGACGAGGTCTCGGACCTGGCCGTGCTGGCCGGGGGCGCCAACACACTCGTGCGGACCCCGACCGGGTGGTTCGCCGACAACACCGACGTGCCGGGGGCCGTGGCGGCGATCCGGGAGCGTTTTGCCGGGGACCTGTCGGCGGCGACCGTCCTCGGCGGCGGTGCGACCGCCGCGAGTGTGGGCCTGGCGCTGGTCGACCTCGGCATCGCCGAGATCACCGTCGCCGCGCGCAACCCGGCCAACGCGGCCGAGGCGGTGGCCGCGATCGAGCGGCACCCGTCGGCGCCCCGGGTGGTCGTCGTACCGCTGGACGAGGTGGGGGCGACGGGCGATGTCGTGGTGTCCACCGTCCCGGCTGCCGCGCAGACCGCCGACCTGGTCAGCCGGGTGCTCCCGGCCGCGGTGGTCTTCGAGGTGACCTACAACGAGTGGCCCACGCCGCTGGTCGCGGCCGCCCTGTCCGCGGGCACCACCGTCGTGTCCGGGCTGGACCTGCTCATCCACCAGGCCGTGCTGCAGTTCGGCATGTTCACTGGTCACGACGGGCCACTCGACGCCATGCGCTCGGCGGGCGAAGCCGCGCTCGCGGCTCGATAGGTTCATGGCCATGGAGTGGGTGCCCGCGCTGGCCTGCGCGCTCATCGGTGCGGCGCTGGGGCTGCTGGTCCCGTGGCTGATCGCGCTGTGCCCCGAGCCGGAGCACGACCCGACCGAGAACCCCGACGACTACCCCGACCACGTGCCGTTCGCCGTGCTCGCCGCCCGCCCCGGGCTGCGCCTGCGCAGCGTGGTCGCGTGCGGGCTCGCGGCCGGCGTGCTCGGCCTCGTGCTGGGGTGGAGCTGGGGCCTGCTCTGGCTGCTCTTCCTCGTGCCGGTCTGCTGTGCGCTGACGGTGATCGACTACGTCACCTGGTACCTCCCGTCCCGGCTGATCCGGCCGTCCTGGTTGGTGACCGGAGGGCTGGTGGGTGCGGTCTCCGTGATCGTGGGCGAGCCGCGGGTGGCGCTGTGGGGCCTGGCCGGGTTCGTCGCGCTCGGCGGCTACTACGGCCTGATCCGGCTGGTGAGCCCGCGCGCGATGGCCGGTGGCGACGTTCGCCTCGGCGCGCTGCTCGGCATCGCGCTCGGTCCGTTCGGTGCGCCCGTGCTGCTCGCGTCGGTGCTCGCCGCCGCCGTCCTCGGCGTGCTGGGCATGGTGCCGATGCGGCGCAGCGGAACCATGATCCGCCGGCGGGTGCCCTACGGCCCGTTCCTGGTGATCGGTGCCCTGGTCGCCGTCGTCGTGGGACAGGTCCTCGGCGCCTGAGCCCACCGTGGGAGACTGGTGCCCATGTTGCGCTGGCTGACTGCGGGGGAGTCCCACGGCCCCTCCCTGGTCGCGATCCTCGAGGGCCTGCCGGCCCACGTCGAGGTCACGACCGATGACATCTCCGACTCGCTCGCCCGTCGTCGCCTCGGTTACGGCCGCGGCGCCCGGATGAAGTTCGAGGCCGACGAGGTGACCATCACCGGCGGTGTCCGGCACGGTCGCACCCAGGGCGGCCCGGTCGCGATCCAGGTCGGCAACACCGAGTGGCCGAAGTGGGAGACCGTCATGGCGGCCGACCCGGTCGACCCCGCCGTGCTCGAGGCGCAGGCGCGCAACGCCCCGCTCACCCGTCCGCGTCCCGGCCACGCCGACCTCGCGGGCATGCAGAAGTACGACTTCGCCGACGCCCGCCCGATCCTCGAGCGCGCCTCCGCGCGTGAGACCGCGGCCCGGGTCGCGCTCGGCCGGGTCGCCAGCAACTTCCTGGAGCAGGCGACCGGTGCCCGGATCGTCAGCCACGTGCTCGAGATCGGTGGCGTCCGTACGCCGTCGCGCGAGCTCCCGGCACCCGACGACGTCGAGCGCCTCGACGCCGATCCGGTGCGCTGCCTCGATGCCGACGGCTCCAAGCTCATGGTCGAGCGGATCGACCAGGCCCACAAGGACGGCGACACCCTCGGCGGCGTCGTCGAGGTCGTCGTCCACGGCCTCCCGCCGGGCCTCGGCTCCCACGTCCACTGGGACCGCCGCCTCGATGCGCGCCTCGCCGGCGCGCTGATGGGCATCCAGGCGATCAAGGGCGTCGAGGTCGGCGACGGCTTCGAGCTCGCCGCGACCCCCGGCTCGCTCGCCCACGACGAGATCGTCCCGACCGAGGAGGGGCTGCGGCGCGTGTCCGGCCGTTCCGGCGGCACCGAGGGCGGCATGACCACCGGCGAGGTCCTGCGCGTGCGCGCCGCGATGAAGCCGATCGCCACCGTCCCGCGCGCCCTGCGCACGGTCGACCTCGCCACCGGCGAGGAGACCGTCGCCCACCACCAGCGCTCCGACGTGTGTGCGGTCCCCGCAGCCGGCATCGTCGCCGAGGCGATGGTCGCGCTGGTGCTCGCCGAGGCGGTGCTGGAGAAGTTCGGCGGCGACTCGGTCCAGGAGACCCGCCGCAACGTGCAGTCGTACCTCGACACCCTCCGGTTCAAGTGACGAGCGGGCCGCGTGCGGTCCTGATCGGCACCATGGGTGCCGGCAAGACCACCGTCGGCCGGCTGCTCGCCGAGCGGCTCGGGGTCGGGTTCGCCGACACCGACGAGCTGATCGAGGCGCAGCACGGCAAGACCGTCCAGGACATCTTCGTCGAGGACGGCGAGGCGACCTTCCGCGCGCTCGAGAGAGCCGCGGTCGCGCTGGCGCTCGACGAGAGCGACGGCGTGCTGTCCCTCGGCGGCGGCGCGGTGCTCGACCCGTCGACCCAGGCACTGCTCGCCGCCCACCAGGTCGTCTTCCTGCGCGTCGGGCTCGCCGACGCCGTCAAGCGGGTCGGCCTCGGCTCCGGTCGGCCGCTGCTGCTCGGCAACGTCCGTGCTCGGGTCAAGCAGCTCCTCGACGAGCGTGCGCCGGTGTACGCCGGCCTGGCCCGGATCATCGTCGACACTGACGGCCGCGAGCCCGCCGAGATCGCTGCCGAGATCGTCACCGCCCTGCAGGGAGACCCCGCATGACCGATCAGCCCACCGTCATCCCGGTGACCGCGGCGGCGCCGTACGACGTCGTGGTCGGCCACGGCGTCCTCGACCGCCTGCGCGGACTGCTGCCCGCCGGAGTCCAGCGGGTCGCGATCATCACCCCCGAGTCGCTCGAGGACCTGCTCGAGCCGTTCGCGGACCTGCTCGAGGGCCTCGACGTCATCGTGCTGCAGGTTCCCGACGGCGAGGAGGCGAAGAACTGGGAGGTCGCCGCGGCCTGCTGGGAGTCGCTCGGCGAGGAGGGCTTCACCCGCTCCGACGCCGTCGTCACCCTCGGCGGCGGCGCGACCACCGACCTCGGCGGCTTCGTCGCCGCCACCTGGCTGCGCGGCGTCGCTGTCGTCCACGTCCCGACGACCGTGCTCGCGATGGTCGACGCCGCGGTCGGGGGCAAGACCGGCATCAACACCCCCGCCGGCAAGAACCTGGTCGGCTCCTTCCACGAGCCCGCCGGCGTGCTGTGCGACCTGTCGCTGCTCGAGACGCTGCCGCGCGCCGAGCTCGTCGCCGGCCTCGGCGAGGTCGTGAAGTGCGGCTTCATCGCCGACCCGCGGATCCTCGAGCTGGTCGAGTCGACCGATCCAGCGTCACTCACCGCCGACTCGCCGGTGCTGCGCGAGCTGGTCGAGCGGGCCATCCGGGTCAAGGCCGAGGTCGTCGCCGGCGACCTCAAGGAGACCGGGGGAGTCGACGGCCACCCCGGCCGCGAGGTCCTCAACTACGGCCACACCCTGGCCCACGCCATCGAGAAGGCGACCGACTACTCCATCCGCCACGGTGAGGCCGTCGCCCTGGGCTGCGTGTACGTCGCCGAGCTGGCCGCCCGCGCCGGGTCGCTGGCGCCGGAGGTCGTCGACCGGCACCGTGCGGCGTTCGGCCGGGTCGGCCTGCCGACCTCGTGGAGCGGCGCCGACTTCGACACCCTGCTCGCCACGATGCGGGTCGACAAGAAGGCCCGCGGCAACCAGCTGCGGTTCGTCGTGCTCGAGGACCTGGCCCGGCCCGTCGTCCTCGCTGGTCCGTCCGAGGAGGACCTGCGCTCGGCGTACTCCGCGATCTCGGGAGGCGCCGCGTGACCACCGTCCTGGTCCTCAACGGTCCCAACCTCGGCCGGCTCGGGCGGCGCCAGCCCGAGATCTACGGGCACACCACCCATGACCAGCTCGCCGAGCTGTGCGTCGGCTGGGGCCGCGACCTGGGTCTCGAGGTCGACGTGCGGCAGACCAACCACGAGGGCGAGCTGCTCGACTGGCTCAACCGGGCGGCCGACGACGACACGCCCGTCGTGCTCAACGCCGCCGCCTGGACCCACTACTCGCTGGCCCTCTACGACGCCTGCGCGCAGCTGACCGCGCCTCTCGTGGAGGTCCACATCTCCGAGCCCAAGCAGCGTCCGGAGGAGTTCCGGCACACGTCGTACGTCGAACCGCACGCCGCGACCACCATCTCCGGCCAGGGCATCGACGGCTACCGGCAGGCGCTCGAATTCATCGCAGCACGGGGCGCGCACTAAGATCGACTGCCGGCCCCGCGTCCACTCGTGGAGCCACCCGATCTTTCGACATCTCGACAGAAGGCTGACGCATGGCAACGACGAACGACCTCAAGAACGGCATGGTGCTGAACCTGGAGGGCCAGCTCTGGCAGGTGGTCGAGTTCCAGCACGTGAAGCCGGGCAAGGGCCCTGCGTTCGTCCGCACCAAGCTCAAGCACGTCGAGTCGGGCAAGAACGTCGACAAGACGTTCAACGCCGGCACCAAGGTCGAGACCGCCACGGTCGACCGCCGCTCGTTCCAGTACCTCTACAACGACGGCACCAACTTCGTCTTCATGGACGTCCAGGACTACGACCAGATCGAGGTCGACCCCGCGATCGTCGGCACCGCCGCCGGCTTCCTCCTGGAGAACCAGGAGGTCATCGTGGCCACCAACGAGGGCCGCGTGCTCTTCATCGAGATGCCCGCCTCGGTCGAGCTCCTGGTCTCCTACACCGAGCCCGGCGTCGTCGGCGACTCCGCCACCGGCCGCACCAAGCCCGCCACGCTCGAGACCGGCGCCGAGATCCAGGTCCCGCTCTTCATCGAGCAGGGCGAGAAGATCAAGGTCGACACCCGCGAGGGCGGCTCGTACCTCTCGCGCGTGAAGGGCTGATCCCCCTCGTGGGAGCCCGGACCAAGGCCCGCAAGCGCGCCCTCGACGTCCTGTACGCCGCCGACCTGCGCGGCGAGACGGGCGTCGAGGCGCTCGAGCGGGTCATCGCCGAGGGCGAGCCCCCGGCGAACCCCTACACCTCCGTCCTCGTGCGCGGCGTCTCCGAGCGCCGCGAGCGGATCGACGAGGTGCTCGAGGAGTTCTCCACCGACTGGAGCTTGGCCCGGATGCCCGCGGTCGACCGCAACGTGCTCCGGATCGGCGTCTGGGAGCTGCTCTGGGCCGACGACGTGCCCGACACGGTTGCCGTGACCGAGGCGATGGGGCTGGTCCGCGAGCTGTCGACCGACGAGTCGCCCGCGTTCGTCAACGGTGTGCTCGGCGCGATCCAGCGCAAGAAGGCCACACTGGTCTGACCGGTTGACCAGTTGCGGTTGGGGACCAAACCGCGACATCTCCCGGCGTGTCGCTGCGGTTTGTGCCCAATCGCTGCCCCGGCTGACGCTGGTCGACCCCTTGCCGGGTGTGCCAGTGTGGCGCCATGACAGGCCAGCTGGAAGCCGACGTCGTCGTCATCGGGCTCGGGCCCGGCGGTGAGCACCTCGCCGCCTCGCTGGCCCGGGCCGGGCTCTCCGTGGTCGGCGTCGACCGCCGCCTGGTCGGTGGCGAGTGCCCGTACTTCGGGTGCATCCCGTCGAAGATGATGATCCGAGCGGCCGACGCGCTCGCCGAGGCACGGCGGGTCTCGGCGCTGGCGGGGGACAGCGAGGTCCGGCCGGACTGGACCGTCGTCGCCGACCGGATCCGCGACGAGGCCACCGACGACTGGGACGACAAGGTCGCCGTCGAGCGCCTCGAGAAGGCGGGCGCGCAGTTCGTGCGCGGCCACGGGCGACTGGCCGGGCCCGGCCGGGTCGTGGTGACGACCGACGACGGCGAGGTCGCGGTGACCGTACGGCGCGGGGTGGTGCTCAACACCGGAACCGAGCCAGCGGTACCGCCGATCGCGGGGCTCGAGGACACGCCGTACTGGACCAACCGCGACGCCGTGCAGCTCCGCACGCTGCCGGAGTCCCTCATCGTGCTCGGCGGTGGCGCGATCGGCTGCGAGCTCGCGCAGGCGTTCTCCCGATTCGGGGTCGCGGTGACGATCGTCGAGGCAGGGGAGCGGATCCTCGGTCCCGAGGAGCCCGAGGCCTCCGGCGTCGTCGCCGCGGCGCTCGGCGCGGAGGGGATCGTCGTCCGCGCCGGAGCGGCCGTCGAGTCGGTCGGCTACGACGGTGACTTCGGCGTCGTGCTGGCCGGCGGCGAGAAGCTCGTCGCCGAGGACCTGCTGGTCGCGGCCGGTCGTCGTACCAACCTCTCCGACATCGGGCTCCACACCGTCGGTGCCGATCCCACGGCTCGCGCGATCGACGTCGACGAGCGGATGCGGGTGCGTGGGGTCGAGGGTCTGTGGGCGATCGGCGACATCACCGGCAAGGGCGCGTTCACGCACATGTCGATGTACCAGGCGAACGTCGCGATCCGCGACCTCACCGGCGAGGACGGGCCCTGGGCCGACTACCGCGCCGTCTCGCGCGCCACCTTCACCGACCCGGAGGTCGGCTCGGTCGGGCTGACCGAGGACCAGGCCAGGCGGGCGGGGATCCGGGTCGGCGTCGGTACGGCGGCGCTGCCGGAGTCGAGCCGCGGCTGGCTGCACAAGGTCGGCAACGACGGCCTGGTCAAGGTCGTCGTCGACCTCGACCGCGACGTCCTCGTCGGCGCCACCGCGGTGGGGCCGGCCGGCGGCGAGATCATCGGCATGCTCGTGACCGCCGTCCACGCCGAGGTGCCGCTCGCGACGCTGCGCGGGATGCACTTCGCCTACCCGACTTTCCACAGGGCGATCGAGACCGCGCTCTCCGCCGTGTCGTGAGGGTGGCGCCGGGGTAGGTTGGCCGACGACCGCTGCCTATCTCGGAGGTACACGTGAGTCACTCGTCGACCGACCCCCTGACCGACCACCTGTCCGACCCGCTCACGGACCCGATCGGTCCGCCGCCCGGTGCACCTCCGGTCGGGCCGCCGCCTCCTCCTCCGGTGGGTGGGCCTCCGGTGGGTCCGCCGCCGACGAGCCCCCCGACGAGCCCCCCGACGAGCCCGCCGCCGAGCCCGCCGCCGAGCGTCGAGCCGCCGGCCGTCGTACCCGAGGCCGTCGAGCCGCGCCGCTTCATGTCCGCGACCGACTTCCTCGACCGCCGCGACAACGAGGTGACGCTGGGGCCGGCGACGTGGGGCTGGCGCGGGCGGGTACGCCGCTGGTCGGGCGGGCTGGTCAAGCCCGCGATGGGTGCTGCTGAGCGGTCCTACGAGGCTGACCGGGCCGCGATCCAGAAGGACTTCGACGGCCCCCGCACCATCGCGTTCGTGAACCCGAAGGGCGGCGCGGCCAAGACGACCGGGGTGCTCGCCGCGGGCTACACCTTCGGCACCGTGCGTGGCGGCGGCGTGATCGCGTGGGACAACAACGAGACGCGCGGCACCCTCGGGATCCGCGGCACCCGCAGCACCCACCGCAACACCACCCGCGAGCTGCTCGAGGACCTCGGCCGGTTCAAGGACGTCTACCAGTCCCGGATCGGCGACCTCGGTGCCTTCGTCCGCTCCCAGGGCGACGCCCACTTCGACGTCCTGGCCTCCGACGAGCGCCCCGACGTCACCGGCGTCATCCACGCCGACGACTTCGCCGAGGTCCACGCCCTGCTGGAGCGCTTCTACCGCCTGCTCCTGATCGACACCGGCAACAATCTCCGCGCCGAGAACTGGCTCGCCGCGGCCGGCGCTGCGGACCTCCTCGTCGTGACCAGCACGGTCCGCGAGGACACCGGCTACAGCGGTCTGTGGATGCTCGACGCGCTGCAGGACGCCGGCCACGAGAACCTGAAGTACAAGACCATCACGGTGCTCTCCGACCCGAGCCAGAAGGTCGACGAGGCGCTCGCGCGCGACCTGGTGCAGGTCTACGAGCAGCGCACCCGCGGCGTCTACCGGGTTCCCTACGACCCGGCGCTGGTGTCGGGCTCGGTCGTCCCCTACGTGCAGCTGTCCGCCGAGACGCGACGGTCCTGGCTGCGGGCGTGCGCGGCGATGGCGACGGCACTGTGAGCCGGATCTGCGTGAGGGCGACGTACGCGGTCCGATAGGCCGCCGGTTGCTCGCGGAGGGACCTGGCGGTGCCGGGTCCCTCCGGGCTGTCGTGGTCAGACCAGATGTCGATTGGGCAGAAACCGCACGTCCAGGGCCCGTTGCGTTGCGGTTTGGGACCAAACCGCAACGTCCGCGCCGCCCGACGCCACCAGATCCGCGCAGCGCGTCCGGTGTCCCGCGGCACACCGATCCCGGTTCGCCGAGAGCCCCGCCCAGCGGGTAGGGTGAGCCGCAGTTCGACATCCTTTAACGAGCCGTCCCGTGAGGCGGAGAAGGAGGTCAGGCACGCTGATGCCTACCCACGCGCAGGTCCCCGCAGACGGACGCGTCGTCCTCGACGCCGGCGACATCAGCCGGGCGTTGATCCGCATTTCCCACGAGATCCTCGAGCGCAACAAGGGCGCCGAGGATCTTCTTCTTCTCGGGCTCCACACCCGCGGCGTCCCGCTGGCCCGCCGCCTGGCCGACAACATCGCCCAGGTCGAGGGTACGACGGTCGCCACCGGCGAGCTCGACGTCACCATGTACCGCGACGACCTGCGGTCCAACCCGACCCGCGCGCCGCACCGCACCCAGGTGCCGGCCGGCGGGATCGACGGCAAGACGGTCGTCCTGGTCGACGACGTGCTCTACTCCGGGCGCACCATCCGGGCCGCGCTCGACGCGCTCTCGGACCTGGGCCGGCCGGCCGTCGTACGGCTGGCGGTGCTGGTCGACCGGGGCCACCGGGAGCTCCCGATCCGTGCCGACCACGTCGGCAAGAACCTGCCGACCGCCCGCAGCGAGCGCGTCAGCCTGCGGCTGGTCGAGACCGACGGCGAGGACGAGGTGCGCATCCAGTGAACAAGCATCTGCTGAGCATCGACGACGTGAGCGCCGACGACATCCAGGAGCTCTTCACGACGGCGGCGGAGATGCACGACGTGCAGAACCGCCAGGTCAAGAAGCTCCCGGCGCTGCGTGGCCGCACCGTCATCAACCTGTTCTTCGAGGACTCCACCCGCACCCGGTCGAGCTTCGAGATCGCCGGCAAGTGGCTCTCCGCCGACGTGATCAACCTGTCCGCCAAGGGCAGCAGCGCGAGCAAGGGCGAGTCCCTGCGCGACACCGTGCTGACCGTGACGGCCATGGGCATCGACGGCCTGGTCGTCCGTCACGGCGCCAGCGGCGCGGCCGAGCAGATCAGCCGCTGGGTCGACGTACCGGTCATCAACGCCGGCGACGGAACCCACGAGCACCCCACCCAGGCGCTGCTCGACGGCTACACGCTGACCCGCAAGCTCGGCACCCTCGAGGGCAAGCACGTCGCGATCGTCGGCGACCTGACCCACAGCCGGGTGTTCCGCTCCAACGTCAAGAGCCTCACCAAGCTCGGCGCCACGGTCACCGCGGTCGCCCCGCCGACGCTGATGCCCTCGGGCGTGGGCGACTGGTCGAAGGCGGCGGGCTTCGCCACCAGCTACGACCTCGACGAGGTGCTGCCGCAGGCGGATGCCGTGATGATGCTGCGCGTCCAGCGCGAGCGGATGAGCGGCGGGTTCTTCCCGACCGCGCGCGAGTACACCGTCGGCTACGGCCTGACCCGCGACCGGCTCGCCGTGCTCAAGCCCGGCACGCCGATCCTGCACCCCGGCCCGATGAACCGCGGCCTGGAGATCTCCGCGGACGCCGCCGACGCCCTGGACTCGGTCGTGCTCGACCAGGTCTCCGCCGGCGTGGCCGTCCGCATGTCCGTGCTCTACCACCTGCTCGCCGGCGAGGAGACCAGCGCATGAGCATCCTGATCAAGGGCGCCACCCTGCCCGACGGTACGACGACCGACGTCCTCGTCCAGGACGGCACCGTCGCCGAGCTGGGCAAGGTCACCACCAAGGCCGACGACACGATCGACGCCGACGGCCTGCGCCTGCTGCCCGGCCTGGTCGACCTGCACACCCACCTGCGCGAACCCGGTCGTGAGGACGCCGAGACGGTGCTCACCGGTTCGCGTGCCGCCGCGGTCGGGGGCTACACCGCCGTCCTCGCGATGGCCAACACCCACCCGGTCACCGACACCGCCGAGGCGGCCGAGCGGGTCTTCGACCTCGGCCGGAAGGCCGGCCTGGTCGATGTCCAGCCGGTCGGCGCGGTCACCAAGGGCCTGGCGGGCGAGGAGCTCGCCGAGCTCGGCCTGATGGCCCGCAGCCGCGCCAAGGTCCGGGTCTTCTCCGACGACGGCAAGTGCGTCCACGACCCGCGCGTGATGCGCCGGGCGCTGGAGTACGTCAAGGCATTCGGCGGCGTGGTCAGCCAGCACAGCCAGGACCCGTCGCTCGCCGGCCCGACCGCCTGCTGTCACGAGGGCGAGCTGTCCGGCCAGCTCGGCCTGCCCGGCTGGCCGGGCGTCGCCGAGGAGATCATCGTCGCGCGCGACGTGATGCTGGCCCGCCACACCGGCAGCCGGGTCCACGTCGCGCACGTCTCGACCGCCGGCAGCGTCGAGGTGGTCCGCTGGGCCAAGGCGCAGGGGATCGACGTGACCGCCGAGGTCACGCCCCACCACCTGCTGCTCACCACCGACCTGCTCACCGGCTACGACCCGACGTACAAGGTCAACCCGCCACTGCGTCCCGACGAGGACGTGCAGGCGCTGCGCGAGGCGCTGGCCGACGGCACCATCGACGCCGTCGCCACCGACCACGCGCCGCACGCCCGCCACGACAAGGAGCACGCCTTCGTCGACGCGGCCTTCGGCATGCTCGGCCTCGAGACCGCGCTCCCGGTCATCACCACCGTGATGGTCGACTCCGGCCTGCTCGACTGGGCCGGCGTGGCCCGGGTGATGAGCGCGAACCCGGCCCGGATCGCCGGCCTCGACGGCGAGCACGGCCGCCCGATCGCCGTCGGCGAGCCCGCCAACCTCACCCTGGTCGACCCCACCACGAAGGTCGTCGTCGACCGCGCCGCCAGCGTCTCGCTGAGCCGCAACAACCCCTGGCACGACCGCAAGCTCACCGGTCGGGTGGTCGCCACGCTGCTGCGCGGCACCCCGACGGTCCTGGAAGGAGCGCTCGCATGAGCACCCCCGCACTGCTCGTCCTCGAGGACGGCCGCACGTTCCACGGCGAGGCCTACGGCGCCGAGGGCGAGACCTTCGGCGAGGCCGTCTTCAACACCGGCATGACCGGCTACCAGGAGACGCTGACCGACCCGTCGTACCACCGCCAGGTCGTCGTCATGACGGCTCCCCACATCGGCAACACCGGCGTCAACGACGAGGACCCGGAGTCGAAGCGGATCTGGGTCGCCGGGTACGTCGTCCGCGAGCCCGCGCGCATCCCGAGCAACTGGCGCTCGCGCCGCTCGCTCGACGACGAGCTCAAGGCGCAGGGCGTCGTCGGCATCTCCGGCATCGACACCCGCGCGCTCACCCGCCACCTCCGCGAGCGCGGCGCGATGCGGGTCGGCATCTCCACCGTCGAGACCGATCCGGCGAAGCTGCTGGAGAAGGTCAAGGACTCCGCCGAGATGTCCGGCGCCAACCTGTCCGAGGCCGTCTCCACCAGCGAGGCGTACGTCGTGCCGGCGCGGGGGGAGAAGCGGTTCACCGTGGCCGCCCTCGACCTCGGCATCAAGGACATGACCCCGCAGCGGATGAGCGAGCGCGGCATCGAGGTCCACGTGCTGCCCGCCACCGCGAGCATCGAGGACGTCCTCGCGGTCGGCGACAACGGCCCCGACGGACTGTTCTTCTCCAACGGCCCCGGCGACCCGGCCGCGACGACCGGCCAGGTCGAGCTGCTCCAGCAGGCGCTGGCGCAGGACCTGCCGTACTTCGGCATCTGCTTCGGCAACCAGCTCTTCGGCCGCGCGCTCGGCTTCGGCACCTACAAGCTCAAGTACGGCCACCGCGGCATCAACCAGCCGGTGATGGACCTGACCACCCGCAAGGTCGAGGTCACCGCCCACAACCACGGGTTCGCGGTCGACGCCCCGGTCGACGCCCCGACCGAGACGCCGTACGGCACCGCCACGGTCAGCCACGTCTGCCTCAACGACGACGTGGTCGAGGGCCTGGAGCTCCGCGCCGAGGGCAAGCTCAAGGCGTTCTCCGTCCAGTACCACCCCGAGGCCGCTGCCGGCCCACACGACGCGGCGTACCTCTTCGACCGCTTCACCACGCTCCTGGAGGAGAACGCCTGATGCCGAAGCGCGAAGACATCAAGTCCGTCCTGGTCATCGGCTCCGGCCCGATCGTCATCGGGCAGGCCTGCGAGTTCGACTACTCCGGCACCCAGGCCTGCCGGGTGCTCAAGGAGGAGGGCCTGCGGGTCATCCTGATCAACTCCAACCCGGCCACGATCATGACCGACCCGGAGTTCGCCGACGCGACGTACGTCGAGCCGATCACCCCGGAGTTCGTCGAGAAGGTCATCGCCAAGGAGCGCCCCGACGCGATCCTGCCGACCCTCGGCGGCCAGACCGCGCTCAACGCCGCCATCGCGGCCCACGAGAGCGGCGTCCTGGAGAAGTACGGCGTCGAGATGATCGGCGCCAGCTTCGAGGCGATCCACCGCGGCGAGAACCGCGAGCTGTTCAACGCCATCGTCCACAAGGTCGGCGGCGAGGTCGCCCGCTCCTTCGTGTGCCACTCGATGGAGGAGGTCGAGAAGGCCGCCGCCGACCTCGGCTTCCCGATCGTCGTCCGCCCGTCCTTCACCATGGGCGGCCTCGGCTCCGGCATCGCCTACGACGAGGAGGACATGCACCGCATCGCCGGTGCCGGTCTGTCCGCGTCGCCGACCACCGAGGTCCTCATCGAGGAGTCGATCATCGGTTGGAAGGAGTACGAGCTGGAGGTGATGCGCGACAAGGCCGACAACGTCGTCATCATCTGCTCGATCGAGAACTTCGACCCGATGGGCGTGCACACCGGTGACTCGATCACCGTCGCGCCCGCGATGACGCTGACCGACCGCGAGTACCAGCACCTGCGCGACCTCGCGATCGGCATCATCCGCGAGGTCGGCGTCGACACCGGCGGCTGCAACATCCAGTACGCCGTCAACCCGGCCGACGGCCGGGTCATCGTGATCGAGATGAACCCCCGCGTCTCGCGCTCCTCGGCCCTCGCGTCGAAGGCCACCGGCTTCCCGATCGCCAAGATCGCGGCCAAGGTCGCCGTCGGGTACACCCTCGACGAGATCCCGAACGACATCACCAAGGAGACCCCGGCCTCCTTCGAGCCGAGCCTCGACTACGTCGTGGTCAAGGTCCCGCGCTTCGCGTTCGAGAAGTTCCCGACCGCCGACCCGACGCTCACCACCCACATGAAGTCGGTCGGCGAGGCGATGGCGATCGGCCGCAGCTTCACCGAGGCGCTCAACAAGGCGCTGCGCTCGCTCGAGAACAAGCACGCGCCCTTCGACTGGGCCGCCCCGGTCGGTGACAAGGCTGCGCTGCTCGAGAGCATCAAGGTCCCGCACGACGGCCGCCTGCAGGAGCTGATGCAGGCGATCCGCGCCGGCGCCACCCAGGACGAGATCCACGACGCGACCAAGATCGACCCCTGGTTCGTCGACCAGGTCTTCCTGATCGACGAGATCGCCCAGCAGGTCGCCGCCACCGAGACTCTCGACGCCGGTGCGCTCCGCCTCGCCAAGCGCCACGGCCTCTCCGACGCCCAGATCGCGGCCATCCGCGGGTTGCAGGAGTCCGAGGTCCGCATCGCCCGGCAGACGCTCGGTGTCCGGCCGGTCTTCAAGACCGTCGACACCTGCGCCGCCGAGTTCGCCGCGGCCACGCCGTACTACTACTCGTCCTACGACGAGGAGACCGAGGTCCAGCCGCGGGCCGAGGGCAAGCAGGCCGTGATCATCCTCGGCTCCGGCCCGAACCGGATCGGCCAGGGCATCGAGTTCGACTACTCGTGCGTCCACGCCAGCCTTGCGCTGGCCGAGGCCGGCTACGAGACGATCATGGTCAACTGCAACCCGGAGACGGTCTCGACCGACTACGACACCTCGGACCGGCTCTACTTCGAGCCGCTCACGATGGAGGACGTGCTCGAGATCTACGAGGCGGAGAAGGCCGCCGGCCCGATCGCGGGCGTCATCGCGACCCTCGGCGGCCAGACCCCGCTCGGACTCGCGCAGGGCCTGCAGGACGCCGGCGTCCCGATCGTCGGCACCAGCCCCGAGGCGATCGACCTCGCCGAGGAGCGCGGTGCGTTCGGCCGGGTCCTCGCCGACGCCGGCCTGGTGGCGCCCAAGCACGGCACCGCGGTGTCGTACGAGGACGCGCAGGCGATCGCCCACTCGATCGGGTACCCGGTGCTGGTGCGGCCGTCGTACGTCCTCGGCGGACGCGGCATGCAGATCGTCTACAGCGACCAGGCGCTCGAGGCCTACATCAACGCCGCGACCGAGATCAGCCCCGACCGGCCGGTGCTGGTCGACCGGTTCATCGACGACGCGGTCGAGATCGACGTCGACGCCCTGTACGACGGCACCGACCTGTTCCTCGGCGGCGTGATGGAGCACATCGAGGAGGCCGGCATCCACTCGGGCGACTCGTCGTGCGCCCTGCCGCCGATCACGCTCGGCAACGCCGAGATCGCCCGGATCCGCGAGGCCACCACGGCCATCGCCAAGGGCGTGGGCGTGCGCGGCCTGATCAACATCCAGTTCGCGCTGGGAGCCGACGTGCTCTACGTGATCGAGGCCAACCCGCGCGCCTCGCGCACCGTCCCGTTCGTCTCCAAGGCCACCGGCACCCAGCTCGCCAAGGCCGCGGCCCGGCTGATGCTGGGGGAGTCGATCGCCGAGCTGCGCGCCTCCGGCGTGCTCCCGGCCGAGGGCGACGGCGGTACCCTGCCCGCGGACTCGCCGATCGCGGTCAAGGAGGCGGTGCTGCCGTTCAACCGGTTCCGTACCAAGGACGGCCAGTTCGTCGACACCGTGCTCGGTCCGGAGATGAAGTCGACCGGCGAGGTGATGGGCTTCGACGCCGACTTCGGCACGGCGTTCAGCAAGTCGCAGGCCGCGGCGTACGGCCCGCTGCCGACCTCGGGCAAGGTGTTCATCTCGATCGCCGACCGCGACAAGCGCACGATGATCTTCCCGACCCGGGTGCTGGTCGACTACGGCTTCGAGATCCTCGCGACCCAGGGCACCGCCGAGGTCCTGCGTCGCAACGGCATCCAGGCGACCGTCGTGCGCAAGCACTTCGAGGGCAAGGGCCCCGACGGCGAGCCCACCGTCGTCGACATGATCTTGGCCGGTGACATCGACCTGATCGTCAACACCCCGCACGGCAGCACCACGTCGTCGGGCGGCGGCGGGGACTCCCGCATCGACGGCTACGAGATCCGCTCCTCGGCCGTGCTCACCGGTACGCCGTGCATCACCACGGTGCAGGGCCTCGCGGCCGCCGTGCAGGGCATCGCCGCCGTGCGGGCCGGCTCGATCGGCGTGCGCTCCCTGCAGGAGTGGCACGCATGACGCTCTACGACAAGCTCTTCGAGCACGTCCTGGTCAGGATGGACGCGGAGAAGGCGCACCACCTGACGTACGACGCCCTGCGGGCCGGCGGCCCGGTGCTCTCGCGAGCGCCGATCCCCGGATCTGCCCCGGTCGAGGCGATGGGCCTGAGGTTCCCCAACCGGCTCGGCCTGGCGCCCGGCTTCGACAAGAACGCCCAGGTCTACGACCGGATGGGCGCCTTCGGGTTCGGCCACGTCGAGATCGGGACGGTCACCGCACTGGCGCAGCCCGGCAACCCCAAGCCGCGACTGTTCCGGCTTCCGGAGGACCGGGCGATCGTCAACCGGATGGGCTTCAACAACGACGGCGCCACCGCGGTCGCAGCCCGGCTGGCGAAGCGCAAGCGCAAGTCCGGTGGGCTCGTGCTCGGCGTCAACATCGGCAAGTCCAAGGTCGTGCCCGACGACGACCAGGCGGCCGTCGAGGCCGACTACGAGACCTCGACCCGGCTGCTCGCGCCGCACGCCGACTACCTCGTGGTCAACGTGAGCTCGCCCAACACCCCCGGCCTGCGCAACCTGCAGGCGGTCGAGAAGCTCGCGCCGCTGCTGGCCCACGTGCGTCGTACCGCTGACGAGGTGACCTCCTCGCCGCTGCCCCTGCTGGTGAAGATCGCGCCGGACCTGTCCGACGACGACGTGCTCGCCGTCGCCGACATGGCCCTCGAGCTCGGCCTCGCCGGGATCATCGCGACCAACACCACGATCTCCCGCGAGGGCCTGCGTACGTCGTCCGCAAAGGTCGAGGCGATCGGCGCCGGCGGCCTCTCCGGCGCGCCGCTCACCGAGCGGTCCACCGAGGTGCTGCGGCTGCTGCGCGGTCGGGTCGGTCCCGACCTGACCCTGATCGGCGTCGGCGGGATCAGCACGCCCGAGCAGGCCCGGGAGCGGGTCGCTGCCGGTGCCGATCTCGTGCAGGCCTACAGCGCCCTGATCTACGGTGGCCCGATGTGGCCACGACAGATCCTGAACGCACTCTGATGGGTCTCGATACGCCGGTCGCGAGCTCGTTCCTCGCTCGCGCGGCTACTCGACCTCCCCGCCGGACCCACTCCCTCGCAGGCTCGGGAGTGGAGCGGTGAGCTTCGGGGACTACCAGATCGAGCTGTACCTCGGTGCTCTCGGCGGGGTGCTCCCCGCGCACCCGTTCGACCACGCCGACCTGGAGTCGCGCGCCCTCGCGGCGCTGCCACCCGAGCTGCGCACGTACGTCGCCGGGGGAGCCGGCGACGAGGCGACCCAGCGCGCCAACGTCGCCGCCTTCCAGCGCTACGCGGTCGTGCCGCGGATGCTGCGCGCGTCGGCGGAGCGCGACCTGTCGGTCGAGCTGTTCGGCCGCACGCTCGCCAGCCCGCTGCTGCTCGCGCCCGTCGGCGTGGTCGGGATCTGCACGCCCGACCAGCACGGTGACGTCCACGCCGCCGAGGTGGCGGCAGCGACCGGCGTACCGCTCATCGGCTCGACGCTGATGAGCGACCCGCTCGAGGACGTCGCCGCCGCGGCGGGCGACGCAGGCACGTGGTTCCAGCTCTACACGCCGAAGAACCGCGACCTGGCCGCGAGCCTGGTGCAGCGGGCCGAGAAGGCGGGCTACGAGGCGATCGTGATCACGCTCGACACGTGGGTGCCCGGGTGGCGGCCGCGTGACCTCGCCAGCGGCAACTTCCCGCAGCTGCGCGGCAAGGCGCTGGCCAACTACACCTCGGACCCGGTCTTCCAGCAGATGACCGGACCGAACCCCGACCCCGGCACGGTCGTGATGACCTGGGTCGGCACCTTCGGCCACCCGGTCACCTGGGAGGACCTGCCCTGGCTGCGGTCGCTGACCGACCTGCCGATCGTGCTCAAGGGCATCTGCCACCCCGACGACGCCCGCCGCGCGCTGGACGAGGGCGCCGACGGCATCTACTGCTCGAACCACGGCGGCCGCCAGGCCAACGGCGGGGGAGCGGCGCTCGACTGGCTGCCCGACGTCGTGACCGCGGTCGACGGCCGTGCGCCTGTCGTCTTCGACTCCGGCGTGCGGACCGGAGCCGATGTCGTCAAGGCGCTCGCGCTCGGCGCCGACGCCGTCGCGATCGGCCGACCCTACGTCTACGGGCTCGCCCTGGGCGGCGTACCCGGCGCCGTCCACCAGGTCCGCGCCCTGCAGGCCGAGGCGGACCTGATCATGGCCGTCGACGGGTACCCGACGCTGGCCGACCTGACCCCTGAAGCCCTGAGGAGACTCTCGTGAATTTCGATACACCGGTCGCAGGCTCCTTCGTCGCCTGCGCGGCTACTCAATCTCCCCGCGTGATCCACCCCCTCGCGAGCTCGGTGGTGGGACGGTGACGTTCGGTTCCCGCCTGCACGCCGCGGTCGCGGACCGCGGCCCCTTCTGCGTCGGGATCGACCCGCACGCCGCGCTCCTCCAGGCCTGGGGGTACGACGACGACGTCGCCGGGCTCGAGCGGTTCGCGCTCGGCGCGGTCGAGGCGGTCGCGCCGCACTGCAGCATCGTGAAGCCGCAGTCGGCGTTCTACGAGCGCTTCGGCAGCCGCGGCGTCGCCGTCCTGGAGCGGGTCATCGCCGAGTCCCGCGCTGCCGGTGCGCTGATCCTCCTCGACATCAAGCGCGGCGACATCGGCTCCACCTCGCAGGCCTACGCCGACGCGTACCTCGACCCCGCCTCGCCGCTCGCGAGCGACGCGGTCACGGTCAGCCCGTTCCTGGGCTTCGGCTCGCTGCAGCCCTTCGTCGACACGGCGACGAAGCACGATGCTGGGCTGTTCGTGCTCGCCGCGACGTCCAACAAGGAGGGCCCCGAGGTGCAGGAGGCGGTCACCGACGGCCGCAGCGTCTCCGGCACGATGCTCGACCACCTCCGCCGGCTCAACGCCGACGCGACCCCGCTCGGGTCGTTCGGTGCCGTCGTCGGCGCCACGCTCGAGGACGACCGCGGCCTGGACCTCGCGTTCAACGGCCCGATCCTCGCGCCCGGGTACGGCGAGCAGGGCGGCACCACCGCCGACATCCGCCGGATCTTCGGGGTCAGCGCCGGCAACGTGCTCGCCAGCTCCTCGCGGGGCGTGCTGCGGCTGGGCCCCGACGCGGCAGCGATGCGCGAGGCCGTGCTGCGGACCAACGACGAGCTGCGCGCCCTCCAGGGCTGAGCGTGCGTCGCAACCTGCTGGTCGTCGCGGCCCTCCTGGCCGCGGTCGTGGTGGGCTTCCTGGTGCTGCGCAGCGGCGGCGAGGACGACCCGTTCGCGACCTACTGTGATGCGGTCACCGACCACCGCGATGACGTCGGCGCCGCGCTCGGCGCCGGCCCGACCACCGGCCTGCTGCGCGCGCTGCCCAGCTTCGAGGCGCTCGCGGACGAGTCACCCGAGGACATCCGGGCGGACTGGAGACTCGTCGTCGAGCGGATCACCGCGCTGAAGAAGGCGCTCGACGCCGCCGGGGTGGACGCGGCGACGTACAGCTTCGACCAGCCGCCCGCCGGCCTGCCCGCCGATGACAAGCAGGCGATCGACGCGGCCGCGGCTCGGCTGGGCTCCGCGGACACGGCCACCGCGCTGGCCCACGTCGAGCAGCAGGCCCGCGACGTCTGCAAGACGCCCCTCAGCATGTAAGGGCACCTGACCCCGCATTGCCCGCTGCGTCGGGCAATGGCTAGATTGGCCAACGGCGGCTCCGCCCGCTCGCTGCCCCGTTGACCGAAGGAAAACTCACCCGTGGCTCTGCCCCCACTCACCCCCGAACAGCGCCAGGCTGCCCTCGAGAAGGCAGCCGCCGCCCGCCGGGAGCGGGCCGAGGTCAAGAACCGGCTCAAGAACTCCGGAGCCTCCATCCAGGAGGTGCTCCAGCAGGGCCAGGTCAACGAGGTCATCGGCAAGATGAAGGTGCTCGACCTGCTGCAGTCCGTGCCCGGCCTCGGCAAGGTGCGCGCCCGGCAGGTCATGGAGCGCCTCGGCATCGCCGAGTCGCGCCGGGTGCGCGGGCTCGGGACCAAGCAGGTCGCCGCGCTCGAGCGCGAGTTCGCCCCCGAGGCATGACCGCCAAGCTCTTCGTCCTCGCCGGACCCACCGCGGTCGGCAAGGGCACGGTCGCTGCTGCGATGCGCGAGCAGCACCCCGAGATCTACCTGTCCGTCTCGGCCACGACGCGTGCGCCCCGGCCCGGCGAGGTCGACGGCGTCCACTACCACTTCGTGTCTGCCGAGGAGTTCGACCGCCTGGTCGCCGAGGGCCAGATGCTGGAGTGGGCCGTCGTCCACGGCGTGAACCGCTACGGCACCCCGCGCGGTCCCGTCGACGAGGCACTGGCCGCGGGTCGGCCCGCGCTGCTCGAGATCGACCTCCAGGGCGCCCGCCAGGTCCGGGACTCCGCGCCCGACGCCGTCTTCGTGTTCCTCAAGCCCCCGTCGTGGGACGAGCTGGTGCGCCGGCTGGTCGGTCGCGGCACCGAGGACGAGGAGGAGCGGGAGCGCCGCCTGGCGACCGCGCGGGACGAGCTCGCTGCCGAGGCGGAGTTCGACGTGACGATCGTCAACCGTGAAGTTCACGCTGCCGTCGAGGAGTTGGTATCCTTGATGGTTGGCTCGCGCTGATCGACCTGATCGGCCCCTGCTTCCTCCTGCCCGCCCAACCTCTGTGAGGCCTCTCCACGTGTCTGCCCCGAACATCGCCGCCGAGGGTGTCACCAACCCTCCCATCGACGACCTGCTGTCCAAGACCGACAGCAAGTACAAGCTGGTGCTCTACAGCGCCAAGCGCGCGCGGCAGATCAACGCGTACTACTCGCAGCTCGGCGAGGGCCTGCTCGAGTACGTCGGCCCGCTCGTGGAGACCCACGTGCAGGAGAAGCCGCTCTCGATCGCGCTGCGCGAGATCAACGAGGACCTGCTGACCTGCGAGGACATCGACCCGGCCGAGCTCGCTGCCGAGGCCGCTGCCGCTGCGGCTGCCGCCGAGGCCCCGGTCGCCGACGCTGAGTGATCTGAGCGCCATGTCGTCGGCTGCGTCGTCGGCTGGGTCCCGGCCCCGGGTGGTGCTCGGCGTCGCGGGCGGTATCGCCGCCTACAAGGCGTGCGAGCTGCTGCGCCGGTTCACCGAGTCCGGCCACGACGTGACCGTCGTACCGACCGCGGCGGCACTGGAGTTCGTCGGCGCGCCCACCTGGGCCGCGCTGTCGGGCAAGCCGGTGTCCGCCGAGGTCTGGGACGGCGTCCACGAGGTGCCGCACGTCCGCCTCGGGCAGACGGCCGACCTGGTCGTCGTCGCGCCCGCGACCGCCGACCTGCTGGCCAAGGCCGCCCACGGGCTGGCCGACGACCTGCTCACCAACACCCTGCTCACCGCACGCTGCCCGGTCGTGCTCGTCCCGGCGATGCACACCGAGATGTGGGAGCACCCGGCGACCACCGCCAACGTCGCCACGCTGCGCTCGCGCGGCCTGCTCGTGATCGAGCCCGCCGAGGGCCGGCTCACCGGCGCCGACACCGGCAAGGGTCGGCTTCCGGAGCCTGCCGAGATCTTCGAGGTCGCCCGCGACGTGCTCGCCCGCGCGCAGGCCGGCTCCGCGGCGACCACCCTCGACCTGGCGGGCCGCCACGTCGTCGTCTCCGCCGGCGGTACCCGCGAGCGCCTCGACCCGGTCCGCTTCCTCGGCAACCGGTCCTCGGGCCGCCAGGGCTACGCGCTCGCCCGCGCCGCCGTCGCCCGTGGTGCCGAGGTCACCCTCGTCGCCGCCAACGTCGACCTGCCCGACCCCGCCGGGGTGAAGGTGGTCCGTGTCGAGTCGACCGCCGAGCTGCGCGACGCCGTGCTGATCGCGACCGCCGGCGCCGACGCGGTCGTGATGGCCGCGGCGCCTGCAGACTTCCGCCCGACCGAGCTGTCGGACGTGAAGATCAAGAAGGCCGACGACGGGTCGGCCCCCTCGATCACGCTGCAGCAGAATCCCGACATCCTCAAGGAGATCTCGACGCACCGGGCCCGCCCGGAGGCCGTGATCGTCGGGTTCGCCGCCGAGACCGGTGACGCTACCGGCAGCGTGCTCGACCTGGCGCGTGCCAAGCTGGCCCGCAAGGGCTGCGACCTGCTCGTCGTCAACGACGTGAGCGGGGGAGCGGTCTTCGGGAGCACGGACAACGAAGCGGTGATCCTCGGCGCCGACGGGTCCGCGGTCGACGTACCGCACGGATCCAAGGGTGCGCTCGCGCACCACATCTGGGACCAGGTCGTCTCGCGACTTTCCTGAGACTCACGAGCATCACCTCAGCCGGTCCGTATCGTTGGACCACCGCCCATCAGCCCCCCAACCAGGAGTTCCCACCACCATGACCGGACGTCTGTTCACGTCGGAGTCGGTGACCGAGGGTCACCCGGACAAGATCGCCGACCAGATCAGCGACACCGTGCTCGACTACCTGCTCGAGCACGACCCCACGAGCCGGGTCGCTGTCGAGACCCTGCTGACCACCGGCCTGGTCGTCGTCGCCGGTGAGGTGACGACCGAGGCGTACGCCCCGGTCGCCCAGCTGGTCCGCGAGAAGATCCTCGAGATCGGCTACGACTCGTCGGACAAGGGCTTCGACGGCAACTCCTGCGGTGTGCAGGTCGCCATCGGCGCGCAGTCGCCGGACATCGCGCAGGGCGTCGACACCGCCGAGGACGTCCGCCTCGGCGGCTCCTCCGACGAGCTCGACAAGCAGGGCGCGGGCGACCAGGGCCTGATGTTCGGCTACGCCTGCGACGACACCCCGGAGCTCTTCCCCCTGCCGATCAAGATCGCGCAGACCCTCGCGGAGAAGCTCACCGAGGTGCGCAAGGACGGCACGCTGCCGTACCTCCGCCCCGACGGCAAGACCCAGGTCACCATCGAGTACGACGAGGACGACCGTGCGGTCCGCGTGGACACCGTCGTGCTGTCGACGCAGCACGCCGAGGACGTCACGCAGGAGCAGATCGCTGCCGACATCAAGGCGAAGGTCATCGAGCCCGTGCTCGAGCAGTTCAAGACCAGCGTCCCGTTCGACGGCTACAAGCTGCACATCAACCCGACCGGCAAGTTCGTCGTCGGTGGCCCGATGGGTGACGCCGGCCTGACCGGTCGCAAGATCATCGTCGACACCTACGGCGGCATGGCCCGCCACGGCGGCGGCGCGTTCTCCGGCAAGGACCCGTCCAAGGTCGACCGCTCGGCTGCCTACGCCATGCGCTGGGTCGCCAAGAACATCGTCGCCGCGGGCCTCGCTCGCCGCGCCGAGGTCCAGGTCGCCTACGCGATCGGTGTCGCCAAGCCCGTCGGCGTCTTCGTCGAGACCTTCGGCACCGGCGTCGTCCCGGACGAGAAGATCCAGGCGGCCGTGCTCGAGGTGTTCGACCTGCGCCCGGCCGCGATCCTGCGAGACCTCGACCTGCGTCGCCCGATCTACGCCAAGACGGCCGCCTACGGTCACTTCGGTCGCGAGCTCCCCGAGTTCACCTGGGAGCGGACCGACCGCGCCGAGGCGCTCAAGGCCGCCGCGGGCATCTGATTCCCGCCGACCCGGCACAAACTGGCCCGGGATCGACGTCGACCCGGCAGAAAATGACCTCGAGAGAGGCCACTTTCTGCCGGGTCGGCCGGTTTTCGGAGCTACTTTGTGCCGGGTCGGCGATGGGTCGGGGCCCGCTGGTAGAACTGCGGCCATGACACCCACTCCCGACGAACCGGCGCTGGAGCTGCCCGGTCTCGTCCGGGACCGGGCAGCCGAGGGCCGGGCCAAGGCGGCTGCCACCCGGGCGCGGAAGGCGGCCGAGGCCGAGATCGCCGAGGTCGACCCGGTCGCCCACGTGGTGCTCGACCTGGCGCTGGCCCACCTCGACCGCACCTTCGACTACGCCGTGCCGGCCGCGATGGCCGACGGCGCGGCGGCCGGCACCCGGGTCAAGGTGCGCTTCGGCGGCCAGGACGTCGACGGCTTCGTCGTCGCTCGCGCCGCTGCCTCCGAGCACGACGGCCGGCTCGCTCCGCTCAAGCGGCTGGTCAGCGCCGAGCCGGTGCTCAGTCCCGCGGTGGCGGAGCTGTGCGCGCGCGTCGCGGAGCGGTACGCCGGCGTGAGCGCCGACGTCCGCCGCCTCGCTGTGCCGCCGCGGCACGCCACCACCGAGAAGGAGCCGACGCCACCCGAGCCGGCGCTGGCGTACGACGCGGCCGTGGCCGACCGCGCCTGGGCCGCTTACCCTGCTGCCGCCCCCTTCCTCACCCATCTCCGTGGCGGCCACGCGCCTCGAGCCGTGTGGTCGGCCGGCCCCGGCGAGGACTGGCCCGCGCTGCTGGCGCACCTGGCCGGCGCCGCGCTGGCCGCGGGCCGGGGGACCGTCGTGTGCCTGCCCGACCACCGTGACGTCGCCCGTCTCGACGCCGCGCTCACCACCCTGCTCGGCGAGGGCCACCACGTCGCGCTCCACGCCGACCCGGGCCCAGCGGCCCGCTACCGCGAGTTCCTGGCCGTCGCCCGTGGGGAACGCCGGATCGTGGTCGGCACGCGTTCCGCCGCCTTCGCCCCGGTCCGCGACCTCGGTCTGGTCGTGGTGTGGGACGACGGCGACGACCTGCACGCGGAGCCGCGGGCGCCGTACCCCCATGTCCGGGAGGTCCTGCTGCTCCGGGCCGAGCAGGAGCGCACGGCCGCGCTGGTCGGCGGGTTCGCCCGCACCGTCGAGGCCCAGCACCTGCTCCACACCGGCTGGGCGCGCGAGATCGCACTGCCGCGCGCGACCCTCCGGGAGCGAGCGCTGATCGGCGTCAGTGGCGCCAGCGACGTCGCGCTCGACCGCGACCCGACCGCCGGCGCGGCCCGGGTGCCGAAGGAGGCCCACGACGCGCTGCGCTGGGGACTCGAGCGTGGACCGGTGCTGGTGCAGACCCCGCGGGCGGGCTACGCGCTGCGGTTGGCCTGCGAGCGCTGTCGCACGCCGGCCCGCTGCCAGGCCTGCGCCGGGCCGCTCGAGCTCACCGGACCGACCACGCCGCCACGCTGCCGATGGTGCGCCACCGAGGCGCCCGCCTGGGCGTGCCCGGAGTGCGGTGCCACCGGCCTGCGGGCGCCGGTCGTGGGCGACGCCCGGACCGCCGACGAGCTCGGCCGCAGCTTCCCCAAGGTGGCCGTCGTGTCGTCGTCGGGCGACAAGATCCGGTCCCGGGTGGGGCCCGAGCCGCGGATCGTGGTCGCGACGCCGGGGGCCGAGCCGGTCGCCGAGGGAGGGTACGCCGTCGTCGTGCTCCTCGACACCTGGTGGGCGCTCGGGCGCGACAGCCTGCGTGCGCCCGAGGAGGCGCTGCGCCGGTGGTGCAACGCCGTCGGCCTGGTCGGGCCGGGCGGTCGCGCGCTCGCGGTGGGCGACCCGGCGAACCCCGTGCTGCAGGCGCTGGTGCGCTGGGACGCCGCCGGGTTCGCCCTGCGTGAGGCCGAGGAGCGGCGCGAGGCCCGGCTGCCCCCGGCAGCGCGGATCGCCACCGTCACCGGCGCGGCCGGCGCGCTCGACGACCTGCAGGCACTGCTCGAGCTGCCGGCGGCCGCCGAGGTGCTCGGGCCGGTTCCGACGCGCGACCCCGACGCGGAGCGACTGGTGCTGCGGGTGCCGCGCGCTGACGGGGTCGCCCTGGCCCGGGCGCTGCGCGAGGCGCAGCGGTTGCGCTCGGCGCGCAAGCTGGAGCCGGTGCGGATCCAGGTGGACCCGTGGGAACTCTGAGTCTGCATGCACGGGCCACTAGGCTGACGCGGTGGCGATCCGACCCATCCGACTCTTCGGCGACCCCGTCCTTCGCAAGCCCGCGATCGAGGTCGTCCACTTCGACGCCGAGCTGCGCCAGCTGGTCACCGACCTGACCGACACCATGCTCGACGCGCCGGGCGCCGGCCTGGCCGCACCCCAGATCGGCGTGGGCCTGCGGGTCTTCACCTGGTACGTCGACGGCGAGGTCGGGCACCTCGTCAACCCGAAGCTGCAGCTGTCCGACGAGACCCAGGACGGCCCCGAGGGCTGCCTGTCGCTGCCCGAGCTGACCTACGACTGCCTGCGCGCACTGTCCGTCGTCGCGAGCGGCTTCACCATGCACGGCGACCCGGTGTCGATCGAGGGATCCGACCTGCTCGCCAGGGCGATCCAGCACGAGACCGACCATCTCGACGGCATCCTGTTCATCGACCGTCTCGACGACGCGGGCCGCAAGGCCGCGATGCGCGAGATCCGTGAGTCCGAGTGGTTCGGCCTCGAGAAGCCGACGATCAAGCTCTCGCCGCACGCCACGGGAGGCTTCGGCCGATGAGGGTCGTCTTCGCCGGCACCCCCGAGGTCGCCGTCCCCGCGCTCGACGCGATCGCTGCATCCGGCCACGAGCTGGTCGGCGTGGTGACTCGTCCCGACGCCCCTGCCGGTCGAGGGCGGAAGCTGACGCCGAGCCCGGTCGCGCAGCGCGCCGAGGAGCTCGGCGTACCCGTCCTCAAGCCGGCCCACCCGCGCGACCCCGAGTTCCAGGACGCGCTCAAGGCACTGGAGCCGGACTGCTGCCCGGTGGTGGCGTACGGCGCGCTCCTCCCGCGAGCCGCGCTCGACATCCCGGTCCACGGCTGGGTCAACCTGCACTTCTCGGTGCTGCCGTCCTGGCGCGGTGCCGCGCCGGTGCAGCACTCGATCTGGGGCGGCGACGAGTACACCGGCGCCACCACCTTCCGGATCGTCGAGGCGCTCGACGCCGGCCCGACCTTCGGCGTGATGACCGAGCGGATCCGGCCCACCGACACCGCCGGCGACCTGCTCGGCCGGCTGGCCGAGGGCGGCGCGAGCCTGCTCGTCGCGACCCTCGACGGCATCGCCGACGGCTCGCTCGAGGCCCGCGAGCAGCCCGCCGACGGGATCAGCCTGGCGCCCAAGATCAGCGTCGACGACGCCCGCGTGGACTGGAAGGAGCCGGCAGTCGGTGTCGACCGCCGGATCCGCGCCTGCACCCCGGGCCCCGGCGCCTGGACCACCCTCGAGGATGAGCGGGTCAAGCTCGGCCGGGTCGAGATCGTCACCGACGGTCCTGACCTCGCGCCGGGCGCGATCCAGGTGGGCAAGAACGAGGTCCTCGTCGGCACGGCGAGCGACCCGGTCCGGCTCACCGACGTCAAGGCGTTCGGGAAGAAGCAGATGGGCGCGGCCGACTGGGCGCGCGGCGTACGACTGCCGGAGACCGCACGCTTTGAGTAGGCAGAAGCGGCGGGCGGTCGACCCGGCCCGGCTGGCCGCCTTCGAGGTGCTGAAGGCGGTGCGGGTCGATGACGGCTACACCAACCTGCTGCTGCCAGCGGCGCTCGCGCGCCACGGCCTGAGCGGGCGTGATGCCGCGTTCACCACCGAGCTGGCCTCGGGCACGATCCGCCGTCAGGGCACGTACGACGCCGTGCTCGCCGCCTGCATCGACCGGCCGCTGCGCAAGGTCGAGGCCAAGGTCCTCGACGCCCTGCGCCTTGGCGTCCACCAGCTGCTGGCGATGCGGGTCCCGACCCACGCTGCGATCGACACGACCGTGACCCTTGTCCGTGACCAGGTCAACCAGGGCGCGGCCGGGTTCAGCAACGCGGTGCTGCGCAAGGTGGCCGCGCGGGACCTCGAGGCTTGGCTCGCCGACGTCGCACCCGACGACCTCGCTGTCGCGCACAGCCATCCGGCCTGGGTGGTCGACGAGCTGCGCCGCGCGCTCGGTGACCGCGCCGACGAGCTGCCCGCGCTGCTGGCCGCCGACAACGACCCGCCGCGGGTGACCCTCGTGGCCCGTCCCGGCTTGGCGGCGCGCGCCGAGCTGTCCGGTACGCCGACCCCGTACTCGCCGTACGGCGTGGTCCTCGACGGCGGCGACCCGGCCGGCGTCGAGGCCGTGGCCGAGGGCCGCGCTGGCGTGCAGGACGAGGGCTCCCAGCTGGTCGCGCTCGCCCTGGCGTCCTCGCCTGTCGAGGGCCGTGACGAGCGCTGGGTCGACCTGTGTGCGGGTCCCGGCGGCAAGGCGTCCCTGCTGGCGGCGCTGGCCGCGGAGCGTGGTGCGAGCCTGACCGGTGTGGAGCTGCACCACCACCGGGCCCGGCTGGTCGCCCGCGCCGCCGCCTCCAGCGGGGGACTGGCCGGCGTCGTCCAGGCCGACGCCATGCGCGCACCCTTCGCCGACGCGAGCGCCGACCGGATCCTGCTCGACGCCCCGTGCACCGGGCTCGGCGCCCTGCGGCGTCGTCCCGAGGCTCGCTGGCGTCGTCGTCCCGCGGACGTGACCGAGCTGGTCGGGCTGCAGCGCGCGGTGCTGGCCGAGGCGGTCCGGGTGCTGCGGCCCGGGGGAGCGCTCCTCTACGCGACCTGCTCGCCCGTGCTGGCCGAGACCGCCGACGTCGTGACCGCCACCCTCGCGGACCACCCGGACGTCCGGCTCGAGGACGTGGCCGCGCACCTGCCCGTCGTACCGGATGCGGAGGGGCCGCTGCCCGGCACCGTCCAGCTCTGGCCGCACCGGCACGGGACCGACGCGAT
Source organism: Nocardioides sp. F233 (assembly GCF_057813895.1). Classification (NCBI taxonomy): domain Bacteria; kingdom Bacillati; phylum Actinomycetota; class Actinomycetes; order Propionibacteriales; family Nocardioidaceae; genus Nocardioides; species Nocardioides sp. F233. The sequence continues at coordinate 502,331 of NZ_JBVASH010000003.1, forward strand.
GTTCCTGGCCCTGCTGCGCAGGGCCTGAGCCGCGGAATGAACCGGGAAAGTTGACGGTTCAACCAGTCATGAAGAAGATCGGGTTCCTCTCCTTCGGCCACTGGACGCCGAGCCCGCACTCCCAGACCCGGAGCGCCGCCGACACGTTGCTGCAGTCCATCGATCTCGCCGTCGCGGCCGAGGAGCTGGGCGCGGACGGCGCGTACTTCCGGGTGCACCACTTCGCCCGCCAGCTGGCCAGCCCGTTCCCGCTGCTCGCGGCGATCGGTGCGCGCACCAGCCGGATCGAGATCGGCACCGGCGTGATCGACATGCGCTACGAGAACCCGATGTACATGGTCGAGGACGCCAGCGCCGCCGACCTGATCTCGGGTGGGCGACTGCAGCTCGGCATCTCGCGCGGGTCACCGGAGCAGGTGATCGACGGCTGGCGGTACTTCGGGTACGCGCCCGCCGAGGGCGAGGCCGAGGCCGACATGGCGCGCCGGCACACCGAGGTGTTCCTCGAGGCGCTGAAGGGTGAGGGGTTCGCCCAGCCGAATCCGCGCCCGATGTTCGCCAACCCGCCCGGCCTGCTGCGCCTCGAGCCGCACTCCGAGGGCCTGCGCGACCGGATCTGGTGGGGCGCCGCGTCCAACGGCACCGCCCGCTGGGCCGCCGAGCTCGGCATGAACCTGATGAGCTCCACGCTCAAGGAGGACGAGAGCGGCCAGCCGTTCCACGTCCAGCAGGCCGACCAGATCCGCGTGTTCCGCGACGCCTGGGCCTCAGCCGGGCACCAGGGCACGCCGCGGGTGTCCGTGAGCCGGTCGATCTTCCCGCTCGTCTCCGAGGAGGACCACATGTACTTCGGTGGCCGCCCCGACGACGACCAGGTCGGCCAGATCGACAACATGCGCGCGATCTTCGGTCGCTCGTACGCCGCCGAGCCCGACCAGCTGGTCGAGCAGCTGCGCGAGGACGAGGCCGTCGCGGAGGCGGACACGCTGCTGCTGACCGTCCCCAACCAGCTCGGCGTCGACTACAACGCGCACGTGCTCGAGTCGATCCTCACCCACGTCGCCCCGGAGCTGGGCTGGCGCTGACTGTTTCGCGCTGTGTCATGCGGTTTGGTCCCAAACCGCAGCTCCGCGCCCCGAAACCGTGCGGTTTGGGACCAAACCGCACGGGATTGCGCGACCAGGACCACGCGCTGCTGCGGAGATGGTCGAACGCTGCCTGAACCGCCACGTCGGTCGCGTCGTAGTCCTTGCCGCTGTTCCAGAGCCCTTCGGCGAGGTCGGCCACAGCGAGGCTGCCGAGCTTGAGCTGAACCGCTCCCCGGACGATCAGCAGGTCGACCGCCTTCGCGAGTGAGGCGGCAGCGGGGACCGTGCCGAGGTCGGCCGCCGTGACGCTGACGCCGGCGATGGCGGAGTGCTGCTGGCCCACGAGGAAGGCGGCGTCCTCCAGGTCGTCCGAGGCTTTGCGCAGCGTCGCTGGCTCGACCTCGAGCTCGGCGGAGCTCGGGGTCCGTCATTGCAACGGTTCCGTGAGGTCGAACCCGGAACTGGGGAGCCCGTTGGGAAGGACGACGTACTGGCCAGCCGTGCCCTCGAGGACATCGCAGCTGCCGGAGGGAACGTCGCAGGTCACCACCTCGGGCCGCGCTCCACGAAGCAAGCCGTACGCCGTGTCCTGGTCGCTCCACCCTCGAAGGTCCAGGCGTGTGCCGTCGGCCTGGGGGGTGACCTGCGCTCCGCCGGGGCCGAGCAGGAGCTGGCCCGGACGTTCGTGGTCGATGCGCCAGGGGCTGTCCGGGTTGACCAGGAGGGAGGTCGACCGCGGCGGGATGTCGTCGACGTCCAGCTCCGTCGCCTCGCCCGTGGCGAAGTCGTAGGACCAGGTGCCCGCGGCATCGAGGACGAGGCTGTCGTCGGACATCGCCGGAATGTTCATCTCGAGCTCCGGGTAGAGGTCCGCGAAGTCGTCTTCGTCCGGGTCCCCGGTCGCGGCTGTCGACCGGATGATCTCCTCGCCGGACTCGAGGTCCCACACCACCAGGGCTGCCTGGGGAGTGCCGTAGGCGTCCTCGTCCCCGGACTCCATGTCGAGCGCCGCGAGGTGCCGGCCGTTGGGAGAGGATCGGAGGGAGGCTCCCAGCACGTCGATGCCTGTGTCGATCACGTTGCCGGTCCGGGACGCGAACCTGAGCTCGTGGGTGTCCGGCGTCGGGCGGAAGCCGTCGTCCGGATCCTCGTCCTCGAGGAAGGAGACGCCGTCGCCGGCGACCACGAAGGTCGCGATCGCCACCCCGGTGTCGATCCGGACGTCGTCCACGTGGACGGTGCTGCCGACGGCGAACGGGAGGCCGGCCGCGGAGACGGGGTCCTTGCTGCGCTGCCACGACGGCGAGCTGCCCGCAGGGGCGTCGTCGCACCCGGTGCAGATCGCCAGCAGGACGCCGACGAGGGGCACCAGACGCACGGGGCCATGGTGCCACCCCGTCCGGTCGTGAACCCCGGGCCGCTGGTTCAGTCGACCCAGACCAGGCCCTCCCCGAGCGCCTTGATCTCGGCGTTCGTGGTGCCCTGCCCGCCCTGGACACTGATGAAGATGCCGTCGTGCGCCTCGGTCGTGTAGACGCTCGGGTCCGCGCCCTTGTCGGTCGAGGACAGCCAGGCGTCGCGCTCTGCGGCACCACGGATCACGAGGCCAGCGACGCCGCCGTCGGCGGACGTGCAGGCGGCCTTGTCGTCCACGAGGAACCACTCGCAGGACCAGCCTGCGGGGGCGGTGACCGGCGCCTTGTCGACCTTGCCGAGCATCCCGAGGGCATCGGCGTCGGCCATGGAGACGGCGACGGTGATGCCGGGCCAGTCCTGGGTCAGGGTGCCGAAGCCGTCGGACCACCAGGTGTTGATCCGGTCGGTGGGACCGGAGACGAGGGCGACGAAGCCGGTGCCGGCACCGGGCAGGGTGCTCGCGCCCAGCTCGTAGAGCCCGGTCTTGTCGGTGCGGATCGTCGCGGTGAGGCCGTCGCCGAGGTCGAGCACCTGCCCGACCTGCAGGCCGGTGGCGGGCGCCGACGTGGAGTTCGTGGCGACCGCGCGGTCGCGGGCCGCCGTACCGTCGCCGGTCATCACGCCCGCGGCCACCGAGACAGCGGCGACCGCAGCCACCCCCGCGACGACTCCGGACACGGCGACGCGGCGCCGACGGCGCAGGTGCTGGCCGGACGTGAGGGAAGCGGCGGCGAGGTGCTCGAGGTCGGGGCGCTCGTGGCGCAGCCGCTCGCGCAGGGCCGGGCCGACGAGCGGGTCGAGGTGGTCGAGGTCGGTCATGGGAGGGTCCTCTCGGAGATCGGGTCGATCAGCGGGCGCAGCCGCAGCAGGGCGCGGCGGGCGCGGGTGCGCACCGCCGACTCGCTGATCCCGAGGTCGGCGGCGGTGTCGGCGACGCTGCAGTCCTCCCAGTAGCGGAGGACCACGACGGCGCGGTCGAGCGGGGCGAGGCCGGCCAGTGCGGCCAGCAGGTCGATCCGCAGCTCCGGGTCGTGGCCGCGAGCCGGCGGGCCGACGTCCGCGTCGGTGAGGTCGCTCGGACGCTCCCCGGACCGGCGCAGCCGGCGGTGCGACAGGAAGGTGTTCAGCAGCATCGTCCGCGCATAGGCCACCGGGCTCTCCGCGGTCTGCACCCGCCGCCAGCGCACGAAGACCTTGGCGTACGTCGCCTGGGTCAGGTCCTCCGCGAGGTGGTGGTCGCCCGTCAGCAGCATCGCCGCGTGATGGAGCTGGGTGCCGGTCTCGCGCACGAACGCCGAGAACTCCTCGGCCTGCCGGTCTGCCTTCACACCCACCTGACGCTCCAGACCCCGGGTCGCGTGACAGGTCAGTCCAGGACGTGGCGCAGGTAGCGCCGCGGGTCGTCGAGGTAGCGGCGCCAGTGCTGGACCAGCTCGAGCTCCTCCCACGTCGTACGACGAAGCCCCCAGTCACCGACCTCGAGGATCGTCGCGCCCGGCATCGCCGCCAGCACGGGGGAGTGCGTCGCGCACAACACCTGACCGCCCTCGCCGACCACCCGGTCCAGGACCGAGATCAGGCCGAGCGAGGAGGAGAACGAGAGCGCCGCCTCGGGCTCGTCGAGGCAGTAGAAGCCGGGGGAGTCGAACCGGGTGCGCAGCACCTCGAGGAAGGACTCGCCGTGGCTCATCTCGTGGAAGACCGGCTCGCGGCCGTTGCCGGGGTTCGCCTCCAGGAAGCTGTACCAGCCGTGCATCGTCTCGGCCCGCAGGAAGAACCCCCACCGCCCCGCGCCGAGCCCGCGCTGGACCTTCAGCGCCCGGTGCAGCGGCGACTCCGACTCGCGCGTCGTGTGTCGCCCCTGGTTGGTGCCGCCCTCCGGCGAGAGCCCGTACGCCACGGCGACCGCCTCCACCAGCGTCGACTTGCCGGACCCGTTCTCGCCGACCAGGAAGGTGACGCCCTTCGCCAGCTCGAGGCCCTCGCGCATCACCTGCTCGACGGCCGGGATCGTCATCGGCCACTCGTCGCGGTCGAGCCGGTCCTCGGCAGTGACCCGGACGACGGGCGGCTGGTCGAAGTCCACGGCCTCACGGTACGGCCAGGTTGGCTACCTTGGCAGGATGCAGCCCTGGCAGCGCCGTACGACCCGGATCGCCTACGAGAACCCGTGGATCCGGGTTCGCGAGGACGAGGTCGTCCGGCCCGACGGCAGTGACGGGATCTACGGCGTCGTCGAGGTACGGCAGCCGGCGGTGTTCGTCGTACCGCTCACCGAGGACGACGAGGTCGTGCTCGTCGAGATCGACCGCTACACGACGGGCGATCGGGCCTCGCTCGAGCTCCCGGCCGGCGGCGCGGACGGTCAGGACCCGCTCGTGGCGGCCCAGCGCGAGCTGCGCGAGGAGACCGGCCTGGCGGCGTCGGACTGGCAGGAGATCGGCCGGATGAACGCGCTCATCGGCGTCGCCCACGCACCCGAGGTGGTCTACCTCGCCCGTGGCCTGACGTACGTCGGCGACGACGCCATGCTCGAGGACGGCATCCGCGCCGTGCACCGGGTGCCCCTCGACGAGCTGCTGGTCCGGGTCGGCCGCGGCGAGATCACCGACGGTGAGAGCCTCGCCTGCCTGCTGCTCGCGCTGGTCGCGCTCGGCCGGGCCGGCTGACCGGTACCCTCAGCAGCCATGGCGTCCCCCGCGGTGGAGATCGAGGTCGAGAACCGTGTCGTGCGGGTGAGCAACCCGGACCGCGTCTACTTCCCGCAGATCGGTGCCACCAAGCTCGACCTGGTCGAGTACTACCTCGCCGTCGGCGACGGCATCGTCAACGCGCTGTGGGAGCGCCCGTGCATGCTGCACCGCTTCCCGAAGGGCCTCGACGGCGAGAAGGTCCATCAGAAGCGGCTTCCCGCGGGCGCGCCCGACTGGGTCGAGACCGTGCAGCTGTACTTCCCGCGCTGGAAGCGCACCGCCGACGAGCTCTGCGTGACCGAGCTGGCCTCGGTGATCTGGGCGGTGCAGATGTCGACCGTCGAGTTCCACCCGTGGAACAGCCGCCGCGGAGCCACCGAGATGCCCGACGAGTGGCGGATCGACCTCGACCCCGGCCCCGCGTCGACGTACGACGACATCCGGCGCGTCGCCCACGTGGCGCACGAGGTGCTCGACGAGCTCGGCGCCGTCGGCTACCCCAAGACGAGCGGCAGCAAGGGCATCCACGTCTACGTCCGGATCGCGCCGGAGCACGACCACAAGGGCGTACGACGGGCCGCGCTCGCCTTCGCTCGCGAGGTCGAGCGGCGTGCGCCCGAGCTGGTCACCACGACCTGGTGGAAGAAGGACCGCGACCCGGCGGCCGTGTTCGTCGACTACAACCAGAACGCCCGCGACCACACCATCGCGGCGGCGTACTCTGTGCGTGGCCTGCCCGACGCCCGCGTCTCCACGCCGATCCGCTGGGACGAGGTCGACGACGCCGACCCGCGCGACTTCACGATCAGGACCGTGCCGGCCCGCTTCGCCGAGCTCGGCGACCTGCACCACGACATCGACGACCACGTCTTCGACATCGCGCCGTTGCTGGAGTGGGCGGACCGGGACGACCTGCCGACCGACGACGCGGGAGACTCCTAGATCAGGCGCTGAGCGGCTGGGCGGGCTGGTCGCCCTGGTCCGGATCGTCGAGCGCGGCCCGCAGGTCGCGGGCGTGGGCGTGCAGGATCACCGCGGCGAAACCGTTGCCGCAGGCGTCCTCGTGGTCCGCCTCGCGGTCCCACTCGTCGGCCAGCCGGCGGGCCTCGGCCCGCGGGTCGGTCAGCAGCTCGCGTGCCGCGGCCCGCTTGCGGGCCTCGCTGTTCATCATGGGCATCGGGTGCCTCCCCCCAGAGTGCTGTTCCCTCCATCATCGACCGGTTCCGGCCGTGATGGAGGGAAAACGCCCGATCATCGGGACAGCGACGTCGGTGCGTCAGGCGGGTTCGTCGTCCCAGGCGACGGCACTGATCCGCCAGCCGTCATCCGTCCGCACGAGCTGCAGCGACTTGGTCCCCGCGCCCGTCATCGGGACGCCGTCCTGGTGCCACGACTTCGCGTACCCGCACCACACCTGTGCGATGCCGCCGAACCGGTCCACCCGGGCATCCAGGACCCACTCGCGGAAGTCCGCGAGGGTGCCGCCGCCGAGCAGCGCGACGCGCGGGGCGATGAACGACTCGACGTCGTACGACGCGAGCGTGGCGCCGGCACTGCTCACCAGCAGCGCCTCGGGCAGCAGCACGGCGCGCAGGTCGTCGGCTCGGGTGGCCGCCTCGGGGCCGCTGACGAAGGCGGCGAAGAAGCGGTCCACGACCGCACGGATCTCCCGGTCGTCGGTCTCGTCGGCAGGCACGCCCACGATCATGCCCGAACGCCGTCGACCTCCTAGACTGGCCGCCCGTGGGCCACATCCAGATCACCCCGTCGATCCTCAACGCCGACTTCGCGCGGCTCGGTGAGGAGGTCGCCCGGATCCCCGGTGCCGACTGGGTGCACGTCGACGTCATGGACAACCACTTCGTCCCGAACCTGACCTTCGGTCCGGCGATGGTCGAGGCGCTGGCGCGGGTCAGCCCGGTGCCGCTCGACGCGCACCTGATGATCGACGACGCCGACCGCAACGCCCCGGCGTACGTCGAGGCCGGCTGCGGCTCGGTCACCTTCCACGTCGAGGCGGCGAAGGCCCCGGTGCGGCTCGCCCGCGAGATCCGCTCGGCCGGTGCGCGCGCGTCGATGGCCCTCAAGCCCGCGACGCCGATCGAGCCCTACGAGGACCTGCTCCCCGAGCTCGACATGGTGCTGATCATGACCGTCGAGCCGGGCTTCGGTGGCCAGAAGTTCCTCGACCTGTGCCTGCCCAAGATCCGCCGCGCCCGCGCGCTGATGGACAAGCACGGTGTCGAGACCTGGCTCCAGGTCGACGGCGGCGTCTCCCTGGAGACCATCGAGCGCTGCGCCGAGGCGGGCGCGGACGTCTTCGTCGCCGGCTCCGCCGTCTACTCGGCCGAGGACCCCGACGCCATGGTCGCCGCGCTGCGGGCCAAGGCCGACGCGGCGCGTTCCTAGGCTTTCAGAGCTCGGGCGGTGCCCCGACCTCGACGGGTACGTCCGGCCGGTGGGCGCCGACCCACGTGAGCAGGTCCTGCAGTGGCTCGAGCGCAGCCATCCCGATCACCGCGGTCAGCGCCGCGGCGGGTGGCGTGATGCCGAACGACTGCGCCAGGTCGGCGGTGATCGTCGGCGTCCCGGTCAGCGTGATGTCGCCGTCGTGCCGGGCGACGAACCGCAGCACCGGCAGGTGGGTCGCCTCGTCGACGTACGGCGGCACGATCTCCCACCAGCGCACCTCGACCAGCGCCACGTCGGGCCAGGTGACCAGCGCGGTGACGTCCGCGCCGCGCACCGTGACGCCGACGCCGTCCAGGTTCACGTCGGTGGCGTGCTGCAGTCGTGTCCGGCTCCCGGCCAGCCGACGCGCGCCCCAGCCGAGGACCACCAGGCCGGCGAGCGCGAGCATCAGCGCGTTCAGCCGGTCGTAGGTGTCGAGGCGCTGGCTGGCGATCGCGGTCAGCGGAGCGACGAGCAGGATGCCGCCGACGACGACGGCGGCGACGGCTCTGCGCGGGCGGCCACCGGCAGGGGCGGGCAACCGGACATCCATGCCGGGCACCCTAACCTTGGTGCCATGGACCTCCCGCCCGTCGTCGCCGCGATCCACGTCGCCAAGGCGACCCGGCTGCCGATGCAGCCGAAGGACGAGGTCGAGGTGGAGACCGGGCGAGGGATCGTGGGGGACCGCTACCACGGCACGAGGCACCGCCACGTCACCGTGCAGAGCCGGGAGACGCTCGACGAGGCTGTCGCTGTCTTCGGGCGCGTGGTGCCCAGTGAGCTGACCCGCCGCAACCTGACGATCAGCCACGGCGCCGTACCGCGTGACCCGGGCACCCGGATCCGGGTCGGCCAGGTGCTGCTCGAGGTGGTCCGGGTCGCGGCGCCGTGCAAGCTGCTCGACGACACGATCGGCGCCGGAGCGCAGGAGGCGCTCCGACGCCGGGCGGGGACCGTGTTCCGGGTCCTCGAGGGCGGCACCATCCGGGTCGGTGACCCGGTCGAGCTGGAGGTCAGCCCTCCAGGGCGGCGTCCAGCGTGATCTCGGTGCCGGTGAGCGCCTTGCTCACCGGGCAGCCCGCCTTGGCGGTCGCCGCGGCGGCCGCGAAGCCCGCCTCGTCGAGGCCGTCGACCTCGCCGCGGACCGTGATCTTTACGCCGGTGATCCGGACCCCACCGGCCGGGTCCGGGCCGACGGTGACGTCGGCGGTGACGTCGAGGGCGAGGGGCGTTCCGCCTGCCTTGGCGACCTCGTTCGACAGCGACATCGCATAGCAGGCGGAGTGGGCGGCGGCGATGAGCTCCTCGGGGCTCGTGGCGCCGTCGGCCTGGTCGGCGATCCGTTTGGGCCACGACACGTCGTAGGTGCCGAGGCCGGACGAGGTCAGCTCGACCTGGCCGGAGCCGTCCATGAGGCCGCCGTTCCAGGCGGTGCGTGCGGTACGAGTGGGCATGGCAGGGCCTTTCGTCGGGGACGCGCCCAACGTAGCGCCGGCACGCGTCCCCGCAACAGGCTCAGGCCACGGTGAGCACACAGTCCGCGAGGACAGGGGAGCCGTGCCGCTCGCCGCCGTCGATGCTCGCCGACCCGATGATCGAGGAGCCCTCCCTCCAGCCGGCGACCCGGATCGTCTCGCCCGGGAACACCACGCCGGCGAACCGGCCGGTGAACCCTCCGACCCGGGTGGCGTCGCCGCCGAGCAGGCCGTCGGTGAGCTCGCGCAGCACGATGCCGTAGGAGCACAGCCCGTGCAGGATCGGTGCGGGGAAGCCGGCGGCCTTCGCGAAGCCGGGGTCGGCGTGCAGCGGGTTGCGGTCACCGCACAGGCGGTAGAGCAGCGCCTGCTGCGGCGTCACGGTGTACGACGACACGTGGTCGGCCTCCCGCTCGGGCACCACCACGGGAGTGGCCGTGCCGCGGTCGCCGCCCCAGCCGCCCTCGCCCTTGACGAAGATCGACGAGCGCACCCGCCACAGCTCCTCGCCCGTCCCGTCGGAGCCAGCGGTCGCCACGCCCTCCTGCCAGATCACGGCCGCCTTGCCCTTGTCCCAGACGTCGGTGAGCGTGGTGCGCACGGTCGCCGTACCGGAGGTGGGGAGCGGGCCGGAGACGGAGATCGACTGCGAGCCGTGGACCACCTGGGCCAGGTTGATGTCGCACCCGGGCAGGTCGAGCGGCGGCGGGTCGGTCTCGTGGAAGGTCGGGGCGACGACGCCGAAGGACGGCAGCACCTGCAGCGCGGCGTCGTCGAGGGTGTAACGCAGCGCGGAGGCCGACAGGTTGTCGCCGGTGCGCGAGCCCGCGCCGATGCCGAGGTGGTAGAGCAGCACGTCGGACTCGGTCCACGAGAACGTGCGGGAGCCGAGATCGGCCCCGATCGCGATCGACGGGTCAATCGGCATGGGCGATGTCCTCTGCAGCGAGATATCCGAACACGATGGCGGGACCGATGGTGCCACCCGGGCCGGGGTAGGTGTTGCCCATGACGGCTGCCGAGACGTTGCCGGCGGCGTACAGGCCGGGGATGACCGCACCGTCCTCGCGCAGCACCCGGGCGCGCTCGTCGGTGACCAGGCCGCCCTTCGTGCCGAGGTCGCCGGGGACGATCTTGACCGCGTAGAACGGGCCCTTCTCGATCGGCGCGAGCGAGCAGTTCGGCTTGACGGTCGGGTCGGAGTAGTACTTGTCGTACGCCGACTCGCCGCGGTGGAAGTCCTCGTCGACACCCGCGCGGGCGAAGCCGTTGAAGCGCGAGACCGTCGCGTCCAGCGAGCCCGACGGCAGGCCGACCTTGGCGGCCAGCTCCTCGAGCGTGTCGGCGCGGGTGACGACGCCCTCCTTGTACCAGCGGCCGGGGAACGGCTGCCGGCCGGCGACACCGGCGAAGAGGTAGCGGTTGCGGTACGTCTGGTCGAAGACCATGTACGACGGCACGTGGTCCACGCCGGTGGCCTGGCCCTTGTAGATCTCGTGGGTGGCCTCGACGTAGGGCAGCGCCTCGTTCATGTACCGCGCACCCGCGGAGTTCACGATGATTGAGCCGGGCAGGTTGCGCTCGGCCAGGCAGAACCACGCGCGGTTCGGGAGCGGGATGGTCGGTCCCCACCAGGCGTCGTCGAGCAGGTCGGTGGCGGCACCGGCCGCCGTACCGGCGAGCAGGCCGGCGCCGGTGTTGGACGCGGCACCCGTGGACCAGGCCGAGGAGGTCGGCTGGGGGAGGAACTTCTCACGCAGCTCCTGGCTGTGCTCGAAGCCGCCCGAGCCGAGGATCACGCCCCGCTCGGCGCGGATCTCGCGGCGCTCACCGTCGGACTCGACCACGACGCCGACCACGCGGCCGTCCTCGACGAGCAGGTCCAGCAGCGCGGTGTCGTAGGCGACCGGCACTCCGGCGTCGACCAGACCCTTGCGCAGGCCGATGGCGATCGCGTTGCCCATCGCGAACATCTTCTTGCCGGTGAGGATGGCGAGCAGGCGCTTGACCATCACCTTGATCATGGTCAGCGGGCCGCGGATGGTGCGCAGGCCGAGGCTGAGCTTGCGGAAGTCTGCCTGGGTGACGATCAGGTTGGCCGGCGCCTTGGTGTACGGCGGGTGCAGCCGGTCGAGCTCGTCGCCGAGGAAGCGTGCGTCCATCGGGACCGGCTCGACGCTGCGCCCACGCGGGCGGCCGCCCGGCTGCTCGGGCAGGTAGTCGGCGTACTCCGGCACCCAGGTGAACCGCAGCGGGGTCTTCTCCTTGAGGAAGTCGAGGACCTCAGGGCCGCGGTCGAGGTAGGTGTCGCGGCGCACCTTCGGAACGACGTCCCCGACGATCGAGTCGAGGTACGTCTTCGCTGCCTCGCGATCGCCCTCGTCGACCTGGCCGGCCGCCCGCAGCGCGTAGTTGCCGGGGATCCACACCCCGCCACCCGAGCGCGCGGTCGAGCCGCCGAAGTGGCCGCTCTTCTCGACCAGGACGGTGTCGAGGCCCTGGTGGGCCGCGGCGAGCGCGGCCGACATGCCGGCACCGCCGGCGCCGACCACGACGACGTCGTAGGAGTCCTTCATGGCCAAAACTGTAACAGGTTCTAGTCCGCCCGCGACCCGGTCCATCGGCGGGTGAGCTCCGCTGCGCTGGGTAGGTTGACCGAGCGCCGGAGGGATCGGTCCTGTCGGCGAGCACATCCTCTCGCTATGTCTTGGGAGTTCACATGAGGAAGATCAACGCGGTGGGGTGCGCCCTCGCGGCCACCCTGACGGTCGGAGCGACCGCGCCGGCGTTCGCGCAGGGCCTCGTCGGCACGCCGAAGAAGGACAAGATCGTCGGCACGGCCGACAAGGACCAGATCCTCGGTCTCGGGGGCAAGGACAAGCTCTTCGGCGGTGACGGCAACGACCGGGTCGAGGGCGGCACCGGCAACGACCGGATCCACGGCGGCAACGGCGACGACTCCGCGCTGCTCGGCGGTGACGGCAACGACCGGATCTTCGGTGAGGCCGGGGCTGACTACATCCTGGGCGGCGCGGGCAACGACCGGATCAACACCGGCGACGGTGCGGACGACGCCTACGGCAACGAGGGCAACGACCGCATGAGGTCCGGCAACGGCGACCCGACCCGGCCGCTCACGACCGGCAACGGTGTCCCGAACGGGTACGAGGGGGCGAACCTGAACGGGGAGTCGGGCAACGACCGGCTCGTCGGCGGTGCCGGCAACGACGACCTCTACGGAGGCGAGGACGACGACCGGCTCAAGGGCCGCAGCGGCGCCGACTACCTCGAGGGTGGTGGCGGCGACGACCGCCTCGTCGCCGGCGACGGCAACGACTACCTGATCGACGACGACTACGAGGCCGTCGGGAGTGGTGACGACGTCCTCAAGGGTGGTGTCGGGAACGACGGCTTCGAGCTCTACTCCGGGCGCGACCGGGCGGTCGGCGGCGCCGGTGACGACCGGTTCTACGTCTTCGGTGCGGGCGACGGCGACGTGCTCAAGGGCGGCGCCGGCAACGACCGGTTCGGCTACGGCACGGAGCCGCTGAGCGGTCTGTTCAAGGCGCTGGGCGGCGCGGGCGACGACACCCTCTACGTCGGCGACCTCGACCGCGGCGCCGTGGTCAAGCCGGGCGCGGGCAACGACAAGATCTACGTCAAGAACCCGGCCAAGGGTCTGCGGATCACCTGCGGCAAGGGTGCTGACACCGTCTACTTCAACATCAGGGTGAAGAAGGTGAGGACGAAGGGCTGCGAGAGCGTCGTCTACGGCAACGACGCCTTCCACTACGACCCCGACGGCACGGTTCCGCTGCGCCACCGGCCCGCGCGTGGCTGACGCCGCGCGCACGACGTACGTCGACCACGACTCTTGGGAGAACAGATGAGGAAGATCAACGTCATCGGGTGTGCCCTCGCGGCCACCCTCGCGGTCGGCGCGGCGGCGCCGGCCCTCGCGCAGGACTTCGTCGGTACGCCGAAGAAGAACAAGATCATCGGAACCCCGGCCGACGACCGCATCCTGAGCCTGGCGGGCGCGGACAAGGTCTGGGGTGGTGACGGCAACGACCGGATCGAGGGCGCTGCCGGGAACGACCGCCTCTTCGGCGGCAACGGCGACGACGACGTCTGGGGCGGCGCCGGCAACGACCGGTTGTTCGGCGAGGCGGGTCGCGACCACCTGTACGGGGACCTCGGCAACGACCGGCTGGACACCGGCGACGGTGCCGGCGTCGCCTGGGGTGGACCGGGCAACGACCGGCTTCGTGCCGGCAACGGTGACCCGAGCGAGCCGGACTCGCAGCGCCCGGGCTACGTCGGGGCGACCCTCCTCGGTGACGCAGGCAAGGACCGGCTCGTCGGTGGGGGCGCGAACGACGTGTTGCTCGGCGGAGCCGACAACGACCGGCTCAACGGCAGTCTCGGCAATGACATCGCCGCCGGCGCCGCAGGCGACGACAGGGCCAAGGGCGGAATCGGCGACGACGTCGTCGACGGCCAGGAGGGCGCCGACAAGGTCAAGGGCGGCGTCGGCAACGACCTGGTGATCGGTGGACCCGGCCGCGACAAGGTCCTCGGCGGTGCCGGCGACGACACGCTGCGCGACGGCGTCTCGTACGACTTCGACCACAAGTACGGCTCGTCGTTCTACGGCTCCGGCGTGGTGACGAGCGAGGGCGACCTCTTCAAGGGTGGTGCCGGCAACGACACCTTCGGCAACCAGAACGTCGGGGGGCTGCTGACCGGCCTGCTCAAGGCGCTGGGGGGCGCGGGCGACGACAGGCTCTGGCTCGGTGACCTCGACACCCGCTCGGTCGTCAAGGCCGGCTCCGGCAACGACACGCTGTACGTCAAGAACCCCGCCAAGGGCCTGCGGATCAGCTGCGGCGCCGGTGTCGACACGGTCTACTTCAACGTCAAGGCGAAGAAGGTCAAGGTCAAGGGCTGCGAGACCGTGCTCTACGGCAAGGATGCCTTCCACTTCGACCCGGACGGCGTCATCGACGCCTGGTGGCGCGCGGTCGTCGACTGAACGCGGCCAGCGCTCGCTGGCGGGGTGTCGGACCCTCGGGTCCGGCGCCCCGTTCGGCGTTGTGGGGGACCCCGCTTGTGCCAAAAGTAGAACCTGTTCTAATCTGGTCCAGCACACACTGTCGCAGACACAGGAGCTCCCATGAACCAGGACTTCGCCCCCGAGGTGACCGCCGTCCTCGACGGCGTGCGTGACCTCCTCCCGACCATCCGCGAGCGGGCCGAGGAGGGTGAGCGTCTCCGCGTCATCCCGGACGCCTCGATCAAGGAGCTCGAGGAGACCGGTTTCTTCCGGCTGCTGCAGCCGAAGCGGTACGGCGGCATGGAGGCCGACCCGGTCGCGTTCTACACCGCCGTGCGCGACATCGCCACCGCCGACGGCGCCACCGGCTGGGTCTCCAGCGTGGTCGGTGTCCACCCCTGGCAGGTCGCCCTGTTCGCCGACGAGGCGCAGCAGGCCGTGTGGGGTGACGACCAGAGCGTGCGGCTGTCGTCGTCGTACGCCCCGACCGGCAAGGCCGTCATCACCGAGGGCGGCTTCAAGCTCTCCGGCCGCTGGAGCTTCTCGTCCGGCTCCGACCACTGCAGCTGGGTGCTGCTCGGTGGTCTCGTGTTCAACGAGGAGGGCCAGGTCGTCGACTTCCGCACCTTCATGGTCCCGCGGGAGAAGTACCAGATCGTCGACGTCTGGAACGTCGTCGGCCTGCGCGGCACCGGCTCCAACGACATCGTCGTGGAGGAGACCTTCATCCCCGAGGCGTTCACGCTCTCGATGGGGGAGACCGGCGCCTGCCGCGGCCCGGGCCAGGAGGTCAACACCAGCGACCTCTACAAGCTGCCGTTCCACTCGATCTTCACCAGCACCATCGCCACCCCGATCATCGGCATGGCCAAGGGTGCGTACGCCGAGCACGTCGAGATGCAGCAGAAGCGCGTGCGTGCGGCGTACCTCGGCGAGAAGGCGTCCCTCGACCCCTTCGCCGCGGTTCGCATCGCGCGCGCGTCCTCGGAGATCGACGCCGCCTGGGCGCTGCTGATCAACAACATCCGCGAGGAGCAGGCCCACGTCGCCCGGGGCGAGCAGATCCCGCTCGAGCTGCGGCTGCGGGTGCGTCGCGACCAGGTGCTCGGCACCGCCCGCTCGATCGAGGCGATCGACGCCCTGTTCGAGGCGTCCGGTGGTCGTGCGCTCGCGGAGGGCACCTACCTCCAGCGTGCCTGGCGCGACTCGCACGCCGGGCGCGTGCACGCCGCCAACGACCCCGAGCGCGCGCTGCAGATGTACGGCGCCCAGCAGTTCGGCCACAAGGTCGACCCGGGGATGTACTGATGGCCTTCGGTCAGGAGGAGACCCGTCGTTCAGCGAAGGCGGGCGACATCACGCTCAACTACTACGAGGCCGGCCCCGAGGGCGGCTCCGTGGTGGGCGGGGGACTGCCGTTCGTGCTCCTGCACGGCGGCGGCCCGGGCGCGTCGGCGTGGAGCAACTTCGGCTCGGCACTGCCGCGCTTCGCCGAGACCTTCCGGACCCTGCTGGTCGACCAGCCGGGCTTCGGCGCCTCCGACAAGCCCGAGGTGACGGCCAACTACTTCCGCCACTCCGCGTCGTACCTCGTGAAGCTGCTCGACGAGCTGCAGATCGAGCGGGTCCACCTGCTCGGCAACTCGCTGGGCGGCGGCACGGCGATGCGGTTCGCGCTGGAGTACCCCGACCGCGTCGGCCGGCTGGTGCTCATGGGCCCGGGCGGCCTGTCGGTCAACCTCTTCCACGCCGATCCGACCGAGGGCGTCCAGCGGCTGATGGACTTCAGCATGAACCCCAGCCGCGAGGCGCTGCGGGCGTTCATCTCCACGATGGTCGTCAACCAGGCCCTCGTCACCGACGAGCTCGTCGAGGAGCGATTCGCCGACGCGACCGCACCGGGCTCGCTCGAGGCGATGCGCTCGATGGGTGTCTCGTTCTGGAACCCGGAGTGGGCCGAGGACGGCATGCTCTGGCGCGAGGCGCACAAGCTGCGCAAGCACACCCTGCTGACGTGGGGCCGTGAGGACCGGGTGAACCCGCTCGACGGCGCGCTGGTCGCACTCAAGCAGATCCCCAAGGCCCAGCTCCACGTCTTCCCCAACTGCGGCCACTGGGCACAGATCGAGGCGGCCGAGGAGTTCGCCGAGATCTGCACCGCCTTCCTGGCCCGCCACGTCGAAAGGCCGCGGTCGTGACGATCGACATCAAGTCCATGGGCTACATCCGGGTCGCGAGCACCGACCTGGACGCCTGGAAGACCTTCGCCGGCAAGGTCCTCGGCCTCGCCGAGGGCCGCGGCCCCGACCCGGACAACCAGTACTGGCGCATCGACGAGGTCTCCGCGCGCGTCGTGGTGTTCCCCTCCGACGTCGACCAGCTCGACTGCACCGGCTGGGAGCTCGCCGACCACCAGGCCCTGCAGGCCGCCCGCGAGCACCTGCAGAAGGCCGGCGTGGAGTTCGAGGAGGGCACGAAGGAGGAGCTCGACGAGCGCCGCGTCCAGGAGCTGGTCCGGTTCCGCGACCCGTGGGACAACGTCTTCGAGCTGTTCCACGGCATCACCTACGAGGCGCGGCCCGTCGTGACGCCGTACGCCGCCACCTTCGTCACCGGCGACCAGGGCATGGGCCACATCGTGGTGCCCGTGCTCGACGACGTCGAGGCGCTGCGGTTCTACACCGAGGTGCTCGGCTTCCGGCTGCGCGACTCGATGAGCATGCCGGGCGAGTTCGTCGGCAAGGAGCCGGGCAGCAAGATCTGGCTGCGCTTCCTCGGCGTCAACCCGCGCCACCACTCGTTGGCGTTCCTGCCGATGCCCAACCCGAGCAAGTGCGTCCACGTGATGCTCGAGGTCGACAAGCTCGACCACGTCGGCCGCGCCCTGGAGCGCGTGCGCAAGCACGGTGCGCCGCTCTCGGCGACCCTGGGCCGGCACATGAACGACGAGATGATCTCGTTCTACGTGAAGTCGCCCGGCGGCTTCGACGTCGAGTTCGGCACCGAGGGCATGACCGTCGACGACGGCCGCTGGGTGGCCCGCGAGTCGACGGCCGTCTCGTACTGGGGCCACGTGTTCGGCGGCCAGTGAGTGGCCACTAACGTGAGTGACGTGAGCGAGATCCCGGAGGGCATCAGCCCCGACGCACGGGAGACCTGGCCGCACCCCGAGCTGATCCAGTCCTGGCTCGGGGACGCGGAGGTCGACTTCGAGCTGCGTCCCGGTGAGGAGGTCGCGGTCCACGACGACCCGGAGGCCCAGGCCGCCGCGCGTCGGTTCCGCGACACCCTCGGCTGCTTCGCGTCGGGCATCACCGTCATCACCACGATGAGCGGCGACGAGCCGGTCGGCATGACCTGCCAGTCGTTCGCCAGCGTCTCGCTCGACCCGCCGCTGATCACCTTCATCCCGGCCCGCAGCTCGCGGGCCTGGCCGGCGATCCAGCGCTCGGGCCGGTTCTGCGTCAACGTCCTCGCGGCCGACCAGGAGCACGTCTCCGGGCAGATGGCGACCAAGGGCATCGACAAGTTCGCCGGGATCTCGTGGGAGCCCGCCGCCGCGACGGGTTCGCCCGTCATCGAAGGCACGCTGGCCCACCTCGACTGCACGATCCACGCGGTCTACGAGGGCGGCGACCACTTCATCGTGGTCGGCAAGGTCGAGCACCTCGAGGCACACCCCGAGGACGCCGCGGCCACCGAGCCGCTGCTCTACTTCAAGGGCCGGTACCGCACCACCGAGTCGTGACCCACGCTCGTCCGGCGCGTTGATCCCCTGATCGAGTACGACGAACCGGTCTGGGGGGATCGATGAGGATGCGCAGGTCGCTCGGGGTGGTGGCCGTGGCCGCCGCCCTCCTCGCCGGGCTGCCGGCGGTCGCGCCGGCGCTCGCCGACCCGGCCCCCGGACAGCCCGGGCAGCCGGCTCCCGCGCGCCACGGCGCGGTGGTGCAGGACCTCGAGAACCCCGCCGGTGCGGCGTACTGGACCCGGCGCCGGATGCGCGAGGCGGTCCCGCTCGACCTCGACCCCAGCGGCGCCGTGATCGGCTCCAGCGCTGACGGTGCTGACAGCGCGGCCACCTCACGGGCGAGCGTGACACCGCCCGGTGTGCGCAGCACCGGGAAGCTGTTCTTCCGCGACCCGAAGAAGAACCAGGGCTACGTCTGCTCGGCGTCCTCGGTCAACACCCCCGAACGCAACCTCGTGGTGACCGCGGGGCACTGCGTCTACAGCACGCTCGACGGCTGCGTGCTGCTGTGCACGGCGCGGCACTACTTCTCCGACTTCGTGTTCGTCCCGTCCTACGACCACGGCACGGCGCCCTACGGCCAGTGGACGGGCGTGCGGGCGATCACCCAGCAGGCCTGGATCGCCGACGAGGACGACGGCCACGACCAGGCCTTCCTGGCCGTCGCACCGATCGGTGCCGCGAACCTGGTCGACGTCGTCGGCGGCAACGGGCTGGCCTGGAACTACCCGGCCCGGGAGGACGGCGTCCGCGTCGTCGGCTGGCCGGCGCAGGCGCCGTACGACGGCCAGAGCCGGCAGGAGTGCAGCGGGTCGACGACGGTCTCGCAGGTCACCGACCCGACGGACGCCCAGATCTCCTGCCCGCTGACCGGCGGGGCGAGCGGCGGGCCCTGGTTCCTGCGGATGGCGAGCGCCGACACGGGATTCATCTTCGCCGTGACCTCGCGCCGGCCGGCCGACGGCACGCCCCTGCTCTTCGCCATGCCCTTCGACTCCTCGATCGAGACCCTGCTGGCGGCCGCGCGGAGCGCGGCTGTCCCGGTCTCGGCCCGGGTGGCGGCCCGGCCCGGCAGGAAGCCGCGGCTGCGCCTGGTCGCCACCGCCGCGACGGTCGGCTTCGGCGAGACCTACCAGCTGGTCGCCGAGACCCGGCGGGTGCGCCGGATCGTGCTCCAGGTCCGCCCGGAACCGGGCGCTGCGTGGCAGCGGGTCGCGCGGGCCCGCGTGCGCGAGGGCGTCACGGTGTTCGACCAGGCGCTCCCGCCCGGGACCCGCTGGTACCGGATCCGGGAGCGGGGCACCCGGCGGCACAGCAAGCAGGTCGCGGTGACCGTCGGAGTCTGCCCGCTGCCCCTGGACCGCAGCCCCGGTGTGGTGAGCAACACCCGCTGCACCAGCCCCGTCGGCTGACCGTCGGGCGTCGCCGTCAGGCACCATCGAACAACCATGCACAGCCTGGACCCCACCGAGGACTTCGCGATCCGCCTGGTGCGGCGCTTCCTCCTGCTCTGCGAGCACCCGCGCACCCGGCAGCGGATGCTGCGGCTGGTGCGGCAGTCGACACAGGTGGGTCCGGACGCGCCGAAGCTCTACGGCTGGATCAACCGCGCGGTGCTGCACCCGCGGTTCCAGCCGGTCGTGGAGCGCCGGTCGATGTCGGCGATGAAGGCCGAGCTGGTCGCCTCGCAGCTGATCGGGCTCGCGATGACCCGCTACGTGCTGAAGATCGAGCCGCTGGCGTCGGCGCCGGTCGACGACGTGGTCGCGATGGTCGCGCCGGCGATCAACGCCGCGCTCCAGGGGCCGGACGCGTTCACGGCCGTGGTGGGCGGCGACGTACCGGAGCCGGTGGTCGCCGCCCGACGACGGACGCTGCTCAGAGCTCCACGGCTGCCCGGTGCCGGTGCGGTGCGCCGTACAGCTGCCCGAGTGCGTGTGCGCGCTTGAACACCAGGTGGGCGTCGTGCTCCCAGGTGATCGCGATGCCGCCGTGCAGCTGGACGCACTCGCTCGCGGCCAGGTCGGCCGTCTCGAGGGCGTACGACGCCGCCGAGTGCGTCAGGAACGCAGCCTCGGCCGGGTCGGTCTCCGCGTCGGTGAGGGCGTACGACGCCGCCCAGCTCGCCGAGCGGGACATCTCGACCCGCGCGAGCACGTCGGCCATCCGGTGCTTGAGCGCCTGGAACGAGCCGATCGGGCGGCCGAACTGCACCCGCTCCTTGAGGTAGCCGACGGTCATCTGCAGCGCCCGGTCGGACAGCCCGACCGCGAGGGCGGCCACGGCCGCGGCGCCGACGAGCTCGGCCCGGGCGCGGGCCGCGGTGCCGTCACCGACCACCGTCAGCTCGGCACCCGCCCGGTCGAGGTGGGCCAGCCGGACGCTCTGGTCCATCGACTCGGCCCAGGTAGCGGTCGCGCCGGTCACCTCGACGAGGTCGTCGCCGCGGACCGCCAGGATCACCTCGGCGCGGTCGCCGTCGAGCACCGGGCCGTCGTCGAGGGCGATCGTCGCGATCTCACCCGCGGCGAGGCGGGGGAGCAGCCGCTTCTTCGCGTCCTCGGTGCCACCGGCCAGCAGCGCCTCGGTGGCGACCGTCGTGGCGAGCAGCGGGCTCGGCGCGATGGTGCGGCCGATCTCCTCGAGCACCACGGCGGTCTCGAAGAAGGACACCCCGACGCCGTCGTACTCCTCGGGCACGGCGAGCGCCGCCACGCCGATCTGCTCGCACAGGGTCGCCCAGAGCGCCTCGTCGTACCCGGTCTCCGACGTCGACGCGGCACGCACCGCGGTCGAGTCCGCGCGCTTCTCGAGCAGGCCGCGGACGGTCGCCGCCAGCTCGGCCTGCTCCTCGCTGAGGTCGAACTGCATCACGCGCTCCGGAGGGTCTCGAGAATGCGGGCGCGGTGGTCGGCCGGCGTGCCCCAGGCGGTGACCAGCGCGCGGATCTTGGTGATCCAGACGCTGAGGTCGAACTCCTGGGTGTAGCCGATCGCGCCGTGCACCTGCAGGCCGGTGCGGGAGGCGAGGTACGCCGCGTCCGCGCAGGCGACCTTCGCGGCCGAGACGGCGCGCGCCCGGTCGCCGGTTGACCCTGTCGAGACCAGAGCCGCGCCGTAGACCAGCGGGCGCGCGAAGTCCAGCGCGATCCGCACGTCGGCGAGCTGGTGCTTGATCGCCTGGTAGGAGCCGATCTCGCGGCCGAACTGCTTGCGCTGCTTGACGTAGGTCACCGCGTCGGCGAGCACCCGCTCACCGGCGCCCAGGAGCTGGGCCGCGGTCGCGAGCACGGCGAGGTCGTACGCCGCCGCGAGGTCGCCGTGCTCGACGGCCTCTCCGGGGGTTACGTCGAAGACGTGGCGGGTGCGGTCGACCGAGGTGTGGGCGGTCCCGGCGGTGGCGGTGTGCAGGGTGCCGTCGACGACGGCGTAGACCGCGTCGGCGACGTCGGCGTCCAGGGCGCGGGGCATCGCGACGGTGGCGACGCCCTCCACCTCGGCGCCGAGAGCGACGGGCAGGTAGGCAGCGGCCTCGACCCACGGGCCGGGCACGGCGTGGCGACCGAGCGCCTCGAACGCGACGCAGACCTCGACGGGGGAGGCCTCGGTGGCGAGCATGGTCAGGCCCTGCTCGGCCAGCCGCTCCCAGAGCTTCAGGCCGGCGGCGTGGTCGCCCTCGGCCCAGCTGCGGGCAGCGGCGACGGAGTCGGCGGCGGCCAGCAGGGAGTCGAGCGAGGCGGCGAAGTCCTGCTGGTCGGTGGTGAGCTCGAACTTCACTTCTGGACTCCCTTCGGCTCGCGGGGCAGGCCCAGGATCCGCTCGGCGATGATGTTGCGCTGGATCTCGTTGGTGCCCGCGTAGATCGGTCCGGACAGCGAGAAGGTGTAGCCGTCGAGCCAGCGGGACTCGAGCTCGGCGTCGGGGCCGAGCAGGTCGAGCGCGGTCTCGTGGAGGGCGACGTCGAGCTCGCTCCACCACACCTTGTTGACCGAGCCGGCCGCGCCGATGTCGCCGCCGTCCTTGAGCTTGGTGACCGTGCCCCAGGTGTAGAGGCGGTAGGCCTCGGCCTTGAGCCAGGCGTCGACGACGCGGTCGGCGACGCGCGGGTCGGGCTTCTCGTCGTACAGCGCGAGCAGGCGGTCGGCCGCTGCGGTGAACCGGCCGGGGGAGCGTAGCGACAGGCCGCGCTCGTTGCCGGCCGTGCTCATGGCGACCCGCCAGCCGTCACCCGGTGCGCCGAGCACGTCGGCGTCGGGCACGAAGACGTCATCGAAGAAGACCTCGGCGAAGCCCTCCTCGCCGTCGAGCTGCGCGATCGGGCGGACCGTCACACCCTCGGCGTCGAGCGGGAACAGGAAGTAGGTCAGGCCCGCGTGCTTCTGCGCCTCCGGGTCGCTGCGGAACAGGCCGAAGCCCCACTGGGCCAGGGCCGCGCGCGAGCACCAGATCTTCTGCCCGTTGAGCACCCAGCCGCCACGCTCCTCGTCACGACGGGCGGTGGACTTGAGGGAGGCGAGGTCGGAGCCGGCCTCGGGCTCGCTCCAGCACTGCGCCCAGACCCGCTCGCCGGTCGCCATCGAGGGCAGGAAGCGGTCCTGCTGCTCGGGGGTGCCGTGCTCGAAGACGATCGGGGCGAGCAGGAAGATCCCGTTCTGCGAGACACGCAGCGGAGCGCCGGCCCGGTAGTACTCCTCCTCGAAGATGATCCACTCCACGAGGGACGCCTCGCGGCCGTGGTACTCCTTCGGCCAGGACACGACCGACCAGCGCTCGGCGGCGAGCTTCGCCTCCCAGGCCTGGTGCAGGACGAAGCCCTCCGCGGTGTCGAGGGACGGCAGCGGCTCGGCCGGCACGTTGGCCGCCAGCCAGGCGCGAGCCTCGGCCTGGAAGGCCAGCTCGGACTCGCTCAGTTCGAGATCCATGTCAGTTCGGGTTCCTCATCGGCGTGGAGGTCGTCACAGTCGAAATGTAGGCCCGGGCGCTGCCCGAACCAAGCATTTGCTTGGTAGAGTACCAGCCATGAACCTCACCGAGGGGCCTGAGGACCGCGCTTTCCGCGCAGAGATCCGGGAATGGCTCGGCGACCACCTGACCGGCGAGTGGGCTGCGCTGCGCGGGCTCGGCGGCCCCGGCCGCGAGCACGAGGCGCACGACGAGCGCCTGGCCTGGAACCGCCACCTCGCCGAGCACGGTTGGACCGCCGTCGGCTGGCCCACCGAGCACGGCGGCCGCGGACTGTCCCTGTGGCAGCAGGTGATCTTCCACGAGGAGTACGCGCGGTCCGACGCGCCCGCCGGCGTCAACCACCTCGGCGAGCAGCTCCTCGGCCCGACCCTGATCGCGTTCGGCACGCCTGAGCAGCAGCAGCGCTTCCTGCCCGAGATCGTCGGTGTCCGCGAGCTGTGGGCGCAGGGCTACTCCGAGCCCGGTGCCGGCTCCGACCTCGCCAACGTGCAGACCCGGGCCCGTCTCGACGAGTCCACCGGCGAGTGGGTGATCGACGGGCAGAAGGTGTGGACGTCGCTGGCCCACCTCTCCGACTGGTGCTTCGTCGTGGCCCGGACCGAGGCTGGATCGCAGCGGCACCAGGGGCTCTCGTTCCTGCTCGTCCCGCTGCGCCAGGACGGCGTCGAGGTCCGGCCGATCGAGCAGCTGACCAGCGGCTCGGAGTTCAACGAGGTCTTCTTCACCGGCGCGCGCACCTCTGCGGATCTCGTGGTCGGCGAGCCGGGCCGCGGCTGGGGCGTGGCGATGGGTCTGCTCGGCTTCGAGCGCGGCGTGTCCACGCTCGGCCAGACCGTCGGCTTCGCCCGCGAGCTCGAGAGCGTCGTGGCCCGCGCGAAGGAGAACGGCTCGATCGACGACCCGGTCCTCCGCGACCGCCTCGCCACCCTCAAGACCGAGCTCGCCGTGATCCGCAGCTTCGCGCTGCGCGCGCTCGCCCTGGTCGAGGGCGGCCAGGACTCGGCCGCCGGCGGTGGCGCGGGCTCGATCTTCAAGCTGGCCTGGGCGACCTGGCACCGCACCCTCGGTGAGGTCGCCATGGACGTCGCCGGCCGCGACGGCCTGCTGACGCGCGGCGGGTCGTCGTACGACCTCGACGACCACCAGCGCCTCTTCCTCTTCTCGCGTGCTGACACGATCTACGGCGGCAGCGACGAGATCCAGAAGAACATCCTCGCCGAGCGTGTGCTCGGCCTTCCCCGCGAACCCAAGGGAGCCTGAACCTCATGACTGCGATGCGACCCGAGCAGCCCACCCCCGACTACGTTCCCGGGCACGACCTGCTCGCCGGCAAGGTGGTCGTCGTGACCGCCGCCGCCGGTGCCGGGATCGGTGCGGCCGTCGTACGCCGGGCGCTGGAGGAGGGCGCCAAGGCGGTCGTCTTCAGCGACACCCACGAGCGTCGCCTGCAGGAGGCCGAGGCCGCGCTGGCCGAGGAGTTCGGCGCCGACCGCGTGCGCCAGCTGGTCTGCAACGTGACCAAGGAGGAGGACGTCACCGCGCTCCTCGACGCGGCCGAGGAGTTCGGCGGCGTCGACATCATGATCAACAACGCCGGCCTCGGCGGCACCGACTCGATCCTCGAGGTCACCGACGAGACCTGGAACCGGGTCATCGACATCACCCTGACCGGCACCATGCGCGCCACCCGTGCCGTGGGCCAGCGCTTCGTCGCCGCCGGCAAGAAGGGCGTCATCGTCAACAACGCCTCCGTCATCGGCTGGCGTGCCCAGGAGGGACAGGCCCACTACGCCGCCGCCAAGGCCGGCGTGATGGCGCTGACCCGCTGCTCCGCGCTCGACCTCGCGCCCCACGGCATCCGCGTCAACGCGGTCTCGCCGTCGCTGGCCATGCACCCCTTCCTCGAGAAGGTGACCTCGCCCGAGCTGCTCGTCGAGCTCAAGCAGCGCGAGGCCTTCGGCCGCGCCGCCGCCCCGTGGGAGGTCGCCAACGTGATGGTCTTCCTCGCGAGCGACTACTCGTCGTACCTGACGGGCGAGGTCATCTCCGTCAGCAGCCAGCACGCCTGATCCTTCCGCTCTGCCCCTCTGAACAAGGAGTCCTGCCATGGCTGAGGCCTACATCGTCGACGCGGTCCGCACCGCCGTGGGCAAGCGCGGTGGAACGCTCGCCGGCGTCCACTCCGCCGACCTCGGCGCCCACTCGCTCACCGCGCTCGTCGAGCGCACCGGCATCGACGCCGGCGCTGTGGACGACGTCATCCTGGGCTGCTGCGACACCATCGGCTCCCAGGCCGGCGACATCGCTCGCACCGCCTGGCTGGTCGCGGGCCTGCCCGACCACGTCCCCGGCGTCACCATCGACCGCCAGTGCGGCTCGTCGCAGCAGGCCGTGCACTTCGCGGCCCAGGGTGTCATGTCCGGCACCCAGGACCTCGTCGTCGCCGGCGGCGTGCAGAACATGAGCGCCATCCCGATCTCCGCCGCGATGATGGTCGGCCAGCAGTACGGCTTCACCACGCCGTTCGCCGAGTCGCCCGGCTGGATCAAGCGGTACGGCGACCAGGAGGTCAGCCAGTTCCGCTCCGCCGAGATGATCGCGGAGAAGTGGGACGTGTCCCGCGAGGACATGGAGAAGTTCGCGCTGGCCTCGCACGAGCGGGCCAAGGCCGCGATCGCCGAGGGCCGGTTCGCCAGCGAGATCGCGCCGTACACGCTCGAGGACGGCAGCGTCTTCGACACCGACCAGTGCCCGCGCGACACCTCCCTGGAGAAGATGGCCGGCCTCGAGCCGCTCGCCCCCGGCGGCCGGATCACCGCCGGCGTCGCGTCCCAGATCTGCGACGGCTCCGCCGCGATGCTCATCGCGTCCGAGCAGGCCGTGAAGGACCACGGGCTGACGCCGCGGGCCCGGATCGTCCACCTGTCGGTGCGCGGCGACGACCCGGTCTGGATGCTCACCGGCCCGATCCCGGCGACCAAGCACGCGCTCGCCAAGGCTGGCATGACGATCGACGACATCGACCTGTTCGAGTGCAACGAGGCCTTCGCCTCGGTCGTGCTGGCCTGGATGAAGGAGACCGGCGCGCCGCACGAGAAGGTCAACGTCAACGGCGGCGGCATCGCGCTCGGTCACCCGATCGGCGCCACCGGCGCCCGCCTGATGACCACCCTGCTCAACGAGCTCGAGCGCACCGGCGGCCGCTACGGCCTGCAGACCATGTGCGAGGGCGGCGGCCAGGCCAACGTCACCATCATCGAGCGTCTCTGAAAGTTCTTCGCCTCACCGCGGAACCCCGGTGTCCCCTCCCTGCGTAAGGGAGGGTGACACCTGAAGGGAGCCACGATGCGCAACCAGCGTGACGACGCGTTCGACGAGTTCGCGACGACGGCGTGGCCACGGCTGCACCGCATCGGCTACCTGCTGACGGGCGACCACCACCTCGCCGAGGACCTCGCGCAGACGGCGCTGGTCCGCACCTACTCCTCGTGGAGCCGGGTGCGGACCGGTGACGCGCCGGCGTACGCACGGCGCGTGCTGCTCAACCTCAACGTCGACCGCCTGCGCCGCAAGCGGCTCGTCGAGGTGGGGGGCGCCGCGCTGGCCGTCGTACCAGTGGCGGGCGGGGCCGCGTCCGGCGCGACGGTCGAGGACCGTGACCAGATCGTGCGCCTGCTCGCCGGGCTGACCGAGCGTGAGCGGCGGGTGGTGGTCCTGCGCCACTACTGCGACCTGAGCGAGGCCGCCGTCGCGGCCGAGCTCGGCATCGCTGCGGGCACGGTCAAGAGCGCGCTGTCGCGCGCCCTCGCCAAGCTGCGGGTGTCGATCACCGAGGACACCGACGAGCTGAGGGGTGCGTTGTGAGCGATCGAACCGTCGCCGAGCTGGAGCGGCTACTGACCGGGAACGGCCCGTCCGGGCACGGACCCGACCTGGACCTGATCCGTCGACAGGGGCGGAACCGCCGGCGGGTACGCCGGGTCGGCGCGGCGGGCACCGCCGTCGCCGGCGCCGCGCTGGTGACCGTGGTGGCCGTGGCGATGACCGGTGGCACCGAGCAAGCGGCCGATCCGGCGGCGCCGAAGCCTGCAGTGTCCGCTCCGGCAGGGCTCGGTGAGCTCGCCAGGCGGGTGCTCGCCGAGGTGCCCGGCGCCGAGCAGGTCTCGCCCTCGTTGGTCACCATCCCGTCGCCTGGCAGGCGCTTCATGGGCGCTGACATCCCGGCGGAGGTGCAGGGGCAGGCGGTCGAGCTGCCCGACGAGGCGTACGTCGGCGTGACGCTGTTCGAGCGCAAGGACCTGCCGGCCTGGCTGTACGACGGCACCGAGGCGATCGAGAAGGCGCACGGCGACGAGGACAACGGCTGGGAGACCGGCACGACGGACCTCACCGGCGTCGCCGTCGACGTCGGGCCACGCTACCTGGCCTGTGCGACCACCGGCGGGCGCGGGGGGAGCTGCCACCCGGCGATGGTGACCCGCCAGGGCGGGGCGTGGAACTACGAGTGGGGGATGGGTACCGACCGCTTCCTCGAGCCCGGCGCGCCGATGGAGGTCTTCTCCACCGACTCCACCGTCGACGGCGCCGGAGGGACGCTGGCGATCGCCGGCCTCGACGGCACCGAGGTCGCACGGGCCGTGTTCATCGGCACCGACGGCACCCGGGTCGAGGGCACCGTGCTCGCCGGCACCCTGGTCGCCGGCGACTCGCTGTTCTTCGGCGAGGTCGCCGGACCACTGGCCCGGGTGATCGCGTACGACGCCGCCGGCGACGTGATCGAGGACCACGCGCTGCGTGACTGCAAGGACCCGGTGGACTGCGAGGTGCGCTGAGTCCGGTCTCCGGGACCGGCGTCAGCGGCGGCGGCGCCGGCGGCGCTCGGTCTCGAAGACCAGCCGCCGGATCCGGTCGCCGTGGACACTCGGGTCCACGAAGGCGATCGCGACACCGAGCCCGCCGCTGGCGAACCGGACGTGGCGTACCACCACGGCCGCCTGGACCAGGTTGTCGCCGTCGATCCGCGTGGTCGTCTCGACACTCGTGCCGACCGGCGGCGGCTCGGTACGCACGGTCGCCATCAGGCCGCCCTCGCTGACGTCGACGACCACGCCGAGGAGCTCGACGGGCTCGGGCTGCTCTGCAGCCGGCTCGTCGGCGGGCTCGGTCCCGTGGGTCTCCTCGGTCTCCGGCAGCCAGCGCAGCAGCACCGGCATCGAGATCCGGGCGCGGAAGAAGGCCCGCTGCTGCAGGCGCGCGGCCGGTGAGCTCGGGCGGAGCAGCCAGACCTCGCCGTACGCCCGCCGCCCTGGCCGGGTGCTCACCGGGCACTCCATCCGCCCGAGCGGGTAGGTCCAGGCCAGGGTGACGTCGAAGTGGTGCTCGTTCGGGTCCAGCCCGGTCGGGCAGGCGACGACCAGCGTGGTCGACCCGTCAGGCTGCGGCTCGAGGTCGAGCACCTTCGTCTCCAGCGCCACCGGCTCGCCGGCAGTCGGCCGCAGGGTCAACGCGACCGTCTGCAGAACCGTCGGATGCAGGTCGGGCTGGACGTCCGTGTGCTGCATGCCGACCTGATCGGCCGCGGATCGTCGTACCTGAGGACTGGTTTCGACGCGCGAACGCGACCTCGCAGGCTCGGTCGCGCGGTTGCTCAACCTCCCCGGCCCCACGCCGCGCCCTCGTTTCTCGGGCGAGGCCGGCCGGCGATGTCGGCCCGGCCTGCTTCGATGTGACCATGATCGATCACCTCGGCATCAACTGCGCCGACCTCGCCGCGTCCAAGACCTTCTACGACCAGGTCCTCGCCCCGCTCGGCTACGGCCGGGTCCTCGACTACGACGTCGCTGTCGGCTACGGCCCCGAGGGCGATCCCGCCTTCTGGCTGAGCAGCTACGCCGACATGCCGCCGCAGCGCGAGGTCCACGTCGCGTTCAAGGCCGCCGACGTCGCCGCGGTGCACGCCTTCCACGAGGCCGCCGTCGCGGTGGGTGCCGAGGTGCTCCACGAGCCGCGGCAGTGGCCGGAGTACCACCCCGGCTACTACGGCGTGTTCGTCCGCGACCTCGACGGCAACAACATCGAGGCCGTCTTCCACGGCTACGTCGCCGAGGCCTGATGGCACTGGACGTCGTCGTCTCCCACGGCCCGGCGCTGGAGGAGTGGCGGGCGATCCACAACGCGATCATCCCGACCGACCCGCTCACCGCGGCCGAGGTCGAGGAACGCTCGGGGCGTCACCGCCTGACGCTCGGGTACGACGGCGGCGTCCTCGTCGGCAACGCCACGGTGCGACCGCCCGATGCCGAGGGCACCGTCACGGTCATCGTGCGGATCCTCCCCGGTCACCGGCGCCGGGGGCTCGGGTCGTCGTACCTCGCGTCGGAGCTCGCCGCGGCCCGCGCGCTGGGTGCGCGCCGGATCGAGACCGTGGTGCTGTCGTCGAACGACGACGGGCTGGCGTTCGCGGCGGCGCACGGGTTCGTCGAGCACGACCGCTACCTGCTCGACGGCGACACGGTGCCGTTCGTCGACCTGCACCTGCCGGGCTGAGTGAGCCCGGGGCGGGCTCAGAGCACCGTCCACCAGATGCCGACGACTGCCGGGATCAGGCCCAGCAGCAGCCACGGCGAGCGCCACGACCGTCCGTTGATGACGAGCGTGGCCGCGATGCCGCCGACCATGAACGCCGCGGCGATCACGTTGAGGCCGATCCGGGCGTCGGTCCGGTCCGCGGCGACGTGGTCGGCCGCGATCACGAAGCCCGCCGAGAGGTGGAAGATCGTGGTGACGACCAGCACCGAGACCACCCGGCGCTGCACGCGCTGGAGCCGCTCGATGTCCTTGGGGTCCGGCGCCTTGCGGGGCGCGTTCGGGTCCATCAGGTGACGGCGGCGGGGGGAGGCTGCGCTCGGGCTCGACCCCTGCGGCGACGTCTGGTTCACGCCCTCAGGATATCCAGTGGCACCGGCGCGTGCCGCATCGGAGGCTGGTGCCATGGACCTCCACCCCTTCGGACCCGACGACCACGACGACGTGGCGGCCTGGACCGCCCTGGCCAACGCGATCACGGACGCCGATGTGCCGTGGGTGCAGCGTGAGACCCCGACATCGGCGGCGGCACGGTTCCGCCACGGCTGGGACGGTGAGCCGGAGTCGCCCTACCTCCTGCGGGTGGGTGGGCACGCCGTCGCCTGGGGCTCGGTCGCGACGAGCGAGTACGACAACCGTGACATCGCCTTCCTCGACCTCGGCGTGCACCCCGAGCACCGGCGCCGGGGCCACGGCACGGCTCTGCTCGACGCCCTGCTGGCAGAGGCACGCCGTCGTGGGCGGACCAGCCTCGTCGTCGAGGCCTGGGAGTCGGAGCCGGGTGACGCGTTCGCGACGAGGCACGGCTTTCGGCGCAAGCTCGCGTCGATCAACCGGCGACAGTTCCTGGCCGGGGTCGACCAGGCCGAGCTCGACCGGCGCCACGACGCAGCATTGCCCCATGCCGCCGACTACGTGCTCGAACGCTGGCCCTGCCCGACCCCCGACGTCCGGCTCGACGCCCTTGCGGTGCTGGCGTCCGCCATCAACGACGCTCCGATGGACGACCTCGACTACGAGGACGAGGTGTACACCGCAGGGCGGATGCGTGCGTACGAGACGGCGGTGGCGGGGCGCGACCAACGCCTGTACCGCCTCGTCGCCCGGCACCTCCCGACCGGCGAGCTCGCCGGCCAGACCGTCGTCGTGGTCTCCGCCGCCGACCCGGCCCGGGGCGCCCAGCACGACACCACCGTCGCCCGAGCCCATCGCGGTCACCGCCTCGGCCTGTTGCTGAAGATCGGCATGCTCCGCTGGCTCGCCGACGCCGAGCCCGAGCTCGAACGGATCGACACCTGGAACGCCGAGTCGAACGACCACATGATCGACGTGAACGAGGTGCTCGGCTACCGGGTCATGGGCCGGGAGTGGGCCTACCAGCGGTCGCTGGACTGAGGCGCTCTAGGAGTAGCGGTGCGACTTCGCCGCGTGCCCGCGCTCGCGGGTGCAGGTGCGCCCACTGATGTTGCGATGACCGCACAGCGCGCTGTCGTCCGTCTCCGTCTCTGCCGCCGGCGCGGCCTTGGCGGGCTCCGCCTTCGCAGGCGCTGCCTTGGCAGGCTTCGCGGCCCGCGTGGTCGGGGCGGGACGGCCGGCTCGGGCCTGGGCCTCCGCATAGCGGGCCTCGCGCATCGCGCGTACTGCGTCCATCTTGCTCATCGGCGGCTCACCTGATCGACCCTAGGGGAGTGGTCCGACACTTCACCGAGCGGGTCGTTAGGCTCGGTGGTCGGACGAGATGAGGTACTGACATGGTGGCGAGTCGAGCCGCGCGCGAGCGCAAGGCCGCGACGCAGGCCGGCCCGCTGGCGCGGGTACGGATCGAGGTCGGAGCCGACGACCAGTTCGTCTACAAGATCAGCTGTTCGGAGTGCACGGCCAAGGGGCACCGGCCGTGGTCGGCGTACCGCTCGGGCGCCGACAACGGGTTCATGGCGGCGATGGACCGCTGGGTCTTCCACCTCAAGGAGCAGCACCCGTCCAGCGACGCGCCCTGCCTCGAGTTCCTGCCCGCGGCCGAGCAGCGCCTCCACGAGCGGCGGATGCAGCAGGAAGCAGCGAGGACGCGACCGGACTGACCGGTCGCGCCCTCGCTGTCACGAGGTCACACGACGTACGACGACGCTCGCTTCAGCTCGCCGGCCGCCTCGACGACGATCCGCTCGACCAGCTCCTCGCACGACGGCAGGTCGTCGATCACGCCGACGACCTGGCCGCTGGCGAGCACGCCGGCGGACGTGTCGCCCTCGACCAGGCCCGCACGGAGCATGGTCGGGGTGTTGGCGGCCAGCGCCATCTGGCCCAGGGTGCGGCCCTGCGCCTTCTTCATGGAGCGGCCGTCCTTGAGCAGCTGGGTCCACGACATCCCGGAGGACTTCTTGAACTCCAGGGTGCGCCGGGCGGTGGGACCGAGGCGACGCACGGCGGAGGTCTCCTCCAGCGACTCGACGAGGTCGGTGCGCAGCATCCGGTGGGGCATGCCGTCGACCTTGGTCGTGACGACCGTGTCCGAGAGGCCCTTCGACAGGTACAGCTCCTTGACCGCCTGCGGGACCGCGGAGTCGCGGGTCAGCAGGAAGCGGGTGCCCATGCCGACGCCGGCAGCGCCGTACGACAGCGCCGCGGCGAGACCGCGACCGTCGAAGAAGCCACCCGCGGCGATGACCGGGATGTCGACGGCGTCAAGCACGGTCGGCAGCAGCAGCGTGGTCGGGACGGCGCCGGTGTGTCCGCCGCCCTCGCCGCCCTGGATCATCACGGCGTCGGCGCCCCACGAGGCGACCTTGACCGCGTGCTTGGCCGCACCGATCGAGGGCATCACGACGATGCCGTGCTCCTTGAGCTTCGCGATCAGCTCCGGCTTCGGGGCCAGCGCGAAGGACGCGACCTTCACGCCGTGGTCGATCAGCAGCTGGCAGCGGTCGGCGGCGTCACCGGCGTCGGCGCGCAGGTTGACGCCGAACGGCTTGTCGGTGCGGCCCTTGACCTCGATGATCGCGGCCTCGAGCTCGGCGAACGTCATCGTCGCCGAGGCGAGGATGCCGAGGCCGCCGGCGTTGGCGGTGCCGGACACCAGGCGTGGACCGGAGACCCAGCCCATTCCGGTCTGCACGACCGGGTGGGGGACGCCGACCAGGTCGGTGAACGGCGTACGGATCTGCTGGTCAATCATTCGGGACCTCCTTGAAGCGAAGACCCTTCGGGTCCAGCATCTCGCGGATGAGGAGCAGCTCCTCGTACGACGGCTCGCGGGTCACCGGCACCTCGGCCGGCACCTCGAGGGCGAACCCCGTGGCCGCGACGACCTCGTCGACGGTCACGCCCGGGTGGACCGAGACGAGCCGCATCGTGTGGTCGGCACCTCCCATGTCGAAGACGCCGAGGTTGCTGACGACCCGGTGGATGTCGTTGAAGCGCGAGGCGCCGGTGCCGGCGGCCTCGGCGCGGGCCGGGCCGACGCCGGAGACGATGTCGACCTTCTCGACGAAGACACGGGAGGAGTGCTTCGGGACCCAGTACGACGTGCGGTTGTTCACCGTGTTGCCCGGGGCGCCGCGTGAGCCGAGCAGCTGGCGCTTGGGCTGGGCGAACGGGCCGATCGCGGAGATGTTCTGGTTGCCCTGGCGGTCGACCTGGGTGGCGCCCATCATCACGTGGCGCTTGCCGTAGGCGACGACGTCGAACACGCGGCGGAACGGGATCCAGCCCTCGACGACGTCCTTGCCGCCCAGCGGCGGGGTGCCGCCCAGGAACACCGACTCGCCGTCGCTGATCACCAGATCGGGGTTGGAGGTCAGCTTGGCCAGCCGGACGCCGAGCGTCGGCAGCAGGCCCATCGGGCTGGCGAAGATCTCGCCGTCCTCGCTGAAGGCGTCGGCGATCGCGGCGGCGCACACGTCCGCGCGGGTGTAGTCGCTCACTTGGCGTTCTCCTCGGTGAAGGCCTGCACGGCTGCCTGGTACGACGCCTCGTCGCCAGCGAGGAAACGGTCGTGGAACGCCTGCCAGTCCTCCTCGGTGCCGGACGCGGCGGCGGCGTACGCACGCTGGAACTTCTCGTCGCGCTCGTAGTCGGGCGTGCAGGTGGTGAAGTGCGCGCCGTTGGGGGTCTCGACGACGCCGGAGACCATCATCCGGCTGAGCAGCAGCCGCTGGACGGGCGTGTCGACGGTGAGGCCGGCGGTGTCGACGACCTCCTCGACGCTCAGGTACGTCTTGTCGGCGGCCATCGCGAACAGGTCGTCGAAGTACGGGTCCGGCCCGAGGTACGACGCGTTGCCGTGCTGGTCGGCGCGGTTGAGGTGCACCAGTGCGGCGTCCAGCTTCAGCGCGGGAACGGCGACGAGCTCCTCGTGACCGTGGCCATCGTCGTACGGGCTGGTGACGGTCTTGATCCACGGGTTGTTGACCAGGACGTCGGAGCCGAGGCCTGCGCGCATCGGGAGGAACGGCAGGCGCTCGGCCGCGGCCTTGAGACCGGTCTGGAACATGCCCTCGTCGAGCTCGACGACCTCCGGGATGGACGCGGTCTGGCGGGCGCGCTGGAAGTTCGGCTCGAGCGGGACCGTGTCGAGCGAGACGAAGGCGTAGACCAGCTTGCGGATCTTGCCGGCGCGGGCGAGCAGGCCCACATCGGCGCCGCCCCAGCTGACGATCGTCAGGTCGGTGAGGTCGGAGTTGTAGATCGCGCGGACCAGGGCCATCGGCTTGCGCCGCGGGCCCCAGCCGCCGATGCCGATGGTCATGCCGCTCTCGAGGCTGCCGACGACGTCGTCGATCGACATCCGCTTGTCGCGCGGCTTGCGGTTGCTGCTCATCAGGCCCCCTTGGCCTTGTCGGTTCCTGCGAAGTCGTCGCGCAGCTCGTCGCTGACGCCCATCAGGTTGAGCTCGAAGGTGAAGCCCTGCTCCCAGCGGTAGGACTTGTTGACGTCGATCGGGTCGATCCCGTTGAGCGCTTCCTTGGCGGCCCGGATCACCTTGGTGTTCTTGGCGGCGATCTCGCCGGCCACCTTGAGGGCGGCGTCGAGGAGGTCCTCGCGCGGGACGACCTCGAGCACCGAGCCGAACTGGACCAGGTCCTTGGCCGGGATGGTGCGTGCGGTGAAGTAGAGGGTGCGCATCATGTGCTGGGGGACCAGGCGCGCCATGTGGGTGGCGGCGCCGAGGGCGCCCTGGTTGACCTCGGGTACGCCGAAGAAGGCGTCGTCGCTCGCGACCACGATGTCGGCGTTGCCGACCAGACCGACACCGCCGCCGACGCAGAAGCCGTTGACGGCCGCGACGACGGGGACCGAGCACTCGTAGACAGCCTTGAAGGCGGCGAAGCAGCCCTTGTTGGCGCCGATGAGGGCGTCGAACCCGGTGGTGTTCTGCATCTCCTTGATGTCGACGCCGGCGTTGAAGCCCTTGCCCTCCGCGCGGAGGACGACGACCTTGGTCGCCATGTCGGCGCTGGCCTCGTCGAGGGCTGCTGCCACGTCGAACCAGCCCTGGACGGTGAGGGCGTTGACCGGGGGAGCGTTCATCGTGACGACGCGGATCCCGTCGGGCCGCAACTCGCTGGTGACTGTCATGCCGACATGCTACCAAGCATTTGCTTGGTATTGTGTGTGCTGTCCCGAGTCCGAGTGGACGAGGAGCAGACCAACCGAGCCGTAGAGGAGACCGAAGTGAGCAGGTTGCTGGAGGGCCGGGTCGCGATCGTGACCGGTGCCGGACGAGGCATCGGACGCGCGCACGCGCTCGAGCTGGCGCGCCACGGCGCCAAGGTTGTCGTCAACGACTTCGGCGTGTCGGCTGCGGGTGAGGGCACCGACGAGTCGCCCGCGCACCAGGTCGTCGCCGAGATCGAGGCGATGGGCGGGCAGGCCGTCGTCAACGGCGCGGACGTCGCCGACTTCGCTGCTGCCGAGGCCATGGTCCAGCAGGCGATCGACACCTTCGGTGGCCTCGACATCCTGGTCAACAACGCGGGCTTCCTGCGCGACCGGATGCTGGTCAACACCAGCGAGGAGGAGTGGGACGCCGTCGTACGCGTGCACCTCAAGGGTCACTTCGCGCCGCTGCGCCACGCGGGTGCCTACTGGCGTGCCGAGGCCAAGGAGGGGCGCCAGCGCGCGGCCCGCGTGATCAACACCTCGTCGGGCGCCGGCCTCCAGGGCTCGCTCGGCCAGACGACGTACTCCGCCGCGAAGGCGGGCATCGCCGGCATGACCCTGGTCGCCGCCGTCGAGATGGGCCGGTACGGCGTCACGGTCAACGCGATCGCCCCGGTCGCCAAGACCCGGATGACCGAGGGCGCCTTCGACACCTCCGCGATGGCACTGCCCGAGGACAACTCTCCCGTCGTGGCCTGGCTCGCTTCCGAGGAGGCCGGCGACGTGACCGGTCGCGTCATCGAGATCGACGGCTCGGTCATCACTGTCGAGAACGGCTGGACACACGGACCCTCACGCGACGCCGGTGCCCGCTGGGAGGCCGAGAAGGTCGGTCCCGCTCTCCGGGACATGCTGGGCGAGGCGCCCGCGCCGGAGCCGGTGTACGGCACCGCCTGAAATGCCAGATTCACCGGCCGACCGGTGAAACTCGCGCTTGGACGAGGAACCTGCCTCGTCCAAGCGTGAGTTTTGTGCCAGGTCTGTGACAGGTGCGACTGGTGGGAGGTTCAGGCGGCCAGGCGCATGACTCGCAGGATGCGTGCGACGGTGGCTTCGGGGCGGGCGAGATCGGCCCAGGTGATCCGGATCATGGTCCACCCGGTCAGCTCGCGGAGCTGGTCCTCGCGCTGCTTCTCCCGGATCACCATCTGTTCGATGGTCTCGCCGGGACGGCGGAACCGGTGGTACTTGACCTGGCCGTCGAACTCGAGCATCACCTTGAACTGGGGCCATGCGAAGTCGACGCGCCCTGCCAGGAGACCGCTCGGATGCCGGATCTCGTACTGGGCGATCGGTGCTGGTACGTGTGCGGCGCGGAGCATGAGCCGCGTGCGCGTCTCGCCCACGGACTCGGCCCTGCCGTCCGCCAGTCCGAGGATGTGGCGAAGCCGGAGCGACTCTGGCCAGGCTCTCATGCGGTGGTCGTAGTGGTCGAATAGCGCGATCAAGGTGGTCAGGCCTGCTTGGACGTACCAGTCGATGATGGCCACGGCCGGTTCAAGATCTGCCAGCGTGGCGGTGTCCAAGGCTGTGCGTGTTGGCGCCGTCAGCCAGCCGCGCTCGTCGCGCGTGAGGTCGTTGACGAGGAGCTCCCCTCGGTGGTGGACCACGAGGGCTGCTGACCGTTCCCCCTTGCCGCACAGGCTGGTGAAGTGGACTGAGGTGAGGTCGAGTCCCCAGTCGGGCCCTCCGTGCTCGATGCAGGCGCTGACGTGGGAAGCGGCCACGTTGTCGTCGTACAGCTGGCGAGCTCCCTCGAGGAGGAGCCGGTGTCGAGCTACGGGATCTGCGTCCTCCCAGATGGCGCGGAGTGCGTAGACGCCTTGGCGGAGGCGCACCAGGAAGCCGGCGCGTACGGCACGCTTCAGGGCATCGTCCGTTGAGCCGGCGGCGATGGCGTCGCGACGTAGCAGAATCCCGTGTGCGTCGACGAGGTACTCGAGCATGCCGGTGAGCCTGCCCTCTTTCCGGGCGGGGTGCTTGTGTCGCCCACCGTGTTTGTGGATAGCGAGATGCACCGCCTCGGGCCTGTGGATGACTGATCGGCTTGGACGAGGAAACCGGTGCTGGGACGAGGATGCTTCGTCGTCCCAGCAGCAGTTTCACCGGCCGGCCGGTGAAACTCGTGGCGGCCCTCACGGCGGAGGCCGCCACTTGCTTTGTTCGAACGGATGTTCGAACATGGGCGGGTGAGTGTTCGCCCCCTCGAGATCGACGACCCGCGTGCTGTGCTGGACCAGCTGCGCGGGCGGATCGCTGCTCTCGAGGGCGGGCCGACCCGGCTGCTGGTGCCGGTGCTGCCCGCGCTCGCCGGCCTGGTCCAGCTGCGCACCGGCGGGGTCTACGGCGTCGACTCGGCGAGCCTCGGGATGGCGCTGGCGGCCGGCGCCTCGCAGGCCGGTGAGTGGGTCGGGTTCGCAGGCTGGGACGACTTCGGTGCCGAGGCCGCCCAGCAGCGCGGGATCGTGCTCGGGCGCACGGTCCTCGTCCCCACGCCGGGCGAGCACTGGCTCGAGGTGACCGCGGCCCTGGTCGACGTGCTCAAGGTCGTGGTGCTCCGCCCGCCTGGCGGCGTCGACGCGAAGTCCGCCTCCCTCCTCGAGGCCCGGCTGCGGGCCAGGTCGGCGGTGCTCGTCGTGCAGGGGGAGTGGCCGCGCTGCGAGGCGCGGCTCAGCGCGGAGCAGGTGACCTGGGACGGCATCGGCCACGGTCGTGGGCGGCTCCGTGAGCGGCGGGCAACGCTCGTCGCGAGCGGTGGTGGGCGGATGCCGGTGCGGGCGGACGTGGTGCTCTGATGCGGACGATGGTGCTCTGGTGCCCGGACTGGTCGGTGACCGCGGCGCTGCTCGAGCGCGTTGACGCGATGCCCGACGATGCCCCGCCCCCCGACGTCGCGGCACCGGCCGTCGTCCTGGCCAACAACAAGGTGGTCGTGTGCAATGCCGGCGCCCGGGCCGAGGGCGTACGCCGCGGCCACCGGCGCCGCGATGCCCAGGCGCGCTGTCCCGAGGTGGTGCTCCTCGACGCCAACCCCGACCGCGACGCACGGTGGTTCGAGCCGGTGCTGGCGGCGGTCGAGGCGGTACGGCCCGGTGTGGCACCGCTGCGGCCCGGGCTGCTCGCCGTCCCCGCCCCAGGGCGGTACTTCGCGCGCCGCGGGATCGACGGCCAGGGCACGCAGATCGGTGGGGAGGAGGCCGCGGCGGCGGTCCTCGCCGAGCACCTCGTCGAGGCCGGGGTCTGGGACAGCCGGTTCGGTGCCGCCGACGACCTCTACACGGCCGAACGTGCTGCGCGGGAGGCGCCGCCCCAGTCCTGCCTCTCCGTCCCCTCGGGCTCCTCGGCGGAGTTCCTGCGCGGCCTGCCCGTCACCGTCCTCGCTGACGACGGGCCGGAGGGCGCCGAGCTCGCCGACCTCCTGCGCCGGCTCGGGCTGGTGCTGCTCGCCGACTTCGCCCGGCTCGGTGCCGGTGAGGTCGCCAACCGTTTCGGCAGCTACGGCACCGACGTGTGGCGACGGGTGCAGGGCCGTGAGGTGACCCGGCTCGCCTCGCGCACCCCGCCACCCGAGCTGGCCTGCGAGATCGCCTTCGAGCCCCCGCTCGACTCCGCCGAGGCGGTCACCTTCAGCGTCCGCACCACCGCGGAGCGGTTCGTCGCCGGACTGGCCGACCGGCAGCTGGTGGCGACCTCCGTACGGATCGAGGCCGAGTTCGAGGAGGGCGTCTCCGCCAGGACCTGGCTGCACCCACGCTGCTTCACCTCCCGCGACCTCGTCGACCGGGTGCACTGGCAGCTCCAGGCCGGCATGGCCTCCTCGGGGCTGCGCAGCCGCAAGAGCACCGGCGAGACCATCACCTCCGCAGTCGCCCTCGTCCGCTTCCTGCCCGACGTCGTCGAGCCCGCCGGCG
This sequence comes from Nocardioides sp. F233, assembly GCF_057813895.1. Lineage (NCBI taxonomy): Bacteria > Bacillati > Actinomycetota > Actinomycetes > Propionibacteriales > Nocardioidaceae > Nocardioides > Nocardioides sp. F233. Next base: position 541,382 of record NZ_JBVASH010000003.1, read on the forward strand.
ACCACGCCGACGGGCTGTGGGGCGGCGGAGCCGAGGAGCAGGTGGTGCGCGGTGTCGCCCGGGTCCAGGCGATGGTCGGGTACGACGCCGTCCGGGTCCCCGTGCTCCAGGGCGGCCGCGGTGCCGCCGACCGCCAGGCCCTGGTCCCCTGGGGTGAGCGGCCGCTCGGTCTACGCCCGGTCGAACGACCCTGGCCCGGCCGGATCCCCGGCCCCGCGCCGAGCCGGGTCTTCGCCACGCCGCTCGAGGCCGAGGTCGTCGACGAGGCCTCGGTCCCCGTCGCGGTCACCGCGCGGGGACTGGTGACCGGCGAGCCGTGGCGGATCAGGCTCGGGCGGCACTGGTGCCCCGTCGCCTCCTGGGCCGGGCCGTGGCCGGTCGACGAGGGGTGGTGGCTGGCGGGCTCGGGTGCGGGCTCGGGTGCAGGCTCGGGGCGGGCTGCCCGGTTCCAGGTGGTCGGTGTGGACGGCCGGGCCTGGCTGCTGTGCTGGCGTGCACCCGGCAGCTGGGAGGTGGAGGCGGCCTATGACTGAGTGACGACTGGTCGCACCGTCGGTGGCGTGCACCCGCCACGCCACTGGATATCGGCGACCGCGGCGCCCTACCCTGCTGGAGGGAGGGCGTGAACCTCTGGAGGAGAGCATGGGACTGACCGGGAAGCCGGCTGACCTCGTCGGGCGCAACCTGCGGGCGCTGCACGGCGCGCTCGAGCACAGCGTCACGATCCAGATGACCCGGTTGCAGGGGCTGATGGACGACCTCGTCTCCCGCGGCTCGCTGACCCGCGCCGAGGCCGACCACCTGCTCGGCCAGCTCGTCAGCACCGGGAAGGCGTACTCGCACGCGCTGCTGCAGGTGCTCGACACCGTGCGCCAGCAGCCCGCGAAGCTGCCGATCCCGCCCCAGCTGCGACCCAACCGCCGGCGTACCGAACCGGCCCCCGCTGCTCCCACCGCCGCTGCGGTGCCCGACAACGTCGAGTCCCTCGTCGTCCCCGACCTCCACGCCCTCACCGTCGCCCAGGTGAAGCCCCGACTGGTCGGTCTCGGTCCCGACGACCTCCGGCGGCTGCGCGAGCGCGAGGTCGCCGGCAGGAACCGCAAGGGCGTGCTCACCGAGATCGACCGGCTGCTGAAGGACTGACCTCGCCTGTAACGAATTCCCTGGTCCTGCCGCTGTGAGGGAGGAAGGCTCGGGACACCAGGAGAGTGGGAATCGTGCGGTTCGTGTGGGACAGGTCGACGGTCGGTACGACGCGGGGGCTGGTGGCGATGTCGCTGGCGGTGCTGCTCGGGGCGGCGCTGCTGGTGGTCGGGCCAGGGCGTACGCCGGCGGCGCAGGCTGCACCCGACCCGGCGTACGTCGTCAAGCCCGGGATCGTCTTCAACCACCCGTTCCGCAGCGCGAAGAAGAAGACGAAGATCCAGCGCCGGATCATCACGACCGTCAAGAACGTCCCGGCGGGGGAGTCGATCCGGCTGATGACCTGGAACTTCGACTCGCCGAAACTGGCGAAGGTCTTCATCAACGCCCACCAGCGTGGCGTCTCGGTGCAGATCATCATGTCCCGCGGACTGGCGAAGGGCCAGGGGCCGGGGCGGTCCTACCCGACGCTGCGCAAGGCGCTCGCCAAGGGCAACGCCGAACGGCCCAAGGAGCTGCGCAGCTGGATCCGCACCTGCGCCTCGACGTGCCGCGGCAAGGGCGGTGCGATGCACTCCAAGCTGATGCTGGTGAGCCGGTCGGGCGCGACCAGCTGGATCGCGATGCAGGGATCGGCCAACTTCACCGGTGCGGCGGCGGTGCAGCAGTTCAACGACTGGACCACGATCACTGAGAACCAACCGCTCTACGACGGCTGGATGACGATGTGGAAGCAGGCGAAGAAGGACGAGAACGCCCGCCCACTGCGGTTCACGGTGCCGAGCACCACGACCCCGGGTTCGACGATCACCTCGATGTTCGCGCCCCACAAGCGGAAGACCGACCCGGCGCTCAAGGTGCTCGACCAGGTCCAGTGCACCGGAGCGACCAACGTCCCCGGCGGGCGGACGAAGGTGCGGGTCGCCAACGCGGTCTGGGGTGACGAGCGAGGCGTCAAGGTCGCCCGCAAGGTGCGCGAGCTGGCCAACGCGGGCTGCGACGTACGCATCGTCTTCATGATGATGCCGCTGAAGATCCGCACCATCCTGCGCGGCCTGCCGGCGAAGCAGATGGTCTACATCACCGGCGCGACGGCCAACAAGTTCAAGGACCGCTACGTCCACCTGAAGGGCCTGTCGGTGCAGGGCAACGTCGCCGGCCGCGCCGACGGCAACGCCGTCCTGTCCAGCAGCGAGAACTGGACCCAGCTCGGCTGGCACTCCGACGAGCAGGACGTCATCTTCTGGGACGACGCCGCGATGGCAGGGAAGTACGCCGCGTGGGTGGACCTGATCTACCGCCAGGCACCGCGCAGCCTCGCCAACTACGTCAGCTCCGCCGACCCGAACGGTCGGGTCGTGCCGGGCACCGAGTTCCTCGCGCCGAAGGACTACCCGTTCGAGGAGCTCGAGCTCGACTGAGGGCTACTGGTCGGCCCAGCGGTTGGCGATCAGCTTGAAGCTGGGGGTGTCCTCGAGCGACGTCATCGCCTCGTAGATGCGCTCGTACTGCGTCGACGCGATCCGCCAGGCCCCGTCGGGGTCGCGACGGTAGGTGTCGACGTAGTAGCCGCCGCCGCGGATCCGGACCTTGAACTCAGGCACGATCACCGTGTCCTCGAACGCCCACGACCCAGTGGCGGTGTCGCCGTCGACGTCGATCTCGGGGTGGTTGGCGATGTGGATCGTGACGATCCCGGGACCGAGGTTCTTCGACATGTACTCGACCACCGCGTCCCGGCCGTCGAAGTGCAGCGGCGTGCCCATCGCCTGCGTGCCGTACTTCGCGTCGACGTCCTCGGTCAGGCAGTCGGCGTACTCGTCCCACTTCTTCAGGTCGAGCGTGCGGAAGTAGCGGTGCTTGAGGCGCTTGATCTCCTCGATCGCGACAAGGTCCATGGCCGCACTGTAGAACCTGTTCTAGAAATGGTCGAGGGGTGTCGGTCCGCAGTGGCAGCATCGGTCGGCATGGACGGGGTGCGCGAGCTGCTGGCGGCAGAGCGGGAGGAGGCCCGGCGGCGCCTGGCCGACCTGACCGGCAGCTTCGACGAGGTCGTCGCCGCCTCCCGCGACACCAACGCCGACGACGAGCACGACCCCGAAGGCGCGACGATCGCCTTCGAGCGCTCGCAGCTGGCCGCCCTGGTGGCACAGGTGCGACGGCGCCTGGCCGAGGTCGATGCGGCCCTGGCCCGGCTCGACACCGGGACGTACGGCGTGTGCGAGACCTGCGGACGGTCGATCGCCGAGGGCCGGCTCGAGGTGCGACCGACGGCGCGGACCTGCGTCGGCTGCTGATCAGCCGAGCTGCTCGAACAGCGACACGACGATCCCTTCCGGCCCGCGCACGTACGCCATCCGCACACTGCCCTCGTACTCGCCGATCCCGCCGACCAGCCCATACCCGTCGGCCGCGACCGCGTCGACCGCGGCCTGCAGGTCCTCGACCTCGAAGGACACGTTGCGCAGGCCGACCTCGTTGGCCAGCGCGTCCGGGGAGCCGGGCGTGTGGTCGGGCGTGACGAAGCTCGACAGCTCCAACCGCGGCCCGTCGCCCGGCGTCCGCAGCATCGCGATCCGGCAGCGCGCGCCCGGGATGGCGCAGACCGTCTCGACGAACTCGCCCGCCACCTCACCGGTGCCCTCGACCTCGAGCCCGAGCCGGACGAAGAACGCCGTCGCCGCCTCGAGGTCCGCGACGGTGATGCCGATGTGGTCGAAGCGTCGTACGTGCGTCATGGGCCCCATCCTGCCCCCGCGGTCAGGCCCCGGTGGCCAGCTCCTCGGGCAAGCCCAGGCTCGGGAACCGGTCCGAGCCGAAGATGACGACGTCCGCGACGGCGCCGTCGGTGACGCGCAGGACGTCGATGGTGAGCGGCAGGTACGCCGCCGCGTCCTCGCGCCACAGGTAGAAGGCGATCGCCGGCTGCCGGTTGACGGCGGTGGGTACGGCGCGCAGGCCCTCCAGGTCGGCGAACCCGTCGGCGACCCAGTCGGCCAGGACGGCGTCCCGCCCGACACGCACGCCCGGGGTGGGTGGCATCGAGGAGCGGACGTCGGGTCGCAGCATGGCCGCGATCGCGTCGATGTCGGTCGCCACGGTGGCCTCGGTGAACCGACGTACCAGCTCCCGCGTGGCGTCGTCCCGGCCGCCGTCGCTCCAGTCCTGGCGGTCGGCGGGCAGATGCTCGCGCATGCCGGCCCGGGCGCGCTGCAGCGCGCTGTTGACCGAGTTGACGGAGTCGCCGAGCAGCTCGGCGACGTCCTTGGCCGGCCAGCCGAGCACGTCACGCAGGATCAGCACCGCGCGTGGTCGCGGGGCGAGGTGCTGCACCGCGACGACGTACGCCAGCTCGATCGTCTCCCGGACGACGACAGCCGACTCGGGATCCTCCGCCTCGTCGGCCAGCTCGTCGAGCAGGCGGTCGGGGTAGGGCTGCAGCCACGGCACCTCGCCGCCCGTCGCAGGCTTCGGGCGCCGTTGGGCGAGCAGGTCAAGGGACGCATTGGTCGCGATCCGGTACAGCCAGGCGCGGAACGACGCGCGCCCCTCGTACGTCTCCCGCCGGCGCCAGGCCCGCAGGAAGGTCTCCTGCACGGTGTCCTCGGCGTCCTCGAAGGAGCCCAGCATCCGGTAGCAGTGCACGTGCAGCTCGCGACGGTGTCGCTCCGCCAGCCCCGTGAACTCCGCCTCACCGACCTCAACGCTCATCACGCCATCCTTCCCTCTCGTTCCTGTCGTGTCGTCCATGTGACGCTCGCGCGCGGGAGAACTCATCACGTCGCCCGTCCGCCTACGCTGGCCCGGTGAGCGACGCGCTGGACGAGGGGCCTTTCTTCCACGGCACGAAGGCCGACCTGCAGGTCGGCGACCTGCTCACGTCGGGCTTCCGGTCGAACTACCGGCCCGAGGTCGTGATGAACCACATCTACTTCACGGCCCTGCCGGACGGTGCCGGCCTGGCCGCCGAGCTCGCCGCCGGCGACGCCGAGCCGCGGGTGTACGCCGTCGTACCCACCGGTCCCTTCGAGAACGACCCGAACGTCACCGACAAGAAGTTCCCCGGCAACCCCACGCGGTCCTACCGCAGCCTGGAGCCGCTCCGGGTCGTCGGCGAGGTCCACGACTGGACGCGGCTGACCCCCGAGGCACTGCAGGGCTGGCGCGACCGGTTGGCCGTACTGCTCGAGGACGAGCGGGGCGAGATCATCAACTGAGCGGCGGCGGGAACCTCAGTCGAGGCAGAACTCATTGCCCTCGACGTCGTACATGTTCTGGCAGGACTCGTTCTCGTCGTCGGCGAGCAGGAGCGTGCCGCGCCGGGCGCCGAGGGCCTCGAGACGGGACGCGTCCGCCTCCAGCACGGCGAGCCGCTCGGCACCGGTCAGGCCGGTGACGACCCGGACGTCGAGGTGGACCCGGTTCTTGGCGACCTTGGTCTCGGGGACGCGCTGGAAGTACAGCCGCGGGCCGACGCCAGTGGGGTCCTGGCAGACGGCCCAGGCGTCGTCGGGGTCGGGCGGGTACGGCGGGTCGACGTACCCGAGGGTGGCCTTCCAGAAGTCGGCGACGGCCCGCGGGCTCGCGCAGTCGAAGGTCACCTGCACCTGCCGCACCGACGTCGCCGATGTCACCGTGGTCACCGGGGGAGCGTAGGACATTGCAGATCGAACACGTGTTCGATTAGTCTGGGGTCATGGGCTGGAACAACCCCCCGGTCCCGTGGAGCGAGCTCGAGCGGCGACTGTCCGGGCGCGCGCCCGCGCTCGAGGCGCCGGTGTCGCGCCGCAAGCGGCCGCGGGTCGAGCCCGACCAGGTGGTCAGGCCGACCGCGTCGACGCCGTACGCCGAGCTCCACTGCCACAGCCACTTCAGCTTCCTCGACGGCGCCAGCTCGCCGGGCGACCTGGTGAAGGAAGCCGTCCGGCTGGGGCTCGACGCGCTCGCGCTGACCGACCACGACGGGTTCGCGGGGGCGCCGCTGTTCGCGGAGGCAGGAGCGGACTACGAGCTGCGGACGATCTACGGCGCCGAGCTGACCCTCGACGTGCACCGCTCGCAGAACGGCATCCCCGACCCCGAGGGCAGCCACCTGCTGGTGCTCGCGCGCGGGGTGGAGGGCTATCACCGGCTGTCGGGGGCGATCACCGAGGCCGGGCTGCGCGCGCCGGAGAAGGGCAGTCCCGCCCACGACCTCGACGAGCTCGCCGAGCGGGGCCGCGGGCACTGGGTGGTGCTCACCGGGTGCCGCAAGGGCACGGTCCGCCAGACCCTCGCCGCCAGCGGTCCCGCTGCAGCAGCAACCGCCCTCGACCACCTCGTCGACAGGTTCGGCCCCGAGCACGTCGTGGTCGAGCTGACCGCCAGCGACCACCCGGGCGGTGAGGAGGACAACGACCTGCTGGCCCGGATCGCCGACGACCGCGGCCTCCCGGTGCTCGCGACGGGCAACGTCCACTTCGCCGCCCCCGAGAAGCGGCGGCTGGCGGCGGCGATGGCGGCGGTGCGGGCGCGACGCAGCATCGCCGAGCTCGACGGCTGGCTGGACCTGTCCGGTGGTGCGCACCTGCGCAGCGGGGAGGAGATGCTGCGGCGGTTCGCGCACCGGCCGGACGCGGTGCGACGCTCTGTCGTCCTCGCCCGCGAGCTGGCGTTCGACCTGCGCAAGGCCTCGCCCCGGCTGCCGAAGCAGGGCATCCCGGAGGGACGTACGCCGGGCGAGCACCTGCGCGACCTGCTGGAGCGGGGCTTCATGGAGCGGTACGCCCACGAGCCGCACGCGGAGGCGGCCCGGCAGCGGGTCGAGGCCGAGATGAAGGTGATCCTGGAGAAGGACTTCGCCGGCTACTTCATCATCGTCCACGACATCGTCGCCTTCGCCCGTGAGCAGAAGATCCTGTGCCAGGGCAGGGGATCGGCGGCGAGCAGCGCGGTCTGCTACGCGCTCGGGATCACCGCCATCGACTCGGTCTTCTACAACCTTCCGTTCGAGCGGTTCATCTCCCAGCACCGCGAGGAGGAGCCCGACATCGACGTCGACTTCGACTCCGACCGGCGCGAGGAGGTGATCCAGTGGGTCTACGACACCTACGGGCGACGCAACGCCGCGCAGGTGTGCAACGTGATCAGCTACCGGCCGCGGATGGCGGTGCGTGACGCCGCGAAGGCACTCGGCCACTCGCCCGGGCAGCAGGACGCCTGGTCCAAGCAGGTCGACAGCTGGGGGAGCGACGTGGAGAAGGACCTCGGCATCCCCGATCCCGTCGTCGCGCTCGCCGAGGAGCTGATCGGTGCGCCGCGCCACCTCGGCATCCACTCCGGCGGCATGGTCCTCACCGAGCGCCCGATCGGGGAGGTCTGCCCGATCGAGAAGGCGCGGATGGACAAGCGGACCGTGCTGCAGTGGGACAAGGACGGCTGCGAGTCGATGGGGCTGGTGAAGTTCGACCTGCTCGGCCTCGGCATGCTCGGCGCGCTCGACCACATGATCCGACTCGTCGCCGAGCACCTCGGTCAGGAGTGGACGCTGGCGACGCTGCCCAAGGAGGAGGAGGCGGTCTACGAGATGCTCGGCCGCGCCGACTCGATCGGCGTCTTCCAGGTCGAGTCCCGTGCCCAGATCGGCACCCTGCCGCGGCTCAAGCCGGACTGCTTCTACCAGCTCGCCATCGAGATCGCGCTGATCCGCCCCGGCCCGATCCAGGGCGGTGCGGTCCACCCCTACATCCGCCGCAAGACCGGACGGGAGAAGGTGACCTACCCGCACCCGCTGCTGGAGCCGATCCTCGAACGCACCAAAGGCGTACCCCTGTTCCAGGAGCAGCTCATGCAGATGGCGGTCGCGCTGGGTGACTGCTCGCCCGACGACGCCGACCTGCTGCGCCGGGCGATGGGCTCGAAGCGGGGGATCGAGCGGATCGAGAAGGTCAAGGAGAAGCTGTATGCCGGCATGGCACGCAAGGGGATCACCGGCGACGCCGCCGACGCGATCTACGTCCAGGTGCTGTCCTTCGCCGGCTTCGGGTTCGCCGAGTCCCACGCGCTCAGCTTCGCGCTGCTCGTCTACGCCTCGTCGTGGTTCAAGCTGCACTACCCGGCGGCCTTCCTCGCCGGGCTGCTGCGCAACCAGCCGATGGGCTTCTACTCCCCGCAGTCCCTGGTCGCCGACGCCCGCCGCCACGGCGTCGTCGTCCTGCCGCCGGACCTGGTCCACTCCGACGTCCAGGCCGGGCTCGAGGCCTGCGAGGCGAGGGCCGAGGACCCGTTGCGGTACGACGGCACGCTCGCCGTGCGCCTCGGGCTCGACGCGGTGAAGGGGATCGGCACCGAGGTCGCGACCCGGATCGTGACGGCCCGTGCCGAGGCGCCGTACGCCGACATCCGCGACCTCTCCCGCCGCGCCGCACTGACCCAGGCCCAGCTCGAGGCGCTCGCCACCGCCGGCGCTCTCGACGGGTTCGGGCTCGACCGGCGCCAGGCGCTGTGGATGGCCGGGTACGCCGAGGAGGGAGACCAGCTGCCCGGCAGCACTCCCGCGCCGGCGCCGCCGATCCTGCCGGAGATGACGCCGCTCGAGGTGACCCTCGCCGACCTGTGGGCGACCCGGATCTCGACCGACGTCCACCCGATCCAGCACTTCCGGGAGACGTTGAGCGCCGCCGGCATCAAGGCGGTCGGTGACCTGCCGGCCACCGAGGCGGGGCGCCGGGTGCACGTCGCCGGGCTGGTCACCCATCGCCAGCGGCCGGGCACTGCCGGCGGGATCACCTTCCTCAACCTCGAGGACGAGACCGGGATGCTCAACGTCGTCTGCTCGCAGGGCGTGATGCGCGCCCACCGGCAGGCCGCGCGCAACCGGGTCGCGGTCGTGATCCGCGGGATGGTCGAGCGCCAGGACGGCGTCACCAACCTGGTCGCCGACCGGGTCGAGCCGCTGGACGCCGTACTGCCGGGTGCGGGCGATGCCCTGCAGGCGCGGCAGTCCTCGCGGGACTTCCGGTGACGCCCGTGCCTACAGGCCGTCGGTGTTGAACTCGTCGCCGCTGACCCGCCAGGTCCCGTCGGTCAGCGTGAGCTGGTAGAGCGTCGTGATGTTGGCGAGGTCCGAGCCGACCTTGACCGTCGCCACCCCGTCACTGCCCTCGAGCTCGGTCAGCCGGACGTCGTCCTCGCCGAACAACGGCTTGCTGAACACGTTCTCCCAGCTCGTGCAGGCTTCCTCCCGCGACGTCGACTCGTCGGCGAACAGCGCGATCGAGCGCAGGTAGTCGTCGGTCGCCAGGGCGCAGTCACCGGTGACCAGGAACTCCTTGAGCGTCGCCGAGATCGCCGCCTCGTCCCCGTCCGTGATCGGCCCGCTCCCGGACCCCGCCTCGGGCGCCGTCGTGACCACGCTCGGCGTCGGCTCCGCCGCGTCCTTCGTGCCGCCGCCGTCGCTGCCGTCGTCGCCACAGCCGGTGAGGGCGAGCGGGAGCACGAGGGCCACGAGAAGTCGTCGATCCATGCAGCCAGTTCCTACCGTACGGCGCGCCGCGACGAGGCCGATTCGAGGGAGCCCACCGGCCTGCGGTAGTGTTCCGTTCGCTTCGGACGGTGATCCCGAACGGGGCATCGGGCTGTAGCGCAGCTTGGTAGCGCACCTGACTGGGGGTCAGGGGGTCGCAGGTTCAAATCCTGTCAGCCCGACCGAAGAAACCGGCTCTGACCAGCGGAAAACGCTGAGTCAGGGCCGGTTCGCATTTCACCCGACGTCGAGGTGCTGCGCGAGTGCGCTGACGACGTCGGAAGGGTGGTGGCCCTTGTCGAACGACCGGTCGACGCCGACCTGGGCGAGGACGGTGGGATCGATGTCCGCGGAGCTGTAGGTGATGACGACCAGCTCGGGGTGGTGCGCGCGGAGACGGGGGATGAGGTCCAGGCCGCTCATGTCGGGCAGGTGGATGTCGCAGATGGCGGCGTCGAGCCGCGCCTCGGTGCTGAGCTGCAAGGCCGTGAGGGCGTCTGCCGCGGCTCCGGCGAGCGTGAGGGGTGCCATGGACCCGACGAGCTCGGACAGGACGAGGAGCAGCAGCGGGTTGTCCTCGACGACGAGGACGGACGCCGTACGGCTCAGGGTCGGGTCGGGGGTCGGGTTCATGTCAGCTGCTTCTTGATCTCGGTCTTGAGGACCTTGCCGACCTTGGAGCGCGGCAGGTCGTCCCAGACCTCCACCTGCTTGGGTGTCTTGACGCTGCCGATCCGCTCCTTCACGAACGCCTGCACCTCCGCAGGGAGGACGGACCGGCCCGGCCGCAGCTGCAGGACAGCGGTGAGGCGCTCGCCCCACTTCTCGTCGGGCAGGCCGATGACCGCGCAGTCGGCGATGGCCGGGTGGGCCATCAGGGCCTGCTCGACCTCGGTCGAGTACACGTTGAAGCCACCGGTGATCACCATGTCCTTGGCCCGGTCGACGATGTGCAGGAATCCCTCGTCGCCGGGGTCGGTGCTGAGGTAGCCGATGTCGCCCGTGTGGTGCCAGCCGTACGCCGACGCCTCGGCCGTCGCCGCCGGGTTCTTGTAGTAGCCGCGCATCACCAGCGAGCTGCGGACCACGATCTCGCCGCGCTCGCCGTCGGGCAGCAGGCGGCCGTCGGTATCCATGACCGCGACGGTCACCAGCGGTGCGGGACGCCCCGCCGACGACAGCCGCTCGGCCGCGATCGACCCGTCGTCGCGGAAGTGGTCGCCCGGTGCCATCGTCGAGATCATCATCGGCGCCTCGGTCTGGCCGAACAGCTGCGCCATCACCGGGCCGATCCGGGTGAGCGCCTCCTCCAGCCGGCGCGACGACATCGGCGCGGCGCCGTACCAGAAGCACTGCAGGGACGAGAGGTCCGTCGTCGCGAGGTCCGGGTGGTCGAGCACCATGTAGATCAGCGTCGGCGGGAGGAACGTGTGGGTGACGCGGTGCTCGGCGACGGCCGACAGGAAGCCGCCCACGTCGGGAGTCCTCATCACGACGATCGACCCGCCCGAGGCGAGCACGGGGAAGCACAGCACGCCGGCGGCGTGGGTGAGCGGCGCAAGGGCGAGATACGTCGGCCGGGCGGGTCGCGCCGGCCAGGGGTAGCCGATCAGGGTCAGCGCCGTCATCGTCTCGAGGTTGGCGCCCGTGAGCATCACGCCCTTGGGGCGCCCGGTGGTGCCACCGGTGCCGACGATCATCGCCAGGTCGTCATCGGCAGGCCGGTCGACGGGTTCCACGCCGCAGGCCAGGAACTCCTCCCAGTCGAGGGCCCACTCGACGGACCCGTCGAGGCAGACCAGCGTCGTCACCGCGGGCAGGTCGCCGCGGATCTGGTCGACCAGCCCGGCGTACGACGCCTGGAAGACCAGCGTCGTGCACTCGAACAGGTCGAGCAGCTCGCGGTTCTCGGCTGCCTCGTTGCGGGGGTTGATCGGGCACCACACGGCGCCGGCGCGACTGATCCCGAACACGCAGGTGAAGGCGACCGGATCGTTGGACGCGAGGACCGCCACCTTGTCGCCGGGCGCCACGCCACGGCCTGCGAGGGCGGACGCGATCGTGTCGGCGAGGCCCCTCACCTCGCCGTACGTCCACGTCCGCCCGTCGCAGACCAGGCAGGGGGCGTCCCCTCCCAGCGACGCACCCTTGTCCAGGTAGTCGACCAGCCGCACCGGTGGCTCCTCAGCCCTCGACGGTGAGCACCGGTTCGGAGACCAGGCCGAACGCCCGCAGCTGGCCCAGGAGGGCGCGGTGCCCGAACGCCTTGCAGCCCGACGCGAACCCGACCCGGAGAGGCGGCTGCTGGAGCAGCGAGTACGCCGCGTAGGCCTGCAGCAGCCCGGTCTGCTTGTAGTTCTGGTTGCCGTGGATCACGCAGTGCGCCCGGCCGAGTGGACCCGAGGCGTGCACCGAGTCGAGCGACTTGTTGAGCCGGGGGTTCTCCCGCGGGGGCATCTGATTCATCACCTGGGCCGCGGTCGCGGTGAGCGCGGCGTCGCGGTCGGCCTCGTTCATGTCCTTGGTCGCCTCCAGCGCGCCGGCGACGATCTGCGGGACGCCGTTCATCAGGGCCGCGTTGAAGACGCCGCCCTGCGCCTTGCAGTTCGCGACCCGCGGGTCCGTGCGGTACCAGACCGGGTGCGACGTACCGCCCCACGGCAGCGACAGCGCGAGCTCGTGCTGTCCGGGTACGACGAGCGGGACCAGGCCCTGGGTCGGGTCGAACTCGACGTACTGGTTCTGCTGGAGGTAGTGCGCCCTCGACGTCGCGGCGTTGACCAGGATGGTCTGGGTCGAGGCGATCGTGGGGGATCCACCCCAGAACACCGCGATGTCGAGGGAGTCGAGGCCGGGCTTCTCGAGGCAGAGCTCGGCGGCGATCTCGCCGGTCGTGTACATCTGCGCGATGCCGGGGGAGAGCAGCAGACCGGCGGCCGCGAAGTCCGCGCCCCAGCGCTCGTCGCAGGTGATCAGCCAGTCCTGCTCGCCGGTGGTGTCGAGGTAGTGGGTGCCGGCGGCCAGGGCCGCCTCGACCACCTCGGGGCCGTACTTGGAGAAAGGCCCGACCGTGTTGCACACGACGGCCGCGCCGCGGAACAGCTCGGTGAGCGCGGCCACGTCGTGGGCGACCTCGACGATCTCGTAGTCGGCGGTCTCGATGCCGGGGACGTTGGCCTCCATCGAGGCCTTGAGCTTGCCGCCGTCGCGACCGGCGGCCACGAACGGGACGCCGAACTCGCGGAGGTACTCGCAGATCAGCCGGCCGGTGTAGCCGGAGGCGCCGTAGACGATCACAGGCTTGGTCATCGTGCTCACATCCCCATTCCGCCGTCGACCGGGAGGCCGATGCCGTTGACGAACCGTGCCCGGTCCGACGCGAGGAAGACGACCGCGTCGGCGATCTCGTCCTCGGTGGCCAGCCGGCCCGACGGGGTCAGCGCGACCACGCCGGCCACGGCCTCCTCGGGCGAGGGGAACAGCCCGAGCGCGGTCATCTCGTTGGCCAGCCCGGCGCCCATCTCGTTGGGCACCAGGCCGGGGTAGACGCAGTTGACCCGGACGCCGAGCCCCAGCTTGCCGCTCTCCATCGCCGCGATCCGGGTGATCCGGTCGACCGCCGACTTCGAGGCGGAGTACGCCGACAGCGCCGGGAAGGCGATGGTGGCGGCGACCGAGGCGATGTTGATGACGACGCCGCCCTTGCCGGCAGCACCACCCGGCCCCATGGTGCGGAAGGCGTGCTTGATGCCGAGCGAGGTGCCGACGACGTTGACGTCGAAGATCCGGCGTACGACGTCCGGGTCGAGGTCGACGAAGAGCCCGGCGATCTCGATCCCGGCGTTGTTGACGAGGATGTCGAGGCCGCCGACCTCGCGCACCGCCTGGGCGACCGCCGCCTCCCAGGAGGCGTCGTCGGTGACGTCGAGGTGGACGAAGGCGCCGCCGATCGACGACGCGACCTCCTTGCCCTTCTCGTCCTGGACGTCGGCGACCACGACGGTCGCGCCCGCCGCGGTGAGGAGCTCGGCGAACTTTCGGCCGAGGCCCTGGGCTCCGCCGGTCACCAGGGCGGTGCGCCCGGCCAGCTCGGGTGTGGTCATGGGAGCGACTCCTTCGTCGGTTCGTCTGGTTCACGGGGCTGCGTGTGATGCAGGACACACAACTCCCGAACCTTGACGAGTGTCAAGACTTCTCTGGACATATGCCCAGAAATGTCTGGACATCTGTCAAGAGCGGTCCCGGATCGGGTAGTGTCCGGCGACATGACGACTGCCACGGCGCGTCGTACGCCCGCCGACAAGCACGACGAACGCCGTCGTGCCCTGGCTGACTCCGCCCTGCGGACCCTCGGTGAGCTCGGCTACGCGCGCGCCAGCCTGCGCGAGATCGCCAACAACTCCGAGTTCTCCCACGGCGTCGTCCACTACTACTTCCACGACAAGCTCGAGCTGATCGTCTACTGCGTGCGCCAGTACAAGGCGACCTGCGTGCACCGCTACGACGGCGTCGTCGCCGCCGCGACCACTCCCGAGGGTCTGGTCGAGGGCTTCGCCGACAAGCTCGCGGAGACGATCGTCGACGAGGCCCCGATGCACCGCCTCTGGTACGACCTGCGCTCCCAGAGCATGTTCGAGGAGAGCCTGCGCGAGGCCGTGCTCCAGATCGACCAGACCCTCGAGGACATGGTCTGGCGGGTCGTCTCGACGTACGCCGAGCTCGCCGGGCGACCCACCGCGATGACCCCGCATGTCACCTACGGCCTGCTCGACGGCCTGTTCCAGCAGGCCCTGCTCGGTCACCTGTGCGGGCGCCAGGGCGTGCTCGACGACCTGCGCACCCAGGTGCGCGAGCTGATGCCCGTGCTGCTCGCCGGCTGAGTGGGCCCGGGGTGCCACGTCCTGGTTGATGGTGGGCGTGGCTACGCTCGGGTTCGTCGTGAACTTCTGGGCGTGGGCGTTGCTGAGCCCGCTTGGCCCGCCGTTCCGGGACACGGAACGCTGGGCTTGCTCGGCCGGATCGTCGTCGGCGCGCTGACCGACCGCTTCGGTGGGCGGGTGATGTTCCCGCTGCTGTCGCTGGCGACCGTCGTACCGGTGCTGTTCGTGGCCTTCGTGGCACCACCGTCCGACCGGTTCGCCGGTGTACGGAGCGCCCGTGAACCCCTGTGCGAGCAGACCAGGGCCTCCATCAGACCCGGGGCGATTCAACCTGCCCCCGACCTGCTCGTGTCAACGCATCCCAACTCTTCGCTGACGTCGAGGTGCTACGGGCCTGTTAGTAGCGCTTGAGTCAGGCGCGCAACGAGGTCGACGATCTTCGCGCCAGGATCGTGTTCGCTCGACGCCAACGTCTGTGTGATCTGGCTGTCTGTCATGCCACCAACGAGGAGCTCGAGTATCCGGTGCTCATCCTCGGTGACAGTCGGCTTGAGGCTGTCGATGGTCGACTCGAGCAGCCTTGTGGCACGCCCGACGCTGTCGGAATCCATCAGGGTCGTGCCCGGTCCCAGCTGTCGGACCGTGTTCATGATGTTGCTGCTGCGGCTCACCTTGACGATGAATCCCGCGGCACCGGCGAGAACAGCTGCCGCCCCTGCCTCGTCGTCCCCGGCCGCAGTAAGGAGAAGACCCACGATCGAAGGATTCTTGGACCGGACGGCGCGACAGACCTCGATGCCAGTGCCGTCCTGCAGGTGAAGGTCCAGGAGCATGACGTCCGGCGCAAGCTGAAGGATCTCCGGAACAGCCTCCCGCGCTGATCCGGTGTCGCCCACGACCTTGATGTCCCGGGCGGGGATGAGCAGGTCACGTACACCGCGCCGGACGATGTCGTGGTCATCCACGAGGTAGACGCGATGGAGACGGGAGAGGTAGCCCTGCATCCACCCGTTGTACTCCCGCCGCGCCGACCGTGCCAGCCCTGCGAACGTGGTCCCACTGCGGTCATTCTGCGGATGCCGCTCGAAACGCCTCCACCGCTGTCGGGAGCGTGGGGTAGACGTGCTCCTCGCCGATCCGGTCGACAAACCCCGAGCGCTCGAGCAGCAGTCGTACGGCGTGCTCGACTCGGGCGAGCGCGACGACGACGCCGCGTTCAGCGAGCTCCTGGCGGACCGACTCGAGGGCCTCGACAGCCGTCGAGTCGACGTCCGAGATCGCCTCGGCGTTGAGCACGAGCCAGCGCACCGGCGCGTTCGTGGTCACTGCAGCGAGCACCCGTGTCCGGAAGTCCTCGGCGTTCGCGAAGAAGAGCGGAGAGTCGTAGCGGTAGACCAGGAGACCAGGCACGACGCTGGCGCCGGGGTGGTCCTGGACGTCGTGCATTCCGGCGAGTCCGTCGACGTAGCCGAGCACGGCGTCGTGCGGGCGGGCGACTCGGCGCAGCAGGTCGAGGAGCGAGAGTCCGATTGCGACGAGGACCGCCTGCAGTACTCCGATGGCCACGACCGCAGCCGCAGTAGCGACCGCGATCGCCAGCTCGGACCGTCGTACGCGAGCGATCCGCCTGAACTCGTCCAGGCGGATCAGGCGGACGGCGGCGTACACGACGACCGCGCCGAGCGCGGTCGAGGGGAAGGCTTCGAGCAGCGGGCGGAGGGCAACGGCCGCGACGACCGTGCCGGCCAGGGTGAAGAGACCGGTCGCTTGGCTCCGGGCGCCCACAGCATCGGCGATGGCCGTGCGGCTGCCGCTGCTGCTGACGGGGAAACCTCGCATGAAGGCGGAGCCGGCGTTCGCCAGGGCGAGGCCGAGGAGCTCGCGGCGGGCGTCGATGTGATGGTCGCGTGGCGCGGCGAATGCGCGTGCCGTCAGGACGTTGTCGGTGTAGCCGACGAAGGCGATACCCAGAGCCGGCAGCGCCGCCGCCGCGAACAATGTGCCTTCGAAGTGGGGGATGGCCGGAGCGGGAAGACCAGCAGGGATGTCACCGACGAGGGGAACTCCGTGCTCGGGGAGCGACAGGAGAGCAGAGGCGGCAGTGGCGCCGAGCATGCCAAGCAGCGCGACGGGCGCATGGCGCCAGATCGCAGTCCCGACGAGCATCGCGGTCAACGTGGCAAGTCCGAGAGCGGCGGTGGCAGGTCGGACGTCTCTGATGTGCTCGACGACGTAGAGGAAGCGCTGCCATGAATCGTCCTCAGGGACCGGGATGCCGGTGAGCCTGCCGAGCTGCGACACGACCATGATGAGCGCGACGCCCGCAAGGTAGCCGACGAGGACCGGCCGGGACAGTAGGTCTGCGAGCACGTTCAGTCGGGCAGCCCACGCGATCAAGCACACCAGCGCCACGGTGAGCGCGAGTACAGGTGCGAACGCCGTCGGGTCGTGCCGGCCAGCCGCGACGGAACCGACGGCGGACGCCGTCAGCAACGCTGTCGTCGACTCCGGGCCCACCGAGAGAACCGGTGAGGACCCGACGGCGGCGTACAGCCCAAGGGCTCCGAGCGCCGCCCACAGGCCGGTCTCGGCGGGAAGGCCCGCGAGCTCGGCGTACGCCATCACCTGGGGCACGAGGTACGCGGTGACCGAGACCCCGGCAATCAGGTCGGCGCGCCACCAGCCGCGCTGGTAGTCGCGCCACCAGGCCAACGTGCCCGCTGGGCGACCTTGCTGCTCGGGAGTCCGTGCGGTCAACGGAGCTCCGGGAACCTCTGCACGAGCGAGGCCTGCGACCAGCGGCGTCCGAGGCCCCACGTGGTCCCGATGCCGAGGAGGGCGAGCATGAAGGCCCAGCGGGCGAACGCGGTGCCGGCCAGGTTGTTCCGGAAGCCCTGGAGCGCACCCTCGGCTTCGAATCCGAGGAATCCCTGGGGCGGGGTGCCGCCGTGGATCCAGGCTGCGGGGCCGAACCGGTCGACGGTCCCGTCCTGAGCGACCCCCGTCGCACAGCCGAGGCCGAGGAGCTTGTCGAAGAAGGCCCACAGGAAGACGAGGCCGAATGCGATGCGCGCGGCCGCGAGCGTGCGACGGGCGGCGCCGGCACGGACGGCGGTCTCGTCGTCGTGCTCGAGGATGTGGTGGACATGAGTGGCGAACGTGGACATCGTCGTGTCCCTTCCGCGAGTGGTTGTTCTCCGATTCCACCGCTGTCGTCACGGGCGGCGCAGGGGCGCAGGTCGCGATCCAGCGGGCCCAAGGTCCCATCAGCGGGAAGCAACGGGGAGTCGAGGGAAGCGGCAGGGCCGACGCTCCGCCGCCAGCAGGAGACACCCCTCGACGAGAGAGACCAAAGGCCTGCTACCCCGCGCCGTAGGACACTTATCGTACCGCCGCTGCGAGCGCGACGATTTCCACGGACCTGTGACGAAGGGACGTGAAGACCATGTGGTCGGATGACTGGGGACTCTGGTTGGCCATGGCATTGGGCCTGGGCGGGTTCTGGGTGCTGCTTGTCGGGGTTCTGCTCTGGCTCGGTCCGGTGAGACAGCGCTACGTGGAGGAGCGCGGGAGACCATTGCCCGGTGGAAGGCAACGCTAGGGCAGCTCCCGGGCCCCGATGACGTCCTCCAGCCCTGCACGTCTCACGAACGCAGGCTCAGACTGCGTGGTCGCGCTCGGCGAGGCATGCGGTGCCGATCATCTGACCCCAGCGCTCCGCGCGCTCATCCTCTCCGGGGACCAGCGGCCCCCGCGTGCCGTCGACCAGGAAGGCCATCGGCTTGCGGAGGAGGCGGAACCCCCGGCGGTGGAGCAACCGGGATGCAGTGACACCGGCGGCCAGAGGCAGGCGGCGTACCTTCGCCACCCGGGTGTCGAAGACGGCGGCCAGGCTGGTCCCGAACCGGTCCGGGCCGATGGCGGCGATCCACTCGCGGGCGCCGATCTTGGCCCGGTCCGGCGGTGCGCCCTGACGGATGGCGTCGGCGCGGCTGCCGGGCCGGCTCAGGGAGAAGGCGTGCGTCGGGGCCCCCAGCAGCAGCAGGTCGACCCGGACCGGGCCGGTGGACGCGAGCGAGGTGACCGGCACGCCGTGCGCCTCGAAGCCTGCCTTGCGCAGGCCGCGGACGATCGCCCGCGCCACCTGTGCGGTGTTGTCGAACAGCGACTCGTACACCACGAGCGCGCTGGGGTCGTCCCGGCTCATGACGGAAGGACGACGGTCGGCTCGGGGACGACGGCGACGGTCGTGTGCGCCCGCTCCACGACGGCGGTCGCGATCGATCCGGTGACCAGGCGCCCGATGGTGTCGAGGGGGTGGCGCCCGACGACCACGAGGTCCCACGCGGCGGTACGGCCGCCGAGGACGTCGTCGACCAGCCCGTGCGTGACCCGGAGGGTGACCGGGACGTCCGGGTACTTCTCCGCGAAGCCGGCGACGGTCTCGGCGAGCAGCAGGTGCGCCTCGTCCTCGGGACCGAGGTCGACGTCCTCGACGCGGACGTTGCGCAGACCCGCGACGGCGGCGACGACGTCCCACACGCAGTGGACCACCGTGAGGGCCTGCCCGCGCAGGGATGCCTGCGTAAAGGCGAAGTCCAGGACGGCCAGCGAGGACTCGGTGCCCTCGACCCCGACCAGGACGCCCTTGCCGCGGTGCTCTTCGGCCCGCGGTCGGCACACGACGACGGGGCAGTAGGAGAGCCGGCTGACCGCGGCGCTCACCGAGCCCAGCAGCATGCTGCGAACGGTGCCGCGTCCCCGGGAGCCGAGGACCAGCAGGTGGGCGTCGTGGGAGAGCTCGACCAGGGTGCCGCGCGGGTCGTCGGCGGCGGTCAGGCCGACCACCTCGACGTCGGGCGCGACCTCGCGCGCCAGCTGCACGGCCTCGGCGTTGATGCGGTGGACTGCGCCCTCGTCGGCGCTGAGGACGACGAGGGGGCGGCGCTCGAGCGTGGCCTGCTCCGCTGCCCAGGTGATCGCGCGGGCGGCGTGCTTGGACCCGTCGGCGCCGACGAGGATGCTGCCTGGCCGGATGGCGTTGCTCATGACGTCCCTCAGCTCTCGGCCGGCGCGTCGGCCTGCGGTACGACGGCCACGGTGGTCCGGGACCGTTCGATGACGGAGGTGGCGACCGCGCCCGTGACCAGGCGCAGCAGCGAGTCGACCGGATGCCGGCCGACGACGATGAGGTTCCACAGCGCACTGGTGTCGCTGAGGCAGTCCTCGGCCATGCCGCGGGCGAGCCGGAGGTCGACCGGCACCTCGGGGAACTTCGAGGCGATCCCGGCAACGCTCTCGCCGAGCAGGACCCGGTACTGGTCGAGGCCGGTCTCGCGCGGCGAGACCATGACCGGACCGTGCACGGCGCCGACCTCGTCCCACACCGCGTGGACGACGGTGAGCGGGAGGTCCATCAGCGAGGCCTGCTGGAAGGCGAACTCGATCACGGGCAGTGACTCGGGGGTGCCGTCGGCGCCGACGAGGATGCCCTGCCGCGCCCGGTCCTCGTGCCTCTGGGGACGGCACACGACCACCGGGCATCCGGCGTCGCGGCTGACCGCGGCGCTGACCGAGCCGAGCAGCTTGCTGCGCAGCGGGCCGCGGCCGCGGGAGCCGAGGACGAGCATCGTGACGTCGCGGGAGATCTCGACGAGCACCTGGCGCGGGTCGCCGATCCGGGCCGCGACGGTCACGTCCAGGCCGGGGTGCAGGTGCAGGGCGACGTCGGCGGCCTCCTGGGCAAGTGCGCGGGCGCTGACGAGGGCTTGGGAGGGATCCCAGGAGTAGACGGCGCCCATGCCGCTCCAGGCAGCGGTCGGCACCTCGGGGCCGTGCACGGCGGTGACGACGGTCAGCGGCCGTCGCTCGAGGAAGGCCTGCTCTGCGGCCCAGCGGACGGCGCGGTCGGCGTCGTCGGAGCCGTCGGTGGCGACGACGATGCCGTTCGCGGCGACGGGGTCGATGGAGTCAGTGGTCATGCATCCAGCGTCGTCCGGCGCCGCTCGTCCCGGTACGGGCCGAGGCCCCGGACCCGGCGGGACCTTCGACCCGCGGCTCGAGCCGGACCGTCCGGTCGACCAGGTCGAGGCCGGCCGCACTGTGGGTGATCCACAGCACCGAGCGGTCACGCTGCCCGGACAGCAGCTCCCGGGCGAGTACCTCGGCCGTGGGGTGGTCGAGGTGCGCGGTCGGTTCGTCGAGCACCAGGACCGGGTGGTCGGCGAGCAACGAGCGGGCGACGCCTAGACGGGCGCGCTCCCCGCCGGAGACGCCGCCATGGCCGGAGCCGAGCCAGGTGTCGATCCCGTCGGGAAGGCCGTCCAGCCAGGTGCCCAGGTGGGCACGGCGCAGTGCTTCCTCGACCTCGGCGTCCGTGGCCGCTGGGCGCGCGAGCCGGACGTTCTCGGCCACGGTGGTGGCGAAGACGTGAGGGGCGTCGTCGACCAGGCCGACGCGGCGTCGTACGTCATCCGGGGCGAGGTCCTCCAGGGCGGCACCACCCAATCGGGCGTCGCCCCCGGCCGGGTCGAGGAAGCGCATCAGGACCGCGGCGAGGGTGCTCTTGCCGCAGCCGGAGGGCCCGACCACGGCGATCCGATCACCCGGCTCGAGGTCCAGGGTGACCGGCGCGACGAGGGGAGCGCGCAGGTCCCAGCGTGCCGTCAGCTCGTCGAGTGCGATGGCGTCGCCGTCCGGCGCGGTCCGGCTGGGGACGTCCGCCACGGCCGGAGCCGTGGTCTCGAGAGCGCGCAGGCGGGCGTTCGCGGCGGCCGTCCGCGCGGCCAGGACCCCTGCGTCGGCGCAGGGCAGAGCCACGTCGGCGAGCGCCAGCGGCAGCAGCACCAGCAGGGCCATCACCGGCTTCGACAGGCTCCCGTCGGACACCGGTCCCGCGGTCAGCGCGGCGGTGGCTGCGACGGCGCAGCCGCTGCCGACGAGCACCACGGCCCGCGCGGCCGACAGCCACCGGGTCGCGGCCGTCGTGACCGCGCCCATCCGGGCGCTCGTCGCGGCGGCCCGGTCCGCCACCGGGAGCGAGCGCTGCCACATCCGCAGCTCGGCGCCCACCTGGACCGCCTCGACGACGCCGTCCGACAGTCGGGCGCGGAGCCCGACGAGTCGCTCCTCGGCGGTCCGCGCACCGTGCCGCGCAAGGAGGAAGGCAAGACCGCCCACCAGCGTCGTACCGGCGACGACCGCGCCGGCCGCGGGGAGGAAGGAGGCGGCGACCAGGCTTGCGAGCAGTCCGGTGATCCCGAGCTGGGCGAGGGGCATCCGGACCCGGAGCTGCCGGTCGACGACCCCGTCGACGTCGTCGACGACTGCGCTGAGCACGTCGCCGCGCCGACGGCCCAGGCGGGCCGGGACGAGCGGGACCAGTGCGTCGTAGACCTCGACCCGGCGGCGGGCGAGGAGCCGCAGTGCTGCGTCATGCGACCAGAGCCGCTCGACGTAGCGCAGCACGGGCCGGGCCAGGCCGAAGGCGCGGACGCCCACGACCGCGACGAGCAGGGTCAGCACCGCAGGGCGGGTGGATGCCTGGACGATCAGCCACCCGGCGGTCGCGGTCAGCGCCACTCCCGACGCGGAGGCGAGCGAGCCGACCAGCGTGGCAGCGAGGAGACCGCGACGCTCGGAGCGCTCGTACCCGACGGGCAGGGCGGCGGGAACGGGCGCGGTCCGGCCGGCATGCGACGGACGGGACGGCGAGGCACGTACGACGGGCGACGGCAGCTCGATCCGGTGCCCGGCGAGAGCGACCAGGCGCGGCCGGTGCGCGACCACGACGACCCCGCGGGTGCGGGCGAGCGTGACGATCGTGTCGGCGATGACCTGCTCGGTCAGGTCGTCGAGGTGCGCCGTGGGCTCGTCCAGGAGCACCCACGGCCGGTCGGCGAGCACGACCCGGGCGAGCGCGAGCCGGGCCCGCTCGCCGGCGGAGAGGGTGGTCCCGTCCTCGCCGAGGGGCGCGTCGAGGCCGTGGTGCAGCGCCCGGACCCGCTCCTCGAGCGCGACCTCGCGCAGCACAGCCCACAACCGGACCTCGGATGCAGCGGGGTCGGCGACCCGGAGGTTGTCCGCGATGCTCCCGGCGACGAACTGCGGCTGTTGTGGGAGCCAGGCGACCTGGGACTGCCAGGCCGGTCCACCGACCGGTTGGCCGCCGGCGGCGATCGCGCCGTGGTCGAGGGGGACCAGGCCGGCGACCGCGGCGAGCAGGGTGGACTTGCCGCACCCTGACGGTCCGGTCAGTGCGGTGATGCCTCGGGCGGGGACGAGGGCGGAGACGTCGTGGACAGCGGGCGTCGTGCGGCCGGGCCACGTGACGGTGACGTGGTCGAGCACGAGCGGGCAGTCGGCCGGCGCGGCGCGGTCCATGCCCGCCGGCGGTGCGCCGGCGAGCAGGTCGTGCGCGGCGGAGAACGTGGTGGCGCCCTCGGCAGCGGCGTGGAACTCCGCGCCGACCCGGCGCAGCGGCCAGTAGGCCTCCGGAGCGAGCAGCAGCACCACGAGCGCGGTGTGCAGCCCGATCCCGCCGCCGGCGAGCCGGACACCGACCGTCACGGCCACCAGGGCGACCGACAGGGTCGCGACCAGCTCGAGGACCGCTGACGACGCGAACGCGATCCGCAGGGTGCGCAGCGAGGCGCGACGGTAGCGGTCGGTCACCTCGGCGATCCGCGCCGACTGGGCCCGGGCCCGTCGGTGCGCGACCAGGGTGGGCAGGCCCCGCACCACGTCGAGGAAGTGGCCGGAGAGCGAGGCCATCGCCCGCCACTGCTCCTCGGCACGGTCGCGGGTCGCGAGCCCGACCAGGGCGCCGAACACGGGCACCAGCGGGAGGGTGGCGACGACGATCACCGCGCTGAGCAGGTCCTGGCTCGCGATCGCGAGCACCGTCAGCGGCGGCAGCACGGCGGCGACCACGAGGGCCGGGACGTAGCGCGTGACGTAGGGCTCCGCCGCGGCGACGCCCCGGGTCGCGAGCACGGCCTCCTCGCCGGTTCCCTCCGCGGAGCCGGCCCGGTCGACGTACGCGCGGACCAGCCGGTGCCGCAGCACGGTGCCGACCGTGGCGGCGGCCCGGGCCGCGCAGAGATCGCTGACCGCGCCGGTCAGCGCCCGCAGCGCGAGCACGCCGACGACGGCAAGGCCCCAGCCCACGACGTCCTGGCCGCGCAGCACGGCGAGGACCAGGCCGGTCACGACCCACGCCTGGGCGATGACCACGACACCACCTGCGATGCCCCCGGCGACCACGCCGGCCAGCGCGGCCCGCGCGGGTGCCAGCAGGGCGCGCAGGCGCGGGTCGGACGGCTTCATCGGGCGCTCGCGCTCTCGGCCGCTGCGGGGATGTGGTGCGTCGCGATCCGCTTGCGGAACACCCAGTAGGTCCAGCCCTGGTAGGCCAGGACCAGCGGGGTGAACACGACTGCGGTCACGGTCATGATCTTCAGCGTGTACGACGTCGCGGCCGCGTTGGTCGTCGTCAGGCTCGCGCCGCCGGCCAGCGTGCTCGGCATGACGTCGGGGAACAGGGCGAGGAACAACCCGGCGACCGCGAGCGCGATGGTGACGAAGGTGCCGAGGAAGGCCCAACCCTCACGGCCGGCGCGGGCGGCAAGTCCCGCACCCACCAGTGCCAGTGCTGCGGCCACGAAGGCGACCGCCGAGCTCGGGGATCCGGTCTGCTGCTGGGTCCAGGCCAGAAAGGCGACGGCCAGCGCGGCGGTGAGCGCGACCGACGGGACCGCGAGCCGGCGCGCGCGGTGCCGGATCTCACCGTCCGTCTTGAGCGCGATGAACAGGGCGCCGTGGGTCACGAACAGGGCCAGCGTGGTCAGGCCGCCCAGCAGGGCGTAGGGGTTGAGCAGGTCGAAGGAGCCGCCGGCGTACTCGAGGTCGCTGTCGATCGGCACGCCGCGCAGGATGTTGGCGAACGCGACGCCCCACAGCACCGACGGCACGAGCGAGCCGACGACGATCGCGAGATCCCAACGAGCCTTCCAGCGGGCGTCGGGCCGCTTGGCGCGGTACTCGAACGCCAGCCCGCGCACGATCAGGGCGACCAGGATCAGCAGCAGCGGCAGGTAGAACCCGCTGAACAAGGTGGCGTACCACTCCGGGAAGGCGGCGAACGTCGCGCCGCCGGCGACCAGCAGCCAGACCTCGTTCCCGTCCCAGACCGGTCCGATGGTGTTGATCATGACGCGTCGTTCGGTGTCGTCGCGGGCCAGGACCGGCAGCAGCAGGCCGACGCCGAAGTCGAAGCCCTCGAGGGTGAAGTAGCCGATCCACAGGACGGCGATCAGGATGAACCAGACGGTGGTGAGCTCCATGGTGGGTCTCCTCGCGGCGCTCAGTAGGCGAAGGCGAGGGGACGGTCCTCGCCGGTGTCGGTCGGTACGTCGGGCGGCAGCTCTTCGGCGCCCTTGCGGATCCACGTGAGCAGCAGCCGCACCTCGACGACGGCCAGCACGCCGTAGACCGCCGTCAGCGAGAGCAGGGAGATCCAGGCCTCGGTCGTCGTGAGGCCGGGGGAGACCGAGTGCTCGGTCGTCATCAGGCCGAAGACGGCCCACGGCTGACGCCCCATCTCGGTGAAGATCCAGCCGAAGGAGTTGGCGAACAGCGGCAGGAACGGGACGGCGATCGCCGCTGTCAGCACGGCGCGGCCCTGGGGGGTGCGGCCCTTGCGGGTCGCCCAGAGCACCCACGTGGCCACGGCTGCGCCGGCTATGCCGAGGCCCATCATCAGCCGGAACGTCCAGTAGGTCAGCGGGATGACCGGCGTGTAGTCGCCGGGGGAGTAGTACGCCGCGCCGGGGTCGGTGCCGTAGGCCTCCTGATACTTCGCGCGCAGGTCGTTGATCCCCTCGACCTCACCGTTCGGCGTACCCGTGGCGAGGAAGGACAGCAGTCCGGGGATCTTGACCGAGAAGGTCTCGTGCTCGCCGTCGAGGGTGCCGAGCTGGAAGACCGAGAAGTCGGCCGGTTGCTCGGTCTCGTAGAGGCCCTCGGCCGCAGCCATCTTCATCGGCTGGACCTCGGTCATGATCTTGCCTTGCACGTCGCCGCTCACGAAGACGCCGAGCGCGGCCACGAGCACGATCCAGGCGCCGGTGCGGACGGCGGGGCGGTACACGGCACGGTCCTCGTCGGTCCGGGCCCGACGCAGGTGCCACAGCGCGATGCCGAGGACGAAGGCGGCACCGGTCATGTAGGCCGAGAGCACGACGTGCGGGAACGTGACGAGCTGGACCTTGTTGAAGAGGACCGCGGCGAAGTCGTTCATCTCGGCGCGACCGGTGCCCGGGTTGAAGGCGTAGCCGACGGGGTGCTGCATCCACGAGTTCGCGGCGAGGATGAAGTACGCCGAGAACAGGGTGCCGACGTGCACCAGCGCGATGCAGGCGGCGTGCAGCTTCGGGGGCAGTCGGTCCCAGCCGAAGATCCACAGCCCGAGGAAGGTGGACTCGAGGAAGAACGCGAGCAGCCCTTCGATCGCCAGTGGGGCGCCGAACACGTCGCCGACGAAGCGGGAGTAGTCGCTCCAGTTCATCCCGAACTGGAACTCCTGCACGATGCCGGTCACCACTCCGATCGCGAAGTTGATGAGGAACAGCTTCCCGAAGAACTTGGTGAGGCGCAGCCAGCGCTCGTCCCGGGTGCGCAGCCAGGTGATCTCGTATCCGGCGATGATCGCCGACAGGCCGATCGTGATGGGGACGAAGAGGAAGTGGTAGACGGTCGTGATGGCGAACTGCCACCGCGCGATGTCGGTCGGGTCCACGGGTTCTCCTGGCAGGGTTCGGGAGGGGCGCGCTGGGCAGGCGCCCGGTGCTGACCACGCTAGGAAGCGGCACGGGTGCTGCCCCACGGCCGGATTGCCCGGACCGGCGGGACCTTCGGCCCCTCGGTGGTCGTCCTCGGGCTCAGCGCTCGAGGACGTCGGCCAGGGCCCGGCGCGGGGTGCGGGGCAGGTCGCGCCGGCCGATCGCCTGCCAGCCGACCCGGACCAGCAGGTGGGGCTCGAAGCGGGTCGCGAGCACGGTGCGGGCGATCTCGTGGCGGGTGCTCTCGACCTCGATCGGCTGGCTCATCGGCGCCACGGACATCCCCGACCTCGTGGCCTCCAGCCACAGGTCGCTCAGTGCCTCGCCGGTCCGCAGCCAGCTGCCGACGTCGTCGTGCCGGCCGCCGAGGGCCAGCACCCGTTCGCCCCCGTGGATCACCAGCCGGGTGTCCTCCAGCAGGCCGGGGCGGAACCGGGACCGTGCGTGCAGCGGGTCGGGGTCGTCGGAGAGCACCTCGAGCGGGATGCCGTCCGGTCCGCCGCGGTCGATCCACCGGTCCTGCTCGAGGAGTCGGCGTCCCTCGACCTCGAGGAAGCCGAGGGCACGGTTCGCGAGCAGCTCGAGGCGGAACCGCGCGGCGTCGCTCGTGACGGCTTCGGCGTGCACGCCCCAGGAGGCCGCGTGGCGGCACAGGTCGTCGAGGCGGTCGGCCGGGACCGGCCACGCGGTGAACCGGCGGCGGTCGGTGCACCGGCTGCGCAGCAGGTCGATGTCGCCGCGTGCGACGGCATGCCGTACGACGCGGAACACGGCGACCTGGGCGAGGAGGGTGTCGTCGACGGGCAGGGGGAGACGCTCGACGGCGGTCTCCCAGCCCAGCGCCCGCGCGGCGAACTGCAGGTGGTGCAGGGCCGCGCCACAGCTGATGGTGAGGTTGCGCCCGCGGGGGTCCTCGGCCGGCAACCGGCGGCGCAGGTCGGCGTGCAGCTCGAGCAGCCCGGCGTCGTACCGCCACCGCCAGGGCTGGGTGTTGTGGACGCTCGGGGCCAGGCAGGCCAGCTCGACCAGGCGCTCGACCACCGCGGAGGGCGCCTGTTCCGGGCGCGTGCCGAGTCGGTTGCTCATGGCCCCACGGTCCCTCCCGAGTGCCGCCGGCGGCAGGGCACAAGGTCCTCAACCCGAAGGTGTCCGGTCCCACCACGGGCTGGGCAGGTGAGGGCTAGCGTGGGTGGCGTGAGCGAGGAAGCAGTGCCCGAGGGAGAGCAGCAGATCCGCGTCTACCTGCTCGACGACCACGAGATGATCCGCCGCGGGATCCGTGACCTGCTCGAGAGCGAGGGCGACATCGTCGTCGTCGGCGAGTCCGACTCCGCCGCGGAGGCCGTCCGCCGGATCCCCGCCCTGCGGCCCCACGTGGCGATCCTCGACGGGCGGCTGCCCGACGGGTCAGGGATCGACGTGTGCCGTGACGTGCGCTCGCAGGACCCGTCGATCAAGGCGCTCATCCTGACGTCGTACGACGACGACGACGCGCTGTTCGCCGCGATCATGGCCGGCGCCGCCGGGTACGTGCTCAAGCAGGTACGCGGCACCGACCTCCTCGACATCGTGCGCCGGGTCGCCGCCGGGCAGTCGACCCTCGACCCGTCGGTGACGGCCCAGGTCCTCGACCGGATCCGCTCCGGCCCGCCGGTCAACAAGGAGCTCGCGTCCCTCACCGACCAGGAGGGGCGGATCCTGGACCTGATCGGCCAGGGCCTGACCAACCGGCAGATCGCCCGCGAGATGCACCTGGCGGAGAAGACCGTGAAGAACTACGTCTCCTCGCTGCTGGGCAAGCTCGGGATGTCGAGCCGCACGCAGGCCGCGATCTACGCGGTCAAGAACCCGCCCCGCCAGGCCTGACGATCCGCCGGCCGGTCAGGGACCGCACGGTGATGCGCAGCCCGAGAACCCGTGACCCGGTGGCCCAGGGGTGTGGCTCGTCGGCCGCACGTTGCTGCCGCTCGCAACGGCCGCGCACCAGCACGCTCCAGCCCTCGTGACGCTCGGCGTCGATGTCGTCGACCTCGAAGGCGACCTCCCGGCCCGCGCAGTCGCGCGCCATCAGCGAGTACGGCGTCGTGCGCAGCAGGACCGCATCGCCGTCGACGGCGAAGTTCACGGGCGTCACGGAGATGCCCTCGACGCCCGACCACGCGACCCGGCCCACCGGTCGGGAGCGGAGGAGGTCCCAGCACTCGTTCTCGGACAGCACGGCCAGCCGGCCGGGCCTGATGTCGGAGTCCTGCACGAGGACCACCTCCTTCTCGGGGACCCTTCCATCGTGCGCCGCGACCGTGACGCAGGGCAGATGCGAGGGACCCGGGACCCGGGGGTCCTTGTGCCCTGGGGGCGGTAGCGTTCGTGGCCATGGACGGCGCGGAGACGGAGCGGCCCGTGGACCTGGGGCAGGTCGAGTTCGAGGACCTCGTCCACGCGGTCCTGGACCGGATGCACGGTGCCCTCGACCAGCAGGCGCGCCTGCAGCTGTTGCTGGACGCGGTCGTCACCATCTCGGCGGACCTCAGCCTCGACGGCGTGCTCTCGCGGATCGTCGCGATCGCGAGCCGCCTGGTCGATGCGCGGTACGCCGCCCTCGGCGTGCTGAGCGCCGGGCGCCAGCGCCGGCTGCGCACGTTCGTGCACCACGGCATCTCCGACGACCTCGCGGCCGAGATCGGCGACCTGCCGACCGGCCACGGCCTGCTGGGACTGATCATCGACCGGCCCGAGCCACTGCGGCTTCACGACATCGCGCAGCACCCGTCGTCGTACGGCTTCCCGGAGCACCACCCGCCCATGAGCTCGTTCCTCGGGGTGCCGGTACGGATCCGGGATCGCGTGTTCGGCAACCTCTACCTGACCGAGAAGGCCGGAGGCGGCGACTTCACGGCCGAGGACGAGGAGATCGTCGTCGCCCTCGCCGCGGCGGCGGGCGTCGCGATCGAGAACGCGCGCCTCTACGAGGACACGACCCGGCGCGAGACCTGGGCCCGGGCCACCGCGGCGCTGGCGCCGGCCCTGGCCGATCCCGACCCCGCCGACGACCCCGTCGCCCGGGTACTGGCGCAGGCCTGCGACCTCGCGGGCGCCGACGCAGGCTGGGCCGAGGTGGCCGCGGACGACGACGAGGCCCAGGTGATTGCCCGGGTCGGTGACGCCGCGCTGGCGGCCGAGGGACCGGTACTCGGTGTTCCCTTCGCGCCGACCGCCGGCGTCAGCGGCACCCTGTGCCTTGCGTGGTCGCCCGACCGGGAGGATCGCTACCACGTCCTCGACCCAGCCCTGGTGGCGTCGTACGCCGAGCAGGCGGCGCTCGCGCTCCAGCTGGCCGAGGCGCGGGAGGAGCATCGGCGGCTCGCGGTCTTCGAGGACCGGGACCGGATCGGGCGCGACCTGCACGACCTCGTGATCCAGCGGTTGTTCGCCGTCGGGCTGGGGCTGCAGGGCGCGACCCGGATGGTCGAGCGGCCCGAGGTCGCGGTCCGGATCGAGCAGGCAGTCGACGACCTCGACGCGACGATCAAGGACATCCGGCGCGCCATCTTCGGGCTCAGCTCGCTGGAGACGGCCGGCGACATCCAGGCGGAGGTCACCCGGCTGGTCGACCGGGCCGCCTCGACGCTCAAGTTCCGTCCGGCGCTGCGGTTCGAGGGTCCGGTGCGGACCCTGGTGTCTGCCGACCTCGCGCCCGACCTGCTGGCTGTCCTGGCCGAGGGGCTCTCCAACGCGAGCCGGCACGCTGACGCCGACGCGGTCGAGGTGGTCCTCGAGGCGGGGGACCGGATCGTGCTGACGGTCCGCGACGACGGCCGTGGCGTGTCGGGGGCGGTCGCCGAGAGCGGCCTGGCCAACATCCGGGTACGGGCCGAGCAGCGGGGTGGGACGCTGGCGGTGGAGTCCGCACCGGGCGGTGGCACGGTCCTGGTCTGGTCCGTGCCGCGCTGACGCGTGCGCGGGCTCAGCTCCCCGCCGGCTGGCCGTCGACGAGGCGGCGGTGCAGCTCCTGGGTGAGGGCGTGGATCTGGCGGGTCAGCTCGGTGTTGGTCTTGAGGTCCAGCTCCTGCTCGACGAAGTCGTGATCGGCCTTGGCCCGCTGCACCTCGGCCTGCCGGTTCTGGCCGATCATCACGAAGGTCGACAGGAAGATCGCCTCGAGGGAGACCACCAAGGTCAGGGTGGGCCAGGGACTGTGCTCCGCGGCCGTCATCCAGACCGTGAACACCACCGCGTGGAGCCACACGAACGGCATCGAGCCCGCGAACGCCGTGATCGCGTCGGCCAGTCGTGCCTGCCAGTCCTCGGCGCGACGCTGCAGGTAGCGCTCGACGCCGGGGTGACGCGCGGCGCCCCGGCCGGGGTGGTCGGGCGCTGAACCGTTCTCAGTCATCGACGAGCCGTCGGCCGGTGATCCGGGTCGGCCGGATCCTGACGTGCACGGGCCGGAAGCCCCGCGCCCACGGGAGCGGCCGGACCGACTGCTGGGCAGGGAGGTCCTCGTCGGCGACGTACGACGACCGCCCCCGCACCAGCACGCTCCAGCCGGTCTGGCGGAAGTCGTCGAGCCGGTCGACCTGGAAGGAGACGGTCGCGTCGGCGAGCCGGCGGCAGAGGTCACTGTCCGGTGAGACCCGGAACAGCACGGTGTCGGCATCCATCCGGAAGTTCACCGGCAGCGCAACCGGTCCCTCGTCGTCGGCGTAGACGACCCGCCCGACCCGCGCGAGACCGAGGAGGTCGAAGCACTCGGGACGCGACAGGTCGTGCAGCGTGGCCTGCTGGAGGTGCTCCCAGGCCTCTGCCCCGCTCATCGCAGGACCGGGAAGCGACGCACGACGGGGAGCTGTGCCCAGGCATGTCCCAGGCCCCAGGTGGCGCCGGCACCGGTCAGGCCGAGCACGATCATGCTGGCGGCACCGAGCAGGTGGTCGTCGAGGACGGGGTTGTTGGCCGGGGGCAGGACGACGCTCCACATGAGGACGTACATCACGAAGCCGGCCAGCGTGCCCAGGCGCATCCCGATGCCGAAGGTGAGCGTGACGCCGATGACGAGCAGGCCGAGCATGAAGCCCCAGTCCGCGAACGCGGTGCCGGCCAGTCCGTTCCAGAACTCCCGGAACGGGCCGTCGGCGGCGAAGCCGAGGAAGCCCTGGGTCGGGCTGCCGCCGTGGATCCACGCGGCGTCCCCGAACCGGTCGACGGTGCCGTCCTGCGCGACGCCCGTGGCGTACCCGAGGGCGAGCAGCTTGTCGACGAAGGCCCACAGGAAGGTCAGGCCGAAGCCGATGCGCAGCAGGCCGAGGGCCCGGCGGGCAGCGGTGTCGGACACCGCGGTCTCCTCGGTGTGGTCGATGAGGTGGTGGAGGTGGGTGCTGAAGGTGGTCATGGCGACGCTCCTCGGTGGTTGGTACGTCGAGTCGACCAGCGAGCAGGGGGTCGGGGCAGGGGCGCAGGTCGCCCGGCCGGGGGACGAAGGTCCTGCGAGCCGTGAGCTCCGCCGCGCCCCAGCGGGACTGCGGTGAAGCCGTTGTCGGATCTGACAACGTGATCCGGAGCGAGCGTTCCGTGGCGCCCGGTGATCTCAGATCCGATATCGCGCCACGGCAAATGTCGTGTTCCGGGCGGGTCCGCAGGGCAGTGTTGTCCCGCACAGCCACGTGACCGGGCTGGCTTGAGGGGGACGCACGGCATGTGGGGGATCGTCGCGTCGTTCGAACGACGGGCGGACGGCGACGCGGAGCTGACGGAGACGTGGTGGCGCGCCGTTGCCACGCTGGGAGTGCGCCGCGGGACGCCGGCTCCGCTGATGCGCTCGGTCCTGGCCAACGCGCTGGCGATCGTGCAACTCGGTGAGGTCTCCGACATCGAGCACCTTGCGCAGCTCGTGGCCCAGCTCGGTGGCCGGGAGGTCGCGGAGTTCCAGGACGAGACACTCGCCGCGATCGACGGGCCCGGCCGCGAGCTCACCACCGCCCTGGCCCGGGCACTGGGGGAGCGGGCCTGGGGACTCCCGGGCGCGGCTGCCGGCGTGGTCGACCTCGCCGAGCGCCCTGACCTGGTGGCGGTGTGCTCTGCCGCAGTGACGTGGTTGATGACCGTCGGCGACGGCGCGCCGCAGCCGCCCCCGATCAGCGACCTCGACGGCCTGCTCGCCGTCTTCCGCGACGGCGGTGTGCTCGAGTGGCGGGCGCTGACCGATGCCACCCGGGCCGAGCCGTGGGCGGGCGTCATCGACGACCACCTCGCGATGCTGGATCCCGAGGTCCAGATCGCCGAGACGAGGAGCCTTCGGGCCGTGAGCGAGATGATCCGCCGCATCGTCGAGGACGACGAGCGCGCCGCGATCGCTGCTCACATCCGCAACGCCATCGCGGAGACCGGGCTGACGCAGCGGGAGTTCGCCGCCCTCGTCGGTACGTCGTCCTCCCGCCTCTCGACGTACGCCACCGGCTCGGTGACACCCTCGGCAGCCATGATGCTGCGGATCAACCGTGCCGCGCGGCGGGTCCGGCGCGGCGTCATCCCCGACTGACGTCGGGACGCCTCCCACCCGGCCCGGCGACGTTCTACCGTCCGTGCTCCATCCCCTCGCGAACCCTGCGCTACTCGAGGAGACCGTGCTGGCGCTGCGCACCCGGGACGTGGAGCTGTCCGAGAGGCGCCCGGCTGCATGGGTGCGCTGGCGACGCTGGGAGACCGAGCAGGGCGGCAGGGGACCGGCGGCGTGGACCGGGTGCTGGTCGGGCGCCAGGTGCAGCGGCTGGTCGCGCTGAGCGGCGTGACGCAGCGTCAGTTCGCCGCCCGGATCGGTACGTCGGCATCGCGCCTGTCGAGCTACGTCAGCGGCTCGGTGACCCCGTCCGCCACGATGCTGCTGCGGATGCAGCGCTCGGCCCGCGCCTTCCGGCACGAGCGGACCACGGCGGCCGGATCCTCCGCGAACGTCGCCTCGCCCCTGCGTGCGTGAGTCGGCCGCACCGATCAGGGGACAGAGTTCCCCAAGCCGGGTCATGGCAGAAGCGCTCGCCGGGAGTGGGATGGAGGTGCTCCCACGTCCGCTTCCCAAGGGGGGAACAGCATGTCCAGAACCCAGCGCTCCGACCGAGCGCGCTCCGGGCTGCGGCGCCGCCGTACGCTCGCGATCCTCAGCTGTCTGGTGCTGGCCGTCGCGGCCGCACTCCTCCCGTCCGGCCCCGCCCGGGCGGCCACCAACCCCTTCAGCATCGACGGCAACGTGCCCGACGCGGGCACGATCCAGCTCAACGACCCGTTCGGCGCCGTCAAGGAGCTCGGTCCCAAGAACGGCACCTCCACCAAGATCGGCGTGATCCACACCGCCGCTACTCCGATGCTGGACACGACCAACCCCAACGGGCAGGTCGACCTGCGCCGCGCCTGGCTGAGCCTCAAGCGCGACAGCGACAACAACGACTGGGTCTACTTCGCCTGGGAGCGCGACGCCAACACCGGCAGCGGCTTCATCGCCTTCGAGTTCATGAAGAGCGGCGTCCCGGCAGCCTGCAACGGCTACAACAACACCGAGGCGCAGCTGATCGCGAGCTGCAACCCGTGGAAGGACCGGCAGGCCGGTGACTTCCTCATCCTGTGGGACCAGCAGGGCAGCAGCACCACGCTCTACAAGCGGGTCTGGCAGCAGTCCGGCTCGAACCTGGTCCTCGGCGCGAGCCAGACCATCGTCAACGGCGAGGCGAAATTCAGCTCCGACGGCTTCAAGGGCGAGGCGGCGGTGAACATCACCGCAGAGGGCCTCTCCAACCCCGGGGCGTGCGTGTCGTTCGCGAACGTCATCCCGAGCACCGTGACCGGCAACTCGGACCAGGCCGACTACAAGGACACGATCCTGCAGGTGCTGCCGCCGATCAGCAACTGCACCGCCACGATCGTGACCACGCCCAAGGACGGCTCCGGTGGGGCCATCCCGGCCGGCGGCCTGTCGATCGGCACCGGTGTCACCTCGGTGAAGGACTCCGCGACGATCAGTCTGGCCGGAGGCTCCGCGACACCGACCGGATCGATCTCGTTCTTCCTGTGCCAGCAGGCCAGTGGCACCTGCACGACGGGCGGCACCTCGGTC
Source organism: Nocardioides sp. F233 (assembly GCF_057813895.1). NCBI lineage: Bacteria > Bacillati > Actinomycetota > Actinomycetes > Propionibacteriales > Nocardioidaceae > Nocardioides > Nocardioides sp. F233. The sequence goes on from NZ_JBVASH010000003.1 coordinate 575,846, forward strand.
GGCTCGGTCAGCATCGCGGGCGGCAGCTTCCCGAAGACGGTGAGCTCGCCGACGGCGTACGTCACCTCGGCAGGCAGGTACTGCTGGCGGGCCGAGTGGCCCGGTGACGCCGCCAACGGGATCCCGCCGGCGAGCGACTCGGCGGCGACCGAGTGCTTCACGGTCAACCCGGTCACACCGACACTGTCGACCACTGCTGGCGCGGACGTCGTCCTCGGCAACGCCGTGACCGACAGCGCGGCGCTCGGCGGTACGGCGACCCGGCCGGCCAACCCGGTGATCAACCTGACCGGCACAGCGGGTCCGGCGGCGGACGGGACGATCACGTTCAAGCTGTACGGCCCGAGCGACACCGGCTGTGGTGTCCTGGTCTTCACCTCGACCGCGGTTCCGGTGAGCGGCAACGGCACCTACAACGCGCCGTCGTTCACCCCGACCGCACCGGGCAACTACCACTGGGTGGCCGTCTACAGCGGGTCGTCGCCGAACACGTCGGGCATCACGCACAACGCCGCGTGCACCGACACCGACGAGGACGTGACCGTGTCCGACGTGCCGTCGTCGATCTCGACGGCCCAGCACTGGGTCCCGAACGACTCCGCGACCGTCTCCGCGCCTGCCGGCGGAAACCTGAGCGGAACCGTCCACTTCGCCCTGTACGCCAACGGCACCTGCACCGGAACGGCCATCTACACCGAGGACAAGGCGGTCAGCGGCTCCTCGCCGAAGACGGTGTCGACCTCGAACAGCACCGCGCAGGACGCCACCGGCACCTTCTCGTGGGGCGTCAGCTACGACAGTGACAACCCGGCCCAGCGAGACATCCCGGCCAGCTGCCAGGAGACGTCGTCGCTGACCGTGGCGAACGGGAGCACCGTCTCGAGTCCCTGATCCCGCAAGCACGGGAGGCGGGTCGGCACCCGGTGTCGACCCGCCTCCCCGTCCGTTCTGAAGGCCTCAGGCGGGGACCTTGTCGAGGAAGCCGTGCACGTCGCGGATCCGGCCGTCCGCGTCGAGGACGACGACGTCGAACCCGACGACGACCGGCTCGTCACCCGCGGGCCCGAGTCCCCACTGGAACCGGATCCGGTCGTGGTGGCCGTCGACGACGCCGACCGAAGTGAACACGAACCCCGGGAACTGGGCGTGGACGCCGTCGACCAGGGCGTGCAGCCCGGCGCGGCCCGAGACCTGGGCGAGCGGGTCGGTGTAGCTGACCTCGGGCGAGAAGTGCTCGGCCAGCAGCTGCTCGCGGTCGGCGGGCGCGGCGTTCCAGGTGGCGAGGTAGGCGTCGACGAGGTGGTTCATGGTCTGCTCCGTTCGGTGGTGCGTGCGGTGGACGGGCACCACCGTGGCCTGGAAGGGGGGAGCGGGGCCATGACCTCCGAGGTCATGGGGCACCGGCCACAGGCTCCCTAGGGTGGGTGCATGACCACGCTCGTGGAGAGCCCGCAGGTGGGCCCGATGCTTCGCTCGTGGCGCGAGCGCCGCCGGTTCAGCCAGCAGGAGCTGTCGAACCTCTCGACGGTCTCGACCCGCCACCTGAGCCGGGTCGAGACGGGCCGGGCGCACCCGACGCCGGAGATGATCCTGCACCTGGCCGACAATCTCGAGGTGCCACTGCGCGAGCGGAACCAGCTGCTCCTCGCGGCCGGGTACGCACCGCGCTACTCCGAGCAGTCGCTCGACGACGGCTCGCTCGCGGTCGTGATGGACGGGCTGCGCGGTCTCCTCGACGCCCACCTGCCGTACCCCGCGGTTCTCCTCGACGAGCACTGGGACGTGGTCGACGCGAACGCTGCCATCGGGGTGCTGCTCGCCGATTGCGCGCCCGCCCTGCTCGAGCCGCCGATCAACGTCGTCCGCCTGTGCCTGCACCCCGACGGGCTGGCGTCGCGGATCGAGAACCTCGACCAGTGGGCCGGCCACCTGCACCACCAGGCGCACAGTCGCGCCGCGCGCACCCACGACCCCCGCCACCACGCGCTGGTCGCCGAGATCGTCCGGATGTACGGCAGCACGCCCCGCCTCGACGCCTCCCTCGGCCCGGTGCTCAGCCTGCAGCTGCGCACCGACGAGACGGTGCTGCGGATGTTCAGCACGTCGGCCCAGCTGACCACCGCGACCGACGCCGCGCTCGAGGGGCTGCGGCTCGAGACCTTCCTGCCGGCCGACCGCGCGACCAGGGAGTTCTTCGGGAGATAAGTTCAGTCCGTGCAGACCACCCAGATCCGGCTCGCCGCCCGCCCCGTGGGCGAGCCAGCCGACGACGACTTCGCCTTCGTCACCGAGGACCTCCCCGAGCTCGAGGACGGCCAGGTCCTGCTGCGGACGATCTACCTCTCGCTCGATCCCTACATGCGGGGCCGGATGAGCGCCGCGAAGTCGTACGCCGAGCCGGTGCCGGTCGGCGGGGTCATGGTCGGCCAGACGGTGTGCGAGGTCGTCGAGAGCCGCTCGGACCGCCGCGCGGTCGGGGACGTCGTGCTGGCGTACACCGGCTGGCAGACGTACGCCGTCGCGAACGCCCGCCACACCCGCAAGCTCGACCCCGACGCAGCCCCGGTCTCCACGGCCCTCGGTGTGCTCGGCATGCCGGGCTTCACGGCGTACGCCGGGCTCCTGGAGATCGGCCGCCCGCAGCCGGGCGAGACCGTGGTCGTGGCCGCCGCGACCGGACCGGTCGGGTCGGCCGTCGGCCAGATCGCGCAGCTCAAGGGAGCCCGCTCGGTCGGTATCGCCGGGGGCGCGGAGAAGGTCCGTGCGCTCATTGAGGAGTTCGGATTCGACGTGGCCCTCGACCACCGCTCGCCGAGCTTCCGCGAGGACCTCGCCGCGGCGACCCCCGACGGGATCGACGTGTACTTCGAGAACGTCGGCGGCCCGGTTGCCGACGAGGTGACCCGCCGGCTCAACCTGTACGCCCGGATCCCGGTCTGCGGCCTGGTCGCCAACTACAACGCGACCGACGTGCCGGCCGGACCGGACCGGCTGCCCGGGTTCATGAGCCGGGTGCTCACCCTGAGCCTGACCGTGCGCGGGTTCATCCAGAGCGAGTTCGAGCCCACCCTGACCGAGGCCTTCCATCGCGACATGACCGCGTGGGTGCGCGAGGGCAAGGTCCGCTACCGCGAGGACGTCGTCGAGGGGCTGGAGAACACGCCCGAGGCCTTCCGTGGCCTGCTCGTCGGGCGCAACTTCGGCAAGCTGCTGGTGAAGGTCGGAGAATGACCAGCCCGGGGGAGAGCACGGACTTCGAGTCGGAGGCGGCCCGGGTCGCGGCGGCGATCCGCGACCGGATCCTCGACGGCACCCGCGCGCCGGGCAGCAAGCTGGTCGAGCGCGACCTCGCCGACGAGCTCGGCGTGAGCCGGGTCCCGGTCCGCGACGCGCTCAAGACGCTGGTCAGCGAGGGTCTGGTCACGCCCCGGCCGCGTACCTGGGCGGTCGTGCGCGAGTTCTCCCCGGCCGATGTCGCCGACCTCAACGAGGTCCGCTCGGCACTCGAGGTGCTCACCTTCCGTCTGGCCGCGAACCGTCGTACCCGCGACGGGTTGGCGCAGCTGCGCGCGGTGCTCGACACCGAGCACGAGGCCGTACGACGCAACGACCCCGTCATGGCGCGGCGGGCCGCCGCGGACTTCCACGAGCAGGTCACCATGCTCGCGGGCAACGACCTGCTCCACGAGATCGGTGGCTTCCTCAAGAGCCGGATCCGCTGGCTGCTCCTCCAGCACGAGGACGTCGACGGAGTCGCCGACGAGCACCAGGCCCTCTACGACGCGATCGCCGAGCGCGACGTCGCCCGGGTGAGCACGCTGATCCTGGCCCACATGGGCAACATCCGGTACCTCGACGACCCGACCTGGCGCGACGAGGACCCGCTGCTCGGCGGCACGGCGGGGGTCGAGTCGGCCGGCTGAGTCGGCCGCGCCCGGTGGGTGGGCAGGGGTTCCCCTCGCCGGGCACCGGATGGTATACCAATCTGTTGTGATGGCGGCCACGGTGGCCGTTGTGCGCCGATCAATGGCATACCAACCTCCGGACGGCTCGCCCGACCGGCCCAGCAGAGAGTCCTGCCGATGACGACCTCCACGGGAACCCCGTCCGGAACCGACCGGGACCAGGCGCCCGGGCGTGAGCTCGAGTCCGAGTTCGAGCACAGCCCGGTCCCCGAGACGCACCGCAAGTCGCTCCTGACGGTCTCGGCCGTCTGGTTCGGCTTCCCGATGATCCTGACCAACGCGATCCCCGGCGGCCTGGTCGTGGCGCTGCTCGGCTTCTGGCAGGGCGTCGCGGCGATCCTGGTCGCCAACGCGATCATGTTCGTCTACGTCAGCCTGCTCAGCTACCGCGCCGGCCAGACCGGCAAGAGCTTCGCGCTGCAGGCCACCGAGACCTTCGGCACCCTCGGGTACGCACTGGCCTCCGGCTTCCTCGCGACCGTCGTCGTCGGCTGGTTCGCCTTCAACACCGGCGCCACTGGTGCCAGCCTGCACCAGGCCTTCGGCTGGAACGAGACGCTGGTCGTCCTCGTCGCCGGCACCGCCTTCATCGCCGTGACGTACGTCGGCATCAAGGCCCTCTCGTGGCTCGGCGCCATCGCCGCTCCGCTGTTCATCGTCGCGGTGATCATCGCGATCGCGGTGGCCGCCAGCACTGCCGACTTCTCGCAGGTCACCAGCTACGCGGGCGTCGGCGGGGGAGCGATGACCTTCGGCGTCGCGGTCACCTCGATCATGGCGACCTTCGCGGACTCCGGCACGATGACAGCCGACTTCACCCGCTGGTCGCGCAACGGTCGTGAGGCCGTCCTCGCCACGGTCACTGCGTTCCCCATCGCCAGCCTGATCGCCCAGCTCAGCGGCGGCGTCCTGGTCGCAGCCGGCGCCATCGCCAACGCCAGCGCGGTCGGCGGCGACTTCACGCCGATCCTCACCGGCGAGGACAACGTCCTGCTCAACGCGTTCGTCGTGGTCTTCGTCCTGATCAACCTCGGCTCGGTCTGCACGCACTGTCTCTACAACGGCGCCCTCGGCTGGTCGCACCTGACCCGCTCGACGATGCGGCTGCTGACCCTCGTGCTCGGCGTGCTCGGCGTGGTCGTCGCCCTGGCCGGCGCCTGGCACCACTTCGTGAGCTGGCTGGCCTTCCTCGGCGTCCTCGTGCCGCCGCTGGGCGCCGTCCTGATCGCCGACCAGGTCCTGCTCCGCAGCCGCCTCGAGGGGCGTGCCGAGTCGCCGGTCCGGATCACTGCCTTCCTGGCGTGGGCCATCGGTGCCGGCGCCGCGGTGATCGTCCACTACTCCGCGGACTTCCTGTCCGACGCCGTCGTCGGCCTGGTCGTCGGCCTGGTCGCCTACCTGGTCATCGAGAAGGTCAGGACGCCAGCCCGAGCGTGAGCGCCCGCAGGCACCGGACGGCCAGCTCGACCGGTGCCTCGGGACTCTCGCCCCGTGCCCAGTCCTCCAGGGACACCCGGATCGCGTCCGTCGCCGCAGCCGCCACGAGCCTCAGCTCGAGCGGGTCGGCGGCGGGCGCGATCGTCGTCAGGACGGGGAGCAGCCGGGCCTCGGAGTCCCGGTTGACGCGGTACCAGACGGCCGCGAGGTCCGGGTCCTCCGAGGCCGCGCGCAGCAGTCCGCGCACCGACGGCAGGTCGGCGGCCGTGGTGTCGTCTCCCGCGCCGAGGGAGTCCCGGATCGCCGCCTCGACGGCCGGGAGCAGCGGAGCGCCGGGCTCGGTCGCCGCCAGCCGGGCTCGCCAGGCGTCGCCACCGACGGTGAGCAGCGGCGCGACCGCGTCCTCCTTGGTCCGGCTGTAGCGGTAGAAGGTCCGTAGCCCGATACCGGCCGCGGCGGCGATCGCCTCGGCCGTCGTACCCGCGGCGCCGTGCTCGGTGAACAGGCGGGCGGCCACGCGCGCGATCTCGAGCTGGGTCGCGGCCCGCCGTCGCTCGGTCAGGCTCGCTGTCTCGCTCACGAGGACAGACTAGCGATTTCTTCGCGAGCATGGGCATATTGTGCCGTAGTGGCACGTTGTGCCAGACAGACCGCGATGACACCGAAGCCACCGCGACGATCGAGAGGAAGTCGAGATGAACCGTTACGAGGGACGCCGGGCTCTGGTCACCGGAGGCGGCTCGGGCATTGGGCAGGCCACCGTGCTGCGCATGCTGGCCGAGGGCGGCAGTGTCGTGGCCGCCGACGTGAGCGAGGCCGGTCTCGCCGACACCGTCACCAAGGCGGGTGCGCTCGACGGGGGTGCGGCCGTCCGGCTGACCACCGTCGTCATGAACATCGCCGACGAGGACTCGGTCAAGGCCGGCGTCGCGGCCGCCGTCGAGGCGCTCGGTGGCCTGGACGCCGTCGTCAACGCCGCCGGGATCCTGCGCTCGAGCCACACCCACGAGACCACCCTCGAGTCGTTCGAGCAGGTTCTCCGGATCAACCTGGTCGGCACCTTCCTCGTGATCCGCGAGACGATCCCCGCGCTGCGCGAGGGCAACGGCGCCGCCGTGGTGAACTTCAGCTCCACCTCGGCGATGTTCGCCCACCCGTACATGGCGGCGTACGCGGCCAGCAAGGGCGGCATCCAGTCGATGACCCACGCGCTCGCCTCCGAGTACGCCAGCGCCGGCATCCGCTTCACCTCCGTCCAGCCCGGCTCGATCTCCTCGGGCATGACCGACGGCTCCGGTGCGAGCGGGCAGAGTGTCGGCCCCGGCCTGCCGGAGGACGCCGACATGAGCCTGTTCATGAAGCTCGCCCCTGCCCTCGGCCAGGGTTTCGCCGGTCCCGAGACCGTCGCCGGTGTCGTGGCCATGCTCGCCAGCGACGACGGTGCGTTCATCACCGGCACCGAGGTCCGCATCGACGGCGGCACCCACTTCTGATCCGGCTCGGAGTCAATCGTCGTGCCGCCCTTGCGTTAGGTGTTACCAGCGGTAACATCTGACCATGGGCGGCATCGGCGTTGACCGGACGAACTACCAGGACCAGCTCCGGACCCTGTCCGAGGCCTCGGTCGAGCACCACTTCGACGCGTTCGTCGACATCGCGTGGGACGACCCGGCGTACGCCATCGACCCGCATGACCCGCGCTGGATCCTGCCCGACGTCGACCCGCTCGGCCGGACCTCCTGGTACCGCGAGCTCCCACGGGAGCGGCAGATCGAGGTCGGCTTCTACCGCCAGACCAATGTCGTCAAGGTCGGGCTGCAGTTCGAGCAGGTGCTCGTCGCCGGGCTGATGATGTACTGCCTCGACCTGCCGAACGGGCGCGCCGAGTTCCGGTACTCGACCCACGAGGCGACCGAGGAGTGCCATCACACCCAGATGTTCCAGGAGTTCGTGAACCGGACCGGCCTGGACGTCCCGGGCGCGCACAGCCTGTTCCGCGCTCTCGGTCCCTTCCTCCCGCTCGCCGCCAAGCACCTGCCGTTCATCTTCTTCGTCGGTGTGCTCGGCGGCGAGGAGCCGATCGACCACGTGCAGAAGGTGATGCTCCGCTCCGGTGCCCCGATGCACCCGCTGCTCGAGCGGATCAGCCAGATCCACGTCGCCGAGGAAGCCCGTCACATCGGCTTCGCCCACCAGTTCCTGGAGCACCGCGCACCCCGGCTCAACGTCGTGCAGCGCGGGGTCGCCTCGGTGCTCACCCCGGTGCTGATGCGCGTGCTGTGCGACGCGATCGTCGTACCCGGCCCGACGGCGATCCGCGCCATGGGCATCCCGCGGGAGGTCGCCCGCGAGGTCTGGTGGGAGAGCCCGGAGTCCCGCAAGTTCTTGCGCGACATGTTCGGCGACGTCCGGATGCTCGCGGAGTCGACCGGCCTGGTGAACCCGGTCTCGCGCCGGGTCTGGCGTGCGCTGGGCATCGCCGGTCGCCCGAACCGGTTCCGGAGCGAGCCGGCGCCCGCCGCTGACTGAGAACGACCCTGAACGGGCCGGCGGGATCTGACATCGGCGGGGATCGCGTCAACCTGGTTGATGTGATCTCCGCCGGTGACCCCCATGCAACTAGCTCAGGTACCAGTCCGGCAGCGGTCCGGGCCGCAGGTCCGTGCCGTCACCGGGCCGGGTGAGGGTGAGCACCGCCCGCACGATCTCCGGCCGCTCGTGCAGCGCGTCCGCGACCGCACCGAGCCGCTCCGCGACGTCGGACTCCGGGGCGTCGCCCTCCAGGTCGACGGCGGCGACCAGGAAGATCCGGTCGGCACCGACCCACTCCATGTGCAGGTAGCTGATGCGGGCGATCTCGGGGTGCTCGAGCAGGGCGCGCAGCGCGATGTTGCGGGCCAGCGGCGTGACCGCCTCGCCGGTGAGGAAGTCCATGTTGCGGCGGATCAGGAAGAGCGCGACCACGCCGAGCAGGACGCCGACCAGGATCGAGCCGAGCGCGTCCCAGACCGGGTCGCCGGTGAGCTGGTGGAGCAGGATGCCGACGAACGCGACGACCAGGCCGACGAGGGCGGCGAGGTCCTCGGCGAAGACCGCGCGCAGCATCGGGTTCGAGGTGATCTTGAGGTAGCGCAGCGGGTGCAGCCGACGAGGTACGGCGGCGTCGCGGGCCTGACGCAGTGCCTGCAGGAAGGACGTGCCCTCGAGCAGGAAGGCCAGGCCGAGCACGGCGTACGCCCAGACGTACGACGGCGCCTCCTCCTCGGCGTTCAGCGACTGGACGCCGTGCCAGATCGACACCGCCGAGCCGACCGTGAACAGGCCGAACGCGGCGAACATCGACCAGATGTAGCCGACCCGCCCGTAGCCGAGGGAGTGCTCGGCGTCGGGCGGTCGCGCGGCCTTGCGCTCGCCGACGAGGAGGAACACCTCGTTGCCGGTGTCGGCCCAGGAGTGGGCGGCCTCGGCTGTCATCGACGCTGAGCCGGTCACGCCGGCAGCCACGGTCTTGGCCACGGCGATCAGCGCGTTGGCGGACAGCGCGACCAGCACCGTCACCAGGCTCTCGCTGCGCTCCGCCGACGTCACCCGGCCATTGTGCGGGTTCAGGCGGCGCCGTCGGTGAGGCTGTGCCGCATGTCGACCACCCACTGCTTGTAGGCGACGTGGGAGGCCCGCAGCGCGTCGCCCGGCCAGTCGTCGGGCAGCAGCGAGGGCGGCAGCACCGGGTCGGCGAGCAGGTGGCGCCCGGACGTGGCACAGGCGGTGAACCGCAGCACCGGGTCGTCGGTGGCGGTCGCGTCCAGCAGCCGCCGGGCGGTCGCGGCCCACGCGCCGAGGTCCCACAGGCGTGCGCAGAGCGACGCCGGATCAGCAGCGGGCGTCGCGCCGGTGAACCGCTCGCACACCTCGCTGATGGCGTCCGGCCAGGCCAGGTCGAGGTTCGCCGGCCGGGTCCACAGGCCCTCGCGGAGCTCGGCGAGCCGCAGCTCGGCGAGCGCGACACGCAGCTCGGCCCGGTCGCTCGCCGTACGGCCGGCGGTGGTCACCGCCACCAGCTCCCAGCTCCCGTCCCACGCCCGGAGCGACGGGTGGGCGGCCTCCTCCTGCCGGCGCTGGCGTACGACGAGCCGCTTGGACAGGCGGTAGGCCCCCTCGTCGTCGCGGACCACGTCGCCGGCGGTCGCCATTCGCGAGAGCGCGACTCGGACGGTCGGCTCCGCGAAGCCCACGACCGACGCGGCGGCGACCAGCTCGCGGGTGGTCAGCCGCGGGACCTCGGCGCCGAGCAGCAGCGTGAGCAGCGCGGACCGGGTCGAGACGGGCTTCAGATCAGGCATGACGAGAGGGATGTTACAGAACGACGACGGGTGTCGCGATCCTGTTGTGACCTATGTCTAACACTCTTGGCGCGACTGTTGCTTCTGTGTAACGGTGCCGCCATGACGGAGACAACGCAGAAGCGACTGGCAGGGCGGACCCTGATGATGTCCGGCGGAAGCCGGGGGATCGGGCTGGCGATCGGGCTGGCGGCAGCGCGTGAGGGCGCCAACGTCGTGCTCCTGGCGAAGACCGACGTGCCGGACCCGCGCCTTCCCGGCACCGTCCACACCGCGGCCGCCGAGATCGAGGCGGCCGGTGGACAGGCGCTCGCCGTCGTGGGCGACGTGCGCGACGAGGCCTCGGTGGAGGGCGCCGTGGCGCGTGCGGTCGAGCGCTTCGGCGGCATCGACATCTGCGTCAACAACGCCTCCGCCATCGCGCTCGACAGCACCGAGCAGCTCCCGGTCAAGCGGTTCGACCTGATGACCCAGATCCAGCTGCGCGGCACCTACCTGCTGACCCGCGCCTGCCTGCCCCACCTGCGCACCGGGACCAACCCGCACGTCCTCTCGCTCAGCCCGCCGCTGAACATGTCGCCGGAGTGGCTCGGCAAGCACCCGGCGTACACGCTCGCGAAGTACGGCATGTCGCTGCTGACGCTCGGTTGGGCGGCGGAGTACGCCGAAGCAGGCGTCGCTGCCAACTGCCTGTGGCCCGAGACCCTGATCGCCACCTCCGCGGTGCAGAACCTGCTCGGCGGCGACGCCGCGATGGAGAGGGCGCGGACGCCCGAGATCATGGCCGACGCCGCGGTCGAGGTGCTGACCCGGCCCTCGCGCGAGTTCACCGGCAACGCCGTGCTCGACGTCGACGTGCTGCGCGAGGCCGGGGTGAGCGACCTGTCGTCGTACGGCGGCACGGGCGAGCTGGAGTACGACATCTTCGTGGACGCGCCGCGGTGAGCGCCCCGCGGGACAACTACGCCGCCACCCTGGGCGTCGACGTCGTCGGGTACGGCGGCGGCCGGGCCGAGGCGCGGGTGACCGTCACCGACGACCACCTCAACCCGCACGGCACCGCGCACGGTTCGTTCCTGTTCTCCCTGGCCGGCATCGCGCTCGCCGCGGCCGCCAACGACGCCGAGCACTCCGGCGTCGTGAGCGCGGTCCACATCGACTACGTGCGGCCAGCGCGCGTGGGGGACGCGCTGGTCGCCGCCGCCGAGGTCGCCGAGCGGCTCGCCAAGGAGGACCTGTTCGTCATCCGGGTCACCCACGGCGACGAGCTGGTGGCGCGCGCCAACGGCCGGGCGAACCGGCGGGCCCGCTGACCTGCGTTTCCGAGAGCTCAGCCCTCGGTGAAGTAGTTGTGCACGTCGTAGAACGACGTCTCCGGCGCGGGCAGCCCGAACTCGGCCGAGAACGGGCCGATCTGCTCGGCGGCGAAGGTGTCGAACTGCTCGCGGGTCTGCCACACGTCGGTGACCCGGATGCCGTCGTCGGTCGCCGTGACCCAGTGGCTCACGGCTCCGGCCGGGCCCGGCCCACGGGGGGTCAGGCCCATCTTGGCGCACACCTGGTCGTACTGCTCCAGCGTGCCGCCCGCAAAGTCCATCACGATCGCTACCGCCATGACCTGCTCCTCGGGTTCGAGTGGCCGACAGCGGGGAGCGGTGCCGGCACCTCTCGACGGTAGGCCGGCACTCTCGGGGGAACATCCCCACCAATGGGGTGATTCGTCAGCGCTCCAGGGCCAGCCGCAGCCGCGAGTGCCGGCGCACGAAGATGCTCGGCACCCAGGCGGTGGCCTCGTCCTCCGGGCCGTCGAGCCGGAACGACGCCGTCCGCGTGAGCAACGTGTGGATCGCGACCGTCGCCTCGAGCCGGGCCAGTGCCGAGCCGACGCAGAAGTGGATGCCCCGGCCGAACGCGAGGTGCTGACGTACGCCGTCGCGGCCGAGGTCCAGCAGGTCCGGCTCCTCGAACCGGGCCGGGTCGCGGTTGGCGGCGCCCCAGAGCAGGAGCAGGGTGCTGCCCGCGGGCAGGTCGACGCCGCCGAGCGTGGTGTCGGCGAGCACGTGCCGGTAGTGGCCACGGAACGGCGACTCGAGGCGCAGGCACTCGTCGAGGAACGGGTCGATCAGGTCCGGCTCGGCGCGCAGCCGGTTCTGCAGGCAGCGGTCGGCCGCGAGCCGGTGCGCCGCCGTGCCGAGAAGGCCCGCGGTGGACTCGCCGCCGGCGCCGACCAGCTGGAGCAGCACCAGGACCGCCGTACCGGCCTCCAGCTCGTCGAGCTGGACGGCCAGCGCGAGCTCGCCCATCAGGTCGTCGCCGGGACGGTCGAGCGCGGCGTCGAAGCGCGCGGCGAGGTAGTCGTGCAGCGCGAAGGACGCGTCGATCGTCACGTCCAGCCGCGTCTCGTCCACCCAGCCGCCGAGCATCTCGGTGCTGTCATAGGCCCACCGCAGCAGTTCCGGCACGTCGTCGGGCGCGAGCCCGATCAGCTCGGCGACCAGGGCGAGCGGCAGCCGGTCGGCCATGTCGACGGCCCAGTCGCCGCCGGCCCCGGAGAAGTACGTCGACCAGAGCCGGTCCACCTGTCCTGTCACCGAGGACTCCAGGGCCCGGATCCGGCGCCCGATCGTGCCGAGCACCGCCGTGCGGTGGATCTTGTGGGTCGGGTCGTCGGCAGTGGCGAGGACCTGCTCGACGCTGCCGCCTCCGTCCATCGGCAGCGCGGTGGCGGACCCGTCGGGCCGGCGCAGCAGCACCGATCGCAGGTGCGAGGAGTACGTCCCGGGCGCGGCGAGCACCTCCTGGACCAGGTCCCACGACGAGACCAGGTGGACGTCGGTCCCGGAGACGCGGTGGACGGGGGAGCAGGACCGCAGCCGGGCCAGTGCCGGATAGGGATCGGCGACCAGTGCTGGGTCGAACACGTCGAACATGGAGCCAGTGTCAGCCCGGGGGAGCGGCGCGTCATCAGAAGCGGACAGGTCCGTGCAGACATACCCAGGATGTGTCTCATCTGATGCCTGAACCTGGCCATGGAGTGTCTCAGTGCGAGACGCTCTGTGCATGACTCAGGGCGACTGGCTGCTCGACGGGAGGCGCCGTGAGGCCGCCGTACGACGCATCCACCGCGCCGCGGGCGACCTGTTCCTCGAGCGGGGCATCGAGCGGACCACGGCCGACGCCATCGCCCGTCGCGCCGGCTGCTCGCGGGCGACCTTCTACCGCCTCGTCGGCAGCCGGGCAGCGCTCGTCGACGCCCTGCTCACCGACGGCGCGGCGGCGGTCGTCGCGCGGGTCGAGGAGGCGACGGCCGGGATGACCGGCGCCGAGCGGGCGACCGAGGCGATCGTCACCGCTGCGGAAGCCATCCGCGACGACCCCGTGGTCGCCACCTGGCTGCGCGACCGCGGCAGCATCGACGACCTGCTCGGCGGCCCCGACGGCGTCACCGCGCTCGCCCGGACCCTGACCGGCGCAGCTCGCCCGGACAGCCGGGACGGTGAGTGGATCGTCCGTTCGGTGCTGTCCCTGGTGGCGATGCCGGGCACGGACCCGACGAAGGAGCGCGCGCTCGTGGCGTCGTACGTCGTCCCGCCGCTCGACCTGTGAACCCCGGTCAGAGCCAGCCGGCCAGCCCGAAGGTCACGGCGAGGACCAGGTCGACGGCCGCCATCGCACCGACGATGGTGAACCGCTTGCGGTGGCTGTCCATGTCGAACACGGTGGCCGCGATCCAGAAGAAGGTCCCGTAGCCGAGCACCACGATCGGGAGCAGGAACGGCTCGCCCCAGTACCACCACGACCAGTGGAAGATCCCGGCCCGGTGCAGCAGCACCTCGACGAAGACGCACACGCACGACCACCAGGTGATGAAGAACCAGCGGTTCGGGATCCCGAGGATCTTCATGCCCTTGTCGGTCGGCAGGAACTTCACGAACTCGATGCCGCTGATCAGGAACAGGAAGACGATCTCGACCGACCAGCCGATCAGGATCAGGTACGCCGTGTCGCCGGTCACCGTCCACAGTGGCGCCCGGTCGCTGACGTGGAACCACGCCGAGTTCACCAGCTCGTTGAAGACGTCCATCAGGAAGAACGCGAGCCCGGCCGCGATCACGTCGTACCGCTTGCGCTCGACCTCGTTGGCGTAGACGTACATGACGATGCCGAAGAAGGTCACGACGTACCAGTGCAGGTTCGACGGGTCGCGCAGCATCGCCAGCGCCTCGCGGGCGGCGTCGGTCGGGACCAGGGTCGCGAGCAGGGGCGACAGCAGGGGAGTCACGTCGACCGAACCTAGGGCCGGTTCCGGGATCACGACGTGGCGATCGCTCCACCGTGGGAAGGTTCAGCTTGTGGAGCTCTCCATCGAGCAGGCGATGCGCCCGCACCTCGACGCGATGTGGGCCGACCGTGACCGGATCGTGCGACGGGTGACCGACGCCGTCACCGGAGGCGTGCCCAGCTATGCGACCACGCCGTCGAGCGAGGTCTGGATCGGGATGACCCGGATCCTCGAGCGGGCCGCCCACGGCAACCCGTTCGGCCCGCCCACCGAAGAGGACCGGCTCGCCGCACTCGGCACCGGCGTCCAGGGAGCCGGTGCCGGCATCGCCGTCGACGACCTCGTGACCGCGGTGCTGCTCGGGGCCCGCGAGGTCGAGCACGACGTCCTGGACCGGGCCGCCCTCGCCGACGTCCCCGCTGCCGACCTGCTGACCGCCTCGCGTGCCGCCCGGGTCTGGGCGGAGCAGGTCGCCGTCTGGGCGGCGCAGGGGCTGCAGGGCGCGCGGCCCGACGCGGTCGAGCCGCACGTGCACCACGAGCAGCTGGTCGCCGAGCTGCTCGCCGGCGACCTCGACGCCGCGCGCGACACCATGCTCCGGCTCGGGCTCGACCCGGCCGCCCGGTGGCGGGCGGTCGCCGTCGTCGACGGCGTCACCCCGGCGCTGCGCCTGGCCAACCACGGCGGCGTCTGGGGTACGACGGCCGGCCTGGTGCCCCGACCACCCAGCGTGCCGCGGGAGCTGACCGCCGGCGTCAGCGGACCCACGGAGCTCGATGGGCTCCCGACCGCGCTGCGCGACGCGACCCGTGCGGCCCGGGTCGGCCGCCGGTTCGGCCGGACCGGCGCGATCACGCTCGACCAGCTCGGACTGCTGGTCCCGCTGCACGAGGACCCGGCCCTGGCCCGCCGACTCCACGAGCGGTGGATCGCCCCGCTCGCGGCCGAGCCCCGCCACGACCTGCTCCGGACCCTCGCCACCTGGCTGGCCCGCGACGGCCAGGTCGACGCCGTCGCCCGCGACCTCGCGGTGCACGCCAACACGGTCCGCAACCGGTTGACCCGCACCGCCCGGCTGCTCGGCGAGGACTGGCGGACCCCGCAGGGCCGGGGAGAGCTCTGGGCTGCCCTCCAGGTCACCGGCACTGAACTTGTGGAAACCTCCACCACCTGATCCGGGTCGAGCGGCGTTGGATGGGTGCGCCACCGACGGAGGACCCATGCGACGTACCACCAGGCTCGTGCTGCCGCTGCTGCTCGCGGCCCTGCTCATCACACCGCTGCGCGCTCCCCAAGCACGCGCGGACGGCGGCGGGGGCGAGATCGACCTGCAGGACCTGCTCGCCCAGGTCCCCGGCATCGTGCACGCGCTGCTGGCCGGCCGGGCCGGCATGCTGCGCTGCCCGGTCCTGATCGGCGGCACCATCGGCCTGCCCGAGGGTGCCGGGGAGCCCGGTCGTCAGGGCACCGACACCGGCAACCCGCTGCGCGAGGGCGATCCCACCGACGCCCCCACGGGCCTGCCTGCCCAGGTGGTCTTCCGCAGCGCCACCCAGACCTTCAACCGGCGCTACCAGTTCGCGCTCGACCACGGCACCGTGTGGTTCAAGTCCAACACCGAGGTCACCGGCATCCGTGAGCCGTGGGCCCGCCTCGCCATGCCCGCCTGCATCGCCGGGAGGATCGCGGCGATCTCCGCCGATGACGACGAGTTGGTCGCGATCGACCAGCAACGCTGGATCTACGGCATGGACGGTGCGCTCAAGGCGGCGCCGTACTTCAACTGGTCGCTGCGCTGGGGGCCGCCGCTGTGGACCGGTCCCGGCCACCAGCTCCCGACCGGCATCAGCGCCTGGTCGTGGTCGGTCGTCTCCCAGCTCGAGGACGGCACCTGGACCGACGACGCCGGCAACGCCCACCGCGTCGGCACCGGCAAGGTCTCCCACATCTGGCTGCTGAGCCACGGCGGACAGCGACTCACCTACCTCGACCCGTGGCTCGCCTCGGACCTGAGCTACGAGATGTGCGGCCCGCTGCGCGGCCGGTTCCGCTCGGTGAACATGTCCGCCTCCGGCTCGACCGTCTTCGTGGTCGGGCAGTACGGCGATCTCTTCACCCGCCTCTACGACTTCGACATCGCCGGCGCCGACCCGATCTTCTTCGACTACGCCTACGACGACCAGCGCGGCGTGGCGAACCCGAGGATCCAGCTCCCGTCGCCTGCGTGGGTCCACCAGCCGAAGGTGCCCGGCGTGATCACCGACCTGATCTCGATCCACAAGGTGGGTGCCGGCGCCACGAAGCGCGAGCTGCGCGTTGAGGGCCGCAGGGCCGGCGTCGTCGGCTTCTGGCACAAGGACATCAGCGCGCCGGCCTGGTCGTTCACGCCCACCGGTGGCTCCCTGGTCGGCAGCGTCCTGCTCAACCCGGGGCGCGACACCTCGGCGGTCGGCCTCGCGGCCAGCGAGGACCGGACCTACGCCGGCGCCGTGCCCGGCGGGACCGTGACCATCCCCGACTTCAACACCTACTGCACGCCGTCGCGGGTCGACGTACGCCTGACGACGGGAGAGACCTTCTCCCTGCGGCTGCACACGACCGACAACATCCGGCAGTTCGAGCGGGCCCGCGGGCTCGACGCGACGCCACGGATGTTCAACGGGATGCTGGAGGTCCCGACGGCCCTGCAGGCCACCACGGACCCTCAGGTCAAGGCGTTCCTCGACGCGATCGGCCCGGAGCGGTACGTCCGGGCGAACCTCGACGGCACCACCGGTCAGCTGGTCTTCCGCAAGCAGCCGTGGCGGCTCACCTACCGCCCGTGATCGCGCGCTCGGTGCCCAGGCTGGCCCGGGCGGCAGCCCGGGTGCCGGCGTCGCGGGACCCGGGGGCGGCGTGCCCGGCCTGCGCGGCGCCCTTCCAGGTGCCGCGGATGTCGTGGTCGCGCTGCATCCGGCCGAAGTAGTCGACCACCTCGACCTCGCGCGCCCGGATCGCCAGCTCGGTCGACGTGGGACCTTCGGCCACCGGGGCGTCGGCCGCGACCGCTGCTGCCCGCGCCGCGGCCCGTGCCGTCGCCAGCCGGTCGCCGACGTGGTCGGCCCAGGCCTCGTAGAACGCCGCCCGGGCGGTCGACCCGTGCACCGGCTTGAGCTCCCAGCGCCGGCGACGGGCGTTCCACACCTCGCGCTGGTCGGCCTTGTGGGCGCCCGAGCGCAGGTGGGCGTCACCGTCGGTGACCATCTGCGTGACCAGCGTGGCGTAGAGCGCCTGGACCACGGCGATGTCGGACGGGAAGCCGTAGAGCGTGACCCGAGTGTTGCTCGTGTAGATCGCCACCCGTACGTCGTTGGCGCGCGCGATCTCGAGGACCAGCCGCACGTAGCGGGCCAGTGAGCGCTTGCCGGACTCGCCGATCAGCACCGTCTCCCAGGTCGGCTCCTCGCGCTTCTCCTCGGCACCGGCCGTGGCCCGGGCGACGGCGAGCGCGATCTGGTGGCGGGTGGCCAGCGACTGCGCCTTGGCGAAGAAGGCCTCGCGCTCGGCGGTGTTGGAGGTCCGCTCGGCCTGGCGCAGCAGTCGGCCGATCCGCAGCAGGGTGCGGTCCTCACCGTCGACACCGGTGTCGAGCCCGTGCAGCCGGTAGGCGGTGTGGAGCAGGTCGGCCAGCACCGGCATGCCGACGTCCTCGAGCAGCCGGAGGTACGTCGTGCGGAACTCCGGCCCGTGCCCGACGGCACCCGCCAGGTGGTGGGCGAGCTCGTGCAGCACCACGGCCGCGCGCAGCGACCACGCCCCACCGACCTCACGCGGCGGGATCGCCATCACGCCGCGGGCAGGCAGCTCGTCGTACTCGTAGTGCGCCTTGGTGTGGCCCCGGCGCGCGCGGACCACGACCGGCACTCCGGCGAGGTCGAGACCCGTGCCGTCGTCGTACGGGCTCCCCGTGGCGACGAGGTGCGCGAGCACCTTGTCCACGAACTCCTGGACGTGCGCCGGATCGGTGAACCGCGGCTCGGTCTCGGGCTCGAAGGACTGAAGCGCGCTGCCGACCCGGATCCGCAGCGGCTCACCCGGCGTGCGTGCGGCCTCGTCGAGCCAGCCGGTGAAGAGGTCCTCGGCGGCGTAGACCTCGCGAGTGTCGGGCATGCGCCCAGCCTGTCAGGCGGCCCCGACAGTTCCCTGGTCGCCGGTGGCGAGCTCGCCGCGGAGTTGGTCGCGCAGCTCGACGAGCCCGGTGATCGCCTCGACGAAGCGCACCGTGCTGTCGCCGACGCCGTTGTCGTCGAAGTAGTGGTGGCGCATCGCGGCGCGGGCGATCCGGTGCTCGTCGTGCTCGAGCCGGTCGGTGAGCAGCTCGGTCAGGCCGGGCAGGTCCTCGGTGTCGATGACGTCGGCGCAGCGGCTGACCGGCACCTCCTGGCGCAGCCGCTCGGCGTCGTGGTGCCGGTCGGTGATCAGGATCGGCTTGTCGGTCTGCAGGTAGAGCCAGTCCAGGCCGACGGAGGAGACGTCGGTGACCATCGCGTCGCAGCCGGGGAAGACGGCGAGGATGTCGCCCTGCCAGATGGCGGCGTGCCCGGCCTCGGGGTCGCTCTCGGCGGCCCGCTCGACCAGCTCGAGGATGGCCTGGTGCGCCTCGCGGATCGCCGGCGTCAGGCTGGTGGTGACCTTCGGGTGCGGCTTGTAGACGAGCCGGATGTCCGGCACGGCCAGGATCGAGCGGGCGATGTCGACGCCGAACACGTCGACCGACGTGTAGTCGTTGTAGCCCGCGTCGCCCTCCCAGGTCGGCGCGTAGAGGACGGTACGACGCTCGCTCGCCGGCAGCAGGGGAGCGGGGCGCAGGTCGAGCTGCGGCCGGCCGATCCGGACCAGGCGGTGCTCGTCGAGCTCCATCAGTGCGGCCCGGTGCCGCTGGACGGCCGCCTCGCCGGCGACGAAGACGCGGTCGTACGCCTTCGCGTTGTTGGAGATCATCGACTGCTTGTCGCTCTCGCCGTGGTTGATGTGCACGTGCAGCATCCGGCCGTCGAGCAGCGAGTTGAAGTTGAGCATCGAGTTGTTGCAGTAGACGACGACCTTGGTGTCCAGCTCGTCGTACGTCGCCGCGAGGTCGGCGAAGCCGGGCGCGAAGAACACGGGCAGCGAAGTGCGCTCCTCGACGATGGCGCGGGTCTGGGGGTCGCGCGTCAGGATGCCCACGGGGTGGGTGTCATCGAGCCGTTCCAGCACCGGGAGCCACTGGAGGAGCTGGTAGACCCGGGTCGGGTCGTCGGCGAAATAGGCGATGACGTGGGGCTTCTGCACTGACCGATACTACGGCCACGAATGGTGGGTGGACGAACCGGCGAACCCGCATGATTGTTGCGTTTCGGTAACCTCGCCCGGTGCTCGATCTCCGGCGCCCGCTCCGCCGCCTCCTGAACCGTTCCGTCCACGCTGCCTGGCGGTGGGCGGAGCACGTGGGCGACGTCTCGCCGGACAGCGCCCTGGCCGCCACCTTCGGCACCTTCGGGCCCGGTGCCTGCCTGGCGTTCCCGCTGTCCGACGTGGTCAACGCCAGCGCCATCCACATCGGGCGCGACACCCTGATCGGCAAGTACGCCACCCTCTCGGTCGGGTACGGCCCGACCCAGGAGGTGCTGCCCGAGCGCGGCCTGCGGGTCGGCGAGCGCTGCGTCCTCGGCGCCCGGATCACCATCACCGCCCACGAGTCGATCGAGATCGGCGACGACGTCTGGTTCGGCCAGGACGTGTTCATCTCCGACGCCAGCCACGGCTACACGAACCCCGAGATCCCCGTGGGCCTGCAGTTCGGCACCCACCAGCCGGTCTCCATCGGCTCCGGCACCTGGATCGGCCACGGCGCGATGATCCTGCCGGGCACCACGATCGGCCGGAACGTCGTCGTCGCGGCCGGCTCCGTCGTGCGCGGGGAGGTGCCGGACCACGCCGTCGTGGGCGGCGTCCCGGCCAGGCTGATCCGGCGCCTCGACGCCGACGGCAGCTGGTCCCGCGTGACGGGTGACGCGCCTACGCTGACCTCATGAGCCGGATCGAGGAGCTCGCACGCTTCGTCGGGATCCCGGGCGGCTACGACGACCTGTGGGCCTGGTCGGTCCGCGACCTCGACGGGTTCTGGTCGGGAGTGGCCCGGCATCTCGGCTTCGACCTGCCCGGCCCGGTGCTCGCGGAGGAGCGGATGCCCGGCGCCGTCTGGTTCCCCGAGGCCCGGGTCAGCTACGCCGCTGCCGTCCTCGACGCCCGCCCGCACGACGAGGTCGCCGTCGTCGGCGTGACCGAGGACCCGGCCGCGACCGTCGAGATCACCTGGGGCGAGCTGCGGCGTCGTACGGCGAGCCTGGCCGCGACCCTGCGCGGCCTCGGCGTGGGGGAGGGCGACCGCGTGGTCGGCTTCGTGCCCAACACGCCCGACGCGGTCGTCGCCTTCCTGGCCACGGCCAGCCTCGGCGCGATCTGGTCGGTGTGCGGCATGGACTACGCCGCCTCCGCGGCCCGCTCGCGCTTCGAGCAGCTCGAGCCGGTGGTGCTGGTGCACGCGTCGTCGTACGTCCACGGGCAGAAGGTGCACGACCGCAGCGACGTCGTCGCCGAGCTGACCGCCGCGCTGCCGACGCTGCGCGCGGTGCTCGAGGTCGGGACGCCCGCCTGGGACGAGGCGCTGGGGGCCGACGTCCCCTTCGAGCCGGTGGCCGTCGCCTTCGACCACCCGCTGTGGGTGCTGTTCTCGTCGGGCACCACGGGGCGGCCGAAGGGGATCGTGCACGGCCACGGCGGCGCACTCCTGGAGCAGGCCAAGGTGGCGGCGTACCACTTCGACCTCGGGCCGGGCGAGCGCCTGTTCTGGTTCACCACGCCCTCGTGGATGATGTGGAACTTCGTCGTCGGAGCCCTGCTGACCGGCGCCTCCGTGGTGACGTACGACGGCAGCCCGGCCCATCCCGCCACCGACGGCCTGTGGGCGCTGGCCGACCGACTCGACGTCACCGTCGTCGGGATGAGCCCCGGCTACGTGGCCGCGTGCCAGAAGGCCGGCGTGGGACCGGCCGGTCACGACCTCTCTCGGCTGCGCCGGGTCGGGATCTCCGGTTCCACCTTCCCGGCGACCAGCCACGAGGAGCTGCAGGCCGAGCTCGGCCCGGACGTGCAGGTCTGCTCGATCAGCGGCGGCACCGACGTCGTCAGCGCCTTCGTCGGTCCCGCGCCGACGGTGCCGGTCTGGCCCGGCGAGCTGTCCCGGCCCTGCCTGGGCGGCGCGCTCGACGCGTTCGATGCCGAGGGCCACCCGGTGCGCGGCGAGGTCGGCGAGCTGGTCGTCACCCGGCCGATGCCCTCGATGCCGCTGTACTTCTGGGGCGACGACGACGGAAGCCGCTACCACGACGCCTACTTCGACACCTTCCCCGGCGTGTGGCGCCACGGCGACTGGATCACGCTGACCGACCACGGCTCGGTCGTCATCCACGGCCGCTCCGACGCGACCCTCAACCGCAACGGCATCCGGATGGGCAGCGGCGACATCTACGAGCCGGTCGAGGCGCTGCCGGAGGTCCGCGAGGCGCTGGTGATCGGGCTGGAGGAGCCCGACGGCGGCTACTGGATGCCGCTGTTCGTCGTCCTCGCCGACGGCGCCGAGCTCGACGAGGCACTCGACGCACGGATCCGCGACGCCGTCCGCACCCACGCCTCGCCGCGACACGTCCCCGACGTCGTGATCGCCGCGCCGGGCATCCCGCACACCCGGTCCGGCAAGAAGCTCGAGGTGCCGGTGAAGAAGGTGCTCACGGGCCGGGACCTCGGCGGCTCCTACGACCCCGGTAGTGTGGACGCACCAGAGCTGATCGACTGGTACCGAACCGTGGGCAGGAGCCGCAGAACCCGATGACCGCCTGGCTACTGCTGGGACTCGCCATCCTCCTGGTACTCGCGTGCGGCCTGTTCGTCGCGGCCGAGTTCGCCTTCGTCACCGTCGACCGCGGCCAGGTCGACCGGGCAGCCGCCGACGGCGACGCGGCCGCGATCGGGCTGCAGAAGGCGCTGCGCTCCCTCTCGACCCAGCTCTCCGGTGCCCAGGTCGGCATCACCATCACCAACCTGGCCATCGGTTTCCTCGCCGAACCGGCGATCGCCGAGCTGCTGCGTGGCCCGCTGGAGACCGCAGGGGTGTCCGAGAGCGCGGTCCGCCCGGTCAGCGTCGCGCTCGGCCTGACCCTGAGCACCCTGCTGACCATGCTGGTCGGCGAGCTGGTCCCCAAGAACGTCGCCATCGCGCTGCCGATGACGACGGCCCGGCTGACCCAGCGCCCGATGCGGATCTTCACCGCGGCCGCGCGCGGCCCGATCAAGGTGCTCAACGGCAGCGCCAACGCGATCGTGCGGCGCCTCGGCGTCGAGCCGCAGGAGGAGCTCCGCTCGGCCCGCAGCTCCACGGAGCTGGCCTCCCTGATCCAGCACTCGGCCGACGAGGGGACCCTCGACGCCGACACCGCCGAGCTGATGGAGCGCTCGGTCGAGTTCGGCACCCGCACCGCCGGCGAGATCATGACGCCGCGGGTGCGGACCCGCTCGCTCGACGCCAACGACCGCGCCAGTGCGGTGATCGCGCTCGCCCGCGAGTCCGGCAACTCCCGGTTCCCGGTCCTCGACGACACCGACGCGGTGGTCGGCACGGTCCACGTCAAGAACGCCGTGGCCCTCCCGCTGCACGAGCGGGCCACCACCAAGGTCAAGCACCTGATGGCCAAGCCGATCCTGGTGCCCGACTCGCTGCGCCTCGACCCGTTGCTCGCGCTGCTGCGC
Organism: Nocardioides sp. F233; assembly: GCF_057813895.1. Lineage (NCBI taxonomy): Bacteria > Bacillati > Actinomycetota > Actinomycetes > Propionibacteriales > Nocardioidaceae > Nocardioides > Nocardioides sp. F233. The sequence continues at coordinate 598,693 of NZ_JBVASH010000003.1, forward strand.
GCCGACGGCTTCCAGCTCGCCATCGTCCTCGACGAGTACGGCGACCACGCCGGCATCGTGACCCTCGAGGACGTGATCGAGGAGATCGTCGGCGACATCGCCGACGAGCACGACCGCCTCGGCAGCCGCGGCCGGCTGCGCCGTGACGGCACCTGGTCGCTCTCCGGGCTGCTGCGGCCCGACGAGGTCGAGGACCTGACCGAGATCGAGCTCCCCGAGAGCGAGGACTACGACACGGTGGCCGGGCTCGTGCTCAAGCTGCTCGGCCGGATCCCGCAGCCGGGCGACGTTGCCGTCGTACCGCTGCCCGTGACGGGGGAGGACGACGAGGAGCCCGCGCGCCGGGCCGTGCTGACCGTCGACCACATGGACGGCCTGCGGATCGACCGGATCTCGCTGCGCGTCGAACCCGTGCAGCCGGGGGAGGAGGTCGGGACCGATGGGTGACTTCGGTGGCGTGCTGCTGGCAGTCGTCCTGCTGGCCGCCAACGCCTTCTTCGTCGGCGCCGAGTTCGCGCTGATCTCCGCGCGACGCAGCCAGATCGAGCCCCGCGCCCAGGCCGGCTCGCGGATGGCCCGGATCACCCTGGCAGCGATGGAGCGGGTCTCGGAGATGATGGCTGGCGCCCAGCTCGGCATCACTATCTGCTCGCTCGGCCTCGGTGCCGTCGGGGAGCCCGCGCTCGCGCACCTGATCGAGCCCGTCTTCCACGAGCTGCACGTGCCCGAGGAGTGGCTGCACCCCGTGGCCTTCGTGATCGCGATGACGATCGTGGTCTTCCTCCACGTCGTGCTCGGCGAGATGGTGCCCAAGAACATCGCCATCGCCGGGCCGGACCGCGCCGCCCTCATCCTCGGCCCGCCGATGCTCGGCATCGTCACCGTGCTGCGGCCGGTCATCGCCACGATCAACGCGATCGCCAACGCCATCCTCCGGCTGCTGCGGATCGAGCCCAAGGACGAGATCGGCAGCACCTTCACCCGTGAGGAGGTCGCGGCCCTGGTCGAGGAGTCGCACGGCGAGGGCCTGCTCGCCGAGGACGAGTACGACCGGCTCTCCGGCGCCCTCGGCTTCACCGAGAAGACCGTCGCCGAGGTGATGATGCGGCCCGATGCGCTCGCCACCGTCGTACGCGGCTCCACCGGTGCCGACGTCGAGGCGCTGTGCGCCGCCACCGGCTTCAGCCGGTTCCCGGTCGTCGCCGAGGGCGACGACCCGGTCGACCTGCTCGGCTACCTCCACATCAAGGACGTCCTCGAGCCCGACGAGGAGCGTCGTCAGCGTCCGGTCGCCGACCGCTGGATCCGGCCGTTCGCGACCGTCACCGACGACACCCTGCTGCACGACGCGCTCGAGGTGCTGCAGCACCGCGGCGCCCACATGGCCCGGGTCGTCGACCCCGCGGGTACGACGCTCGGTGTGGCCGCCCTCGAGGACGTCATCGAGGAGCTCGTCGGCGAGATCCGCGACGCCGCACACTCCGAGGAGCCTTCGGCCCCGTGAGCACGCCGACCCCGACCCCCGCCACTAGAGTGTCGTCCGTGGCTGCTCGACGGGTGCTGACGCTGCCCAACCTGATCAGCTTCCTGCGCCTGCTCGGCGTCCCGCTGTTCCTCTACCTCGTGCTGGGCCCCGAGGCCGACGTCCTCGCGCTCGTCGTGCTGATGGCCTCCGGCGTCACCGACTTCCTCGACGGCTGGCTGGCCCGCAAGCTCGACCAGGCCACCGAGCTCGGCCAGCTGCTCGACCCGATCGCCGACCGGCTCTACATCCTCGCCGTCGTCGTCGGCCTCGCGATGCGCGACATCATCCCGTGGTGGGTCGCCCTGTGCCTGCCGCTGCGCGACCTGCTGCTGTGGGGCCTGGTGCCGCTGCTGCGTACCCGCGGCTACAGCGCACTCCCGGTGCACTTCCTCGGCAAGGCCGCCACCTTCAACCTGCTCTACGCCTTCCCGCTGCTCCTGCTCGGCGACGGCGACGGCCGGGTCGCGGTGCTGGCCCAGGTGTTCGGCTGGGCCTTCGCGCTGTGGGGGATCGGCCTGTACTGGTGGGCTGGCGTGCTCTACGCCTGGCAGGTGCGCAAGCTGCTCGCGAGCACCGAGCGACGCACCCATGCCTGACAGCCTCGACCGGGCCCGGACGCCGCTGCTGACGCTGATCACGCAGGAGGCGCTGGACCGCGACTACCAGGTCGCGGCGTCCCGGGCGGCGACGCTGGCGGCCGAGGGGGCGGGGGAGACCGGGCCCCGGCACGGCTACCGGGTCGGCGTGGTCGTGGTGATCGGCCTGTTCGCGATGCTCGTGACGGTCGCTGGAGTGCAGACCTCCCAGGACTCCGACGTGGCCGACGCCAGCCGGGCCAGCCTGATCGACCGGATCGAGGCCCGCCGGGCCACCGTCGGCCGGCTCCAGGACGAGGCCGCCCGGCTGCGCTCCGCCAACGCCAGGGCCGAGGACCAGCTGCGCGCGCTGGGCGAGCGCTACGGCGCGCTCCGTGCCCGCGTCTCGGAGGTCGGCGCACTCACCGGCTTCGCGCCGGTGACCGGTGCCGGCGTCCGGGTCACGCTCGACAACCCGCCGTACGTCGGCGCCGACGAGCAGCTGCGCGACTCCGACCTCGCCCTGCTCGTGGACGGGCTGTGGGAGGCCGGGGCCGAGGCGATCTCGATCAACGGCCAGCGGCTCAATGCCCACGGCGGCATCACCAACGTCGGCGAGGCGATCGAGGTCAACGGCCTCGGCGTCGCACCGCCGTTCACGATCCTGGCGATCGGGGACCGCAGGACGCTCGCGTCGAAGTTCGCCGAGTCCCAGGCGGGGCAGCGGTTCCTGGCCCTGGCCCGGCAGTACGGCTTCGAGCAGAAGATGGACAATGTGGACGACCTCCACCTGCCTGCCGCGCCCGGCGCGCTGGGACGGCTACGGTCGGCCGAGCAGAAGAAGACCACGCCCCAGGGGCAGCAGGGAGGTGACGGGCCGTGATCGCGGTTCTCGGACTCGTCGTGGGCGTCGCCCTCGGCTTCGTGTTCCAACCGGACGTGCCCCCCTCGGTCGAGTTCTACCTGCCGATCGCGGTGGTCGCCGCCCTCGACGCCGTCTTCGGCGCGTTGCGTGCCTACCTCGACGGGATCTTCGACGACAAGGTCTTCGTGGTCTCGTTCCTCAGCAATGTGGTGATCGCGGCCGGCATCGTCTACCTCGGCGACCGCCTCGGCGTCGGCGGCCAGCTCTCGACCGGCGTCGTCGTCGTCCTCGGGATCCGGATCTTCACCAACGTCGCCGCCATCCGCAGGCACATCTTCCATGCCTGACCCGGAGCCGGAGGAGCCGCAGCCCGAGCCGCAGCCCGAGCCGCAGCCCGAACAGAGCCCGGTCGACCGGCTCAAGGCCGCGCTCCTGCGCCCCTCGCGCAAGCAGCTGGTCGCCGCGGGGCTGCTCGCGCTGCTCGGCTTCGGCGCGGTGACCCAGGTGCGCACCGCCGACACCACCGACACCTACGCCGGCCTGCGCCAGCAGGAGCTGATCGACCTCCTCGACGGCCTCGCCGGCGCCCGCCAGAAGACCGAGACCGAGATCGACCGGCTCGACAAGGTCGCCGGGGGGCTGCGCGACGACTCGTCCAAGCGGCAGACCGCCATCGACCAGGCCGATGCCGAGGTCGACGACCTCAACATCCTGGCCGGGCTGGTGCCGGTCACCGGCCCGGGCCTGCGCGTCACCATCAAGGAGGAGGACGGCCGGGTCCGGCTCGGCTCCCTGCTCGACACCGTGCAGGAGCTGCGCACCGTCGGTGCCGAGGCGATCGAGATCAACGGCAAGGTGCGGGTCGTGGCGCAGACGTCGTTCACCGAGGCCGACGGCGGCTTCGTCGTCGACGGCGAGCGGATCGAGGCGCCGTACAGCATCGTCGCGATCGGCGAGCCGGGTGCGCTCGCGAACGCGATGACCTTCGCCCTCGGCCCCAAGAAGCAGCTCGAGGAGGACGGCGCCACCGTCGGCGTCCAGCAGCTGCGCACGGTCGACATCGAATCTGTCGTGCGACGCGACCAGCCTTCGTATGCCGTTCCGGACCAGGGGCAGTAGCCTTCGGTGCCATGACGAACCCCGCGGACCTGAAGTACACCGTCGAGCACGAGTGGCTGCGGCAGCCCGGTGAGAGTGCCGGCTCGGTGCGGGTCGGGATCACCGACTACGCCCAGGACGCCCTCGGCGACATCGTCTACGTCTCGCTCCCCGAGGTCGGCGCAGCCGTCACGGCCGGCGACTCGTGCGGCGAGCTGGAGTCGACCAAGTCGGTCAGCGACGTCTACGCCCCGGTCACCGGTGAGGTCGTGGCCGTCAACGAGGCCCTCGACGCCACCCCCGAGCTCGTCAACACCGACCCGTACGGCGCCGGCTGGCTCTTCGAGGTCGTCCCGGCGGACGCCGGCGACCTCGACGGACTCCTCGACGCTGCCGCGTACGAGGCCCAGCTCGACAACTGATCCGGTAGGTTCGTAAGAGACCCACCGTGAGGAGCAACTGATGCCGTTCTGCACCGCCTGTGGTCGGCAGAACCCCGATGACGCCCGCTTCTGCTCGCAGTGCGGGACCCGCCTTGTCGCGCCTGAGCCGGCGCCCCTGACCGACGCCACCGCGACGATCCAATTCGGTGGTGGCGCGGGTGCTGGTGCCGGCGTCGAGACCTCCGACCGCGCCCTGAGCCCGGTCGACGCCGCGGCCGTCGACGCCCTGCCGATCGGCCATGCGCTGCTCGTCGTGCAGAAGGGACCGGGCTCCGGCAGCCGGTTCCTGCTCGACGCCGACGAGGTCAGCGCGGGCCGTCATCCCGAGAGCGGGATCTTCCTCGACGACGTCACGGTCTCCCGCCGCCACGCGGTCTTCCGCCGCGACGGTGACACGTTCACCGTGGAGGACGCCGGCAGCCTCAACGGCACGTATGTCAACCGGGACCGGATCGAGAAGGTCCAGCTCAAGGACAGCGACGAGGTCCAGGTCGGCAAGTACCGCCTGGTCTTCTTCGCGGGTCACGAGAGCGCCTGAGCATGACCGCTGCCGTCGCTCGGGGCGAGCGGGAGCCACGGCTCAACATCGGCCAGGTGCTCGACCGGCTGCGGGCCGACTTCGAGGACATCAGCATCCCCAAGATCCGGTTCCTGGAGTCGGAGGGGCTGGTGAAGCCGGAGCGCACGCCGTCCGGCTACCGCAAGTTCTCCGAGGCCGACATCGAGCGGCTGCGCTACATCCTGCGGATGCAGCGCGACCACTACCTGCCGCTCAAGGTCATCGGCGAGCACCTCGACGCCATCGACCGCGGACTGGCCCCGCCCGAGCCGGAGCCCGTCGTCCCGACCGTGCCGACCGTCGCGCTCGGTGCCGACGGACTGCCCGCGCCCGAGTCGTTCCGCCGTACCGACCGGTTGCGGCTCTCGCGCAAGGAGCTCATCAAGGTGGCAGGGATCGACGAGGACCTCCTCGGACAGCTCGAGTCGTTCGCTCTCATCAGCTCCTCGGCGACCGGGCACTACGACACCGACGCCCTGGTGATCGCGCAGACCGCACGCGAGCTGGCCGACTACGGCATCGAGCCGCGCCACCTGCGCGCCTTCCGCACCGCGGCCGACCGCGAGGTCGGGCTCATCCAGCAGGTCGTCACACCGCGCAAGGGCCGCGACGCCGGTGCGAGCGCTCGCGCGGAGGAGGCGGTCAGCGAGATCGCCGCGCTCTCGGTGCGCCTCCACGCGACCCTGGTCAAGGCCGGCCTGCGTCGCATCTGAGCCCTCCTGAGCGGCTCGACGCGACGCAGTAGGCTGGACGCATGCGCGAGGTCGACGTGATGGGTGTCCGGGTGGAGATGCCCTCCAACCAGCCGATCGTGCTGCTCCGGGAGGTCGCGGGTGACCGCTACCTGCCGATCTGGATCGGCGCCGTCGAGGCCACCGCGATCGCGTTCGCCCAGCAGGGCGTCGTCCCGCCGCGGCCACTGACCCACGACCTGATGCGCGACGTGCTCACCGCGACCGGCAACGAGCTGAGCGAGGTCCGGATCACGGATGTGCGCGAGGGCGTCTTCTACGCGACCCTCGTCTTCGCCTCCGGCGTCGAGGTGAGCGCGCGCCCCTCCGACTCGATCGCCCTCGCCCTGCGCACCGGTACGACGATCTACTGCTCCGAGGAGGTCCTCGCCGAGGCCGGGCTCGCCGCGCCCGCCGAGGAGGAGGACGAGGTCGAGGCGTTCCGCGAGTTCCTCGACCACGTCTCGCCGGAGGACTTCGGCGCCGAGGGCTGAACGAGCTGTCAACCTCAGCCTCAGGTTGAGGGTTTTCGGCGACACGCCCGGCCACGTCTTTGACCGGCCCGACACCCCGGACGTACCTTGAGGGAGTCGAAATGACAGCAGTGCAATCCCCCTTGCCTGAAGCGCCGCGACCTGGAGGTTCCGTGAACGAGCAGCAGCCCGAGAAGGTCGGTCAGGACGTGACCGCGGCGACTGCTGCCGCGCAGGAGCAGGGCCTTCTGTTCACCGACGACGTCTCGCCGCTGCCCAGCGACCTCGGCTACCGCGGGCCGACCGCGTGCAACGCCGCCGGCATCACCTACCGCCAGCTGGACTACTGGGCCCGCACCGGCCTGATCGAGCCGAGCGTGCGCGGCGCCAAGGGCTCCGGCTCGCAGCGTCTCTACAGCTTCCGCGACATCCTGATCCTCAAGATCATCAAGCGGCTCCTCGACGCCGGCATCTCGCTGCAGAACATCCGCACCGCGGTCAGCCACCTGCGCGAGCGCGGCACCGACGACCTCACCCAGGTCACCCTGATGAGCGACGGCGCCTCGGTCTACGAGTGCACCAGCAACGACGAGGTCATCGACCTGCTGCAGGGCGGCCAGGGCGTCTTCGGCATCGCCATCGGTGGCGTGTGGCGCGAGATCGAGGGCACGCTGGCCGAGCTCCCGAGCGAGCACGCCAACGAGTCGGAGCAGACCGGCCCCGTCGCCGGCGACGAGCTGGCCGCGCGCCGCGCTGCCCGCCACGTCGGCTGAGCACCCACCGAACGAGGTCAGCCGCACAGGCGTCGTACCTGTAGGCTGTACCTGCTGTTGATGCTGCACGGGAGAGTCAGGCCCCGTGCCTGCGCCGAAGGGGCAATCCCTCCCCGGAACCTCTCAGGCGCCAGGACCGTGCGGAGCAGGCAACTCTGAAGGCGCAGTGACGCGCTGACAGAGGGGGAGGGCTCGATTCATTTCATCGACCCGACCCGAGGAGCACCTCTGCTCATGAGCGCACCCTTCGTCAACCGTCACATCGGCCCGGACGACGCCCAGGTCGAGACCATGCTCGACCGTCTCGGCCACGCATCTCTCGACGCCCTGATGGACGCCGCCGTCCCGAAGTCCATCCGCTCCACCGACCCGCTGGGCCTGCCCGCCGGTGTCGACGAGGAGACGGCCGCCGCCGAGCTCCGCGCACTCGCCGGTACCAACGTGCCGGGCGAGTCGATGATCGGCATCGGTTACCACGCCACGGTCACCCCGGCGGTCATCCGCCGCAACGTGCTCGAGGACCCGAGCTGGTACACCGCCTACACGCCGTACCAGCCGGAGATCTCGCAGGGCCGCCTCGAGGCGCTGATCAACTTCCAGACCATGGTCGCCGACCTGGCCGGCCTGCACACCGCCGGCTCCTCGCTGCTCGACGAGGGCACCGCCGCCGCCGAGGCGGTCGCGCTGGCCCACCGCGCCAACCGCAAGGCCGCCGGCCCGTTCGTCATCGACGCCGACGCGCTTCCGCAGACCATCGACGTCGTCGCCACCCGCTGCGAGGGCCTCGGCATCGAGATCCTCGTCGCCGACCTGACCGACGGCCTGCCCGAGGGACCCGTCTCCGGCGTGCTCATCCAGTACCCCGGTGCGTCGGGCCGCGTGGCCGACATCAAGCCGGTCATCGACGCCGTCCACGAGCACGGCGGCCTGGCCGTCGTCGCCGCCGACCTGCTCGCGCTGACCCTGCTCGAGGCGCCCGGCGCCCTCGGTGCCGACGTCGTCGTCGGCTCGGCCCAGCGCTTCGGCGTCCCGCTGTTCTACGGCGGCCCGCACGCCGGCTTCATGGCCGTCCGCGAGGGCCTCGAGCGCCAGCTGCCCGGCCGCCTGGTCGGCGTCTCCGTCGACGCCGAGGGCCACCTGGCGTACCGCCTCGCACTGCAGACCCGCGAGCAGCACATCCGTCGCGACAAGGCGACGTCGAACATCTGCACCGCGCAGGTGCTGCTCGCCGTGACCGCCGGCATGTACGCCGTCTACCACGGTCCCGACGGGCTGCGGGCGATCGCCGGTGACATCCACGGCCTGGCCCGTCGCGCTGCCGCGTCCTTCGAGGCGGCCGGCATCGAGGTCGTCAACGACACCTTCTTCGACACCCTCAACGTCCGGGTTCCCGGCCGCGCGGAGGCCGTGGTCGCCGCTGCCCGCGAGGCGTCGATCCACCTGCGCCTCGTCGACGCCGACACCGTCGGCATCTCCTTCGGTGAGACCGCCCGCGAGGCGACGCTGGTCGGCTTCCTCGGTGCCTTCGGCGTGAGCGAGGTGTCGGCCGAGGGCGACGCCGGGCTGCCCGAGGACCTCGAGCGCACCACCGAGTTCCTCACCCACCCGGTGTTCAACACCCACCACAACGAGACCTCGATGCTGCGCTACCTCGCGCGGCTCTCGAACCGCGACTACGCGCTCGACCGCGGCATGATCCCGCTCGGCTCGTGCACGATGAAGCTCAACGCGACCACCGAGATGGAGCCCATCTCGCTGGCCGGCTTCGCCAACCTGCACCCGTTCGTGCCGGCGGCCGACGCCGACGGCTACCGCCAGCTGATCGACCAGCTCGAGGGCTGGCTCGCCGAGGTCACCGGCTACGACCGGGTCTCCATCCAGCCCAACGCGGGTGCCCAGGGCGAGTACGCCGGCATGCTGGCGATCCGCAACTACCACCGGGCCAACGGCCAGGGTCAGCGCGACGTCTGCCTGATCCCGTCCTCCGCGCACGGCACCAACCCGGCCTCGGCCGTGATGGCCGGCATGAAGGTCGTCGTGGTCAAGGCCAATGAGGACGGCACCGTCGACCTCGCCGACCTGCGGGCCAAGTGCGAGCAGCACTCCGAGACCCTCGCCGCGATCATGGTCACCTACCCGTCGACGCACGGCGTCTACGAGGAGACCATCACCGAGCTGTGCGACCTGGTGCACGAGCACGGCGGTCAGGTCTACATCGACGGCGCGAACTTCAACGCGCTGCTCGGCTACGCCGCGCCCGGCAAGTTCGGCGGCGACGTCTCGCACCTCAACCTGCACAAGACGTTCTGCATCCCGCACGGCGGCGGCGGTCCGGGCGTCGGCCCGGTCGCGGTGCGCGCCCACCTGGCGCCGTACCTGCCCACGCACCCGCTCCACCCCGACGCCGAGCGGCGTGAGGGCACCGGCGCGATCAGCGCGGCGCCGTTCGGCTCCGCCGGCATCCTGCCGATCTCGTGGGCCTACATCCGGATGATGGGCGGCGAGGGCCTGACCCGCGCCACTGCGATCGCGGTGCTCTCGGCCAACTACGTCGCGGCGCGCCTGGGCGAGCACTTCCCGGTGCTCTACCGCGGCGAGTCCGGGCTGGTCGCCCACGAGTGCATCCTCGACCTGCGTCCGATCACCGCGGAGACGGGTGTCTCGGTCGACGACGTCGCCAAGCGGCTCATCGACTACGGCTTCCACGCCCCGACCATGTCGTTCCCGGTCGCCGGCACGCTCATGGTCGAGCCGACCGAGTCCGAGGACCTGGCCGAGCTGGACCGGTTCTGCGACGCGATGATCGCCATCAAGGGAGAGATCGACCGCGTCGCCGCCGGCGAGTGGGCCGTCGACGCGTCGCCGCTGCACCACGCCCCGCACACCGCCCGGACGCTCGTCGGCGAGTGGGACCGCTCCTACTCCCGCGAGGTCGCCGTCTTCCCGGCCGGCATCTCGCCCGACAAGTACTGGCCGCCGGTGGCCCGCATCGACCAGGCGTACGGCGACCGCAACCTCGTGTGCGCCTGCCCGCCGATGGACGCCTACGCCGAGTGACCCCTCGGTGAGGTCGTACGACGACGCGCTCGCGTCGCTGCAGGCCGCGGGTCGGCTGCCGTCGGTCTCGGCGGCAGTCGCCCGCGGAGGCATGCCGGTCTGGCAGGGCTGCGTGAGCGTGCTGCCGGACCAGGAGGTGACCAGCGCGTCGTCGTACCGGATCGGGTCGATCACCAAGACCCTGACGGCCGTGCTGGTGATGCAGCTGCGCGACGAGGGACTGCTGGCCCTCGACGACCCGATCGGGCGGTTCGTGCCGGAGGCCGGCTATGCGTCAGCCACCGTGCGTGGCCTGCTCGCCCACACCGCGGGCCTGCAGAGCGAGCCGGCGGGTGCCTGGTGGGAGCGGGTCGACGGCGGCACCGTCGACGAGCTGCTCGCCGCCAACGACGGCTCCGGCCGGGTCGCAGCGGCGGGGGAGTCCTACCACTACTCCAACCTCGGCTTCGCGCTGCTCGGCGAGGTCGTCGCCCGGCTGCGCGGCGGGTCCTGGTGGGATGTCGTGCAGGCGCGGCTGCTCGCCCCGCTCGGGATGGGCGCGACGTCGTACCACCCACCGGCCGACCACGCGCCGGGCCGCAGCGTCGACCACTTCGCCCACACGCTCTGGGCCGAGCCGCACTCGGACACCCGCGCGATGGCACCGGCCGGGCAGCTGTGGAGCACCACTGCTGACCTGCTGAGGTGGGCGGACTTCCTCGCCACCGGACACCCCGACGTGCTCGGCGCCGACACCCTCACCGAGATGGCCGAGCGGGCCACGCCCGCCGAGGCGTACGGCCTCGGGCTGCGGGTGCTCTGCGTCGACGGCCGCACCCTCGTCGGCCACACCGGCTCGATGCCGGGATTCATGGCCTCGCTCTTCGTCGACCGGTCGACCCGCGACGCCGTGGTCGCCCTCACCGACGCCACCACGGGGCTGCGCGCCGAGCGGGTCCCGGCGCGCTTCCTCGCGCCCTATCCTGGCGCTCCGGCGCCGACGGTGACGCCGTGGCGTCCGTCCCTCCGGCCGGTGCCGGACCGCGTGGGCGAGGTGCTGGGCGTCTGGTTCTGGGGCAACACCGGCTTCGGCATCGAGTGGCGCGACGGTGAGCTCCAGGTCCACGACCTGCGCACCGGCGAGCTCGAGGAGCGCTTCCGTCCCGAGGGCGAGGGCTTCCTCGGCATCGAGGGCTACCACCGCGGCGAGACGCTCCACCTGCGGCGGCGGGCGGACGGCACGGTCGGGCACCTGGAGTGTGCGACCTTCGTCTGGACCCGCTCGCCGTACGACCCGCAGGCACCGATCCCCGGGGGTCCTGCTCCGCAGGCGTGACCCGAGGGGGCATGATGCTCCCGTGAACGAGAACACGTTCCAGTTCGCCTGGTTCCAGCAGTCCGCCGCCGGCTTCGACCCGCTGCCGCTCGCGCAGAGCCTGTGGCGCGACGACCAGATGCACGGCGTCGCGGTCAGCGGCCTGCTCGCCCGCGCGCTCGAGCACGCCGTCACCGAGGCCGGCCGCACCGACCTGGTGCCCGCGCGGTACCACGTCGACCTGTTCCGCCCGGCCCGGATGATCACCACTACGGCGTCTGCCCGGATCGTCCGCGAGGGCCCGCGCCTGGTGCTGCTGGACGCCACCGTCGAGCAGGAGGGCGAGGTCGTCGCCCGCGCCGGTGCCACCTTCCTCGCTCCGTCCACGAACGCCGCAGGCGAGGTCTGGGCCGCACCGGGGGAGCGGCCCACCCCACCGGCCGCGGACCTGCTGCCCACGCCCGGCGAGCACCACGTCCCGTGGTTCGCCAGTGCCGCGCCGTGGTCCGACAACTTCGGCGACCACCAGAACGGTGGGCGTCACCAGACCTGGCAGACCGCCGTCCCGATCGTGTACGGCGAGGAGTGCACCCCGTTCCAGGCCGTGGCCTCGATCGCGGACGCCACCAGCATGGTCACGAACTGGGGCAGCCGCGGCGTCGAGCACATCAACACCGACATCGACCTGGCCCTGTGCCGCCGGCCCGACAGCGTCCGACTCGGGCTGCGTGCCGCCGACCACGTCTCGTCGGACGGCATCGCCGTCGGCACGGCCGAGGTCTTCGACTCCACCGGGGTGATCGGGACCGCCACCGTCACCTCACTCGCCAACACCCGCCGCACGGTCGACCTGTCCGGTGGGGTGGAGTCGCGCGGCGCCGTCTGAGGCGTCCGGTCAGCCTGCTTTGGTGTCGTCCACGATCTCGGCGTCGACCGCGAGGTCGAAGTCGAAGGTGAGCTCCTCGCGGTCGAGGTCGGCCAGCGCGGAGAACTCGCTCGAGGTGAGCGCCTTGGGGGTCTCCTCGATCTCGGTGGGCGCGGGGATCGTGGCGACCGGGTCGGCGGCGTTGAGCTTGCGGGCCGCGGGGAGGACGGAGCGCTCGAGGGAGCCGGTGAAGGTGTTGTAGTCCTTCACGCTGCGCTGGATCGAGCGGCCGAGCTTGTCGACGTGCTCGGAGAGCTTGAGGATGCGGCGGTAGAGGACCTGGCCGAGCTCGAAGAGGACCTGGGCGTCCTCGGTGAGCGCCTCCTGCTTCCAGGTGAAGGCGACGGTCTTGAGCAGGCCCCACAGGTTCGTGGGGGTGGCGAGGACGATGCCCTGCTTGAAGGCGTGCTCCATCAGCGAGGGGTCGACCTCAAGGGCAGCGTTGAGGAGCTGCTCGTTGGGGATGAACGCGACGGTGAACTCCGGGCTGATCGCCAGGCCCGTCCAGTACCCCTTCTGGGCGAGGGTGTCGACGTGGCCACGGACCTTGCGGGCGTGGTCCTCGAGGAGGCGCTGCCGCACCTCGGGCTCGAGACCCTCCCGCTGGGCGTCCATGAACGCGTTGTAGGGGACCTTGGCGTCGATCGCCATCTGCTTGCCGCCGGGCAGGTTGATCACCATGTCGGGACGGCGGGCACCGGAGTCGGCCTCGACGGAGTGCTGGAGCTCGAAGTCGACCCGGTTGAGCAGGCCGGCGGTCTCGACCAGGGTGCGCAGCTGGGTCTCGCCCCAGGCGCCGCGGACGGCGTTGTTCTTGAGGACCGAGGCCAGCGTGTCGGCGGCCTTGCGGGAGTCCTCGACCGAGCGCTGGGTGTGCTGGATCTGGGTGGCGAGCTCGGTGTGCTGGCGCACCCGGGCCTTCTCGAGCTCGTCGACCTTCTGCTGCATCGAGCGGAGGTGCTCGACGACGGGAGTCAGCGTCTTGAGGACCTGGGTCTGGCCGGACTCGCCGCGCTCACGCTCCTGCTGGGCCTGGCGCTGCTGCTCGACCAGGGCGCGGTAGCGGGCGCGGGCGTCGTCGACGGCGTCGCGCAGCTCGTCGACCGTGGCCAGGGCCCCGGTCAGCTCGGCCTGCACCGCAGCACGGGCGGCGGCCTCCTCGGCGCGGGCCTCGGCGGTGTGCGACTCGCCTTGGAGCTGGACCCGCTGGACCTCGTGGCGCAGCTCGGCGAGCTCAGCCTCGTGACGGGCCGCGACGACCTCGGGAGCCTCGCCCGGAGCGACCTCCGGAGCAGCGGGCACGAGCGACTGGCGCACCATCCAGCCGACCCCTGCACCGAGCAGGAGACCGACGAGGAGAGCGAGGAGGATGGCCATGGGTGCAGTCAAACAGGAGGGCCCGACAGAACCCCTCGGGGCGCGCCGGAAGTGGCCGGATCAGGCGTACCGAACCGTCCGGTCGCCCTTGGTCCAGCCGTACAGCGCGAGCCCACCGGCACCGGCCAGCCGCACCGACAGGCCGGTCGGGGCACCGACCGCGACGAGCGCGCCGATGCCGCTGGCGACCGCCTTCTGGACGAGCTCGAACCCGGCGCGGCCGCTGACGACGAGCACCGCCTCGGCCGACGGCGCGCCGGCCAGGATCCGCGAGCCGACGACCTTGTCGACGGCGTTGTGCCGCCCCACGTCCTCGCGTACGGCGACCAGGGTGCCCTCCGCGTCGAAGAGCCCGGCCGCGTGAGCACTGCCGGTGCGCTCGAAAAGCAGCTGGTGCGGCCGCATCAGGTCGGGCAGCCGGCGGACCAGCTCGGGGGAGGGGAGTGGTCCCGACCAGGGCAGCGACGGCCGGCGGGCGAGCACCTCGTCCACCTCGTCGGTGCCGCACACCCCGCACGCCGCCGACCCGGCGCTCAGCGCGTCGAGCTGGCTCGGTACGCGCGACGGCACCTCGTCGAGGGTGACGGTGACGACGTTGAACTCCTGCTCGGGCCGGAGCTCGACGTCGGTGCAGTAGGCGACACCGGCCGGGCGGCCGAGGCCCTCGTGGTGCACCCAGCCCGCAGCCAGCTCGAAATCGTTGCCCGGGGTGCGCAACGTCGTCCACACCCGTCGCGCCGGAGCGCCCGGCCAGGCCAGCCGGATCTCGAGCGGCTCCTCGGTGAGCACCCGGTCCTCCGGCCGGCGTACGTCGTCGCCGCGGTGCTCCTCGACCCGCAGCCGCGTGGTCGGCCCCGGGCGCCGTGCCTTCACACCGGTCACAGCACGGCCCGCCGCCGGCGGAGCTCGTCGAGCCGGTCGGTCAGCCGGCGTCGTACGGCGCCCGGCAGGTCCTGCTCGAGTGCTGCGACAGCCGCGGCCTCGGTGGCGTCGTCGAGGTGGGTGATGGGGAAGTAGGCGTCGACGACGTCGCCCTGCACCCAGCCCTGGTGGGCGGCGATGATCGCGGGCAGCTGCTCGAAGTAGGCGGTCGCGAACGCGGCGGTGATGTCGCGCTGGCCGGCCTGCCACAGGCCGTTGCCGGCCGCCTTGACCTCGTAGTTGGGGACCGAGACCTCGCCGGTCGCCCGCGCCCAGGCGAACTCCTTGGCCTCGACGGTCGGCAACGAGGAGACTGCGCGCGCGTGGTGCACGGTCGTCGCGCCGCTGCGCTCCGCCTCGAGCGCGGCGTCCAGCGAAGCCCGGTCGGTGGCGCCGAGCTCGGCCAACCGGCGGCGGGCCTTCCAGCGCAGGTCGTTGTCGGCGGCGATCCCGTCGGGCAGGTGCTCGCCGGCCACCCAGCGCTCGAGCTCGCCGGCATCGGAGGCCGACAGCACCGTCGCCCGGAAGGCCGACAGCTGCAGCTCGGAGGCGGCGTCGGCCGCGTCGGCCGCACGGCGTACCGCGGCGTGGAACCGTTCCGTCGTACCGGCCGGTGCCAGCGGCAGCACGGTCTCCAGCACCCACGGCAACAGGTTGCGCGCGCCGTCGGAGGTGTCCTCGACCGGCGGAGCGGTCGCGAGCAGCTCGGCCACCTGGGTTGGGGTGACCGCACCCTCGAACATGCCCAGCCGGACGCTGTTCCACATCGTCGCGCGCAACTGCGGGTCGGTCATCGCCGGCGCCAGCGTCGGCAGCGCCGCCATCGTCAGCGCGTCGGGCGGGCTGACCGCCCAGGTCGTCTCGGTGGCGTCGAGGAGGGTCGGCGCGTCACCGACCTCGAACGGGGTGGCCGGGCTGTCGACGACGAACGGGCGCTGGGTCCAGCCGTCCGGACCGTGGGTGGCGACGACGAGGTCGTGGCGGCGGTCGGCAGGGTACGCCGCGGGCGACGTACGACGGACGACACCGGCAGCGCGGTCGACGTCGAGCCGGTCCGCGCCCGGCGTGAGCAGCCAGTCCTTGATGAACCCGTCGAGACTGGCGCCGCCGGCCGCCCGCTCCCAGCTCGCGAACAGGTCGTGCATCGTCGCGTTGCCGAACCGGTGCAGCTCGAAGTGCTCGCGCACGCCGCCGAGGAAGGCGTCGTCACCGAGCCGTCGGGCGAGCTGGCGCAGCACGTTCGAGCCGCGCGCGTAGGAGATGCCGTCGAAGTTCTGCAGCGCCGAGAGGGCATCGGGAGCGGCGTTTCCGGCGACGGGGTGCGTCGTCGGGCGCTGGTCCGCGGTGATGCCCCACGTGCGACGGGCGTACGAGTCGTGGAGCGGTCCGTCGGCGTACTCCGTGGCGTCGGTGATGACGCGCAGGCCCATGTACTCGGCGAAGGACTCGTTGAGCCACAGGTCGTCCCACCACTGCGGCGTGACGATGTTGCCGAACCACTGGTGGGCCATCTCGTGGGCGATGATGTTGGCCCGGAAGCTGCGATCGGCCCGGGTGCTCGCGCCTTCGAACAGCAGCGGGTCGCGCAGCGTGACGCAGCCGGGGTTCTCCATCGCACCGGCGTTGAACTCGGGCACGAACGCCTGGTGGTAGTCGCCGAACGGGTACCGGATGCCGAACAGCCGGTGCAGCTCGTCGAACGACTGCCGGGTCAGCGTCAGCAGCTCGTCGGCCTCGCGGTCGAGCGTCGCGGCGAGGCTCTGCCGCGAGCTCAGGCCGAGCGGGATGCCGTCGTGCTCGTCGCGGATCAGGTGGTAGGGGCCGGCCACGACAGTGACGAAGTACGTCGCCAGCGGCTCCGTCGGCCCGAGCGCCCACTGCTTCGTGGTGCTGTCGCCCCCCGTCTCGGTGGCCGGGGCGTTGCCGACGACCAGCCAGTCGGCAGGCGCGGTGACCCGCATGGAGTACGGCGCCTTGAGGTCGGGCTGGTCGAAGCATGCGAACACCGACGGTGCCGCGTCCATGAAGGACATCCCGTAGACGTAGGCCTTGCCGTCGACCGGGTCGACCGAGCGGTGCAGCCCCTCGCCGTCGTTGCGGAAGGCCATCGTCGCCTCGACGACGAGCTCATGCTCGCCGGCCGCGAGGTCGAGGCCGAGCCTGCCGTCGGCCAGCTCCTCGACGTCGAGGGGCTGGCCGTCGAGCCGGACCGCGTGCAGCGCCCGCGGCTTCACGTCGACGAACGTCTCCGCCCGCACGCTGCGGAACCGGATCGTGGTCACCGAGCGGAAGGTCTCCTCGCTCAGCGACAGGTCCAGCTCGACGTCGTACGACGACACGGTGAGCACGCTCGCGCGGTGCTCGGCTTCGGCGCGGGTGAGGCTCATCCCGCCAGCCTAGAACTCAACCGGGTGCGGGGTGGATGTGGGAGGGTTCGGGCCATGCGTCCGTGGACCCAGGTGCCGCCCCAGCAGGGCCGGCGGTACGTCATCACCGGTTCGAACGGCGGCCTCGGCCTTGAGACCGCGCGGATCCTCGGGTCCCGCGGCGCCGAGATCGTGATGGCCTGCCGCAGCGTCGAGAAGGCCTCCGCCGCCGCCCGGACCGTGCCCGGTCACGACAAGGGCCGGGTCGAGGTGCGCCAGGTCGACGTGAGCTCACTGGACTCGGTCCGGCTGTTCGCGAAGGGCCTGGAGGCCGACGGCCGGCCGGTCGACGTCCTCGTCAACAACGCCGGCGTGCTCGGCGTACCCCACTCGGTGACGGCCGAGGGCGTCGAGATGCACTTCGCGACCAACTACCTCGGGCACTTCCTGCTGACGCAGCTCCTGCTCCCCGTGCTCACCGACCGCGTCGTCGTGATCAGCTCCCGCGAGCACCGCTCCGGCCAGATCGACCTCGACGACCTGGGCTGGCAACGCCGCCCCTACCGACCCTTCCAGGCGTACGGCGACTCCAAGCTCGCCGACCTGCTCTTCATGCGCGAGCTGGACCGTCGCCTGCGCAGCCAGGGCTCCCACCTGCGCGCCGTCGCCGCCCACCCGGGCGCCTCCGCCACCGCGATCACCAGCGGATCCGGCCACCCGGTCGTCACCGCCATCGGTCACTACGGCCAGCAGCTCGTCGGCATGCCCGCCTGGCGCGGCGCCCTGTGCACCGTCTACGCCGCCACCATGCCCGTCGACGGCGGCACCTACATCGGCCCGCACGGCCGCACCGAGCTGTGGGGCTGGCCCGCGCCCGCCCGGATGTCGCGCAAGGCGGACGACGAAGTGCTCGCGCGGGCGTTGTGGGACCGGTCGCTCGCGCTCACCGGGCTCTGATCGAGGCGACACGGTGGAGCTGATCGAGGCAGCCTCCGCTGAGCTCGCCCGCGTCGTACGGCTCCTGCCGGCCGGGTCATGGGACCTCCCGACACCGGTCGGCGTCACGGTGCGCGAGCTCGTCGAGCATGTCGTGGCCGGGAACTGGTTCACCGTCGCCCTGCCCAGCGGCCGCAACGCCGATGCCCCGGGTCTCGGCGACGACGGCTGGTCGCAGTGCGAGCAGAGCCAGTGACGAGCCTCGAACCCGGCGGTCCTCCACCTGGATGTCGGTGGGCTGCGGTCGCGTAGCCGGCACAGACCTTTGAAAGGCGCAGCGACGAGGAGGGTGCGTAGGGGCTGGGTTCCGCGGTCGGCCCGCCTCCCCGGATGTCGAGGAGGTCGCGCAGCGACCGTCACGAGACCACCGCAACAACCTCGAAAAACCGCTAGGAACAAGGCGAAAGTCCTCCGTCAACACTGGCCGTTCGAACATGTGTGCGATAGAATCAGACCATGATCTCGGACCTCTCGGAAGCCACACCGGAGCAGCTGCTCCACGCTTCCGAGGGCAGTGTCCGGGAAGGCCGGCTCCTCGAGGTCCGCAAGCTCGAGTTGCTGCTCGCCTGGGCCGACCTCCACTCCAGTGACCCGCAGGCCGAGCCCGACGCCGTGCCCGTGAGGTTCGGTGGTCCGAAGCTGATCAGCCTCGGCGGCGACGGCACACCCGAAGTGGTCGACCTCGCGCTGGTCGAGATTGCGATCGCCCGCCACGAGAACGTCCTGGCGACCCGCAGCGCGCTGGCGGATGCGTTCGACCTGCGCCACCGGCTCCCTGCCGTGTGGGCCGGCGTGAAGGACGGACGCTGCGAGGTCTGGGTGGTGCGGAAGGTCGCCCGGATGTCGCGCAAGCTCGACCGCCACCAGGTCCGGATCGTCGACGCTGCGGTCGCCGCCGCCCTCGACGAAGCACCCTCGCGGATCCTCGCGATCGCGGAAGCCAAGGTGATCGAGGCCGACCCGGTCGCCCACGCCGAGCGGATCAGCGACAACCGCAAGGGCAAGGGTGTCTGGTACCCCCAACCCCGCCCCGGCTCGCAGGTCGACGACACCGACAACACCGCCGGTATCGGAGTCGTGTTCGCGCGGATCGACGAGGCCGACGCCGCCGAGCATGCTCGGATGGTCGAGGACCTCGCCACCGCGCTCGCCGAGCATGCCGACGTTCCCGACGGCGCAGAGCCGCTGGGCATGGACCATTGGCGCGCCGAGGCGTTCGCGATGCTGGCGGACCCTGCTGCGGTGCTCGCGTTCCTGCACGGCGTCGAGGCCGACCCCGAGTCCAGTAGCGCCCCGGCCGCATCGGCCGCCGAGATCGTCGTCCACGTCGCCCAGCAGGCCGACGGCAGCCTCGGCCCGCTGGCCCGGGTCGAAGGCCTTGGCCCGCGGTTGCTCGACCAGGTCCGCGGCCTCCTCCGCCGCCATGCCAACGTCACGGTCTCCCCGGTGATCGACCTCCACGCCGGCAGGTCGGTCAACGGCTACGAGCACCCCACCGACGTGAAGCGCCGCACCGAGCTCAGGACGATCGGGGACGTGTTCCCCCACGCCACCGGCATCTTCAGGAGAAGCGGCCGGGCGCCGGATCACGACCACACGACGCCGTACGACAGGCACGGTCCACCCGGCCAGACCGGCGACCACAACGACACCCCACTCACCCGGCATCATCATCGGGCCAAGACACACGTGCGTGGCTACACGGTGCTGCAGCTCGGCCCCGACAAGTGGGTCTGGGGCACACCCCACGGCCTCTACCGACTGGTGACCAGCACCGGCACCACCACGATCACTCGAGCCGAGTACCAGCTGCACGCACAGCAGGCGATCGTCCTCGCCGACCACTACGCCGCCTGACCCGGACACGCCCACCGAGGCGTCTCGAGAGGCAGCGGCTACCTGGTGCCGAACCCAGCGTGGTCTGCGATGGAGAGCTGGTAGGCCCACCAGGTCTCCATGTCCTCCAGCCACTCGACAGGCAAGTCCTCGTGGTTGACGCGAATGGTCGTCCACGGGCTGCCGGCGGCATCCCTGGACTGGTCCAGGGTCACCGTCACTCTGCTCTCCTGGGGAAGCACCAGCGTGCCGTCACCCCACGACTCGCCCCGCATCCAGTTCCATTTCCGGACCGCGCGCTTCGGTCGGTCCACCTCGATGAACGACTACCGGATCGAACCACGTGAGCCTGTCAGCTGATCGGCGTGGTCGTCCGAGCTGGCGAAGTGCTGGGTCTCTGGGGCGTACTCGGGCTCCGGGCCGGCGGAGAAGCCCCAGGTTCCCCCGGGCACCCACGCATGACTCCACGTCGTCACGTGGGCACAGATCGTGAACAGCTTGCGGCGGGTACCGCGGATGGTGCGTTCGACCTCCACGGAACCTGTCGCGCCTGAGAGGCTGCGAGCCCCGGGGGCCTGATCGACATCGCGGGCGATCCTGGCCGAGGCCGCAAGGCCGGCCTCGCCCCCGGGAACCACGAGTGCGGGCGGTGGCCCAGCGAGTCGCTCCAGGGCGAACGCACTCGTCATCCGCACGCTCGCGGGCGCGGAGGGGGCGGCAGGCCACGCTTCCAGCAGGTACCACTCGACCGGCTCCTCGCCGTCCTCGTCCGCCCGGCCGTGATCAGCACCTCGACCGCGTGCGCTGACCCGCAACCGATACGCCCCCGGCTTGTCGACGAGCGGGACGGAGGGGTCGCTGTCCACCAACTCGGTGACCAGCAGTGGTCCTGGGGCGTTCAGGCTGAGCTCGACCACGTCCTCCCACTCAGCATCGGGTTCACCCGGATGAGCCTCCAGGAGACGGGTGGTCACCGAGAAGGGCCCCCATTGGTCCCCGGACGTGATCAACAGCTCCCCGTCGGCCGCGAGGTCGGCGCCGGCTTGGACCAGTGTGTTGTCTGCCTCGTCCCAGGACTCGACGCGGAGAGGTTCGAGATCGTGCCCTCGGACGGCGATGGCGCCCTCGTCGGACCCGAGGACGACGTTCCGCTCCATCTGCATCGACGGCTCCTCAGTACGACGGGCCGAGCTCAAGCGTCAGCCGATCTTGATGCTCTCGAACGTGACCGGCGTGTTCGGCCGCCCGCCACCGCTCTGTGCCCAGTACCCGTCGTTCCCGCTCGCGGTCGCCTTCTTCAGCGTCGCGATCGACGCGGCGTCGAGGTGGCCCCAGACGGTGTAGTCCGGCGGGAACTGGGAGTCGCCGAAGACGATGAAGAACTGGCCGCCACCGGAGTGGGGCTGGCCGGTGTTGGCCATGGCGAGGGTGCCGGCCGGGTAGGTCTCGGTGCCGTCGACCTCGTCGGGGATCGTGTAGCCCGGGCCGCCGGTGCCGGTCTTGGGGTCGGCGTCGGCGGCCTTCGGGTCGAAGTACGGGTCGCCGCACTGGAGGAACTCGAAGCCGGGGTCGTTGCCCTGGCGGTGGCACGAGGTGTTGTCGTAGTAGCCCTGCTTGACCAGGGAGACGAAGGACTCGACGGTGCAGGGCGCCTTCTCGGCGTCGAGGGTGACCGTGAGCTTGCCGATCGAGGTGGTGAGCACCGCCGCGACGTTGCTGGTGTACTCGGGCGTCGTCGGCGGCATCTCGACCTTGCGCGCGGGCTCGCCGTCCTGGGCCCAGTCACACTGGCCGGCGGCGTCCGGCGTACCGGCCGTGGTCGCCTCCGTCGTCGCCTCAGTCGTCGGCTCCGCCTTGGCGGGGTCCTTGGCGGTGTCGTCGCCACAGGCGGAGAGGGACGCGAGGAGCAGCAGGGCCGGGACCCCGGCGAGCAGGCGAGAGCGCATGGCCCGCATCGTACGCAGCGAACCCGAAACGCCCGAGAGGCCCGGGCGTAGGTTGGCGCCATGGACCTCGGTATCCACTATGCGAGCTTCAGCCACCCGGAGTGGGATCGGCGACTGGCCGCGCGTCTCGCGGCGACGGCGCGGATCGCCGACGAGGGTGGGATCGCGCTGTTCACCGTCATGGACCACTATTTCCAGATGGAGATGTCGGGCGGCCCGCTCGAGCCGATGCTCGAGGGTTACACGACGCTCGGCTTCCTCGCCGGTCGCACCGATCGGATCGACCTCGGCCTGCTCGTGACCGGCGTGACTTACCGGCACCCGGGTCTGCTCGCCAAGATCGTGACGACGCTCGACGTGCTGTCCGGCGGCCGGGCGTGGCTGGGAATCGGTGCAGGCTGGTACGAGCGCGAGCACGCTGGGCTCGGCGTACCGTTCCCGCCGGTCGCCGAGCGGTTCGAGCGCCTCGAGGAGACGCTGCGGATCTGCCGCCAGATGTGGGGCGACGACGACGGCGCCTTCGAGGGAACGCACTACCGGCTCGCCGAGACGATCTGCGTCCCGCCTCCTGTGCGCAGGAAGGTCCCGATCGTGATCGGGGGCTCGGGGGAGCGCAAGACGTTGCGCCTCGTCGCGCAGCACGGCGACGCCTGCAACCTCTTCACGGGCGACGGGCCTGGCGGGGTGGCTGCCAAGCTCGACGTGCTGCGGCGGCACTGCGACGACGTGGGCCGAGACCACGACGAGATCCGCAAGACGATCCTGTGGTTCGGCGACCCGGTGGCCGAGCCGGACCGGTTCGCCCGCGAGATGGAGACTTACGCCGGCCTGGGCATCACCCTGACAACACTGATGCCGCCCACTGCGGATCCTGAGCGGTGGGCGGCAGCGCTGGTCGAGCAGGTCCTGCCGACCCTCAGCCGATGAGCGCGACGAAGCCGGCCGGCAGCTCGTCGTCCTCGAGCACGCGCATCTCGATCGGGCCACCGCTGTAGGAGTCCTCGGCGATGATCATCAGGTCCTCGTCGAACGACCAGAAGATCACGTTGCGGTTGAGCTCGATCACGGGTCGTTCCTCTCGGTGGGGTGGAGTGCGATCCGGCGGTGGGAGGCGAAGGCGACCTCCCGGTCGGCGCGGTCAGCCGCGGTGAAGGCGCAGTAGCCGGTGGTGGTGGCGAGGTACACGGGCGCTGCCACTGATCTCCGCGTCGACGTACGGGCCGTCGTCGAGAGCTGTCTCGAGGTCGTCGGCTCACCTGCCGGCTGCCGGGCGATCCCCGCGCTGATGGGGGAGATGATGGCCGATCACGCGCTCGAGGAAGAGCTGAGCGCGCGGCTCATGTCGACGGGCTGGGAGAGCCTGGCCGTGCGGCTGGCGCAGGCCGTCCGCGCGTTCGCGCGCGAGTACGGCGACGCCCCGAGGGCGTGGCGGGCCGCGCGAGAGCCGGATGGGAGGGTGGAGCCATGATCCTCGAGCACGCCGTCCTGCCCGTCCTGCCCGGTCAGGAAGCCGAGTTCGAGGCGGCCTTCGGCCAGGCCCGGTCGATCATCTCCGCGATGCCCGGCTTCCGCAGCCTCGCGCTGCGCCGCTCGCTGGAGTCGCCGAACCTCTACCTGCTGCTGGTGGAGTGGGACACCCTCGAGGACCACACCGAGGGCTTCCGTGGATCGCCGCAGTACGACGCGTGGCGGGCCCTGCTGCACAAGTTCTACGACCCGTTCCCGGTCGTCGAGCACTACGTCGACGTGCTCACAGCATCGTGATTGCGACGACCACGCCCGCCAGCACCACCGCGCCACGGAACACCCGGGAGGGGATTCGCCGGCCGATCCGGGCGCCGATGTAGCCGCCGCCGATCGAGCCTGCGGCGAGCAGCCCCACGGCGCTCCAGTCGAGGTCGGCGACAGCGACGAAGATCGCGCCGGCGACGAGGTTGCCGGCCAGCAGGGCCAGCGTCTTGAGCGCGTTGACGACCCGCAGCTCGACGTCGGTGCCGAGCCCGAGGACGGCGACCATCATCACGCCCGCGCCTGCGCCGAAGTAGCCGCCGTACACCCCGGTCAGGCCGGCGAACAGGGTCGTCAGGGGCGAGAGGTGGTGGCGTGGGCCGGAGTCCTCCGCTCGGTAGCGGGCCAGGTTGCGCGCGAGCCAGGGCTGGGCTCCGACCAGGCCGCAGGCGAGCAGGATCAGCCATGGCACGGCGGCCTCGAACGCGCCGGCCGGGAGCGCGAGGAGCAGGACTGCGCCGGCGACCGCGCCCACGGCACAGCACAGCAGCACGACCCGGGTGATGCCCGGGTGCTCCCGCAGCTCCGACCGGTACCCGAACGAGCCGCTGAGCCCGGCCGGGATCAGCCCGACCGTGTTGGATGCGTTCGCGACGACCGGCGGCAAGCCGAGGGCGACGAGGACGGGGAAGCTGAGCAGCGAGGCCACTCCGACGGTCGAGCTGAGGATGCCGGCGCCGAATCCCGCGCCCAGGACGGCCAGCTGTTCGAGGCCGCTCATGGCGGCATCCTAGGCTTGGGGGTGTTGCCCAGGTGGCAGGGTGGGGCCATGGACGACGACGCGCTGCTGATCGACCGCCAGCCCCTGCCGGACGGCGTACCCGCGCGGCTGGGGGACCAGCTCCGGTTCCTCGCCGAGGCCGACAAGCTCAAGACCGTCCTGCGTGCCTCGCCCCTGGCCGCCGCCGACCGCCGCGAGAACGACGCCGAGCACGCGTGGCACCTCGCGCTGATGGTGGTCCTGCTCGCCGAGTACGCCGACGAGCCGATCGACGTCGGCCACGCGATCAAGCTCGTCGTCGTCCACGACCTCGTCGAGATCTACGCCGGCGACAGCCCGGTGTTCGTCCCCGGCGCCGCCGACGACCAGCAGGAGCGCGAGATCGCCGCTGCAGAGCGGCTCTTCGGCCTGCTGCCTGACGACCAGGCCGCGTCGATGCGGGCGCTGTGGGACGAGTTCGAGGCTGCTTCGACTCCGGAGGCGCGGTTCAGCAAGGCGATGGACCGGCTCCAGCCGATGCTGCTCAACTGGCTCAACGGTGGCGGCACCTGGGAGATGCCGGGCGCCACCGAGGCCCTCGTCCGGGCCCGCGAAGCCGGTGTGGTCGCCGGCTCGACGTCGCTCGGCTCGGTCACCGGGCTGCTGGTCGACGAGGGAGTACGCCGCGGTTGGATCCGTCCGTGAGCACCCCGGAGCGCTGGACCCGGGCCACCGTCCACCCCGACATGTGGCTCGACGCCGCCGAGGATCCCCGGGAGTCCGACGGTCCGGCGGCACAGGGGGAGCGCGGCACGCTCGAGGAGTACCTGCGCAGCTACCGCCTCACCCTGCGCCTCAAGTGCGACGGCCTCGACGCCACCCAACTCGCCCGCCGCTCCGTCCCGCCCTCGACCCTGTCGCTGCTCGGCCTGGTCCGCCACCTCGCCGAGGTCGAGCGCGACTGGCGCAACTGGATCACCACCGGCCCTCACGAAGGCGGTCTGTACGGCGAGCCGGACGGCGACTTCCTCGGTGCTGTCGGTGACGAGGCCGTCGTCGAGGCGGCCTGGGCGGACCTGGCGCGTGAGCAGGCGGCGACCGACGCCGTGCTGGCGTCGGTCGAGGACCTCTCGTCCACGCTGGGACGCTCGCAGGTCGTCGTACGGGACCTGATGGTGCACCGGATCGAGGAGTACGCACGGCACTGCGGGCACGCCGACCTGCTGCGGGAGTGCATCGACGGACGGGTGGGGCAGTAGACGTACCGGCTTACGTTATGTCAGGTCTTCGGCTGGAACAGCTCCACGGGGTTGCCCGAGGGGTCCGCCAGGAGGATCTGGCTGCCGCCCGGTCCGCTCACGAGGCCGCTGACGAAATCGACACCGTCGGCACCGAGCCGGACCACCTCGTCCTCGAGGTTGTCGACGACAAGATGGATCCGGTTGCGGCCGGGCGACGACGTCAGCGACTCGGGCGTCGCACGAGCGCCCGAGCTGGCGGCTCCGGACAGCAGCAACCTCAGCGGACCGCGGGTGACATCGGCGAACGCCGGCGCAGCGCTCATGTTCAGCGTGAAGCCCAGGTGGGTCGTGTAGAACGCGATCGCAGCGTCCACGTCGTCGACGAGGTACCGGACGCCGACCGTGCCAGTGCTGTCGGCGGTGTTCGCAGGGGAGTCAGGGGTCGTCATGGGAGAGCTCCTTCCTGACGCCTCCACCGTAACCCCGATTCCCGTTATCTGACATAATGTCACTTATCGGCGCACTGCGGCGTGCTGCGAGAAGGGGTGGGATAGAACTGCTCCGTGCTCTGGAGCTGGTCACGTCTGCGCTCGACCGTCGCTGCCCTGGAGCTCCCTGAGGGTCAGTAGGTCGTCGGGCTCGCAGGCGCGATGCTCGCGAACGAGTCCGTCGACACGACCGCCGAGGTCGAGCTGCTCGTCACGGACGCGCTGTACGACGACCTGAGCCGCGACAACTGGCGACGACGTACGACGGACGACGGTGCGTTCGTCAGCGACACCTACCTGCTCGACGTGACCGGCCTCGTGGCCGACGGGTGGAGCCGTGATGACATAACACTGGTCTCGATGGTCCAGGTGCGCCCCGAGGCGGTGCAGGCGGTCCTCAGGCCGGCGCGCTGAGCTCCTTGCGCACGACGACGCTGATGCCCGTCACGACACACATCGGCGGTACGTCGGCTGCCACCACGGCGCCCGCACCGACCACCGAGCCCCGCCCGATCGTCACGCCCGGCGTGACCGTGGCACCGGCGCCGATCCACACGTCGTCCTCGATCACGATAGGCGCGTGGGTGATGAAGTCGAGACGCTCGGCAGGCTCGACCGGGTGCCCAGCGGTGCTCAGCGTGACTCGCGGCCCGATCAGCACGCGGTCGCCGATCGTGATGCCGCCGAGGTCGAGGAAGTAGCAGCCCTGGTTGATGAACACGCGCTCACCGAAGGACGCGCCGAGCCCGTAGTCGCAGAAGAACGGCGGCAGGATCGACAGCGATTCGGGCAGCTCGCCGCCGAGGATCCGGGTCAGCAGCGAGCGGCGCTGCTCGAGGTCGTCGAACGGCAGCGCGTTGAGCTCGGCGGTCAGGCCCATCACGACGTTCACGCGCTCGCCGAACGCACGGGACTCAGGGGTTCGGGTCGGGATCCGCTGCTCGTGGCGCACAACTGGATGCTGGCACGTCAGGGCAGCTCTGCCTCGAGCGCCGCACGATCGGCGGCGATCTTGCCGCGATCAGCCACGGTGGCCCGTCGGAACTGCATCTCGAGCACGGCGTACGCCTGGTCCTCGTCGAACCCGTAGCGCTCGCTCAGCGCCTCCACGGCGGCAGCCGGCGTCGCGGCCGCCAGGATGAGGGCAAGGACGGCGGGTGCGTCGCCCAGGGCGCGATCGATGGCCGACACGATGCGCAGATGCTCACGGACCCTGCTCTCCTCCTCGGCGTTCACGGCAGCAGGGTAGGCGCAGCAGTCTCCCCCGAGAACCCGAGCCGCTCCCACAGCGCCGTCGGGACGAGGGCGAGCCCGTCCGGGTCGAGCACGGCGACGCTCCCCCGGGCCGCGATCCGCTTCACGCACTCGGTCAGCAGGTAGCGACCGATGTTCTGGTCGTACCTCATCTTCTTCACGAAGAACCGCCCGATCACCAGCAACCGGTCCGGTTCGACGCCGGCCGCCGACGCGACCGGCGTCACCCAGGGCGCACCGGCCGGCGGCGCGTACACCTGCACGTGTCCGACCACGTTGCGCGTCGGCGCCACGGTCACCGGCGCCTGGTCGAACACCCAGGACACGTCCACATCGATCTTCGTCAGCCAGTCGTACGCCGACCGGTCGCCCAGGACGCCCGGCGCGGCGTCCAGCGACACCAGCACGTCGACCAGCCGGTCGAGGTCCTGCTCGATGCGCTCGCGGATCATCGCGGCAACACTAGTAACACCAGCACCGAGCCGGACACTACAAGGACATGAGCACCTCCGAGGACGCCCAGGACGCCGCGTTCAGCGAGGCGTGGCGCCGTGACGGCCCACGCGTCGCGGCCTACGCACGCCGCCACGTGGCACCGGACGACGTCCAGGACATCGTCGCCGAGACGTTCGTGCAGGCCTGGCGCCGCTGGGACGACGTGCCGGAGCCACCGATCGGCTGGCTGATCGCCACGGCCCGCAAGGTGATCGGGAACAACCGGCGCTCGGCACGCCGCCGCACGGCCCTCCACGACAGGCTCGTGCTGCTCGACCACGCCGCCCGTCCCGAAGCGGACGCCGGGATGCTGGCGACCGACCGGGTGACCGCACTCGAAGCCCTCGCCGCCCTGCCCGACGGCCAGCGCGAGGCGCTCCTGCTCGTCGCGTGGGACGGCCTGTCCCCCGACGCCGCCGCCGAGGTCCTCGGCATCCGGCCGGGCACCTTCCGGGTCCGCGCCCACCGCGCCCGGGCGGCCCTCGACCTCGACCCGCCGGCGGACCTGCGCACCGCCTCCCCCAGCCGACCCGTCACCGAAGGTGGACTGCGATGACCACGGACTCCCTGACCGCCCGCATCACTGCCCTGGCCCCCGCTCCCCCGGAGCTCGACCCGGCCTGGTCCGAGGCGACGCTCGCCCGGATCCTCCAGGACGACCGGGCCACGCTCCGCGCCGCAGCCGTAAGACGCCGGCGCACCCGCCGACGTACCGCCATCGGTCTCGGCCTCGCCTTCTCGGTGGTCGGTACGACGACCGCCGTCGCCATCGGCGGCCCCACCGAGGTGGTGTCCAGCGTCATCAAGGACTTCGCCCGGCAGCCGAACACCACCGGCAACGGCCTCGGCGAGCTCCACGACCCCGTGCTGGTCGCGCAGTTCGACACCGACCACGGCGTCTTCGCGTTCTGGGTGGCCACGTCGTCGACCGGCAAGGTCTGCTACGCGATGAGTGACGGCGTGTGGGACGGCACCGGGGCGCCGACGAAGCGGGAGCTCGAGTACGGCTGCGGCGGCACGATCTGGGTCGGCGACGACGTCCCGCCCCAGGAGCTGACGTCGCCCGAGCAGCTCGGCGGCTACTTCACCGACAGCGAGCCCCTCGTGTACGGCGTCTCGCCGTGGCCGACCGCGGCGCAGGTGCGGGTCCAGGCGCCCGGCGTCGACCGGACCCTCCCGGTGCGGGCCGACTCCCACGGCTACGGCACAGCGCTGCCCGAGGCGGTCGGCGTACCGCAGGTGACGCTGACCTTCCTCGACTCCGGGGGCCAGGTCCTCGGGACCAGGGTCAGCGTCGCGCCGGTCGGCTGACCTCACGCGGGGAGCGCGTACTCCAGCTCCACCCGGTGGGTGCCGTCCTCGTCGATGCTCAGCGAGCCCTGCCCGCTGATCCCGGCGAGGCCACCGGTGCCGCTGTCGGGCACGACGGTGAAGTACTCGTCGTACCGGTCGCTGCCGTGCGTCGACGCCGCGTGCACGAACCCGAAGGTCCCGGACCGCTCGCCCAGCGTCCCCTCGAAGGACTCGACGGCGACATAGGTACCGGCGCCACTCACGGTGTTCAGCCCGCCGACGAACCACGTGACCGACCGTCCGGCGAGGTCGCCGACGAAGGTCTTCACCATCGCAGCGACGCCAGCAGGTGCGGCCGTCTGGGGTACGGCGACGCCGCCCACGACGGTCGGCAGGTCCAGGGGCGTCCAGTCGGAGACGGTGAAGGTGGCAGCGGCTCTCATGGCGCCGAGGCTACGCATCTGTCCGGCAGGGCCGCTTGAACAAAGCCGACAGCTCAGCGGCCGCCCGACACGTCGAGCACCGCACCGGTCGTGTACGACGAGGCGTCGTCGAGCAGCCAGCAGATCGCGGCTGCGGCCTCGGTGGGCGTGCCGGGTCGGCCCATCGGGATCGACGGCGCGACCCGGTCGAGGCGGCCGGGCTCGCCGTTGCGGGCATGGATCTCGGTGTCCATCAGCCCGAGCCGCACGCTGTTGACCCGGATCCCCTGGCCCGCGGTCTCGACCGCGAGGCCCCGGGTGATCGTGTCGACGGCCGCCTTCGACGCCGCGTAGTCGACGTACTCCCCCGGCGAGCCGAGCTCGGCGGCTCGGGAGGACACGTTGACGATGGCGCCGCCGGAGCCGACCGGCGGCGCCATCAGCCGCACCGCCTCCCGCGCGCACAGCAGCACGCCCAGCACGTTGACCTCGAGCACCCGGCGCACGCGCTCGGCAGAGAGGTCCGCGACCCGCGACGTGGGGGCGACGACGCCGGCGTTGTTGACCAGGGCGCACAGCGGTCCTGCCTCGGCCGGCAGCGTCCGGAAGACCCGCTCGACAGCCGCTTCGTCGCTGACGTCGAGCTGGACCGCCCCTGCCCAGGCCCCGTCGGCCGAGCAGCCGGCCGCCACCGACTCCGCGGCCGAACGCTCGGACCGGTAGGTGAGCAGCACGTTCCACCCGGACCGGGCGAGCATCTGCGCCGTCGCCGCGCCGATCCCCCGGCTGCCACCGGTCACCACTGCGAGTCGTCGCTCCATGCCGCGACGCTAGCGATTGATCAGTCCAGGCAGAACTCGTTTCCCTCGGGGTCGGCCATCACGATGTGTCCCGCCGCCATCGGCGGCTCGGGCTCAAACCTCTCGAGGCGCCGGGCACCCAGCGCCTCCAGTCGCGAGCACTCAGCCTCCAGCGCGGCCATCCGGTCCTCCCCCGCCAGCCCGGGTGCCGCACGCACGTCGAGGTGGACGCGGTTCTTGACCACCTTGTCCTCGGGCACCTGCTGGAAGAACACCCGTGGTCGCGTCCCGTCGGGGTCCTCGATCGCCGAGCGGGAGTTCCGTTCCGAGTCGGGGACCCCGATCCGCTCGAGGAAGACGTCCCACGCCGCCAGCGGGTCGTCGCCCTCGGCCAGGGGCACCCCGGGCGGGCCCGGGATCACGTAGCCCAGGGCCGAGGTCCAGAAGGTCGAGAGGGCACGCGGATCGTGGCAGTCGAACGTGATCTGGAGGTCTCGGCTCATGCTCCGGTTCTACCGGGCTCCGCCGACACAACTCCTTCCGTACTCAACGTATAGCGCAGAGGGGGTCTTGCCGCAAGGCCCCCTCGAGCAGGCAGAATCCCGGTCTCCGCCGAGCGGAGAAGCCACGAAACCCCCCCTGGGAGCTGATGATTTGACCCACGCGACGACTCGCGCGTTCGACCTGCAGGACCACCCGGCGAAGGCCGACCCGGCCCTCGTCGCCACCGACGAGGAGCACTTCGCGGCCATCGAGGCCAGCCTCGAGCACACCGTCGCCGAGCTCGAGGACCGCCTGGCCGACGTACGACGCCAGCCGGGTGGCAGCGGGCAGGAGGCGATGGACCGCGACCTCGAGGTGCACCGGCTCAGCTCGCGGCTCAAGGCGTTGCGCCGCTACCGGCTCGACCTGTGCCTGGGCCGGATGGTCACCACGGACGGCGAGACCGTGCACGTCGGTCGGTTCGGCCTGACCGACGCCGGCGGCCGACGCCTGCTCGTCGACTGGCGCTCGCCCGCGGCCGAGCCGTTCTTCGGCGCGACCCACGGCAATCCGATGGGCCTGGCCAGCCGGCGCCGGTACCGCTGGACCAACGGCCGCGTGAGCGACTACTGGGACGAGGCGTTCACCGCCGATGCGCTCGCCGCCGCCGGTGCCGCCCTCGACGACCAGTCCGCCTTCGTCGCGAGCCTCGGCAGCAGCCGCTCCGAGCGGATGCGCGACGTGCTCGCCACGATCCAGGCCGACCAGGACGCGATCATCCGCGCCGGCTCGCGCGGCACCCTGGTCGTCGACGGCGGCCCGGGCACCGGCAAGACCGTGGTGGCGCTGCACCGTGCCGCCTATCTCCTGTACGCCGACCCGCGGCTCGGTGACGGCCGTGGCGGCGTTCTCTTCGTCGGCCCGCACGAGCACTACCTCGCGTACGTCGCCGACGTGCTGCCCAGCCTCGGCGAGGAGGGGGTGCGGACGTGCACGGTCCGCAACCTCGTCGCCGAAGGCGCTGCCGCGCACGAGGAGGCCG
This sequence comes from Nocardioides sp. F233, assembly GCF_057813895.1. NCBI lineage: Bacteria > Bacillati > Actinomycetota > Actinomycetes > Propionibacteriales > Nocardioidaceae > Nocardioides > Nocardioides sp. F233. The sequence goes on from NZ_JBVASH010000003.1 coordinate 630,459, forward strand.
ACCCCGAGGTCGCCCGGTTGAAGGCCGACGCCGCGCTGGTCGGCGCCGTCGAGCCCGCCGTCCGGCTCTACGAGGAGCCGCCCGCCGAGGGCATGGTCGTCGAGACCGACTGGTCCGAGGTGTGGCTCAGCCGGAGCGACTGGGCCGAGGCGTTCGGGGCGCCGGACCCGGGCACGCCCCACAACGAGGCACGCGACCAGGTCTGGGACGCGCTCCTCGACATCCTCGTCGACAAGCACGACGAGGTCGACGCGACCGAGGAGCAGCTGCGCCGCTCCTTCCGGCGCAACGGCACGCTCGTCGACGCGGTCACGAAGGCGTGGCCGATGATCGAGGCGACCGACCTGGTCGGCGACCTGTGGGAGGTCCCGGCGTACCTGCGCCACTGCGCTCCCTGGCTGTCCCCCGACGAGGTCCGCACGCTGCGCCGTACCGGACCGCAGGCGTGGACCACCGCCGACCTGCCCCTCCTCGACGCCGCCCGCGCCCGCCTCGGCGATCCCGAAGCCGCTCGCGCCCGACGCCGGCAGGAGGCGACCGCCGCCCGCGAGAAGGACGAGATGGACCGCGTCGTCGACCACCTGATCGCCACCGACGACTCCGACATGATGATCATGTCGATGCTCCGCGGCTCCGACCTGCGCGGCGCGCTCTCCACCGACCAGCAACCCACGGCGGACGCCGACCGGTACGCCGGCCCCTTCGCGCACGTCGTCGTCGACGAGGCCCAGGAGCTCACCGATGCCGAGTGGCAGATGCTGCTGCGCCGCTGCCCGTCGCGCAGCTTCACCGTGGTCGGTGACCGCGCGCAGGCCCGGCACGGATTCGCCGAGTCCTGGACCGGGCGCCTCGAACGCGTGGGCCTGCACGACATCGACCTCGCCTCGCTCACCGTCAACTACCGCACGCCGGCCGAGGTGTTGGAGGCAGCGGCGCCGGTGATCCGCTCCGTCCTGCCCGACGCCAACGTGCCGACCTCGGTCCGCAGCACCGGCATCCCCGTCGAGCACGCTGCACCCTGCGATCTCCCGACCATCCTGGACGACTGGCAGCGGACCCACCCCGAGGGCATCGCCTGCGTCATCGGCGACCCCGGGTTCGCGGCCACACCGCGGGTCCGCTCGCTCAGCCCCGAACACGCCAAGGGCCTCGAGTTCGACCTCGTCGTCCTCGTCGCCCCGGGCCGCTTCGGCACAGGTATCGAGGGCGCTGTCGACCGGTACGTCGCCATGACCCGCGCGACCCAGCGGCTGGTGGTGCTCGACGCCTGATCGGAGGGGTCCCGATCAGCGAGACCAGCGGTCGCGAGGAGCAGGCCGCTGCCTAGTTTCCGCTGCGTGACACAAGAGATCGGGATCACAACCAGCGCCGGCACCGCCCTCCTCGCGGAGGCGATCCAGGAGGCCGAGCGCGTGCTGCTCGCGGCCCCGCACGTCCGGACCGAACGCGACGTCGCGGAGGGCCTCGACTACCTCGCCGGCCTGGTCCGGGTGGGCCTGGCGAGTGCCTGGGCCAGCGACCCCGCCGACCCGCACTTCGCCCGGCCCTCGACCCAGTGGACGAAGATGGGCCTCGACAACCCGGACACGCTCTACTTCGCGGCGCAGATCTCCGGAGATGCCGAGTACGTCGTCACCGGCAACCGCGGCACCAGCGCGGACCTCGTGTTCCAGGTGCTCGCCGGCTCCCACGCCGGCAACACCTCACCGGCCAGCCACCTGGCCTTCGACGACCGCGACTTCCACGTCGCCGACGACGGCAGCTTCGAGATCCGGTTCGGTCCTCGGGAGGACGGCGGACCCGGCTACTTCACCCTCTCCCCGGACGCCCAGCGGCTGCTGGTCCGGCAGACCTTCAGCGACTGGACGACCGAGCGTGCCGGCACCCTGCGGGTGCAGCGGGCCGACCGGATCGGCGTACCGGGCGAGCCGGTCACCCTGGCGACCATCGAGGGGCGCTACGCCCGTGCCGCACGCACCCTGCTCGGCTACGCCCGGACCTTCCTGGAGTTCGTCGAGCGCTTCTACCTCGACCAGCCGGTCAACACGATGTACGCCCCGAAGATCACGCCCGGCGGCCTGGCCAGCCAGTACAGCTCGGCCGGGCACTTCGACCTCGCCGACGACCAGGCGCTCATCATCACCGTGCCTGCCTCCGGCATGCCGTACCAAGGCATGCAGCTCGGCACGAAGTGGTACGTCTCCCTCGACTACGTCAACAACCAGACCAGCCTCACCGCTGACCAGGCACACGTCGACCCCGACGGCCGGATCCGGTTCGTCGTCAGCCGGCAGGACCCCGGCCTGGCCAACTGGCTGGAGACCACCGGCCTCACCGAGGGCTACCTCCAGATTCGCTGGCAGCGCGTCGACCGGCCGCTGACGGCCGAGGACGGACCGACCACCGAGCTGGTGCCGTACGCCGAGCTCGCGCAGCGACTGCCCTTCCACGACCAGCAGCGGGTCACCCCCACGCAGTGGGCGCAGCGGATCACTGCCCGCCAGGCCGCCGTCGGCGATCGGATGATGGCATGAGCGATCCCGTGACCGGCGTCCTCACCGGCAAGGCCGTCCTCGTCGCCGGTGTCGGACCAGGCCTCGGCCACGCCCTCGCGGTCCGCAGCGCAGTCGCGGGTGCGGACGTCGTCCTCGCCTCCCGGAACGCCGAGCGCCTCGAGGCCGTCGCGACCGAGGTCCGGGCGACGGGACGCCGTGCCGTCGTCGTACCGACCGACCTCACCGACCCGACCGCGGTCCGCCACCTCGTCGACACCGGCGTCGCCGAGCTCGGCCGCCTCGACGCGGTGCTGCACAACGCCTACCTCCCGCCCAGCCGGGAGAATCTCCTCGACTCCGGGCTCGACCGGGTGCGCGAGGAGCTCGCCTCCCCGCTGATGGCGCTGGAGATGGTGCGCCGTGCGGCGCCCGCGTTGATCGAGAACAGGGGCGCGGTCGTCGTGGTGAACTCGATGATCCTGCGCAACCGGCTTCCCCTCTTCGGGGCCTACCGGATGACCAAGGCCAGCCTGCTCGCCCTCGCCCGCGGGCTCTCCATCGAGCTCGGCCCGCAGGGCGTCCGGGTCAACTCGATCGCGCCCGGCTACATCATGGGCGACGCCGTCGAGGCCAGCTTCGCAAAGGCAGCGCGGGCCCGCGGCGTGACTCCCGACGTCATCCACGACGAGATCGCGGCGGACACCGACCTGCGGCGCCTGCCCCGCCCCGAGGAGATCGCCGACGCGGCGGTCTTCCTCGCCTCCGACCTGGCCCGGGCGATCACCGGGCAGTGCCTCGACGTCACGTCCGGCGCGACCCACCACTGAGAGAGCACACGATGAACCTCGCAGACGAGCTGCACGACCGCGCCACCACCCGCACCGGACTGACCGACTTCGGCGACAGCGAGTACGTCGACGGGCTGCATGCCCTCCTCGACGGCTACGAGAACGAGGCCAGCCTGACCGAGAAGGGCCGCGCGAAGGTCGAGGGAGCGCTCGCCAACGCGCTCGCCGGCCGGCTCCGCACCGAGTCGGCCTGGCGCGAGCACCCGGCCCACGCCGAGACCCCGGTGACCCGGCCGATCTTCGTGACCGGCCTCCCCCGGTCCGGTACGACGGCCCTGCACCGGCTGCTCTGCGCCGACCCGCGCCACCAGGGCCTCCAGCTCTGGCTGGCCGCGGCGCCGCAGCCGCGCCCGCTGCGCGACCACTGGGCGTCCAACCCCGACTTCCAGGCCATGCAGGCCCAGATCGACCGTCGCAACGCGGCCGTGCCGGGCCTGAAGGGCATGCACTTCATGGCCCCCGAGGTGGTCGAGGAGTGCTGGTGGCTGGAGCACCAGTCGATGCGTTCGCTCGCCTTCCCGAGCGTCGCGCACCTGCCGTCGTACACCCGCTGGCTGGGCGAGCAGGACCTCGGCGGCACCTACCGCCGGCACCGCCGGATCCTCCAGCTGATCGGCATGACCAGCCCCGAGAAGCGCTGGGTCCTCAAGAACCCCGGCCACCTGTTCTCGCTGGACGCGCTGATGACGGCCTACCCCGACGCGCTGGTCGTGCAGACCCACCGTGACCCGCGCAGCGTCATTGCGTCGGTCAGCAGCCTGACCTCGAAGACGTCGGCCGGGAACTCCACCGTCTTCCAGGGCGCCACCGTCGGGCGCGACAGCCTCGACATGTGGAGCACCGCCACCGACCGGTTCCTCGACGCCCGGGCCACGTACGACCCGGCGCAGTTCGCCGACGTGCGCTACGAGGAGTTCATCGCCGACCCCGTCGGCACCGTCGAGCGCCTGTACGACGCCTTCCGGCTGCCCTTCGACGACGAGGCGCACGCTGCCGTGACGGCCGCCGACGACGTGAGCCGCCGCGGCGACCGGCGTCCCGACCACGCGTACTCGCTCGAGGAGTTCGGCCTGAGCGCCGGCGAGGTCACCGAGCGCTTCGACCGCTACCTGACGGCGTTCCCGGAGCTCGCCCTCAGCTGAGGTCGAGCCCGGTGGCCGGCGTGGCGAGCACCCGGAAGCTCGGCAGGTCCGCCAGCGAAACCGACGTCTCGCAGAAGCGCCGGTAGGAGATCTCCACGATCAGCCAGCCCCGCTCGGCGTCGCGGCGGTAGCGGTCGGTCGAGAGCGACGCCCCTTCGACGACGTACCCCACATCGGTGCACACGGTCCGGTCCGACACCGTCCAGGTGCCGGTCGCGTGGTCGCCGTCGACCTCGATGCTCGGGTTGCCGAGCTGGTGCACGGTGATCCGCTGGTCGGTGAGGCGGGTGCGCAGCTCGGCGACCAGCGCGTCGGCGCCCTCGGTCACCAGGTCGGGGCGGTAGCGCGCGACCATCTCCGGTGCGAGGGTTGCGGCGACGGCGTCCCAGTCGCGCAGGTCGACGCTGCGCATGTAGCGGTGGCGAAGTTCCATGACCGCCCACCGGTCGGCGGACTGCGGGTCGTGCATGCGGGCTCCTCGGCTCGGGGTGGAGCAGCGAGCGTGCCGGGAGCGACGGCGCGGGCGTCCGCGGCTCCCGATCAGCGGGACCCGGCGTCGACGCCCCGCAGCAGGATCGAGGTGCCGACGGTCGCGGCCGTCCGATCCGCGGAGATGGTGCGGTACGCCGGCGACGCGGCCCACCGCCGCGCCTCGTCGGCGTCGCGGAACCCGATCAGCACGAACTTCTGGTGCGGCCACTCCCCCTCGAGCACGGCCGGCGCGGTGTCCGCGACGAGCAGCTCTCCGTCGAAGCCCTCGAGGGTGGCCGCGAAGGCCGCGGCGTAGCGCAGGTAGCGGTCGAGGTCGTGGATCGTGAACTGGGCGGCGACGTAGGCGGTCACGGGAGGTCCTCTCGATTACACTTCACTGGTGAAGTATTCGGGAGATGCCGACGGTAGCACCGCGGCCCACGACGAGCGGCTCTACCACCAGCTGCAGCTCGCAGCGCACCTCGCGCGCAAGCACGCCGACCGCGCGGTGCTGGCAGCCACCGGGCTCACCGTCGCCCAGGTCGCCGTGCTCAACGTCGTCGCCGCGGACCACGACGTCACCCAGCGCGACGTGGCGAGCGCCCTCGGGATCAACGAGTCGGCGGTCACCGCGATGGTCCGGCGCCTCGTCGACGCCGGGTACCTCGTCCGCACCGCCGCCGACGGCCGGACCCGGCGCCTCGGGCTCACCGACCGCGGCGCGGTCGCCCGAGCCGAGAGCCGGCGAGCCTTCGAGCCGATCAACGCCCTCCTTGCCGGCGGCCGCACCTCCCTCGAGGTGCGAGACCTGGCTGCCCGTCTCGAGGACGTGATCGGCCGCCTGGGGTGAGGATCAGCCGGCGCGGCCGACCTCCAGTGCGGTGACGAGCTCGTCCAGCAGTGGCTTGGCGTCCTCGGCGATCGAGAGCGCCATGAACGACGACATGGCCACCATGACGTCGTAGCGGCCTTCCTTGCCGCGCTTGCCCGGCTTGTGCTTGACCTGCACCTCACGGAAGGTCGACACCGGGTTCCGGGCGGCCTCGTCGAGGCCGTTGTGCCGGAACTTCGCGAGGGTGGCGCCGTCGAAGACCAGCGACTCGCCGTTGAGGCCCTTGAGCTCGATCACGAGCGCGAGCCTAGGGCGCGAGCCACTCCCCTGACCGCAGAATCGTGCGCCCGACGATCTCGTTCGACTCGCGCCAGGCCTGCACCCGCTCGGCCCGCAGCACCAGGAACACGTAGCCGGGCAGGCCGCGCGGGTCCCAGTCCGCCTGCCCGGCGTAGGCCTCGCCGAGCTCGGCGTCGTCGCCGACGCCGACCGACCGCTCGAGCACCGCGTCGATCATCGCGACGTCCCGGGTCGGGCCGACGCCGAGCCGGGCGACGCCCGAGGCGAGCAGGTTGCGCGCGGTGATCGACCCAGCCTCGACCGCGACCACGATCCGCTCCCCCACCCAGGCCAGGGACACCGGCACCAGGTGGGGTACGCCGGCCGCCGAGGCCGTCGCGACCCACACGTCGATCGCAGGAGTCGCCAGCAGGGCGCGGGTGTCGGCCTGACGCGTCGCGCGGTCGCGGGCCGGGGGCGGGTCGAAGTCGGCCACGGACGGCTCGGTTCAGCCGGCCTGGTTGATGCGGACGTGGTTGCCGGCCGGGTCGCGGAACGCGCAGTCGCGCACGCCGTACGGCTGGTCGATCGGCTCCTGGATGACCTCGGCGCCGATGGCCTGGATCCGGTCGAAGGTGCCGTCGAGGTCGGGGGTGCTGAGCACGAGCGTGGCATAGGTCCCCTTCGCCATCATCTCGGCGATGACGCGCTTCTCGTCCTCGGTGATGCCGGGGTCGGCCGCCGGCGGGCAGAGCACCACCGACGGGGTCGACTGGCCCTTCGGGGCCACGGTGATCCACCGCATCTCGCCGTACCCGACGTCGTTGAGGATCTCGAAGCCGAGCACGTCGCGGTAGAAGGCCAGCGAGGCCTCCGGGTCGGTCTGCGGGAGGAAGCTGTGCTGAATGCTGATGTCCATGTCGCTCACGCTAGTGGCGACTCGAAGTGCGGCGCTTCTCGATTCCTGACCGATGCCGAACCGGGTCCGGGACCGTCCGGACTGGTCTGCGCGCCACCGCGCCGCACCGGCCGGGTGACCTTCTTCGTCACGCACGACGGTGGCTCGATCGCACCGTCATCAGGCGAGGGCGCGTCGTCGCGATAGGCGCTCGGCGGGACTCCCACCAGCTCGGTGAACCGGGTGCTGAAGGTGCCGAGGGAGGAGAAGCCGACCTCGAAGCAGATGTCGGTGACGCTGAGGTCGCCGCGGCGCAGCAACGCCATCGCCCGCTCGATGCGCCGGGTCATCAGGTAGGAGTACGGCGGCTCGCCGTACGCCTTCTTGAACTCGCGGCTCAGGTGCCCGGCCGACATGTGCACGTCGCGGGCCAGCGCCTCGACGTCGAGCGGGCGGGCGTACTCGCGATCGATCCGGTCGCGCACCCGCCGCAGCAGCGTCAGGGTGCGCAACCGTTCGGGATCGAGGGTGCTCACGCCCCCATGATGTACTCCACCGGCGGCCCAGCGGTCCAGCCACCGTCGACGGCGAGCCGGGCCGCGACACCAGACCGGAGGGCTGAGCCACGGAGGCAGTGGGCAACGCCTCCCCACCGACATGGCAGGAACTGTCCTTCACGTCGGTGTGAGTAGGGTCGCACGCATGGCCCGCCGGATCGAGCTGTCCGCACCCGTCGGCGTCCGTTGGGAGCCCGACGACCCCCTCGGGGTGGGTGCGCTCGTGCTCGGCGGGTCCAGCAGCCGGGTGGACGACCAGCGGGCCCGGCTCCTGGCCGATCACGGCGTGCTCGCGGAGTCGATCCAGTGGTTCGGCGGTCCCGGGCAGCACGCCGGGCCGTGGGAGATCCCGCTCGAGACCTTCGCCGCCCGGGCCGAGGCACTCGCTGCCGACTGCGATCGCGTGGTCCTGGTCGGCCTGTCGTTCGGCGCTGAGGCCGCGCTCGCGACGGCGTCCCTGACCGACGCACCGATCGACGGGGTCGCCGCCTTCGCGCCCAGCGACGTGGCGTGGGCCGGGATCACCGACGCCGGGCGCCAGACCTCGCACTGGACGCTCGGCGGCGCACCGGTGCCGTTCGTCCGGTTCGTGCCGTGGGAGCCGCCGACCGACCCGCCGGCGTACCGCGACCTCTACGCGCGCTCCCGCGATGCGGCACCCGAGGAGGTGGCCGCGGCGTCCCTCCCGGTCGAGCGGATCAAGGAGGTGCTGCTCGTCGCCGGCGATGACGACCAGGTGTGGCCCGCCCGGGAGCAGGCCGAGGAGATCGTGCTCCGCCGGGCCCGGCACGGGTGCGCCACCTCCCTCGTCGCCGATCCCGGCGCCGGCCATCGTGCGGTGCTACCCGGTGAGGACGTCGTCGTCAGCGGGCAACGGATGCTGCGCGGCGGCACCGAGGACGCGGACCGCAGGCTCGGCTCCGCCGCCTGGCCCGCCCTGCTCGACCTCGTAGGGTCGCGCGCATGAGCACCCAGCCGCCACCACCCCCGCCCGGCTACCTGCGCGTCAACCTCCAGGGCAACCGGATGATCACCATGATCACGCCGAGCGTGCAGGTCAACGGCTACCCGGTGCCCGCCCAATTCGGCCCCAACGTCGTCCCGATGCCGCCGGGCGTCCACACCGTGTCGGCCCACGCCCAGTGGATGTGGCGCTACGGGCAGGCGAGCCAGCAGGTCCAGCTCGCCCCGGGCCAGACCGTGGACGTCTACTACGCAGCGCCCGTGCTCACCTTCATGAGCGGCGCGATGGGCTTCACGAAGCAGAAGGTCCCCGGCCTGGTGCCGTTCGTCGTCCTCGTGGTCCTGCTGCTCCTGGTCGCCATCGGCCTGCCGACCGCCGCGATCCTGGCCTCGTGAACCCGCGCACCGACCGTTCCTGGTGGGGCTGGGGCACCGACGCCGCTCAGCTCACCGCCGCGGAGACCACCGAGCTCGTCGACCGGGTCGCGCTGCTCCTCCCCGGCCACGACCTGACCGACCATCGGCCGCCGGACCCGTACGCGCTCGACGTACCCATCCCGAGGGTCGTACCCCCGAGCGCCCTCGCGGACCTCTGCTCGGCCGACGTCGTCGACCGCCTGTCCCACGCCCGCGGCAAGGCGTTCCGCGATGTCGTGCGCAACCTGCACGGGGACGTCGGCCACGTCCCCGACCTGGTCATCCGCCCCCGCACCGAGCAGGACGTCGTCGACGTCCTCGACTGGTGCACCTCGAGCGGCCTCCCCGTCGTCCCGTACGGCGGCGGCAGCTCGGTCGTCGGCGGCGTCGAGCCCCGCTTCGACGGGCCCGCGGTCACCCTCGACCTCGCGGGGCTCGACCGCGTGCTCGAGGTCGACCCGGTCAGCCGCGCCGCCCGGATCCAGGCGGGTGCCCACGGCCCGGCGCTCGAGGACCAGCTGCGCCCCCACGGCCTGACCCTGCGCCACTTCCCGCAGTCCTTCGAGTTCTCCACCCTCGGCGGCTGGCTGGCGACCCGCGCCGGCGGTCACTTCGCCACGCTCGCCACGCACATCGACGACCTCACCGAGTCGATGCGCGTCGTCTCCCCCGCCGGTACGGGCGAGTCCCGTCGCCTGCCCGGCTCGGGCGCGGGTCCCTCCCCCGACCGGATGTTCCTCGGCTCCGAGGGCACGCTCGGCGTGATCACCGAGGCCTGGATGCGGCTGCAGCAGCGCCCGCAGTGGCAGCGCACCGCCACCGTCGCCTTCGACTCGTACGACGCCGCCGTCTCCGCGACCCGAGCCGTGGCCCAGTCCGGGCTGCACCCCGCGAACTGCCGGCTCCTCGACCCGGCCGAAGCGCTGATCAACGCCGGCACCGCGGTCGACGGCGGCCTGCTGATCCTCGCCTTCGAGTCCGGCGACCACCCGGTCGACTCGTGGCTGGGCCGGGCTCTGGAGCTGGTCGCCGACCACGGCGGCACCGTCGTCGCGACCCGCGACCGGGCGACCCCGGCCGACGGCGCGGACGCGTCGCGGGCCTGGCGCTCGGCGTTCATCCGGATGCCGTACCAGCGTGATGCGCTGGCCCGCCGCTCGATGGTCGTCGAGACCTTCGAGACCGCGTGCACCTGGGACGCGTTCCCCACGTTCCATGCTGCCGTCACGGGAGCGGCCCAGCGCGCGATCGACGAGGTGTGCGGCGGCCAGGGTGTCGTGACCTGCCGGTTCACGCACGTCTACCCGGACGGCCCGGCGCCCTACTACGGCGTCTACGCCGGCGGCCGGTGGGGCAGCACGCTGGCCCAGTGGGACGAGATCAAGGTCGCCGTGTCCACCGCCATCGCCGACCACGGCGGCACGATCACCCACCACCACGCGGTCGGTCGCGACCACCGTCCCTGGTACGACGTCCAGCGCCCCGAGCCCTTCGCCGCCGCGCTGCGCGCGGCGAAGTCCGCGCTCGACCCCGCCGGCATCCTCAACCCCGGAGTGCTGGTCTGACCCACTCCTCACTGCGCTCCCACAGCTCCGCGGCGAGCTCGTCGGTGACGACCTTCGACGGCGTCTTCTCCCGCTCGGCGTCGTAGTAGCGCCCGGTGGCGCCGTCGACCGCGAGCGAGGTGGCGCAGTACAGCGACGTCCGCGCACCCTGCTCGGGCGACTTCATGAACAGCTTCATCACGTGCCTCACCCCGAACGGCACCTCCCGCCACACGTCGGAGGCGATCGCGCCGGGGTGCAGCGAGTACGTCGTCACGCCGGTGCCCTCCAGCCGGCGGCCGAGCTCGCGGGCGTGCAGCACGTTGGCCAGCTTGGACACGCAGTACTCGTCGAACGCCGTGCGGGTCACCGACGGCCGCCGTACGGCGTCCCAGTCGATGCCCGGCGCCCGGTAGTGCCCGGTGCTGGCGACGTTCACGATCCGCCCCGGTCCGGTCTCGACGATCCGGTCGCGGAGCAGCTCGGTGAGCAGGAACGGACCGACGTGGTTGGTGCCGAAGGCCAGCTCGAACCCGCTCGCGGTCATCCCCCGCTTGCCCGCGAGGCCCGCGTTGTTGACCAGCACGTCGAGCCGCTCGCCGGAGGCCAGGAACGTCTCGGCGGCCGTGCGTACGGACGCGAGGTCGCCGAGGTCGAGCGGAAGGAAGTCGAGGTCGGCGTTGCCGGTGCCGGCCGTGATCTCGCTGATCGCGGCGCGGGTCTTCTCCTCCGAGCGGCCCGCGATCACCACCCGGGCACCGCGGCCGGCGAGGCCGCGGACGGTCTCCTTGCCGATCCCGGTGTTGGCGCCGGTCACGAGGAAGGTCTTGCCGGTCAGGTCAGGCACGAGGTCACCCATACCGCGATCCTCGCGGCCGACCGGCCAGCCTGTCGTCCTCCCGGGGTCGCAAACGGCCGACGCGCCGTGTGACCTGCATCACCCTTGGGGTGTGACGTGGGTCATGCAAGGGTGGGTCCCATGAATGTGCTCGCCGTCGCTGCGCTCCTGGCGCTCGTGCTGCTGTTCGTCCTCGCCATCGGCGCCCTGTTCGCCGTCGTGCTGCTCGCCGGTCGGTCCGGCCGCAAGGCCCAGGCTGCCCAGGTGCCGACCACCGACCCGCGCGGTCAGTCGATCGCCTGACCCAGCACCGCCCCGACGTGGGCGCGGACGTCGTCGTCCCCGGTGATCGACACGCGGTCGTCGCCGACGCGGTGCCACAGCCACGCGTCGAGGTCGGCGGCGGTGCCGGTGACCACGAGTCCGGCGGGTACGCCGGGGTCGGCCACGACGTGCTGGTCGGGCTCGCCGCTGCGCTCGACGCCCTCGGGCGTGGTGCCGGAGAAGGTGCCGAGCTGGACCCACACGGACGTCGCGGTGTCGGTGGCGCGGAACTCGGCGTACTGCGGGCGCGGGTCGAAGCGGCCCCAGGGCGGCAGGCCGCCGTACATCACCGCGAGGGCCTCGTCGACGCCGTCGGCTGCCAGCGCGGCCGGCAGGCCGGTGACCTGCCCGGCGGCGAGCTCGGCGTCGAGGCGGTGGATGAGCGCCTCGTGGGCCTGGCGACGGTACGTGAACCCGACGTCCTGGTCGCCGGGAACCGACCAGGACCAGGCGGGATCCGTGGGATCGGCCGCCGCGAGGGCGGCCACGAACGCGTCATGGGTCGCGTCGCACGCGGCCAGCACCTCGGCGTACGTCGCCGGCCGCTCGGGCTCGGTGTAGGTCTCCGGCGGCGCGGGCCGGTGGGTGATGACGTGCTCCCAGAAGTGCTGCACCTCGGTGAGGTGCCAGGCCAGGTCGGCGGCGTCCCAGTCGGGGCAGGACGGCACCCGTGCGTCGGGCGGGCAGCTCGCGAGGACCTCGGCGAACCGGGCCGACTCGGTGCGGATGTGGTCGAGGTAGGCGGCGGGGTCGAGTCGGGTCACGGCTGGAGCAGCACCTTGATCGCCCGGCGCTCGTCCATCGCGCGGTAGCCGTCGGGCGACTCGTCGAGCGGGAGGGTGAGGTCGAACACCTGGCCGGGGTCGATCCGGCGGTCGAGGACCATCGGCAGCAGCTCGGGCAGGTAGCGGCGCACCGGTGCCATGCCGCCGCGGACGCCGACGTTCTTGTCGAAGAGCCGGCGCGCGGACAGCTCGACGCCGTGCGGCGCCCCGACGAAGCCGACGCCGCCGCCGGGCCGGGTCACCTCGATCGCGGTGGTCATCGCGTCGTTCGTGCCGACGCACTCCAGGGCGGCGTCGACCCCGACGCCGTCGGTCAGGTCCTGGACCTCGGCCACGGCGTCCTCGCCCCGGGCCGAGATGACGTGGGTGGCGCCGAACGACCGGGCCACGGCCTGGCGGGGCTCGTGGCGCGACATCGCGATGATCCGCTCGGCGCCCATCACGGAGGCGGCAAGGACGCCGGACAGCCCGACCGCACCGTCGCCGACCACGACGACGGTGTCGCCGGGCTTCACGCCGGCCGAGACCGCGGCGTGCCACCCGGTCGGCATCACGTCGGAGAGCGCGAGGACCGAGGGCACCAGGTCGGCGTCGGGGACGCCGCCGGTGCTCACCAGGCTGCCGTCGGCCTGGTTGACCAGGGTGTACTCCGCCTGCCCGCTGGCGGTGAAGCCGAGGTTGGTGCACACCGACTGGGCGCCGTTGAGGCAGTGCGGGCAGGTGTTGTCGCAGTGGCAGAACGGGACGACGACGAAGTCGCCCACCCGCACGTCGCGGACCTCGCTGCCGATCTCCTCCACGACACCGATGCACTCGTGGCCGATCGTCGCGCCGGGCCGGATCGGGTTCTCGCCCCGGTAGGGCCACAGGTCGGAGCCGCAGATGCAGCCCGCGGTCACCCGCACGATGGCGTCGGTGGGCCGGCGCAGGGTCGGGTCGGGAACCTCGTCGACGCGGATGTCGCGGGCCCCGTGGATGGTCGTCGCACGCATGTGAGGATCCTTTCAGATCGCCGTGGCGTCTTGCGTTATCTCACATGTGAGTTACCGTCGTGGCATGACGTTCGAGGCGCCCCACGAGGACTACAAGGGCCGGATCGGCAACCTCATCCGCGACGCCCGCAAGCACCGCGGCCTGACCCAGGCACAGCTCGCCGAGCGGCTCGGCACCAGCCAGAGCGCGATCAACCGGATCGAGAAGGGACACCAGAACCTGTCCCTCGAGATGCTGGCCCGGATCGGTGCCGCCCTCGACTCCGAGATCGTCGCTCTCGGCGCCGGCCCGACCCACCTGCGGGTCAAGGGCCCCACGACGCTGTCGGGCAGCATCGACGTCAAGACGTCCAAGAACGCCGGCGTCGCACTGCTCTGCGCCTCGCTGCTCAACCGGGGCCGGACCACGCTGCGCAAGGTCGCCCGGATCGAGGAGGTCAACCGCCTGCTCGAGGTGCTCGACAGCATCGGCGTGCAGACCCGGTGGATCAACGGCGACAACGACCTCGAGATCATCCCGCCCAAGGACCTCGACCTGACCCGGATCGACGAGGAGGCGGCGCGCCGTACCCGCTCGGTCATCATGTTCCTCGGCCCGCTGCTGCACCGCGCCGACGTGTTCGAGCTGCCCTATGCCGGCGGCTGCAACCTCGGCACCCGCACCGTCGAGCCGCACATGTCGGCGCTGCGTCCCTTCGGCCTCGAGGTGAAGGCCACCGACGGCTGGTACCACGCGCAGCTCAACCGGGCGATCGTCCCCGGCCGCCCGATCGTGCTCACCGAGCGCGGTGACACGGTCACCGAGAACGCCCTGATGGCCGCCGCCCTGCACCCGGGCACCACCGTCATCCGCAACGCCTCGTCCAACTACATGGTCCAGGACCTGTGCTTCTACCTGCAGGCGCTCGGCGTCCAGGTCGAGGGCATCGGTACGACGACCCTCACCGTCACCGGCCGCGAGTCGATCGACGTCGACGTCGACTACTCGCCCAGCGAGGACCCGATCGAGGCGATGTCGCTGCTCGCCGCGGCGATCGTGACCCGCTCGGAGATCACCGTGCAGCGCGCGCCGATCGAGTTCCTCGAGATCGAGCTCGCCGTGCTCGAGGGGATGGGCTTCCGCTACGACCTGTCCGAGGAGTACCTCGCCGCCAACGGCCGCACCCGCCTGGTCGACATCACCACCCACCCGTCCGACCTCGTGGCTCCGGGCGACAAGATCCACCCGATGCCGTTCCCCGGCCTCAACATCGACAACCTGCCGTTCTTCGCGGTGATCGCGGCCGTCGCCGAGGGCACGACGTACCTCCACGACTGGGTCTACGACAACCGGGCGATCTACCTCACCGAGCTCAACAAGCTCGGCGGCCGGGTCACCCTGCTCGACCCGCACCGGGTGCAGATCGAGGGCCCGACGTCGTGGACCGGCACCGAGCTGATCTGCCCGCCCGCGCTGCGTCCCGCAGTCGTCGTGCTGCTCGCGATGCTGGCCAGCAAGGGCACCTCGGTGCTGCGCAGCACCTACGTGATCCACCGCGGCTACGAGGACCTCGCCGAGCGGCTCAGCTCGCTCGGCGCGGACATCGAGACCTTCCGCGACATCTGATGAGGCTCCCGCTGCCGAGCCTGCGAGGCAGCGGGACCAGAGCCCAGGTCGAGTAGCGCCGCTGCCGAGCCTGCGAGGCAGCGACGCGCGTATCGAGACCCCAGTGAGTGAGGCAGACAGATGCAGCCGGAGCCCTACCTTCCTCCCGGCAAGGTGCTGGCCTTCGCCCACCGCGGCGGCGCCTACCACCCCGAGATCGAGGGCCTCGAGAACACTCTCGCCGCGTTCCGGCACGCCGCGGCGCTCGGCTACGACTACCTCGAGACCGACGTGCACCTGACCGCCGACCGCGTGCTGCTGGCGTTCCACGACGAGGTGCTGGACCGGGTCACCGACCAGCAGGGCGCGGTCCGCGACCTCACCCTGGCCCAGGTCCGCCAGGCACGCATCGGCGGCCGCGAGCAGGTCCCGACCCTCGTCGACCTCCTCGACGCCTTCCCTGAGGCTCGGTTCAACATCGACATCAAGGCCGACGGCGCGGTCGACGCGCTCGCCGACCTGGTCCGCGAGCGCGACCTGTGGGACCGGCTCCTGGTGGCGTCCTTCTCCCGCAGGCGGATCCGCCGGTTCCGGGCACTGACCGACGGGCGGGTCCCGACCGCCGCCGACCCGTGGCAGATCGTGGTCTTCCGCCTCTCCCCCAGCACCCGGGTCGCCCGGCTGCTCGCGGGCGACGGGTTCGCCGCCTTCCAGGTCCCCCACCAGCAGCGCGGGCTCACGGTCACGAGCCCCGGATTCGTCCGCCGGGCCCACGCCGCAGGCCACCAGGTGCACGTGTGGACCATCGACGACCCGGCCGAGATGACCACCCTGCTCGACCGCGGCGTCGACGGCCTCTTCACGGACCGGACCGACGTGCTCAAGGATGTCCTCCAGGGACGCGGCCAGTGGTGGTCCGCGCAGGGAGGGACATCAGCATGAACGCATCGGCGCCCATCGCCGACCTGGGGCCGCTCAACCGTGCGCGGGAGCAGCGGGCCTGGTACTTCACCGACTGGGCTGCCTCGGCGTTCCAGACCACCGTCGCGGGCGTGCTGTTCGCGCCCTACCTGATCTCCGTCGCGGAGAACGCCGTCGGCGAGCACGGCCGGATCCACCTGCTCGGCCTGTCCATCGCGCCGGGCTCGCTGCCGTCGTACGTCATCACGCTGTCGACGGTGCTCAGCGTCTTCTTCTACCCGGTGATCGGGGCCTACGCCGACCGGATCGCGCGCAAGCCCGACCTCCTCGTGGCCTTCTCCTGGATCGGCGCGGCCGCGGCAGGCGGGCTGTTCTTCATGAGCGGCGAGAACTGGCTCTACGGCAGCATCGCCTTCATCGTGGCCAACCTCGCCGGAGGTGCCGCGATCGTGGTCAGCGACTCGATCCTGCCGGTGATCTCGACCGAGGACGAGCGCGACCGGGTGTCGTCGAACGGCTGGGCCTACGGGTACGCCGGCGGCGGCCTGCTGCTCGCCGTCAACTTCCTGGTCGTGAGCTTCCACGACTCCCTCGGCATCGACAAGGAGATGGCCGTCCGGCTCTCCCTGCTCTCCGCAGCCGTGTGGTGGGCGGCGTTCATGGTCATCCCGTGGCGCGGCATCCGCCGGCACGAGCCGATGGCCGTGGAGGCGGTCGAGGGCGGCGTGCTGACCCGGTCGTTCGGCCAGCTGTGGGCCACGCTGAAGGACCTGCGCAACTACCCCGTCGCGCTGACCTTCCTGGCGGCGTACCTGTTCTTCAACGACGGCATCCAGACCGTCATCAACTCCGCCTCGACGTTCGGCACCAAGGAGCTCGGGTTCGGCGACGGCTTCGTGCTCGGCACCTACCTGCTGGTCCAGCTCGTCGGCATCGGCGGCGCTCTCCTGTTCGCGCGCGTCGCCGGGCGCCACGGCGCCAAGAAGGTCATCCTCGCCGGCCTGGTCGGCTGGATGGTGATCGTGACGGTGGCGCTCGTCGTACCCGAGAAGAAGATGGTGCCCTTCCTGCTGCTCGGCGTCGCGATCGGGATCGTGCTCGGCGGCACCCAGGCGCTGGCCCGGTCCTACTTCTCGCTGTTCATCCCGCGCGGCAAGGAGGCGGAGTACTTCAGCCTCTACCACGCGATGGACCGCGGCACGTCCTGGTTCGGGACCCTCACCTTCGGTCTCGTCTACCAGCTCACCGACTCCTACCGACCGGCGATCTTCGCGCTGATCGCGTTCTTCGTGCTCGGCGGGCTGCTGCTGATGCGCGTCGACACCGAGCGCGGCATCCGTGAGGCCGGCAACGCCCAGCCGGCCGTCATCTGACGCGGAGCGCCGGTCCCGACTGGTCTGGACCAGGGTCCCGGTCTGGAACGTTTGCGGATTGGAACCTTTTCACGCTGGGTAGCGTTGAGGGGGTAGACGAAACATGGGAGGTGGAGTCTGATGGCTGAGCGCACACTGCGTGGTGCCCGACTGGGAGGCCAGTCCTTCGAGGACGAGCGGGGTATCGAGTTCGCGGCCCGGCAGCAGGTCGGTTACAAGTGTCCGCAGGGACACGAGTTCGAGATCACGATGTCCATCGAGGCCGAGGTCCCCGCGATCTGGGAGTGCCCGCGCTGCGGCCTGGAAGCAGAGTCGACCGCCGGCATCGAGCGTGAGGTGAAGGCCGAGAAGCCCCAGCGCACGCACTGGGACATGCTGCTCGAGCGCCGTTCCGAGAAGGAGCTCGAGGAGATCCTCACCGAGCGCCTGGAGCTGCTCCGCGGCGGCGAGATCGGCCCGGCCCACCTGCACCGCGCCAACGCCCGCAAGAAGAAGCCTGCGAAGGCCTGATCAATGACCGCTCACCGAGCGGTCACTGCTCGTCGATGACTTCGCCCCGGACCACTGTCGGTCCGGGGCGAGTGTCGTCTCCGGGGCCGTACGACGCCGTGGTGCGCCGCACGACCTGACGCCCGGCGTACGACACCAGCAGGCCGCGGAAGAGCGGCCGGGTGACGGGCAGGATCAACAGGATCCCGAGGACGTCGGTGACGAAGCCGGGGCTGAGCATGAACGCGCCGCCGAGCACGACGAGCGCGCCGTCGGCGAGCTCCTTGTGCGGGAGTCGTCCGGTCTCGACCCGCTCGCGCAGGGCCTGCCAGGCCTTGCGGCCCTCGCGCTTGATCAGCCAGGCGCCGAGGAAGCTGTCGAGGACGAGGAGCAGGATCGTCCACCAGGGTCCGATCACCTGGCCGACCTTGATCAGCACGACGATCTCGAGGATCGGCATCACCACGAAGGCGAGGAACAGCAGCACCGCTGCCCTCCTGCTCCTCCTGCTCATCGCACCCCGCCCCTCATCTCGTCATCTCGTGTTCTGAAGCTCCCGGGTCGACGCGACCTGCGGCTGGCCCTTCACCCGGTGCCAACGCTGCCGCAGGCCCCACCAGGTGATCCGCTTGAGCGACTCCAGGGCGACCTGGCCGCTCATCTTCGACTCGCCGCGGACCCGCTCGACGAACTCGATCGGGACCTCGCGCACGATCAGCCCGGCCTGAAGCGTCCGGGTGACCAGGTCGGTCTGGAAGACGTAGCCGGTCGAGCGGACCTCGTCGAGGCGGATCCGCTCCAGGGTGGAGCGGCGGAACAGCCGGTAGCCGGCGGTTGCGTCGCGGACCCCGATGCCGAGGAGCATCCGGACGTAGAGGTTGCCGCCGCGCGAGAGCAGCTCGCGCTGCCAGGGCCAGTTGACGACCGAGCCACCGGGCACCCAGCGCGAGCCGATGACCAGGTCGGCGTCGTGGAGGCCCGCGAGCAACCGCTGGAGCTGCTCGGGCTGGTGGGAGCCGTCGGCGTCCATCTCACCGATGACGTCGTAGCCCGCGTCGAGGGCCCAGGCGAAGCCGGCGAGGTACGCCGCGCCGAGGCCGGCCTTCTCCGTGCGGTGCAGGACGTGGACCTGCGGGTCCGCCAGGGCGATGCCGTCGGCGATCGCGCCGGTGCCGTCGGGCGAGCCGTCGTCGACCACCAGCACGTCGACCTGCGGCTGGGCGGTCCGGACACGCTCGACGATCCAGGCGATGTTGCTGGCCTCGTTGTAGGTCGGGATGACCATCACCGTGCGGCCCAGGAAGGAGTGTTGCTCAGACAACGGGTGCCTCACTCGGGGTCGGGGAGAGCGCAGGCGGTTCCTCGTCGGGAGCGTCCTGCGCGGGGTCATCGAACTCTCGCCGTCGACGGTACGCCAGGGCACCTGACACGAGAGCGGCGAGCGTCAGCAGGGTGAACATCCGTGTCGGCCAGGCGTCGAGCCGCATCGCGGGGGTCAGGGCGCTGCTCAGCCCGACCTTCTCCACGAGGACCGTCGTGGTGCGCGGTTGCGCGGACGCGACCACGCTGCCGTCGGGAGCGATCACGCCGCTCTGACCGTTCGTCGAGGCCACCGCCAGCCAGCGCCCCGCCTCGATCGCCCGGAGCCGGGTGATCGCGAACTGTTGCTCGATCTGGTGGGTGAAGATGAAGCTCGCGTTGCTCGTCTGCACCGTCAGCAGCTCGGCACCGTCGCGCACCTGCGGAGGCATCACGTCGTCGTACGCGACGTCGAAGCAGATCGCGTCGCCCACCCGGACCCCGGCGACCCGCAGCGGCTGGGTGCGGGTGCCGCTCTTCATGTCGCGCGAGATGAGGGCGAGCTGGCCGAACTTCGGGTTCCAGATGTCGCGGAACGGGATGTACTCGCCGTACGGCACCGGATGGTGCTTGGTGTAGCGGTCCCCCGGCCCCGTCTGCGGGTCCCACACGATGCCCTGGTTGAGCACGTACCTCCGTCCGCCGTCGACGATCCCGCCGACGACCACCGGCACCTGCGCCGCGTCGACCGCCTCCCGGATCCCGTCGTTGACCCGGCCCGGCTCGAACGGGTCGACGGCGGTCGAGTTCTCCGGCCAGAGCACGAAGTCCGGCTGCTGGACCCGGCCCGCGGCGGCATCGGCCGCGAGCTTCACCGTCGCGTCGACGTGGTTGCGGGTGACCTGCTCGTGGTCCCAGAGGATGTCGTTGCCCGGACCGGGCACGTCGCCCTGGACGACGGCCACCGTGGTGGAGCCGGTCTCCGGGACGTCGTACGGCAGCACGGCGGGGGTCACCAGGACGGCGAGCACGCCAACGGCGACGGCGGCCCACGCCCGGCGCTGCTCCCGGGCCAGAGCCGCCTCCGCGAACCGGGCGAGGCAGAAGCCGGAGAGGGCGAGCAGGAAGGACAGGCCGGTCATGCCGACGTACGCGACCGCCGGGGCGGCCGGCGTGTCGACCGCGGCGAAGGCGAGCCGGCCCCAGGGCATCCCGCTGAAGGGCCAGCCGCTGCGGACCGTCTCCATCGTCGTCCAGGCCGCGGCCAGCCACAGCGGCCAGGCCGGCAGTCGGCGTACGAGCGGGACGGCGAGGCCGAGCAGGCCGTAGAACAGTGCCTCCACGGTCGACAGCGCGAGCCAGGCGTCGGCGCCGATCGAGTCCTTCATCCAGGAGATGTGGCTGAAGTAGAAGACCACCCCGAAGACGAGGCCGACCAGGCCGGAGCGGCGCACGGTGAGGTCGCGCGTGGCGAACGCGTAGCAGGCGACGCCGAGCGGCAGCAGCCACGGCAGTGCCACCGGCTCGTAGGACGCGGTCAGGAGCACACCACCGACGGCTGCGAGACCGACAGCCGGGAGGAGGGGACGCTGCGTCACGACGAGAGCCTAGACGAGCCCCGGGTGCGCGCTTGCAGGGTGTCGGAAGGACCCGAGCCACCTTCGGACCATCCCGGCTCCCGACTGGCTGCCGACGCACGCGACGTTGTCTAGGGGGACCCGGGTCCTTCCGGCTCGCTCTCGAGGTTGCGAACCGACCTCCGCGAACCGTCCCCGTGCGGAGCTGGTGCTACTCCGCCGACATACGGCCACTCGGACGTCGGTCCGCCGGCCACGACCTGCACGAGCGAACGCCTCCGTACTCTGGTGACGTACGCCACTCCTGTCAACCGTCCCCTGACCTGCGGCGATACACGTTCTCGCAGGTCAGCGGGGCCCCCGCGAATCGCAAGATCTCGCAAAAAATTGGGACTGCCGCGGCGTGTCGCACGGCGACACGCCGGTGACGTGGCCCGCCGGTGCGGCCCGGCGGTCAGTGGCCGACGGGGCGGTTCTCGTAGTACGTCGACAGGACGATCGTCGTCCGGGTCGACACGTTCGCCGCGGACCGGATCCGACCGAGCAGCAGCTCGAGCTCCATCGGCGTCGTGGTCCGGACCTTGAGGAGGTAGGACTCCTCCCCCGCGACCGACCAGCAGGACTCGATCTCGGGGATGTCGACCAGCCGCTCCGGGCAGTCGTCGGGCTGCGAGGGGTCGATCGGGCGGATCGCGATGAACGACGTCAGCGGGACGCCGATCTCGGCGTAGTTCACCGTGGCGCCGTACCCGAGGATCAGGCCGCGCTGCTCGAGGCGCTTGACCCGCTGGTGCACCGCGGAGGTGGACAGGCCCGTGGCCCGCCCGAGATCGGTGTAGGACATCCGGCCGTCCTTGGCCAGGAGCTCCAGGATCTGCCGGTCGGTCGCCTCGACCGCTGGATTGCTGCTCTGACTCACATCGCGCAGCCTAATAGGCTGCGTCGTGATGACTGAGCGCCTTCTACTCCTCGATACGGCCAGCCTGTACTTCCGGGCCTACTTCGGCTCCCCGGAGATCCTCGCCCCGGACGGCACGAACGTGAACGCGGTGCGCGGCCTGCTGGGCTACATCTCCCAGCTGGTCGACCAGTACCAACCCACGCACCTGGTCTGCTGCTGGGACGACGACTGGCGTCCGCAGTGGCGCGTCGACCTGATCCCGACGTACAAGGCGCACCGGGTGGTGGAGGAGGTTGCCGGCGCCCCGGACGTCGAGGAGGTCCCGGACCCGCTCGAGCTCCAGGTGCCGGTCATCCGCGACGTGCTCGCCGCGTTCGGCATCTCCGTCATCGGCGCACCCGGCTACGAGGCCGACGACGTGATCGGCACCCTGGCCACCGGCGCCGGCATGCCTGTCGACGTGGTCACCGGCGACCGCGACCTGTTCCAGCTCGTCGACGACGCGGCTGCCGTCCGCATCCTGTACGTCGGCAAGGGCGTCGGACGCCACGAGCGGGTCGACGAGGCCTGGGTGCTCGACAAGTACGGGGTCCGCGCCGACCAGTACGCCGACTTCGCCACCCTGCGCGGCGACGCCTCCGACGGCCTGCCCGGCGTCAAGGGCGTCGGGGAGAAGACCGCCGCCTCGATGCTGCAGAAGTACGACGACCTCGCCGGCATCGTCGCCGCCGTCGACGACCCCTCCAGCGACCTCGGCCCCGGACCCCGCGCCAAGATCCGCGACGCGGCCGCCTACCTCGCGGTCGCTCCCCAGGTGGTCGCCGTCGCCCGTGACATCGACCTGGGCCGCGACCACCTCGCCCTCCCGTCCGCCCCCGTCGACCCCGAGGCGCTCGCGGCGCTCGTCGAGCGGTGGTCGCTTGCCTCACCGGTCGAGCGGCTGACCGGCGTGCTGGCGGCGACAGCCGTGTAACGCGCAGTGCGGATCACGAAACACCGATTTCATTCCATTTGGTAGTAACCGGAAATCAGCCCTTCCTAGGTTCATCGCCACCGGGGCCCGGCGTCGTGCCCCCTGGCCCAGCACCCGTCCCCCGAGTCGACGGGTGCGATGACCGAGAGGGTTGTCCTCCGTGTTCCACTCCCGTTCCCGCCTCACCACCAGCACTGTCCTGGCCCTCACCGCAGCACTCAGCCTGAGCGCCTGCGGTGGCTCCAAGTCCGGCGACGCAAGCGCCTCCGCCGAGAGCTGCGTCGACACCTCCGGCGACACGATCAAGCTCGGCTTCCTCAACTCCACGTCCGGCGCGATGGCGATCAGCGAGCAGACGGTCCGCGACTCGCTGTCCCTGGCGGCGGAGCAGATCAACGCCTCCGGAGGCATCCTCGGCAAGAAGATCGAGCCGGTCGTCGAGGACGGAGCCAGTGACCCGGCGGTCTTCGCCGAGAAGATCGAGAAGCTGCTGACCGGCGACTGCGTCGCCGCCGTCTTCGGCGGCTGGACCTCGGCCTCGCGCAAGGCGATGCTGCCGGTCGTCGAGGCCGACGACGGGCTGCTCTTCTACCCGGTGCAGTACGAGGGCCTGGAGGCCTCGAAGAACATCTACTACACGGGCGCCACGACCAACCAGCAGATCATCCCGGCCATGGACTTCCTCAAGTCCAAGGGCGTCAAGACGCTCTTCCTCGCCGGTTCCGACTACGTCTTCCCGCGCACGGCGAACAAGATCATCAAGCAGTACGCCGCCGAGCTCGGCATCAAGATCGTGGGCGAGGAGTACGTGCCGCTGGACGACGACGACTGGACCACCCAGGTCGCCAAGATCGTGGCCGCCAAGCCCGACTTCGTGTTCAACACGATCAACGGCTCGTCCAACGTCGGCTTCATCAAGGCCTACTACGAGCAGGGCCTGACCGCGAGGACGACGCCGATCATCTCGGTGTCGATCGCGGAGGAGGAGGCGCCGGCGATGGGCAAGGACGTCACCGGCCAGTACGCCGCGTGGAACTACTTCGAGTCGGTCAAGAGCCCCACCAACGACGCCTTCATCAAGGCGTTCCAGGACAAGTACGGCGCGGACCGGCCGACGTCGGACCCGATGGAGGCGGCGTACACCTCGCTGTACCTCTACAAGAGCCTGGTCGAGAAGGCCGACTCGTTCGACGTCGCCAAGATCAACGCCGCTGCCGACGGCGTCACCTTCGACGCACCCGAGGGCACGGTCACCATCGACGGCGACAACCACCACATCGCCAAGACCGCACTGATCGGGCAGATCAACTCCGACAACCAGTTCGACGTCGTGTGGTCCTCGGAGAAGCCGATCGAGCCGGACCCGTTCCTCAAGGGCTACGCGTGGTGGGACCCGAGCGCGAAGTGACCTGACGGTCCTCGCACCCGCTCCCCCGCTCCCCGGGGTGCCGTGCCGTCCGGCGCGGCACCCCGGGCCACCCGTCAGGAGTCCTCGTGGACGCGTTCACCACCCCGTTGCTCGCCGGGACGGCGACCGGCGCGCTCTTGCTCATCGCCGCGCTCGGCCTGGCCCTCACCTTCGGCCAGATGGGCGTCATCAACATGGCCCACGGCGAGTTCCTCATGGCCGGCGCCTACACGACGTACCTCACCCAGCAGGTCGTGACCGACACCGACCTGTCGATCCTGGTCGCCCTGCCCGTCGCGTTCCTGGTCGCCGGTGCCCTCGGGCTCCTGCTCGAGGTCGCGATCATCCAGTGGATGTACCGGCGTCCGCTCGACACCCTCCTCGTCACGGTCGGCGTGAGCCTGCTCCTCCAGCAGCTCGCCAAGGATCTCTTCGGGGCCCAGGGCGACCCGGTCCGCACGCCTGGCTGGCTCGACGGGAACGTGGACGTGCTCGGCTACCACTGGCCCTACCGCCAGATGTTCACGATCCTGCTGGCCGTGGCCGCGCTGGCCGCCCTCGGCGCCCTGCTCAGGTACACCGCGTACGGCCGGCGGATCCGGGCGACGGTGCAGAACCGCGACCTCGCCGAGACGATGGGGGTCTCCACCCGCACGGTCGACCGGGTGACGTTCTTCGTCGGCTCGGGGCTCGCGGGGATCGGCGGCGTGGCGGTGTCGCTCATCTCGGGCACCAACCCGAACCTCGGTACGACGTACATCATCTCCGCCTTCCTCGTCGTCGTCGCCGGCGGTCTCGGCCAGCTGAAGGGCACCGTCATCGCCGCCTTCACCGTCGGGGTCGTGACGGCCTACTTCACCGACTGGTTCAGCTCCAGCATGGCGCAGGTGCTGACCTTCGCGCTGGTCGTCGTGTTCCTCCAGCTCCGGCCACAGGGGCTGTTCACCGTTCGCACCAGGGGGCTCGCATGAAGCAGCTGCAGACCTGGGGCCGCACCTGGGGTCCGGTGCTGGGCATCGCCCTGGTCGCGATCGCGCTGCTCGTGGTCGCGCCCGCCGTGCTGAGCCCGTTCCGCCTCAACAACCTCGGCAAGTACGTGTGCTGGGCGATCGCCGGCGTCGGCATCGGTCTGGCGTGGGGCCGCGGCGGCATGCTGGTCATGGGCCAGGGCGTCTTCTTCGGCCTCGGCGGCTACGCGATGGCCATGCACCTCAAGCTCGAGGCAGCCATGGCCGTCGGCGGGCCGGACGCGGTCCCCGACTTCATGGTGCTGTACGGCGACGGCACCATGCCCGGCTGGTGGGAGCCGTTCCGCAGTGGCGCCTTCACCCTGGCCGCCATCGTCGTGCTGCCGGCCCTGGCGGCCGCGGTCCTCGGCTGGGCGATCTTCAAGCGCCGGGTCAGGGGCGCCTACTTCGCGATCCTCACCCAGGCCCTCGCCGTCGCGTTCGCCACGCTTCTCGTCGCCACCATCAAGCAGACCGGCGGGTTCAACGGTCTCAACCAGTTCACCCAGTTCTTCGGCTACAACCTCTACGACCCGGCGAACAAGCGGATGATCTACTCGATCGCCGCGACGGTGCTGGTCGTCTGCCTCGTCGTTGTGTGGCAGCTGTACCGCAGCCGGTTCGGCGAGCTGCTCGTCGCGACCCGCGACGCCGAGGAGCGGGTCCGCTTCCTCGGCCACGACCCGGCGAACATCAAGCTGGTCGCCTTCGTGCTGGCGGCCGTGATGGCGAGCATCGGCGGCGCGCTGTTCGCGCCCATCACCGGGATCATCTCCCCGTCCGACGTCGACGCGACGGCATCGATCCTCCTCATCGCCGGCGTCGCCCTCGGGGGACGCGCCCTGCTGCTCGGACCCGCCCTCGGCGCGCTCGCCGTCGGATTCGGCCGGACCGCGCTGTCGGAGTCCTTCCCCGACCAGTGGACCTACTTCCTGGGGCTGCTCTTCATCGTGGTGATCCTGTTCTTCCCCGCCGGACTGGGCAGCGTCGGCTCCCAGGTGCTCGGCCGGCTACGGGCGTTGCCGTCAGTCCCCCGGCACAGGTCCGCCCCTGCGGCTGCGGCCGGCGACGAGCTGGAGGTGGCCCGGTGAACGACGACTACCTGGAGATCCGCGGAGTGTGCGTCGAGTTCGACGGGTTCCGGGCGATCGACGACGTCGACCTGACCCTGCTCCAGGGCCGACTGCACTTCCTGATCGGGCCCAACGGCGCAGGCAAGACCACGCTGGTCGACGCGGTCACCGGACTGGTCCCCGCCACCGGACTGGTCCGCTACCGCAACCAGGACCTGCTGCGCACCAGGCCGCATCGGATCGTGCGCTCCGGCATCGGGCGCACCTTCCAGACGGCCACCGTCTTCGAGGGCCTCTCCGTCCTGCAGAACCTCGACATCGCCGGCGGCATCCACCGTCGGGCCTGGCAGATGGGCCTGGCCCGACGGGGCACGCCGTCGTACGTCGAGGAGGCGCTCGAGACCATCGGGCTCACCGCGCTGCGGGACCGGCCCGCGGGCGTCCTCGCCCACGGTCAGAAGCAGTGGCTGGAGATCGGCATGCTCCTCGTGCAGGACGCCCGGGTGATGCTGCTCGACGAGCCCGTGGCCGGGATGAGCGCCGAGGAGCGCGAGCAGACGGGCGACCTGCTCCGGCGGATCGGCCGCGAGCGGACCATCGTGGTCATCGAGCACGACATGGAGTTCGTGCGCCGCTACGCCGACGTCGTGACGGTGATGCACGCCGGCAAGGTCCTCGCCGAGGGGACCGTCGCCGAGATCCAGGCCGACCCGAGGGTCCAGCAGGTCTACCTGGGCCGCACAGCCGAGGAGGCGGACCATGCTTGAGCTGCGCGACGTGACGGCCGGCTACGGCCGGACCCGGGTCCTGGAGGACGTCTCGCTCCACGTGCCCGAGGGCGGCGCCGTCGCCGTGATGGGCCACAACGGAGCCGGAAAGACCACCCTGCTGCGCGTCGCCGTCGGCCTGCTGCCGGTCATGCGGGGGCAGGTCCTGCTCGACGGCGAGGACGTCACCCGGCTGCGCCCCAACAAGCGGGTCGCCCGCGGCCTGGGATACGTGCCGCAGGGCCAGCTGTCGTTCCCCCAGATGACGACGCTGGAGAACCTCCAGCTGGTCACCACGGACCGGTCCGCCATCGACGGGGTGCTGGACACCTTCCCGGCCCTGCGCGACCTGCTCGGACGTCGCGCCGGGCTCCTGTCCGGCGGCCAGCGCCAGCAGCTGGCGATCGCCCGGACGCTGCTCACGAAGCCGCGGCTGCTCATCCTCGACGAGCCGACCGAAGGCATCCAGCCCAATGTCGTCGCCGAGATCGAGTCCGTGATCACCGCGCTGACCGCGCGGGGCGACCTGTCGGTGCTGCTCGTGGAGCAGCACGTGGGGTTCGCGCTGCGCAGCACGGACGCCTACGCGGTGCTCGAGTCCGGCCGGGTGACCTCCAGCGGCGTCGGCGGGGCGGGCGCGCTGGACGCGGTCCGCGCAGCCATGGCGGTATGAGATGCACCTGACCCCCGCCGACACCGAGAAGCTGCTGCTCAGCGTCGCCGGCATGATCGCGCGCGACCGGCTCGCGCGCGGCGTGCTCCTCAACTACCCGGAGGCCGTCGCGCTGCTGTCGTGCTGGGTGATCGAGGAAGCCCGCGCCGGCGGCACCGTCGTCGACCTGATGGAGCGCGGCCGCGAGGTCCTGGTCCGTGACCAGGTCATGCCCGGCGTCGCGGAGATGCTCCTCGACGTCCAGGTCGAGGCCACGTTCGACGACGGACGCAAGCTCGTCACCCTCCACCACCCGATCGCCTGAGGAGAGCTGCAGTGGGAATCCTGACCGACGGCCCCGGCGCCACCCGCCCCGGGCCTGGCACCGTGCTGCTCAACGCCGACAGACCCGCGTCGGAGCGGCGGCTGCTCGTCGTGACCAACACCGGGGACCGTCCCGTCCAGATCGGGTCGCACCTCCACCTGCCCGACGCGAACCCGGCGCTGTCCTTCGACCGCGCCGCGGCCCACGGGTTCCGGCTGGACGTGCCGTCGGGCACCTCGCGCAGGTTCGAGCCCGGCGCGTCGCAGGAGGTCGCGATCGTCGCGCTGCGCGGTGCCCGGGTCGTGCCCGGCCTCCAGGTCCGCACCGACGGAGGTGCGCTGGATGGTTGAGATCAGCCGCGCGGCGTACGCAGCCCTCTACGGCCCCACCGTCGGCGACCAGGTCCGCCTGGGCGACACGGACCTGTGGATCGAGGTGGAGCAGGACTGGGTGGTCGGCGGCGAGGAGGCCGTCTTCGGCGGCGGCAAGTCGATCCGCGAGTCGATGGCGCAGTCGACCCGCACCTCGGCGGAGGGCGCCCTCGACACGGTGATCACGAACGCGCTGGTGCTGGACCACTGGGGCGTCGTGCGCGCCGACGTCGGGATCCGCGCGGGCCGGATCGTCGCGCTCGGCCGCTCCGGCAATCCCGACATCGCCGACGGCGTGCACCCGGACCTGGTCATCGGCCCGGGCACGGACGTGATCGCCGGCGAGGGGAAGATCCTCACCGCCGGTGCGATCGACGTGCACGTGCACCTGCTGTCCCGCTCGCAGCTGGTCGAGGCACTCGCCACCGGCATCACCACGATCGCCGGTGGCGGCACCGGTCCCTCCGAGGGCTCGAAGGCGACCACGGTGACGCCCGGTGCCTGGCACCTGACCGCGGTCCACCGCGCGCTCGACTCCGTGCCGCTCAACGTGCTCCTGTTCGGCAAGGGCAACACGGTCAGTGCAGGTGGCCTCGCGGAGCAGGCGCTCGCCGGCGCCGCGGGCTACAAGGTCCACGAGGACTGGGGCTCGACCCCCGCGGCGATCGACGCCTCGCTCCGCGCGGCCGACGAGTTCGGGCTGCAGGTCGCCCTCCACTCCGACAGCCTCAACGAGGCCGGCTACGTCGAGTCGACCATCGGTGCGATCGCCGGCCGCGGCATCCACGCCTTCCACGCCGAGGGCGCCGGCGGCGGGCACGCGCCGGACATCCTCACGGTCGCCGGCCTCGCTCACGTCATCCCGGGCTCGACCAACCCGACCCTGCCGCACACGGTCAACACCGTCGCCGAGCACCTCGACATGCTCATGGTCTGCCACCACCTCAACCCGCAGGTGCCGGAGGACCTCGCCTTCGCCGAGTCCCGCATCCGGGCGACGACGATCGCCGCCGAGGACCTCCTGCATGACATCGGCGCCCTGTCGATCACGTCCTCGGACGCGCAGGCGATGGGACGCATCGGTGAGGTGATCTGCCGCACCTGGCAGGTGGCGCACGTGATGAAGGCGCGGTACGGCGCCCACGGCGACCTCGCCGAGGGGCCGGCTGACAACGCCCGCGCCCGGCGCTACGTCGCCAAGTACACGATCAACCCTGCGGTCGCACACGGCATCGACCACGAGGTCGGATCCGTCGAGGCCGGCAAGCTCGCCGACCTCGTGCTGTGGGACCCCCGGTTCTTCGGGATCCGCCCGCAGGTGGTGCTGAAGTCCGGAGCGCTCGTGTGGGGAGCGCTCGGGGACCCCAACGCCTCGATCCCGACCCCGCAGCCGGTGCTGATGCGTCCGACGCTGGTCGAGGACGGCAGTGCACACGCCGTCACCTTCGTGTCCCCGGCAGCCCTGGCCGACGGCCTCGCTGATCGGCTCGCCCTGCGCCGCCGGCTGGCCCCGGTGAAGCCGACCCGCGGGGTGACGAAGGCCGACATGGTCAACAACGCCGCGCTGCCCCGCATCGACATCGACCCGGAGACCTTCCAGATCGACGTCGACGGCGAGCGGGTCGTCCCGGCCCCGGCGACCGAGCTGCCGCTGGCGCGCCTCTACTCGATGTTCTGAGGCATGGCGATGACCCACCCCGAGCTGGTCCTCCTGCTGCTCGCCGACGCGCGCCTGCCCGTCGGCGGGCACACACAGTCCGGCACGCTGGAGGGTGCCCTGGCGCACGGGCTGACGGCGGCCGACGTACCCGGATACCTCCGCACCCGGCTGCTGAGCAGCACCCGGGTCGAGGCGGGCACCGCCGTCGTCGCCCGGGCCACCGTCGACCGTCACGGCTCTCTCGACCAGGTGGAGCGGGCCTGGGCGGCCCGCACGGTGTCGCCAGCCCTGCGCGAGGCGTCGCGCGCGCAGGGCCATGCCCTGCTGCGCCTGGTGCGGCGCACCTGGCCGGACCTGGCGCGACCGCTCGACGACCTCCCGCGGCCGAGCCGAAGCACGGTCCTCGGGGCCGTGTGCGCCGGACTCGGCCTGGGCGCGGCCTCGGTGGCCCGCCTGGTCGCGTACGACGACGTGCAGACCGTCTGCGCAGCAGCGCTCAAGCTGCTGCCGCTCGACCCCGTCACCGTCGCGGGCTGGGCCGCGGAAGCCCTCACCGGCATCGCGGACCTCGAGGCCGCGGTGTCCTGGGCCGAGCTGCCCACCGACATCCCGGCCTGCTCGGCCCCCCAGATCGAGGCGTGGGCACAGGCCCACGCCGCCAGCACCAGGAGGTTGTTCCGTGCCTGACCACCCCCATCCCCACGCGGCCCGGCCGCCGTCCCCGCGTCCGCTGCGCCTCGGCGTGTGCGGTCCGGTCGGCACCGGCAAGAGCTCCCTGATCGCGCTGTTGTGCCGGGAGCTGTCCGCCCGGCTCGAGCTCGCCGTCGTCACCAACGACATCTACACCGACGAGGACGCCCGCTTCCTGCGCTCGGCCGGCGTGCTGGCTCCGGAACGCATCCGCGCGGTCGAGACCGGTGCCTGCCCCCACACCGCGATCCGCGACGACATCAGCGCGAACCTCACGACCGTCGAGGAGCTCGAGGACGCGTTCCCGGGCCTCGACCTGGTGCTGCTCGAGTCCGGTGGGGACAACCTCACGGCCACCTTCTCCCCCGCTCTCGTCGATGCCCAGGTGTTCGTCCTCGACGTCGCCGGCGGCGGCGACGTCGCCCGCAAGGGCGGTCCGGGCATCGAGCGCGCTGACCTGCTGGTCGTGAACAAGACCGACCTGGCGCCGTACGTCGGCGTGGACGTGCCCCGGATGCTGGCCGACGCCACCGCAGCCCGTGGCGAACGGCCGGTCATCGGGCTCTCCCGCACGGACCGGTCGAGCATCGACGCGCTCGTGGCGTGGGTCGAGGAGGTCCGCCGCAGCCAGACGGCGGGGGTCCTCGTCCCCGTCGACCCCGGCCCGATGGCGCGCCACGTGCATGCTCACGAGCACTGAGCGCACCGCCCGGACCCGGATCCGCGTGTCCCCGGCGGACACCGGTCGGTGCCAGGTGCGCAGCACGGTCACCCTCTCCGACCCGACCGCGTCCTCCCTGCGGCCCGTGCTCGTCGACCACGACCACACGGGCGCCCGGATCTCGCTCGTGCCGGAGGGCGCCCTGCTCCTGGCCGGGGACCGGGTCGAGGTCGACATCGCGGTGGATGCCGGTGCCCGGCTCGACGTCGTCGAACCGGGGGGCACCGTCGCGTTCGACATGCGCGGCGGCCGGGCCCGTTGGGACGTGCGGATCACGCTCGGCCGTGGTGCCGTGCTGACCTGGGCCGGCGAGCCGTTCGTCGTCGCCGCCGGTGCTGCCGTCCAGCGGTCCACCCGGGCCCGGATCCGGGACGGGGCGGTCCTCGCGCTGCGGGAGTCGCTGGTCCTGGGCCGGCACGGCGAGGAGCCGGGCCGGGTCAACCAGACCACGGAGGTGCTCTCGGGGAGCGGCCCGGTCCTGGTCGAGGACCTCACCATCGACGCGCTCACGGCCCGGGCACTCCTGGGCGGGCACCGGGTGATGTCCTCGGTGCTGCTGGTGGGTGCTCCGCCGCCCGACGACGCCGAGCACCGCTACGACCTCGAAGGTGGGGCCGTGCTGTGGCGCCGGCTCGGGGTGCAGGCTCACGAGGCGGATCTCGGACCCGTGTGGCAGGCCGCCCGTCGTGCGGCCGGTGGCGGAGGGTCCTAGTGCACGCGCGCGATCCGCTGCTCGACCCGGAAGCCGAGGCCGTCGGCGACCGCGACGTACACGTCCTGGTCCAGCAGGTTGCCGTCGAGCCGCATGAGGCCGCGTGGGCTGGAGTAGAAGTGGCCGTCGGGCAGCGTCGCGGCCGCGGCGACGCTGAGCGATCCGCAGACCTCTCCGACCCGGGCGAGGAAGGTGATCGCCTCGTAGCACGACTCCCCGACCGCGTTGAGAGCCGGCGCCCAGCGGCCCCAGCGGGCGTAGTAGTCGCGCGCCAGCGCCGAGCTCTCGGCGGTGTCCATGCCGTCGAAGTACGCCGCCGCGGCGTACATGCCCTCATTGGCGACCAGCCCGCCCGCGAGCAGGGTGTTCTCCTCGACCGCGGGGCTCAGCCGCGGGAGCGTGGCGGTCAGTCCGGAGCGGGCGAACTGCCGGTTGAAGTGCACGGCGTCCTGGCCCATCAGGAGCATGATCACGCCGTCGACCGGCTGACGCGCCAGGCCGTCGATCACCGTTGCGAAGTCGGTCGTGCCCAGCGGCACGTAGGTCTCGCTCACGACCTCCGACGGGGTGTCCTCGAGGGCCAGGCGGGCCGTCGTCCCGGTCACCCGTGGGAACACGTAGTCGTTGCCGAGGATCGCCCAGCGCCCCACGCCGAGCTCCTCGCGCATCCAGTGCGCCGCCGGCAGCAGCTGGTTGATCGGGCGCTCACCGATCAGGAAGACGCCCGGCGTCGGGTCGCTGCCCTCGTGCATGGCGCCGAACGCGTACACGACACGGCCGCCGACCCGTCGGGTGATCGCCTGGCGCACCGCCGACGTGTGCCAGCCCGCGACCGCCTGCACCCGTTGGTCGTCGACCAGGCGCCCGACCTCGGCGGCCACGTCCTCGGGCTCGCGTCCGCCGTCGACGACCACCAGCTCGACCTGCCGGCCTGCGATCCCGGTGCCGGCGTTCAGCTGCTCGACCGCGAGCTCGCCGCAGGCCAGGCAGGAGGGCCCGTAGATTCCGGTCGGGCCCTGGAGCGGTACGACGAAGGCGACGCTCAGCCGGTCGTCGTGGCGCGGGAGGGGCACGGATGACTAGGTTAGGAGCGGAATGGCGAGGTGACGCCGGCGTTCACACGCGTTCACGAGAACGTCACAAACCGGGCGAGGAGGCCGCCGTGAGCCACCAGCTGCGGGTCAGCCTGGCCGTGCAGGTGCGGCAGGTCGAGGCCGGGCTGCGCCGCGTGCTCCAGCCGATCCTCGACGAGCAGGGCCTGGCGATGGACCACTGGCGGATCATCGCCGTGATCGGCGACGCGCCCGGTCTCGCCATGAGCGAGATCGCCACGGCCGCCGTCGTCCCGGCCGCCAGCCTCACCCGGCACGTCGACCGGCTGGTCGCCCAGGGCATCGTCGTGCGCCGGATCGACCCGGACGACCGGCGCCGCGCCGTGGCAGCGCTGTCGCCCCGCGGTGAGGCGTACGCCGCCCGGTTGCGGGCCGCCGAGCGCTCGGTGGCGCCCGGCGGACTCGGCTGACCGGTCAGCCCGTCGCGACGATCCCCCGCCGCAGCAGCTTGACCAGCTGCCGCGCGGTGTCGCGGACCGGGGTACCGGCGGCGGCATCGGCGATCTGGCCGGCGAAGTCGATGAGCTGCTTCATCTGGCGCACGAAGTCGCCGGCGGTCTGGTCGTTGCGGGTGATGATCTCGTCGAGCTCCTGGCCCTCGGCCCAGCGCCACGCGGTCCACGCGAAGCCCGCGTCCGGCTTGCGCAGGAAGTCGAGGCGGTGCTCGCGCTCGAGGCGCTCCAGCTCGCCCCACAGCCGCGTCATCGCCTCGATGGTGACCGCGATGGCGCCGCCCGGCGTGTTCGGCGGGCCGTCCTCGGGGCGGCGTGCCTCGTAGACCAGTGCGGAGAGCACCGCGCCGAGCTGGGACGGTGTGAGGTCGTCCCACAGGCCGGTGCGCAGCGACTCGGCGGCGACCAGGTCGAGCTCGGAGTAGATCCGCATCAGGCCGCGGCCACGCTCGGTGACCTCGTCGTCCCGGAGGTA
Organism: Nocardioides sp. F233; assembly: GCF_057813895.1. NCBI lineage: Bacteria > Bacillati > Actinomycetota > Actinomycetes > Propionibacteriales > Nocardioidaceae > Nocardioides > Nocardioides sp. F233. The sequence continues at coordinate 664,387 of NZ_JBVASH010000003.1, forward strand.
GTCGAGTGCCTCCAGCACCTCGCAGACGCGGTCGAAGGTCCGCGCCACGGTGTTGGTACGACGCTCGATCCGCGCCGACAGCACGTCCGTGTCCTTCTGCAGCTTCGCGTAGCGCTCCGCCCACCGGGCGTGGTCCTCGCGGTCCGCACAGCCGTGGCAGGGGTGCTCACGGACCTGGGCGCGCAGCGCCTGGATCTGGCGAGCGACGTCCTCGTCGACCGGACCGCGCTCGGCGCGCGGGCGGGTGACCGACAGCGGCAGTGCCCGGACCGCCTCGCGGACCAGCTGGGCAATGTCCTTGCGCTGGTGGGGGTTGCGGGCGTCGACCCGCTTCGGCAGCTTGATCCGGGCCACCGGCTCGACCGGCGTCGGGAAGTCCATCATCGCCAGCCGCCGGCCCTGCCGCTCGGCGGTGATGACCAGCGGGCGGTGGCCGTGCTCGGACAGCCCGGGGTCGACGACGACCGCGGGCCCGGCGAACTTCCCGACGGGTACGACGATCACGTCGCCGGGCTTGAGCTGCTCGAGCGAGGCGAGCGCGTCGTCGCGACGGTCCTGCCGGCGTACCTTGCTCGACTCCTTCTCCAGCTCGGAGATCCGGCGGCGCAGCCCGGCGTACTCCATGAAGTCGCCGAGGTGGCACTGCGCGGCGTCGGCGTACCCGGCCAGTGCGTCCTCGGCCTTGCGCTGCTGGCGGGCCAGCCCGACGACGGCACGGTCGGCCTGGAACTGGGCGAAGGACTGCTCGAGCAGCTCGCGCGCCTGGTGGCGGCCGTAGGAGTGCACCAGGTTGACCGCCATGTTGTACGACGGCCGGAAGCTCGAGCGCAGCGGATAGGTGCGCGTCGAGGCGAGGCCCGCCAGCTCGCGCGGGTTCATCCCCGGCTGCCAGAGCACGACGGCGTGGCCCTCGACGTCGAGACCGCGGCGACCGGCACGGCCGGTGAGCTGGGTGTACTCCCCCGGCGTGATGTCGGCGTGCGTCTCGCCGTTCCACTTGCTCAGCTTCTCCAGCACCACGGTGCGCGCGGGCATGTTGATGCCGAGGGCGAGGGTCTCGGTCGCGAACACGATCTTGACCAGGCCGCGCAGGTAGAGCTCCTCGACGCACTCCTTGAAGGCGGGGAGCATACCGGCGTGGTGCGCGGCGATGCCGCGGGACGCGGCGTCGAGGAAGTCGTGGTAGCCGAGCACGTGGAGGTCCGCCGACGGCAGCCCGCCGAGCGTGCTCTCGACGTACGCGATGGCCTCGTCGCGCTCCTCGGGCGAGGTGAGCCGGAGCTTGGCGTCCAAGCACTGCTGGACGGCGGCGTCGCACCCGGCGCGGCTGAAGATGAAGTCGATGGCCGGGAGCAGGTTGTCACGTTGCAGTCGCTCGACGACGTCGAGGCGGCCGGGGATCCAGATCCGGCGGCCGTTGCCGACGTTGCGGCTGCCGGGCCCGCCCTGACGGGACCCGCGGGGCTGGCGGTGACCCTTGAGCCGAGTGGAGGCCCAGTCGTCGCGGGCCAGCTTCATCAGCTCGTCGTTGACCGGGGCGCCCTCGCGGACGAAGCCGGCGGCCGCGTCGACGTCGGTCGAGGCGAACAGGTCGAGCAGCCGGCGCCCGACCATCACGTGCTGGAACAGCGGCACCGGGCGACGCTCGGCGACGATGGTGCGGGTCGCCCCGCGCACCGTCTCCAGCCACTCGCCGAACTCCTCGGCGTTCGAGACCGTCGCTGACAGCGAGATCACCGAGACCGACTCGGGCAGGTGGATGATGACCTCCTCCCACACGGCGCCGCGGGAGCGGTCGGCGAGGTAGTGCACCTCGTCCATCACGACGAACCCGAGCCCGACGAGGGTCCGGGAGCGCGCGTAGAGCATGTTGCGCAGCACCTCGGTCGTCATCACGACGACCGGCGCCTCGCCGTTGATCGTGGTGTCGCCGGTGAGCAGGCCGACCTTGTCGGCGCCGTACCGCTCGACCAGGTCGTGGTACTTCTGGTTCGACAGCGCCTTGATCGGCGTCGTGTAGAAGCACTTGCGGTCGGTCTCGAGCGCGAGGTGGACCGCGAACTCCCCCACCACCGTCTTGCCGGCGCCGGTGGGCGCGGCGACGAGCACGCCGTCGCCCTCCTCGACCGCCTTGCAACCCTCGACCTGGAAGTCGTCGAGCGGGAAGTCGTAGCCGGCGGAGAAGTCCCGGAAGACGGGGTGCCCCTTGTCCTTGCGGTACGCCGCGTAGCGCTGCGCCGGGCTGAGGGCGTCGTCGTGCTCGCTCATGCGATCACCCGCAGGGCGCCCGGGACGGACTCGACGGTCAGGGGCAGCGGGCCGAAGCGCTCGCCGTCGGCGTACCCGACGATGCCGGAGCAGGCGACGGTCACCCGGCGCACCCGGTGGCGCTCGTACTGCGGATGGCTCACGTGACTCCCGTCGAACAGCTTCGGATAGGTCCGCACCAGCTCGCGGCGGCTCAGCGGCTTGATCAGCACCACGTCGAGCAGCCCGTCGTCGAGCAGGGCGCCCTCGGTGATCCGCAGCCCGCCGCCGAAGGACGGGCCGTTGCCGACCGCGACCAGCGTCGCCTCGACCTGCCGCTCGACGCCGTCGAGCTCGAGGACGTAGCGCAGCGGCCGCAGCACCGGGAGCTCGGCGAGGGTGGCGAGGTTGTAGCGCATCTGCCCGCGGGGCCAACGCATCCGGTTGGCGCGTTCGTTGACGACCGCGTCGAACCCGGCGGCCAGGACGCAGCCGAAGTACCGGTCGCCGACACGGGCCAGGTCGACGGTCCGTGGAGTGCCGTGCAGGATGCGTACGGCGGCCGCCGCGCCGTCGCCGCGCGGCAGGTCGAAGTAGCGCGCGAAGTCGTTGCCGGTGCCGGCGGGCAGGATGCCGAGCGGGACGTCGGTGCCGGCCACCGCCTGGATGCCGATGTTCACCATCCCGTCGCCGCCGCACACGACGAGCGCGTCCGGCTCCTCGCCCGCGGCCACCCGGGCCAGGTCGAGGGCCTCGTCGGCGTCGCGGCCGGTGAGGGCCGTCGTACGCCATCCGGCGCCGTGGAACCGGGGCAGCGCCTCGTCCCGCATCCGCGCACCTCGCCCCTTGCCCGAGGTCGGGTTGGTCAGGACGATTGCGCGGGGCACGGGTGAAGGCTAGCGGCGGGTCACAGATCGAGCGGGCTGGCCTCGTCGGGCGAGAGTCCCGCGTTGATGGCCTTGCCCGCGCGCCGGCGGTCGTTGAGCCGCGCGATCACCTCGGAGAGGAGGAACAGCACGATCATCGGCACGGCCATGAACGTCATCGTGAACGGGTCCGTCGAGGGCGTGGCCGCCGCGGCGAAGATGAACGTCCCGATCACGATCCACGGCCGCGCGGCCCCCAGCGCCTTGCCCTTGACCACGCCGGCCATGTTGAGCAGCACCACGAACACCGGGATCTCGAACGCGATGCCGAAGACCAGCAGCGTGCGCGTGAAGAAGCTGAGGTACTCGTTGAACTCGACCAGGTTGGTGAGGTCGGCCTGGGTGAACCCGATCAGGATCTCCAGGCCCTTGGGCAACGTGACGTAGCCGAGCGCGATGCCGCCGAGGAACAGCGGGCCGGCGATCACCGCGAACAGGACCGTCCAGCGCTTCTCGTTGGAGTGCAGGCCCGGGAGGATGAACGCCCAGATCTGGTAGAGCCAGATCGGGCTGGTGCCGACGACGGCGGCGATGCCGCACAGCTTCAGGTAGAGGATGAAGCCGCCGGCGACGCCACTGGTCGTCGCCATCGTGCGCTCCGCGCCGAGAGCCTCGCGAGCCTTCTGGTACGGGTCGTTGATGACCGCGAAGATCGGGTCGAAGAAGAAGAGCGCGACGATGAACCCCACGAGCAGCACGAATGCGGCCTTGAGGATCCGCGCGCGCAGCTCACGCAGGTGGTCGGACAGCGCCATCCGCCCGTCGTCACCGACAGGATGGACGGGCTTCCCGATGAAGAGTCTGAGAAGTCCCGTGAACGCCAAGGGTCAGGCGTTGTTCTCGCGGCGCTCGTCGACGATCTCGCCCTCGGCCACGTCGTCGAGCCGGGTGTCGTCGGCGGCGTTCAGCTCGCCGGTCGACGTGGTGGGCTTCTTCTTGTCGTCCTCGTCGTCGCGGAGCCCCTTGGTCTCGGCCTTGAAGATCCGCAGCGCCTGGCCCGTACCGCGGGCGAGGTCAGGGAGCTTGGCGGCGCCGAAGACCAGCACCACGATCGCCAGGATGACGAGCCACTCGGCGCCCTGGGGCATTCCGATCAGGGGAAACATCGGCGGGGACCAACTCTCGATCGTCGGGTTGTGCTGACGTAGATCATCCTACGCCGCTCTCACCGGTACAGACTGAGGGTCTCCTGTGCGCGAGCGGTGAAAGTGTCGGTGAATTCCGAGGGGTGGACCACCGTCGCGTGCGGCGCCAACCGCAGCAGCAGCCTCGTCAGCCACCTGCGGTCCACCACGACCAGGTCGACCTCGGCCGACCCGTCGTCGTGCGGACGCACGTCGCGCACCGGGTAGTAGTCGGTGGCCCACCGCGCCTGGGGAGCCAGCCGCAGCGTCACGACCGTCGCGTCCGGTACCGCGTCGTCGGTGAACAGCCCGTCGCTGAGGTCCCGCGGCTCCCGGCCGGGGGCGGTCCGTGCTGATGGGAGCAGCTCGGCCTTGGTGATCCGGTCCAGCCGGAACAGCCGGTCGCCCTCCGCGCGGTGACAGTGGGCGTCGAGGTAGGAGAACACCCCGTGCGTCACGACGCCGTACGGGTCGACGAGCCGCTCGGACTCCTCGTCGCGCGAGGGCACGAAGTACAGCAGCCGCAGCTGCCGGCGCGTGGCGACGGCCTCGTCGACCAGCGCGGTCAGCTGGGCGGCCACGACCTGCTGGGCGTCGCGCGGCGAGGGCGTGATCTCGACGTGCGGCGCGCCCACGGCCGCCTCGAGCTTGGCGAGCACGCGGTCGACGAGCTCGGGGGTGGCCCCAGCTGCTGCGGTGTCGCGGAGCATCCGCAGCGCGACGATCATCGCCGAGGCCTCCGTCGCGCTCAGCCGCAGCGGCCGCGCGAGGTAGTCGGCGTTCTCGACCCGGATCACACCCTCCGTGACCGGGCTGCCCTCCTCGGTGACGATGGCGTCCAGGTCGACGTCGATCAGGTCGTCCGGCAGTCCCCCCGGCAGGCCGCACATGAACAGCACCTTGAGGTCCTGCACGACCTGCTTGGGCGTCGTACCCAGCAGCTGGGCGGCCTCCTCCAGCCGGACGCCGTCGCGGTGGTGCAGGAACGGTACGAGCATCAGCAGCCGGGCCACCTGGTCCCGCGCGCCCGGTGCCGGGGTCCGGCTCATCCGACTGCTCCTCGACGTTGCGGTTTGGTCCCAAACCGCATCCCTTCTCGGCGTGTCGTTGCGGTTTGGGACCAAACCGCAACAGCAAGACCGGTCACGAGACCGCCTCCGTGAGCCGTGCGACGACCTGCTCGCGGATCGCCACCGGCTCGACGAGGACGACGTCAGGACCGTGCGACAGCACCTCGTCAGCCAGGCCCTGGGTGGGTCGCACGAGCACCAGCCGGTCCCAGCCGGTGCGGTCGTCGGGTCCCGTGACGCCGACCTCGATCCGCTCGGCGGAGCGGCGCAGACCGTGGCCTGCACCGTCGCGGACCAGCAGCACGGCGGTGGTGCTCGGCGTCGGCGGAGCCATCCGGCGGGCGATCTCGCGCACGTCGGTCTCGGGCGGTACGTCGTAGGCGCGCGGCGGGCCCACCAGCTCGACCTCGCCCTGCACCCGGGACAGCCGGAAGACCCGCTCGGCCGCGCGGTGGGCGTCGTACCCGACGAGGTACCAGCGACCCGAGTACCGCACGACGCCCCACGGCTGGACCCGGCGACGCATGGGAGCGTCGGCGTCCGGGCGTTGGTAGTCGAACTCGATCGCGTTGCGCTCGCACACCGCGACCCAGCACTTCTCGAACGCCGGCTCCTCCGCGGTCAGCAGCGGCCGGGCGATCTCGAGGGCGTCCAGGTCGACGTCGATCCCGGCTGCGGTGAGCTTGCGTACGGCGTCGGTGGTCGCCTGCGCCATGGTGGCGTGCTGCCACACTCGCGAGGCGATGCCGACGACGGCGGCCTCCTCCGGTGTCAGCTCGACATCGGGCAGCGCGAACGCCTCCGGTGGGATGCGGTAGCCGACCTCGTCCTCGAAGAGCGGGTCGATGGTCGCGACCTCGACGGGTACGCCGAGGCTGCGCAGCTCCTCCTTGTCACGCTCGAACATCTTCTCGAAGGCGTCCGGGCGTGAGTCCGGGTACAGCAGCTCGCGGATCCGCTCCTTGGCGATCGGCCTGCGCTGCACCAGGAGCATGATCAGCAGGTTGAGGAGACGCTCACTCTTCGGTGCTGGCATCCGTGCTCGGCTCGGCGCTGGGGTCGGTGGCGCCGTCGGTCGGAGCCGCGCCGTCGGTGGGCGTGGCCTCGGGGGCCGGCTCCGGCTTCGGCGGGGTGTCGGCGGCGTCGAGGATGTCGACGACGAAGTAGAGCGTCGAGTTGGCAGGGATGTCCTCGCCCTGGGCCTTGTCGCCGTACCCGAGCTTCGGCGGGATCTGGATCAGCACGCGGCTGCCGACGGGCAGGCCGACCAGGGCCTGCGACCAGCCCTTGACGACGCCGGCGTCCTTGCCGCCGACGACGGCTTCGAGAGCGGTGCCCTTCGAGTAGTTCTCGTCGAACGGCTTGGCGCCGTTCGGGATCTGGCCGAGGTAGTGGGCCAGGATCGTCTGTCCCTTCGTGACGACCGGACCGGTGCCCTTGGTCAGCGTGGCGACCTCGAGGTCACCGCTGGGCTTGGGCGTGCCCTTGAAGTCGAGGCCGGTCGGTACGCCGTCCGCCTCGACGATCTTCGGCGCCCACGCGGGGGCCGCCTCCTGAGCACCCTCCGGACCGGCGATGCCGGCGATGTCGGCGACAAACAGCAGCCCGTCCTCGTTGCCGATGTCGAGGCCCGCGAGCAGGCTGGCGGCCTGGCTGCCGAGGTAGCCGCCGAACGCGACGTCGCTGCCGACGGTGACCGCGATCCGGCTGCCGACCTTCTGGCCCGCCTTGATCTCGTCGGCGAAGCCGAGGGACAGCAGCTCGGTGAGGGTGTTCGGCTGCTTCTCGGTGCCGACCGTGACCAAGGTGCTGAGCGACGTGGCTGCGTAGCTGTCGAACGGGACCTTGTGGGTCCAGCCGTCGGCGAGGGTGAACTCGACCCGGACGAGGTCACCCTTCTTCAGCGTCGCGCCGTCACCCTCGGTGATCACCTTGGCCGCCGGCTTCTTCGCGGTCATCACGGACTTCCAGTCCAGCTTGGGCGACTCGCCGACCGGGCCACTGATCGTGACGGCGTCGAGGCCCTTGGCCTGGTCGGAGTCAGACCCACCGCACGCAGCGAGCACGAGGCTCGCCGGCAGCAGGGTCGACACAAGGAGCACGGAGGGACGTCGCAGGCGCATCAGCACGCGCAAACCCTACCGAGTGCCCGAAGGCTTGTGTCACATGCCGTCGATAAGGCGTTGCACGCGCTCGTCGTACGCCCGGAACGGGTCCTTGCACAGCACGGTGCGCTGCGCCTGGTCGTTCAGCTTGAGGTGCACCCAGTCGACGGTGAAGTCGCGGCGCCGTTCCTGGGCGCGGCGGATGAACTCACCCCGCAGGCGTGCGCGGGTGTTCTGCGGCGGGACGGACTTCGCCTCGAAGATCTTGAGGTCGCTGGTCACCCGGGCGACCGCGCCCCGCTTCTCAAGGAGGTAGTAGAGACCCCGGCCGCGGTGGATGTCGTGGTAGGCGAGGTCGAGCTGCGCGACGCGCGGGTGGCTGAGCGGGATGCCGTGCTTGGCGCGGTAGCGGTCGATCAGCTTCCACTTGATGACCCAGTCGATCTCGCGGTCGACCAGGCTGAGGTCGTCGGACTCGACGGCCTTGAGCCCGCGCTCCCACAGGTCGAGGGACCGCTCGATGATCGGCGTGGAGATGCCGCGGCGGTCGACGAAGTCGCGGGCCTTGCTGAGGTACTCGCCCTGGATGTCGAGCGCGCTCGCCTCCCGGCCGTTGGCGAGGCGGACCTTGCGGCGGCCGGTGACGTCGTGGGAGATCTCGCGGATCGCACGGATCGGGTTCTCCATCGTGAGGTCGCGCATCACCACGCCCTCCTCGATCATCCGCAGCACCAGGTCGCAGGAGGCGACCTTGAGCATCGTGGTCGTCTCGCTCATGTTCGAGTCGCCGACGATCACGTGCAGACGGCGGTACTTCTCGGCGTCGGCGTGCGGCTCGTCGCGGGTGTTGATGATCGGGCGGCTGCGGGTGGTCGCGCTGCTCACGCCCTCCCAGATGTGCTCGGCGCGCTGGCTCACCGAGTAGCTCGTGCCACGCGGCGTCTGGGTCACCTTGCCGGCACCCACGATGATCTGGCGGGTCACCAGGAACGGGATGAGTACGTCGGCCAGCTTGGAGAACTCACCGGCCCGGGAGACGAGGTAGTTCTCGTGGCAGCCGTAGGAGTTGCCGGCCGAGTCGGTGTTGTTCTTGAACAGGTAGATCTCGCCCGCGATCCCCTCGTCGTGCAGGCGCTGCTCGGCGTCCAGCAGCAGACCCTCGAGGACCCGCTCCCCCGCCTTGTCGTGCGTGACCAGCTCGGCGACGTCGTCACACTCGGGCGTGGCGTACTCCGGGTGGCTGCCCACGTCGAGATACAGCCGCGCACCGTTGCGCAGGAAGACGTTGCTGCTGCGGCCCCAGCTCACGACCTTGCGGAAGAGGTAGCGCGCGACCTCGTCGGGACTCAGTCGCCGCTGTCCGCGAAACGTGCACGTGACGCCGTACTCGTTCTCGATCCCGAAGATCCGACGGTCCATGAATGAACACTACTGCTGCGCCGGGCACGGTGCGGGAGATGCGAGCGGAGGGATGCGGTTTGGTCCCAAACCGCATCATTTCGGGCCCAGGTCACGCGGTTCGTGCCCAATCGACGGGGTTGGTCGAGCGGTACCAACGGTTCATGACCCGAGCTCGGCCGGTCTCGGAGTAGAAGGAGTCGTCGACGAGGGCTCGCCACTTCCGCAGACGTTCGGCCTGGTGTGGTCGGCCGAGGACGCGGTCGAGCTCGTGCATGAGAGTCGCGGCGTGGTTGAGCAAGTCATCGAGGGTGTAGCCGCGGCGGACGTACGGCGTGCTGGCGAGTGCCCGCTCGCGGCGGAGGTCGCGCTTGTGCACGGGCGCCTCGCGGTGGATGGCGCCGTCGTACTCGTGGAGGTTCAACGTCCCCAGCACGACCAGGTCGGCACGGCACACGAACTGCCCGTCGTCGTCGTGGATGTCGACCTGGGAAGCGGTGGCGACGTCCATGACGTCGTGGAACTTGCGGAGGAGTGTCTCGCCTGCGGACTCCGCGGCGCCGTCGCGGGCCTCCCACACACGGCGCAGACGTCGGGTCCCCGGCCGCTTGGACTTGAGCACCTTCTGGACGGCTGCGTCATCGACATGCCCCAGACGGACGGCCGAATCGACCATGATCGCGAGGTCGAGGTCGCCCATGTCCCGCGCCGCCCGCAGCAGTATCTCGGCCGGCTCGTCGACAGGCAGACCATGCACGATCTGGGCTTTTGTCTCATGAACGAGGCGACTGCAGATCAGACCGGGGCGTCGTGGCCGGCGCTGACCGCGGGATGCGGCGAAGTGCGGCACATGCTCGGGCAGGGCCGGCAGCTGCCAGCCGAGCAGCCGGGCACCTGTCACGTGGGTGAAGACGGCGCCGGCAGGCAGGATCAGGAGCAGGGCGCTCAGGTCGCGAACGAAGTTCTCCCAGGGCCCGAGGTTGGGCGTCTCGATGCGGTACAGGCCGTGCGCGACACGCAGATGCCCGGCAGAGCGCACCTCGCCCCGGATCGCACCGTCCGCCCCGATCTCCATGGCGCAAGGTTCCGCGCTGGTCGCACCCCGATCAAGCCGCGATCGGGCGCCTGTGGAAAGCGCGTCGGGCAGGCTTCGTGCCATCCGCCGTTTGGGCACAAACCGCAGCTGGGACGGCCGAATCGTTGCGGTTTGGGACCAAACCGCAACGACCGGCCGACCACGAGCTACAGGGGCGGAGCGACCGGCGGCTCACCGGCGGGCGGCTCGCCGTTGGTGGGGTTCTCGAGCGGCGCGACCGCTCCAGAGACCTGGTCGGTCGGGTCGGCGGGGTCGTCGGTGCTCGGGTTGGAGGCACCGGACCCGGGGGCGCTGTCGTCGGGGAGCGGGGCGGCGTGCTCGGGCTTGCCACGGGGGCCGAGGAGCTCGGCGACCCGAGCAGGGCGCAGCCGGGAGAACTTCCGCGGCTGGCTGCGGGTGCGGTCGAGCACGGCGACCTCGAGGTCCTCGACGGGGATCACCCGGTCACCCTCGCCGGTGTGCCCGAGTGCGGCCACCGCCACCGAGAGTGCCTCTCCGAGCGTGGCACCCGCGGCGTAGTGCGAGGACAGATACGACGACACGGTCTCGCTGTCGCCGCCCATCACCGCGAAGCCGTGCTCGTCGGCGACCCGGCCCTCGTAGGTGAGGCGGTAGATCTGGTCGTCGGCGGCGGTGGCACCGACCTCGGCGACGAAGATCTCGACCTCGTACGGCTTCTCGCCGCCCGAGGAGAAGATCGTGCCGAGGGTCTGCGCGTAGGCGTTGGCGAGGCCACGGCCGGTGACGTCGCGGCGGTCGTACGCGTAGCCACGCATGTCGGCGAGCCGGACGCCGGCGATGCGGAGGTTCTCGAACTCGTTGTAGCGGCCGACCGCGGCGAACGCGAGCCGGTCGTAGAGCTCGGACACCTTGTGCAGCGCCTGCGACGGGTTCTCCGTCACCAGCAGCACGCCGTCGGCGTACTGCACGGCGACGAGCGACCGGCCGCGGGCGATGCCCTTGCGGGCGAAGTCCGCCCGGTCCTTCATCAGCTGTTCGGGCGAGACGTAGAAGGGGGTGCTCATCTCAGGCCTCCTCCCCCGCGCCGGGCAGGGGTGCGAGCGGTCCGTCGGGTCGAGCCATCCGGGCGCCGACGACCTGGTCGGCGAGCGCGCCGATGGCGGCCTCGTCGAGCTGGACGGCGCCGTCGGCGGTCACGACCCACACGATCGGGAAGATCCGGCGGGTCAGGTCGGGCCCGCCGGTGGCGGAGTCGTCGTCCGCGGCGTCGTACAGCGCCTGGAGGCAGACCCGGACGGCGTCGTCAGACGACAGGCCCTCGTGCCACAGCTTCTTCAGCGCGCCGCGAGCGAACAGCGAGCCCGAGCCGACGGTGAAGAAGGACGCCTCCTCGTGGCGGCCGCCGGTGACGTCGTACCCGAAGATCCGGCCGGAGCCGCTGTCGAGGTCGAAGCCCGCGAACATGGGTACGACGGCCAGACCCTGCATCGCCATGCCGAGGTTGGCGCGGATGAGTGCGGAGAGCCGGTTGGCCTTGCCGTCGAGCGAGAGGATCGAGCCCTCGATCTTCTCGTAGTGCTCGAGCTCGACCTGGAACAGGCGGACCATCTCGACCGCGAGCCCGGCGGTGCCGGCGATGCCGACCACGGAGTACTCGTCGGCCGGGAAGACCTTCTGGATGTCGCGCTGGGCGATCACGTTGCCCATCGTGGCGCGACGGTCCCCGGCCATCACCAGGCCGCCGGGGAAGGTGACCGCGACGATGGTGGTGCCGTGCGGAGCGATGTCTCCGGCCCCCGTCGTACCGGCCGGCAGCGACCGACGCGCCGGCAGCAGGTCAGGGGCGTTCTCGGCCAGGAAGTCGCTGAACGAGGAGGTGCCAGGGCGCAGGAAAGCGCCCGGGATGCGTGCGTCGCTCATCGGGGGCTACTCGCCGCCCTTCTGGATGAACGACTTCACGAAGTCCTCGGCATTGGTCTCGAGGACGTCGTCGATCTCGTCGAGGATCGCGTCGACGTCGTCGTCGAGGGCATCCTTGCGCTCGGCCACCTCGGACTCGGGAGCGACCTCGGTCGACTCCTGCGCCTCGTCGGACTTGCGCGGCTGCTTCTGCTCCTGGGCCATGACGCCAGCCTAGTGGTCATCTCCGAAAGTTGTTCGGAGGTGGCACGTGCTCCGAGTGCGTGCATCGCAAGGCGCAGGCGCGAAGCCATACCGGGTTGTCTCGCGAGCGTCTGCAACGCCGCGAGGTGCGTGCTCGGGGTGCGGGCCACCCGAAGAACTTCCGGAGATGACCACTAGCCATTCAGCGGCTGAGTGCGCGGACCAACTCGTCAGCCGTTGCGCACCGATCGATCAGCTCGCCGACGTGGGCCTTGCTGCCGCGCAACGGGTCGATCGTCGGAACCCGCTGGAGCGACTCGCGCCCCGGCAGGTCGAAGATCACCGAGTCCCACGACGCGGCGGCGATGTCGGCGGCGTACTTCTCGAGGCAGCGGCCGCGGAAGTACGCGCGGGTCTGCTCGGGCGGGTTGGTCATCGCCTGCTCGACCTCGTCGTCGGTGAGCAGCCGCTGGATCCGGCCGGCCCCGACGAGACGGTGGTAGAGGCCCTTCTCGGGACGGATGTCGGAGTACTGGTAGTCGATCAGCTGCAGCTTCGCGTCGTCCCAGGCCAGACCGTCGCGGGAGCGGTACTGCTCGATCAGCTTCAGCTTCGCGACCCAGTCGAGCTGGTCGGCCAGTGACATCGGGTCGGTCTCGAGACGGGCCAGCACGTCCTCCCAGCGGGTGAGCACGTCGACCGTCTGGGGGTCTGCGTCGGCGCCGTACCGGTCCTCGACGTACTTCTTCGCCAGGTCCAGGAACTCCAGCTGGAGCTGGATGCCGGTCAGCCTGCGGCCGTCGGCCATGGTGACGGTCTGGCGCAGCGACGGGTCGTGGGACACCGCCCGCAGCGCGGCGACCGGCATGTCGACGACGAGGTCGCGGCCGATGAACTTGTCCTCGATCATCGCCAGGACCAGCGAGGTGGTGCCGACCTTGAGGTACGTCGCGATCTCGGACAGGTTCGCGTCCCCGATGATGACGTGCAGCCGGCGGTAGCGCTCGGGGTCGGCGTGCGGCTCGTCGCGGGTGTTGATGATCGGGCGCTTGAGGGTCGTCTCGAGACCGACCTCGACCTCGAAGAAGTCGGCGCGCTGGCTGATCTGGAAGCCGTGCTCGCGCCCGTCCTGGCCCTTGCCGACCCGGCCGGCGCCGCAGAAGACCTGGCGGCTGACGAAGAACGGCGTCAGGTGCCGGACGATGTCGGCGAAGGGGGTCGATCGGCGCATGAGGTAGTTCTCGTGCGCGCCGTACGACGCACCCTTGTTGTCGGTGTTGTTCTTGTAGAGCACGATCTGCGGGTTGCCGGGCAGCTGCTGCGCGCGGCGCGCGGCGTCGAGCATGACCTGCTCCCCCGCCTTGTCCCAGCGGACGATGTCGAGCGGGGTGACCACCTCGGGCGTGGAGTACTCCGGGTGCGCGTGGTCGACGTAGAGCCGGGCACCGTTGGTGAGGATGACGTTGGCGAGGCCGAGGTCCTCGTCGGTGAGCTGGGTGGGGTCCGCGATCTGGCGCGACATGTCGAAGCCGCGGGCATCGCGCAGCGGCGACTCCTCCTCGAAGTCCCACCGCGCGCGGCGCGCCCGCACCGTGGCCGTCGCGTAGGCGTTGACGACCTGCGACGAGGCCACCATCGGGTTGGCGGTCGGCTGGCCCTGGACCGAGATGCCGTACTCCACCTCGGTGCCCATCACGCGGCGCACGCTCATGCGTCCAGCCTACGGGTACGACGACGCCCCGACACGGGTCCGTGTCGGGGCGTCGTACGTCAGATCAGGTTCAGCGGCTCTTCGCGACCTTGACGGCAGCGGTGACGCCGAGCGCGACGAGGGCGAGGATGATGAGCTTCTTCATGGGAGGTCTCCTCAGGAAGTGGTGCGGACGGGGACGGGCCCACCCTAGGTGAGCGGGCCAAGCGGGACCTACAGGTACTGGCCCGTGTCGTTGACGGTGTCGATCGAACGGCCCGGCTCGGTGCCCTGCTTGCCGGTGATGAGGGTGCGGATGAAGACGATCCGCTCGCCCTTCTTGCCCGAGATCCGCGCCCAGTCGTCGGGGTTGGTCGTGTTGGGCAGGTCCTCGTTCTCCTTGAACTCGTCGACGCACGCCTGCAGCAGGTGCGAGACCCGCAGGCCCTTCTGGTCGTGCTCGAGGAAGTCCTTGATCGCCATCTTCTTGGCCCGGTCGACGATGTTCTGGATCATCGCGCCGGAGTTGAAGTCCTTGAAGTAGAGGACTTCCTTGTCACCGTTGGCGTAGGTCACCTCGAGGAACCGGTTCTCCTCGGTCTCGGAGTACATCCGCTCGACCGTCGCCCGGATCATGCCGCCGACGGTGGCCTTGCGGTCGCCGTGGAACTCGGCGAGGTCCTCGGCGTGCAGCGGGAGGCTCTGGGTGAGGTACTTGCTGAAGATGTCACGCGCCGACTCGGCGTCGGGCCGCTCGATCTTGATCTTCACGTCGAGACGTCCGGGCCGCAGGATCGCCGGGTCGATCATGTCCTCGCGGTTGGAGGCACCGATGACCAGGACGTTCTCAAGCAGCTCGACGCCGTCGATCTCGCTGAGCAGCTGGGGCACGATGGTGTTCTCGACGTCGGAGGACACGCCCGACCCACGGGTGCGGAACAGCGAGTCCATCTCGTCGAAGAACACGATGACCGGCGTACCGGTGCTCGCCTTCTCCCGCGCCCGCTGGAACACGAGCCGGATGTGGCGTTCGGTCTCGCCGACGTACTTGTTGAGCAGCTCGGGGCCCTTGATGTTGAGGAAGTACGACTTCCCCTCCTGGCCGGTCTTCGCGGCGACCTTCTTGGCCAGCGAGTTGGCGACGGCCTTCGCGATCAGCGTCTTGCCGCAGCCAGGAGGGCCGTAGAGCAGGATGCCCTTGGGCGGCTTGAGCTCGTGCTCGGCGAAGAGCTCGGGGTAGAGGTACGGCAGCTCGACGGCGTCCTGGATCGCCTCGATCTGGTTGCCGAGACCGCCGATCGTGTCGTAGGTGATGTCGGGGACCTCTTCGAGGACGAGCTCCTCGACCTCCGACTTCGGGACCTTCTCGTAGACGTAGCCGGCACGCGAGTCGAGCAGCAGCGAGTCGCCGGCGCGCAGGGTCTCGGTGAGCAGCGGGTCGGCGAGCCGGACGACCCGCTCCTCGTCGGCGTTGGCGATGACCAGGACGCGCTCGCCGTCGGCGAGCACCTCCTTGAGCATGACGACCTCGCCGACGCTCTCGTAGTCGAACGCGGCGACCACATTGAGGGACTCGTTGAGCATGACCTCCTGGCCACGCCGGAGGGTCTCCAGGTCGACGTTGGGGCTCGCGGTCACCCGCAGCTTGCGCCCGCCGGTGAACACGTCGACGGTGTCGTCCTCGTTGCGCTGGAGGAAGGTGCCGAAGCCGGCCGGCGGCTGGGCGAGCCGGTCGACCTCCTCCTTGAGCTTGAGGATCTGGTCGCGTGCGTCGCGCAGCGTCCCGGCGAGACGCTCGTTCTGGGCGGTCACCGCCGCCAGGGAACGCTGGGCCTCGGCGAGCCGGGCCTCGAGCGAACGAGCCGCTCCGGTCGGGGTGTCGACGAGGCGACGGCGCAGATCGCCGACCTCCTCCTCGAGGTAGCGGACCTGGTCCTCGAGCTCCTCGCGGCTCGGGGAACGGTGTCCGCCCGTCGTGCCTTCTCCCATGCTCGTCATGGCACACCTCCTTGATCCGACACTACTCGGGCGGGTGTTACAAGGAAGTGATTAATGCGCTTTGGGCAGAAACAACATGTCTCGAGGCGGAATTGTTGCGGTTTGGGACCAAACCGCAACATGCGGAGCCTCAGTCGGCAGCCGGCGTCTCGGGTACGCCGGGCGGCCGGGGGCCGGTGTAGTCGGGGCCGTACGCGCCGGGAGCGGGGCGACGCTTCTTGAGCGGCGCACGCTCGCCGGGAGCCATCCGACGCGCGGTGACGAGGAAGGCGGTGTGCCCGATCATCTTGTGACCGGGGCGCACGGCGAGGCCCTCGACGTGCCAGTCGCGGACCAGGGACTCCCACGGCGCGGGCTCGGTGAACCCGCCGTGGACCCGCACCGCCTCGACGAACTTCGAGAGCTGGGTGGTCGTGGCGACGTACGCACACACGATGCCACCGGGCAGCAGCGCGTCGGCGGCGGCGTCGAGGCAGTCCCAGGGGGCGAGCATGTCGAGGATGATCCGGTCGCACCGCTCCCCCGACGCGGGCAGCGCCTCGGCTAGGTCGCCGAGGGTCAGGTTCCAGGCGGGGTGGTCGCCACCGAAGAACTGGGTGACGTTGCGGCGGGCGACGTCCGCGAACTCCTCGCGGCGCTCGAAGGAGGAGACCTTGCCGTGCGGTCCGACGGCGCGCAGCAGGGAGCAGGTCAGGGCACCGGAGCCGACGCCGGCCTCGACGACGTGGGCGCCGGGGAAGATGTCGGCCATCGCGACGATCTGGGCGGAGTCCTTGGGGTAGACGACGGCGGCACCGCGCGGCATCGAGACGACGAACTCGGAGAGCAGCGGCCGGAAGACGAGGTACTCGCCGCCGACCGACGAGGTGACCGCGAAGCCCTCCTCACGGCCGATCAGCTCGTCGTGCTCGAGGTGGCCCTTGTTCGAGAAGAACCGCTTGCCGGGGACGAGCTCGAAGTTGTGCTTGCGGCCCTTGCCGTCGACCAGCCGCACCCACTCGCCGGCACGCAGGGGGCCGCGGTGGACGCCGGACCAGGCTTCGGGGGCTACGTCGCCAGCAACGTCGGCGGCGGGGCTGTGGGGCGCATCGGTCACCGGCGCAATCTACCGGCTCCGAGGTTGGCGCCAGTAGGCGACGTCGTCGCGAGCGTCGTGAGACGCGGGTGAGGGCAAGGCGGCGGAGCGACGACGTGCTCGGCCGCCCATCGAGCGACGCCAACGCCGCCAGCGCCCGCGGGTCGCGGCGCGCAGCAGGCGTCACCTGCTGGCGCCAACCTCTATCTTCGGACGGCGCGGATCAGGTCGGCCGCAGCGAGCACGCCGTACACCCGGCCGTCGTCCTCGAGCAGGACGTACTCCGACGCGGGCGTCGACCTGACCTTGTCGAGCAGCGCGGCGCCGGTGATCCACACGGGCAGCGCCAGGCCGGGCTCGAGGGTGCGGGCGACGGTGGAGACGGCGACCCACGGCGCACGGTCCGCGGGTACGGCGCGCGCGGCGGTCTCGTCCACGACGCCGACCGGGCGTCCGTCGGCCGTGGCCGTGACGATGCTCCCCGCGCCCGCCTCGCGGGCCTGGCGCATCGCCTCGGCCAGGGGCAGGTCGTCGGGGACGGTGAGCGCCCGTCGGGCGAGGTCGCTGGCGACGACGCCGTCGAACTGACGGGTGATCCCGGCGACCGCGAGCGCCTGGCTGGCGCCGGTCCACAGGAAGAGGGCGACGATCAGCAGGACGAGCGGGTTGACGACGTCACCCGCGCGGGAGGACCACAGCGCCCAGGCACCGACGAGGACGGCGGTGCCGCGACCCGTCCAGGCGGCGACGGCGGTGCCGGTGTGCACCCGGCCTGTCACGGCCCACACGCCCGCCTTGAGGACCCGGCCGCCGTCGAGCGGCAGGCCGGGGACCAGGTTCAGCACACCGATCATCAGGTTGGCACCGGCCAGTCCCTCGATGACCAGGCGCAGCAGCCCGTCGGGGGTGACGAACCAGGCCGCCAGGGCGGCCGCTCCGACGGCGATCGAGGTGATCGGGCCGACCACGGCGATCCAGAACTCCTGGCGCGGTCGCCGCGCCTCCCCCTCGATGGAGGTGGCGCCGCCGAGGAAGTGCAGCGTGATGGAGTGGACCGTGAACCCGAACCGGCGGGCCACCACGGCGTGCGAGGCCTCGTGGAGCAGCACGGCGAGGTAGAGCGCGATCGCGAAGGCGATGCCGACGACGTACGTCCACGCGCCGAGGCCCGGCTGCACCTGCTCGACCCGCGGGCTCATCACCACGGCGATCAGCCCGGCGATGACGAACCACGAGCTGGAGACGAGCACGTCACTTCCGGCGATCCGGCCGATCCGGAACATGCCCCGGGGCAGGGGCGCACGCCCCTGGGCCGATCGCTGTCTTCCGGACACACCACGAGGCTATCCGGGATTCGGCTGCCGGACGTCCTCGGCGTGGTGTCGGAGGGCTGCCCTACTGTCGATCGCATGACCAGCACACCAGCAACCGCCGGCATCGAGCCGGCCGATCCGTCGGAGCGGGGCGGCACCCGGGTCGACGGTGTCGAGGTGCTCGGTGCGCTCTCGCCCTCGCGGGTCGGCGACTTCCTCAACTGCCCGCTGCTCTACCGCTTCCGCAGCATCGACCGGCTCCCCGAGCCGGCGTCCCCCGCCGCCGTGCGCGGCACCGTGATCCACCGCGTCCTCGAGCAGCTCTTCGACCTGCCCGCGACCGACCGCACGCCCGAGCAGGCCGACCGGATGCTGGCGCCGGCCTGGGAGGAGCTGCAGCAGGTCGAGCCCGCGGTCACCTCGATGTTCCCCGAGGACGGACCCGAGATCACCGCGTGGCTCGCGTCCTGCCATGAGGTCCTCGCCAGGTACTTCGACCTCGAGGACCCCACGCGGCTCGAGCCCGCCGACCGGGAGCTGTACGTCGAGACGCTCACCGACGCGAAGCTGTTGCTGCGGGGCGTGATCGACAGGGTCGACGTCGCCCCGGACGGCGCGATCCGCGTGGTGGATTACAAGACGGGCCTCTCGCCCGGCGAGATGTTCGAGGGCAAGGCCCTGTTCCAGCTCAAGTTCTACGCCCTCGTGCTGTGGCGGATGCGCGGCGTGGTGCCCAAGATGCTGCAGCTGGTCTACCTCGGCAACAGCGAGGTGCTGCGCTACGAGCCCGACGAGCGCGAGCTGCTCGCCACCGAGCGCAAGGTGTTGGCGGTGTGGGACGCGATCCGGGCCGCAACCGAGCGTCAGGCGTTCGAGGCGCGCAAGGGCGCGGGCTGCACGTGGTGCGCCCACCAGGCGCTGTGCCCGGCGTACGGCGGCACCCCGCCGCCGTACCCCGCGGAGCGTGAGGCGGTCAGGCCGGACGCAGCGAGCCCAGCTCCTGCGGAGTGACCCCCTCGAGGGTCTCCCGGAACACGCGACCGGGACCGGGCGGGACCGGCACGTGGTTCGGTACGACGAGCACGGTGCACCCGGCCGCCGCGGCCGACGTGGCACCGGTCGGCGAGTCCTCGATCGCGATGCAGTCGGCGGGGTCGACGCCCAGCGCCGCGGCCGCGGTCAGGTAGGCCTCGGGGTGCGGCTTGCCATTGTCGACCATGTCGCCGGTGACGATCACCCGGAAGGTCTCGGGCGGCAGGTGCTCGAGGATCGGCGCGACGAAGCGCTGGTAGGACATGGTGACCAGGGCGCACGGCACCCCGGCGCCGTGCAGGGCCAGCAGCAGCTCGCGGGCGCCCGCGCACCACGGGACGGCGTGCCGGACCTGGTCGACGACGCCGTCGAGCAGCATCTCGACGACCTCCTCGGCGGTCTGCGGGAGGCCGAGCTTGGCCTTGATGTACTCCCCCGACACGAGCAGGTCGTTGCCCACGAGCTGCATCGCGTCCTCGTGGGTCCAGGTGCCGCCGTGCTCGGCGGCGATGGCCTCCTCGGTCGCCATCCAGTAGGGCTCGGTGTCGACGAGGGTTCCGTCCATGTCCCAGAGGACGGCCGCGGGCAGCCTCTGACCAACTTCCTCGTGCTGACCTGCAGGTTCACGAGAAGACGCGGTGTTCAGAATGCCCTCCAACAAGCTTCATGCGACTAACGATGCGACTATGCACCCTAGGTGCGCGCCCGGCCCCATTGACGGGCATCCCGGTGAACGGCTGACATCTGGCGGGGTTGAGATCCCTCCAGTGGTCGCCCGCTCGCACCTCAGGTACATGAGCAACCACACGATCGCCGCCCCGATCACGACCTGGGCGGAAGCACGCACGACCGACCGCGAGGTCCTGAACCGGGCCGAGGTGGCTGCGCTCCTGACGGTCGACGCCCGGACCGTCGACCACGCGATCGAGGACGGCACGATTCCCGCGATCCGATTGGGCCGGCGCGTCCTCATCCCCCGGCGGCCGTTCCTGGCTGCGTTCGGCATCACCTCGTCGGAGTCGGGATGACCGCCCGGCGGCCGGCGAGCGCCGGCGGGCGCGCTCGCCGGGAGAAGGGCACCGGGTCGATCACGTCGTACCAGACCAAGGCTGGGAAGCGGTGGCGGTACGAGATCGAGGTCCCGATCGACCCGCGCCGCCCCGACGACGGGACGCGCACCGTGTCCCGCGCGGGGTTCGCCAGCTATGCCGACGCGGAGGATGGCCTGACGCTGCTCCGTGCCGACACCCTGCGCGGCGTACCCCAGGTAGTCAGCCGCGACACGTTCGGCGCCTATGGCCGCCGCTGGCTCGAAGGGCATCCCGTCGGCAACGGCACCCGGATGTACATCCAGCGCGTCCTGGACGCAATGGATCCCTACATCGGGTTCGTGCGGATGGCGGACATCCGCCCCACGGACCTGGCCGCTGCCTACCGCGGTCTGGAGAACGGCACGAAACAGATCCCATCGCGTAAGCGGCGCCAGAAGGGCCTCGCACCATCGACCGTCGCGCGCTACGCGAACTGGGTGAACTCGATCTTCCTCGCCGCCGTCGACGAGGGGCTCATCCACAAGAACCCGGCGAACTCGAAGCATGCCGGCCGGCCGCGCGGTGAAAGCGCGCGGCGCGTGAAACCCTTCGTCATCTGGAACGTCGATCAGCTGACGCACTTCTGCGAGTGGGCCCTCGCCGAAGACGAACCATTCGCGCGGGTCTGGATCATCCTGAGCCGCACCGGGCTCCGCTCCGGCGAGATCCTCGCGCTCCGATGGGGCGACCTCGACACCAACAAAAACGAGTTGCGGGTCGAACGAGCGCTGCACTACGACGAGACGCTCCCCCTCGGCGAGCGCTACGTGATCGGACAGGTCAAGGGCGGACGCCCGCGGACGGTGACCTACGACAAGACCTGCGCCGATCTACTGCAGGGCTGGCGCAAGGAGCTGCCAAGCCTTCTCGCAGGCGGGATGGGGAATGTCGCTCCGCTACGCGGGCTTCGGGCCGACGATCCGGTGTTTCCGAGCTTGCCCGGCCGGTCCGCAACGCAGTCCGGGCTCCATGCGGCATTCAAGCGCGTGCAGAAGCATTACCGGCACGCGCATCCCGAGCGCGATCTACCCATCTTGACCGTCCACGAGCTCCGTCACACCCACGCGTCTCTGCTCTTCGAAGCCGGTCAGTCGGTCAAGGTCGTCCAGGAGCGTCTCGGCCACGCCAGTGCGCAGGTCACCCTGAACACCTACGCGCACCTGCTCCATGACGCCCAGTCGCGGGCCGCGGCGGCTCTCGACGAGCTCCTTGCAACACAGAGGCCCAGGACGGACCTCGGCGAGCCGGGTTCGAGCTGATTTACGACATTTAGTCCCGCGTGGGTGACGCCCACCGGCTGAGTGCCTGAAAACGGCCCCTGACCTGCGAAGACACCTTCCAACGTCTTCCAGCGTCAGGGGTCGTTTTTCGTTCTTGTGTGGCCCCTGTGTGGCCCGAGGGCGCCGGGGCAACTCCGTGTCCCGAGATCCTGTCAAGATGGAACTCACGACGAACTTCGCGCAGCGCTCAGGCGCGACCTCAGGAGCTGAGGTCGGAAAAAAAGCCCAGGGTGGGATCCTCGAAGGTCCCGACGACAAGACCTCGGTCGAGGAACCTGTTGAACTCCTCGCAACTCGTCTCGGGAAGCAACGCGCACCCGTGGCAGGCAGCGAGGTTGCACGAGTCGGGCCCTTGGCCGCGCTCGCCCGCATCCATGCAGACGGGATCGGTCGAACACCACTGGGCATCGCTGAGCGCGGCGGCAAACACTGGCTGCAGGCGGCCAGGTCGCGACATGCGGACCAGCCCGCCCATCGTCCCTTCGGAATCACCGGCAGCCGTGTAGATCAGCAGGCCGGCCATGTCCCGAGAGCCCTCACGGGACACGTACAACCGCTCGCGAAGCGATGCCGAGCTGTACCCGCAAGTGAACACAAGCTCGTTGATGAGGAGGTGTGCGACCGTGTGCAACATGATCATGCGCGGCGAGATGTCACGCGGGCTCCCACCACGGTCGGTGATCACCTGCCCATACTGGTTCGCGATTCGATCCGCCCGCGCCTGGACATCGCCACGCGCCTCCCAGGCCGAAAGCCGCTCTGGGGCAAGCTCGAAGTAGATTCCTTCTCCCTTGACCACGTAGGCCGGCAGCCAGTCCTTGTCCGGCGGCAGCGGACGACGACGAAGCAGGGCCTTGCCCTCGGCGATCTTCAGATCACGGTCTCGGCCACGGGTGAACCCGCGGAGCACCCGCGTTTCGCGCAGGACCGTGACGCTGCGGACGCGCTCGATGTGAGTCCCGATGGCGGGGTGAACGCCTGGATCCGATGCGCGCAGCTCGTCGTCCTGAGGTGTCTCGCGCAGCAGCTTGAACTCTGGGTAGCGCCAGATATCCAGGTCGCCCGATTCATCATCGTCGTCGCCCTCCTCGGATGAACCAATGCCGAATCTGTCCTGGTAGGCCGCGAGCAGCTCGTCGTCGGTGAATTGGTCAAACAGATCTCCGGCTCCCCGGGTGGCCTGCCGGATCTCAGCCACGGTGGCGTCCTTGCCCCGCATCGTGAACAGGAACGCCATGGTCGGCTCGACGTCGGCCCGCTTGAGGAGATCGCGCATCGCGCCACTGACAGCACCGACCTTCTGTGGCAGGAAGATCGAGGACTCAACATACGGAAAGTAGACGTTGCCACTGGCCCGGAGCGCACCCTGAACCGGTTGGTCGCACGGGCCGTCCTCTTCATGCAGCCACGGCCGGGCCCCGGTGCATAGATACGGATCCGACCGGCCGGCCAACTGCTGCGTCAGGAAAGTGCTGTCCTCCCCTGACTCGGTTTTCATGCCTCCGGTCGTGATGCCTTGTAGGGACCGCGACGCGCCGCAGCCCTTGCGCTCATCTCGCTTGTTCTTGGCGTCGTAGCCGCACCGGACAACCTGGCCCTCGAGTCCGCCGCCTCCGGTCGAGAACAGTCGCAGCACTCCGGTGCACGTGGGATTCCTCGATCGGTGCACCCATTCCCTGAATGGGAAGTCATCGATGTGGCCATTGCCGCAGATCGCGACGAAGGGCACCTGGGACATCTTCGGCCCGAACCGGCGCTTCCCCACGCAAGTGGGCTCGTCGCATCGCACTGCATCCTGAAAGCTGAGTGGCACTTTCTTGAGCCGCTTGCAGTACATGCAGAACGAGTAGCACGGGAACCTCAGCGCTGGGACGGTCAGCTTCTCGTTGCGGTGATCTTCCGGCGAGCCCTTGCGGTAGTCCGGAGGCAGGCGAAACTCCTGCACCTTCAGCCGTGCCTCAAGTCGCCAGTCGTTGACCCGGAAGTCCTCCAGCGCCAGGTCGGCGTTGTTGCGGGGGAACCAGTGGTCGAGCCCGGCCGTGATGACGGATGTGCCATCGACGAGCACGCTCATGGCGCCGACGCCGAAGGGCGACACCAACTGCGCTCGGCGCATGCTGCCTGACGTCATGCCTGTGCCTCCGGCTCTTCGAGGTCATCGGTGAGGTAGTCGAGCGTGACGGAGAGTTGGCACTCGGCGTCAACACTGCGCATGCTCATCGGTGTTTCCCAGGTGATGTTCTTGTTTCCGGGATCCGCAAGATCGCCAGCCGGACGCATCAGTCCCTGCTTCGGGTCGCCGTTGAAGTAGTTCACCGTCGCCCACGTCGTGCGCTCGCCCTTCTCCCACTGGCGCGAGCGCTCGGCGACCCACTGATCGAAAACCGGCAACTCGTCGCTGTCAACGAGAGCAGCTCGCGTTCGAAGCAGCGCTATCGAGTCCTCGAACTCGGCCTGTGGGAACGGGCTGGGGTCAAGCGTGGGATTGAGCTGGCGCATCCGCGAGATCGCGGCAGCGTGCAGTGCACGCTTCAGCACCGGCTCCGCGAAGGGCGTCACCGACGTGGGTTCGACCTGCGCGTACAGCTGCTGGTGATAGGTCCGGAACCGCTCGTAGTGGCTGCGGTCGCGCGGCTTCGCGGACCCGTAGATCGTGATGACAAGGCCGGGCGTCTTCACATTGCGGCCCACGCGACCGCTGACCTGGATGTACTGCGCGGTGGTCTTCGGCTGACCAACGATCGTCATCAGGCCGAGGCGGTCGATATCGACACCAACCTCGATGATGTTCGAGGCGAGGCAAATGTCCACGCACTTCGCGTTTTCGGGGCAAGCTCCGGAGCCGACGCACTTGGCGCCGTCCGCGCAATCAGGATGCGGCAGGCGGAACTCCAGTTCCTCGATTGCCTTCGGGATCTCGTCGCTGCGACGGCGCGAGGTGAGCTCCATTTTATTACGCGGGTACCTCGGCGTGATGCCGTCACGCCGTTGCAGGCCGACCAGATAGTCAGGAACGTCGGAGTCCAGCAATGACAGTGTGTTGCCGAGCTCTCGAAGGCTGTTCAGGAAGTTGAGGTTGGTCCAGTAGCCGTCCCGATCGGCTGGATTCGGGATCTGCGGTCCGGCTTGAAGGGTTGCCGCCGCGACTCGCGCCTGGACCGTCTGTGTGGAGCCGAGTGACGGACTCATGACACCGAGGTACCGCCGCCCTGGTGCTGGCTTGCCATCTGGCAGCCGTGCGGGTTCTGCAAAGAACGAACGCCCCTCTTCCAGCCCGTGGGGCGGGAACAGGGCGACGTCCTCGCGACCGAACAGTCCGAGGATTTGATCTTCATAGCGACGCACTGTGGCAGTCGACGCGATGATCTTTGCGGGCACCGGCGGATCGCTGCGACGGTCCGTGGTGAGGTCATCGATCATGGCTTCGTACAAGCCGACCATCGACCCCAGCGGACCCGAGATGAGGTGGAGCTCGTCCTGGATGATCAAGCCTGGCGGCGAGTAGATCCGTTCACCGTGCTCTCCGAGGCCGAACATCGTCCGAGCAGCGGGTTGCCAGGCCATGGTGGCGAATTTGTCGACAGTGCCGATCACGATTGACGGGCGCGACTCGTAGATGCCCTCATCGACGACGTGGACGGGCAGGCCCTCGCGGCCGCTGAATCGGCAGTGTTCATCCGGGCACCGGAAGAGGAAGCGGCCGCCGGACCACACGTAGCCAGGAGTGTCTTGCCCGCGCGGCTTACTGACCGGTCCCATTCGTGCGCCGCACCACGGGCACTTAAGGAGCAGGAACTTGTTCGAAGCGCGGGAATCGCGTCGAAGTTCCGCCAGCGCTCGTTCGGCTGCCGTCCACCGGTTCGGCGTTGAATCCCCGCCGAGCCAAACGCCGATCCCGAACGGGGCTGTCCCAAGTTCATCCTGCTGGCCCGAGCGGACGTCCTCAAGGACGCAGATCAGCGACGATGCCCGCAGGAACTGCTGGGCCGTGAGCAAACGCAGCGTGTAGCGCATGAGGGTGTCGGTGCCGGCGTCGTCCGGGTTGCGGAGCCGGCGAGCGAGCAAGGAGATGGCCGATGCGCCAAGGTATGCCTCGGTCTTTCCGCCACCAGTAGGGAAGAAGATCAGGTCGACCAACGTGCGCTTCTGATGGGTTGGGTCGACGAGTTCGGGGAGGCTCGCCAAGATGAAGGCGATCTGGAACGCGCGCCAGCGGCCACCGTTCGGATCGGGCGTTGCAGCCGGGTGCGGCCCGTCGGGCCGGTAGACCCCCTGCTTGTCCTTGATCAGATCTCGCGGCTCGAGCCGCGACCGAACCTGCTGATAGAGCATCGCGAAATTGGCGAGCTGGAAGGCCCGGCCCGCGAGAGGGTCATGCTGTACCAGGTACCAGCCCTCCCTCATGCGCTCGAGGGCTTCAGTGCACTTCCTCATGTGTTCCTGCGCCGCGTTCTGGTAGCGCGCTGGCAGATCACCGATCGACCTTCTGCGGTCGTCGATCCACTGGGCATAGAGCTCGAGGACCTTCTCAACTTGGGCCTCACCGGTGGCGGTCGTGTTTGCGAGCTCCTCCATGCTGACGCTGACCGGGGTACGAGTGCCGTCGGGGTGCTCCTCGAAGACGTCCGGCGTCAGGCTGGTGACCTCGTAGGCCGGCATTGCGTCCGCCTTCACAAACGGGACCGTCGGGTCGCCGTCTTCGTCTACTGAGTCCTCCCAAGTCGCGGCGCATCCGTGGCCGATGGCGAACGTGCGTCGGTGCCGGTAGAGGAGCGCGATCGATTCCTCCTCCTCGTCGCTGTCTGGCTGCTCGACATCTGGGTAGGGCTCAATGCGCAGACCGTCGACTGCCGTTGCCGAGAATGCGACCTGGAAAAACGCACTTCCCGATCCCGTTCCGACGGCGTCATCGACGACAGCGAGCGTCACCAGGCGAAGATCAGGGTCTGCCTCACCGGGCACAGCGCGGCTGAAGACTGAAACACTGGGCTTGATGCGCGGCTCGATCTTGGGCTCGACGACGACTGGTGTCGTCGGCAGTGGCGAGCGCTTTCGCTCGCGTCTCAGCACCTCCGCTGCGGCAGTTGCGTCGAGTACGAATGGGCGCCGGACCCACCAGGTCAGCGGCGGCGTATCTGGCGCGGTGACCTTGACCGGGTCGTAGTAGGCACCAGTCACCTGGATCCTGAGTGCTGCCTCGTCGGCCACGCGCACCTTGAAGGAGATCGCCATGGCCGACGGCTTCCGCCGGTTCGCGTCAGACAGGTCAAAGTCGTCGGCATCCGGTTGGTCTTGCCGACGTGGGCCCCGTACTTCCGACGGCGGCTCTTCGGGGTTCTCCTCGCTCTCGGGGAGTCCTGGAATGACGGCGGAGTCGTCGCCCTCGGATGCAAGACTGCCTGTCGGCGTACCCCCGCTGTAGAGAACACCGACGCCGTACCGGCGCAGCGGATCGGACCGGGTCAGCACCTCCTCGAGCGTGTCGCGGTCGTGGAACTGTCCATTGACCTCGTCCTTCTTCTGGAAGGACAGCGACGGTCCGGAGCAGTCGATGGGATTGCCGCTGGGTGCCTCGCCGTCAGGCGGCCCGAACAGCTCGCGTCGTACTGCCGCCTCGACGACGCCGCGTGCTTCAACACCGCTCATTGATTCCCTGCCATTCCTGCTAGCCCGGTGCTCTCCTCGATGACGCCGTAAAGGCGATCGGTGGCTCGGGTCAGGCCCACGTAAAGGACGGACTCGAAGTTCGGGACGTTCACGCGGTCCAGGTCTGTAACGATCACGGCCGGCGCTTCGAGGCCCTTGAAGGCTTGGATCGACGAGTAGCGGATCCTCCCCTTCTTGATGGTGTCGCCTCCAACTTGGACAAGCACGCTCTTGAGCCATGGATCGCTCGTGGTCGCGGCGACTGAACCTGTGCCGAGGGGACTGAGCACCACGATCTCGCTGAGGTCGAACGACTCGTCGCGCAACGCCTCGACCGCTTGACGCAGCAGCGGCGACTGATCCTCGCCACGCACGTACTTGAGGAGGACCGGGTTGGTTCCGTCGTCGTCGCGTCGGAACCTCTGGTACCCGGGGGTGAGCCCGCTGAAGAAATTGACGCTGAACCCGATTCTCGGGAGGTTCCGGCAATTCATCGTGAGTCGGTGGGACGGCAAGTGGGGCATGCCCTCCTTGAGGAGCTCGCGGCCACGACCATCGTCGTAGATGGCCTGGCGCTCGAAGTCGCCGAACATGAGGACCCGGCCGCCGGAGAGTCCGTCTTTGACCATCAGCTCGAAGACGTCTAGATATGTCTCGGTTAGGAGATCCTGGACCTCGTCGATGATCAGGAAGTCAGCAGGCGGCTCACCCAGTTCAAGCAGCACCTCGACGGCTCGTTCGGGAAGCTCGGAAGACCAGAATGCTTGGCTGGCGTCAGCCGGCGCCTTGAGTCCAGTCAGCGCCAAGAGCTGGCTATGGAACGTGCCGACCGACAAGCCTGGGTCACTGATGTCCTCCGCTAGGCGGCGGCCAAGCAGCCTGTTGAAGCAGATGAGGCTTCCGGTTCGCCCGAGGGCCAGTTCGCGACGTGCCGCCTCAAGAGCCAGGAAGGTCTTGCCTGACCCGGCCGGTCCGGTGAACAGCACGCTCTGGTTTTCGGACATGGCATCGAGTGCGAGGAACTGTTCCTCTACGAAACGGACGAGCTGATGCTCGCGCGCCGACCGCACGTCCCCGGCGACGATGCCGAACTCAAAGTTCGGCCGAAGAAGCATGGCGATCTGCTTTGCCGTTGCTCGGTCAGGCCCGACGCCCCCGTAGGAGAAGCCGTTAAAGGTGGCGTCGAGGTTGGCGACCCCACCTGCGAAGACGCGACGGATCGCACCAATTGGATCGTTCTTTAGGTCCTCTGAGTCGAGCACCTGCCAGTCGAACCACTCGTTCGTGGGCTTGAGCATCGTCCGTGCACGGGTCGCTGTGAACCATGCGGCGCTCAGAGTCGGAATCGACCTGAGATCGATCTTCTTCTTCAGTAGGTCCTTCCGAATCGAGTGCATCGCTTCTGCAGCCTGTTTGAACGGACCCCGCGTGGTCGGGGCCTGGTTGCCCAGTCGCCAGACGCCGTCATCGAAGGTGAAGTGCTCGTGCGACTTCACCTCGATCACCAGGATTCCGAGATCTGGTGCAACGACGACGAAATCTGCTTCGCCCTCCGGGTTGCGGACATGTTCGGCGATGTTGAGCGAGTGGAGGACGATCCAGTCGTCGGTCGTCCGATCCTCTGCGAGCTTCCGATAGACCGACTTCTCCCCCGGTGCTGCCCCTTCCGGAAAGAGCGGGGGAATCAGTCGAGCCACTGGGCGCTCCCGTCCGTGAACGGCACGCGAACTTGATGGCGGCTGACGATTTCGGTGAATGGCGCCTTCGCGAGGACCCGGGCAACGATCATGCCGCGGAAGCCTTCGCGAGGCAGGTCCAAGTGCAGAATCCCATCACGTTCCAGGACCCGCAGGTCGGCATGCCCAACGGCCGCTTCGAGCTCCTTGCGGAGATCGGCACTTGCCTTGTAGACGGCCCGTCGAAGGGTGATCGCGTTGCCGTAGGTCGGCTGCGCCGGCTCACCGAGCCAGTCGAGGAGCAGCGCGAAGTCCGCGTCGCGCTGAGGGCATATCAGGCGCGGATCTGCCCATGCCCGCACTTGGCCATAGGAACGCACCCCTACACGTTCGAGCTCTGACATCGCCCTACGGGACCCGACATGCGCCAGTCGTTCTTGGAGGCGAGCCTTCCATCGCGCCTGAGTAGCGAGGATTCCAGTCGCTCTCGCCCCCAGTGAGACGACAGCTTGGTCGTACATTGCGCCGCGCTCGGTCTCGCCCTCGCGAAGGACGAGGTAGGTGCCAGGCACGATGCTCTTCACGGCTTCGTACCCAACGCGGGCACCCTCGGGCTGTTTCGGGTCTAGCGAACGGATCCGATCGCCGTCGTCGAGCCACAAGCCCTGGCCGCCAGCGAGGAGGACCTTCCATGCCTCCACTTCATCACTTGTCGGCTCACGGTCGCCGGACGTACGCGTGCCCCAAACCGGCTGGGGAAAGTAGACGTCGGTGACGTCCTCGTCCTCAGCGACTGCGTTCTCAGGCTCGGCCGTGTCCCCGATCTGGTGCACGGTGGTCTTCACAACGATCTGCCCCTCCGCATGAACGCCGAGCGTGGAGGACGGCACTGAGCGGTTCCCGAACCAAGCCGGCATCAGGAACGTGACTTCGGGGGTCACTGGCGCTGTAACCACGGAGGAAGGCATGAAGGTCGGCGGAGCGATGACGTAGCTGATCTCGACCGTTCGCCTGACTGCATCGAGTTCGCTCGGGATCAAGACCGTGGCGCCGACTTCATCGAGCCACGAAGCCAAACCAGCGCGAGCAGCTCCCTTGCTCGCGACGGCGACGCATCCGTCCGGTCCAACTTCCTGGATTGATTCGAGCAAGACGGCACCGGTCGGCGAGTCTGTCGCACCCACGGCCACCGCTGCATCCGCAATGAGGTCGAGCAGGTCTCCATCGCTGACGAGCTTCCGGAGACGCTTCGCCTGCCGGACGATGTCGTCGATCAGCGGCTGGTTCGTCTGAAACTCCCTGGGTTGCGGCTGCGTCATGCGCCGCCATCGCAGCGCGTTAGCGGCCTGGAGTACGCCGTTCCAGACCTCGCTTCGTTCATCTCCGAGGGCGAACAGCGCGCGACGGATCGCGGCATTTAGCTGAGCCCCGGCAGGATCTCCAACGGCGAAGATCGACACACCCTGGTGCATGAGGGAGCCCGCAGCCTCGTAGCGATGCGCGACGTCTTCTATCCGGCTCATACGGCCACCGTGAACGCCAAGGCTTCAACCGCCGTGGGCGGACGCCACCGGAGCTCGTCGACGATCGACACCGGTCGACTGTTGTTGTGGCGGGCCTCGATCACGGTCTCTGCCGCCGACTCATCCGCCACCGAGCGATCGACAATACACAGCACCACCGGCGTCGTGATGTCGTTCAGGAGCTTGATGGCGCCGAAGCGATCGAGGACTGTCATCAGGCACGTCGCGGGAAGCTCCCAGCCCTCGCCGAATCGGTACGCAGGGACGATTGGCGTGGACCACGTGGCCGCACGGTCGTCGTCGGGCAGCACGTACGCGCTCATGGGTGTGCCCTGCCCACTGTCGGCTGCACCGTCACCGATGACGGAGTTGAGATCCTCGCGGAGCCACTTTGCGGTCCCAACGAGTGCCAGATCGGCCGACGGAGCCGCAAGCCGTGCCGCCCAGTTTTTGGAAGCGCCCGTTAGCTCGGCGAGGTACCCCGGATTCGGCACGTCGCCCACCGCGCGGTCGGCGACCCCGTCCAGCTGAGCCACCGCCTTGTAGCGCGCCACAGGCAACAGTTTGCCGCCCGTAAGAACCCGCGGATCGTTTCGGCTCTCCTCGAGCGACGAGAAGGCGCCGGTGATGATCAGCCGATCAGTGACAGCTCGCAGATAGGTTGTCCGGTCAGCGGCCCGGAAGACATCAATCGGCTCAGCCAGCTGTGGGGCGGGGCTCGAGAGCATCCAGCCACAGCCCACGAGCGCAGCGACGTAGTCGCGACGAGGGACAGAGACCGCCACAACGAGCTGGCGTCCGTCTAGTTCGGTCGCATACCGGCGAAGACGAGATCCGAGGCTGACGAAGGCGCCGATCCACGGGGCACTGACAGGTGGCCCGCCCGGCTCGTCTGCAATCCCGAGCATCACACGAGGCGCTGCAGAAACCGCAGTCATCCATCCCTCCTCCCTGTCGCCGACAACCCGAAGGTTGGACCGTTCACCAATCGCGTTTGGATGCTAGGCGTTGGCCCCGACAGAAGTCGTGAGTCCGCAAAATCCGCCGGAGATTCTCAACCACTGCCAGTTTCATCTTGGGCTGGCCTGCAACGACGCCGCGGAGCGGGTCGGACGGGCGAGAATGGCTGCGTGGACTATGACGAGACTGCGCCGGTGCTCGCGCTCGTGACCGATCCCGATTCAGAGACAGCGCTCCTACGTCCAATGAGCCTGAACGTCCCTGGCACGATTGCCGCCACGATCGAGGGTTCGATCGAGGCAGTCGAGATCGACGGAGGGAGCGTCCTTTGGGTGGATGCGTCAGGGAAGAACCGCAGGCTGGCGACGAACCTGCTTGCGACGAAGATCGCCCACCGCCACAATGCGGGCCTGTACCCTGATGACACGATCAACGGGCGCGCCCTGGTCGTCGGAGAGACGAACGGGCCCTCCGGCGATCTCGTCTCTGCCGATGTTTCGCCGGCCACGCTCGCGGCGCTCAAACGGCACGGGATCGAAGTCCAGCCGGGTTAGATGGGCATAGTGAGCGAGGATCTCAACGCGGACAACTCGTGGGCATCGTCCCCAGGCCGTCGGCGCAACATGCAGGCGAACCGCTCGCGCGACACCAAACCCGAGCTCGCCGTCCGGCGCCTCCTGCATGCCCGCGGGTTCAGGTATCGTGTCGCGGCCGCTCCCGTCGCAGGGCTGCGTCGTCGTGCCGACATCGTCTTCATAAAGCAGCGCATTGCGGTCTTCATTGACGGCTGCTTCTGGCACGGTTGCGCGGAACACGGCAGGAAGAGCTTTCAGCACAACGTCGACTACTGGCCGGCCAAGATCGCGACCAACATGGCGCGTGACCTCGACACCACCGCTCGCCTCACTGATTCAGGATGGCGTGTGCTTCGCTTCTGGGAGCATGAATCGCCCGCCGACGTCGCTTCGGCGATCGCCGCCGCGGTCGTTGACGAGCGGCAGCGTCAGGGCCGTGATCGTTCGTGACGACCACCTCACCACCCCGGTAAGGCGGCGGAGAGTTCCTCCCCGAGGTGGGGAATCCCGCCCGAGATAACCTCCACAGGAATGCTGAGCTTCACCGCCGCCCAAGCCCCGAGTGTGCCGACGTCCTGGGGCACGTTGGCTGCCACCCAATCCGACGGAACGGAGCCCACGCCAGCGAGATCGAACTCGGTGGTCAGCCGCACGGTGACGAGCACCCAATTGGGGTCGCGAAGCATGACGTCGTACTCGTGACGTGACAGGTATGCAGTGAATCTCCCGAGGCGCGTGGTGCTCTTGACCTCGAGGTGGCCGGAGACAGCCTCCGTGGAAACGGCGACGTCATAGCCGAAACCGTCAGACCAGGTCGACACATGCTCGACGAGGGCATCGGACTTCTCGCGAAGTAGACCGACGAGCGCAGCCTCCCCTGCCGCCCCCACTCGCTCTCGTGCCGCTGTGTCGACCTTGCCCCAGCTGGAGATGAGCTGCTCGTAGACCGCAGAAGCAGCCAGGCCGAGCGCTTCGCCGGCCGTGACGATGTCCGTAGGCAGTTCGTCAGGTGAACGAACAAGTTCGTCAGCATCCTGGACCCAAGGTGGCGCTGCCTTCTCAAAGATGGCACCCAGGACAATGTTCGCCGCTGGCACCCGTGAGCCGACGCTTTCGAGCAGGTCCAGGTCTCGAAGCCACGTGAGCGCGGTTGCGTATTGGGTCGGGGTCAGGTCGCTGTACCGCGCATGCGTAGTCAGTAGTGCCTGGGCTCGTGGCACGCCGCCGCTCGTCGGAAGAATCTCCAGCCAACGCTTGGCGGCGAGCAAGACGGGCTCAGGCGGAAGGCGCACGCAGATGCCTCTTTAGCGCCGCCAGATCGCCCCGGTCGATGCCGCCGCCCACTGACGGCTCTTCCTCAAGATCCGCGAGCTGCTGGACAGCGGGGTCGTCGAGGATCCCGCCCATGAACCTGAGTTTCTCGGCAAGACGTGACGCAACGACTTCGTCGATCGTGCCCTCAGATGCGAGAACCGTGACGCGAGTCCTGACGTCTTTGCGCAGCCCGAGCCGGTGGATCCGGTCGAGGCTTTGCAGGAAGCGGCCGGCGGCGAAGTCACGGTCCACGTAGACGGCGTCATGGCACTCGTGGTGCAGGCTGATGCCCTCCCCCAGGGTTGCTGGGTTCGACAGCAGGACCATGCAGTTGGGGTCCGTGCGAAAGCGCCGGATCTGGTCGTCGCGATCTGGAGTTCCTCCGTGAACCATCGCGGTGCCAAAAGGTGCGAGTACCCGTTCAAGGGTGTTGAGGCTACGGATAAAAGTCGACCACAAGAGCGTCTTGCGACCAGCGGCCGCGTTCTCCCGAACTATCGAGAGGGTTTCCTGGTACTTCGGCGACATCTCGTATGCAGGTAGGTCCTGCATCAGTTCGTAGAGCGAGGAGCGCTCCGGGACTGGTAGTGGCGGCACCTGGTAGGCGAGCGGTTCGTACTGGGTCGTGCCAACCGCCAGCAACGCGGGGCTGGTCGCGGCCATCAGCATGTAGACGATGATCCGCCCAAGCGCCTGGAAGTCTCCTTCGGACCCGGCAGCCCGTGCTGAGAACTGGCCCACGAGTGCTTCGTAGATCTCGGCGTGCAGGGGCGGCAGCGGCACGACACGCAGCGTGGTGTCTACCGGCGGGAGATCCAGCTCGCCCTTCGTCGTGCGGGTGAACAACGGCCGCAAAGCCTTACTGGCGGCGGAGAGATCGCCGCCGTTAACTGCCCGCAGCACACTTTGGCGTCCAGTGCCGGGCCAGACGAAGCCGAAGAGGTTCTCCAAGTCCCGCACGCCGTTCGGCGCCGGAGTGCCGGTCAGGATCAGACGTCGCCGGCTGCGCGGCCCGAGCGCCAGACAGGCTGCCCCGTAGGTGCCGCTGGCTCCCAGCTTCATCCGGTGCGCCTCATCGAGAATGATCATCGACGGCTTCTCCGTTAGCCACCGGCCGAGTGATGTGACCATGTTGGCGAGTCGCTCGTAGTTCACGATGATGGCTTCCGACGTGCCCGAGGGCACACCGTCGACGACGTCCATGATGAGTGGCCTCCGAAGGCACTCCGCGTTCTCGTACTTCCAGGCGTCGTAGCAAGACTTGGGGCCGACGATGAGGAGTCGCTCTATGCCTTCCTGGTGGCGGAGCGCTTGGAAGACAGCTAGCCCAACGCGCGTCTTGCCCGCGCCGGGGACCGAGAAGTTCGCGCCGTGTCGCAGGGAGAGGAGCTTGGCGATGTCCCGCTTCTGAAACGAAGTGAGATCGCCGGCCCACTCTGGGCCCAGCAATCCGAGGACGGCTTCGGGGTCGACTTCAGTCGGCGTATCGGGCGCATCGAGTCGCGCTGAGACCGTCTGGGCGTCCTGCAGTGCGTCCACGACAAGTGACTGCAGGTGGGGCTCCCACACGACATCGTCGGCGCCAGTGTGGGGCCAGCTGCTTAGAACTTCGAGATGCGTCAGGAGGTCGTCGAGATCAACCTCGATGCTCCCCGCCGTTCGCTGTGTGCTCGTCTGGAACCCGACGGCGAGTCGGCGGAGATCGGCCTCAAGCCCAGGCCGGGCGACCATCCTCGCTCTCGCGACTTCGGCCGACAGCCCGATCGTGAGGCTCGGAGCGCCCTCCGTCATCGCGACCGAACGGCGTCGAGGAGCCAGGCCACACCGTCACCAGGCGTCGGGAAGGCCCGGCCGGCCTGCCGGGCGAGGCTCTCGAGGCTGTCACGCAGCACGATGAGCGCGTCGTCGAACGCCTCCTCGTCGAGTGCGCGCTTGGCCCTCGCCTCCGCGAACTCGTTCGCGCACTGGACCACGTAGTCGGCGGCGTCAGTCAGACGCTCAGGGACAGCCGTCTGTCGCTTCTTCAGCTCGGCGTTCTGACCGGCAAGCTTGACGGCGACGTCGAACGTGTCGCGAGCCTGCTTCATCGTGGCTGAGGCCTGCGCGACCTGCTCCGGCGTCGAGTTGGCACCGTCGGTCGAGACGGCCTTCGCCCGAAGCAGTTGATTGGTCAGCGCTTCGGTGGCCGCGGCGTCGCTGCTCGGGCTGGGAAGCGTCGCTCCAGGAATACCAGGAACCGCGACGGGCGGTGTCGCCGTGACCTTCGGCTTGAGCTCTTCAGGCAG
This sequence comes from Nocardioides sp. F233, assembly GCF_057813895.1. NCBI lineage: Bacteria > Bacillati > Actinomycetota > Actinomycetes > Propionibacteriales > Nocardioidaceae > Nocardioides > Nocardioides sp. F233. Next base: position 699,875 of record NZ_JBVASH010000003.1, read on the forward strand.
CCGGGTCTCGAGATACCGAGTGTGGAAGTCGGACTCAGCCAGACGCAGGGTGGTCTTTGGGTAATCGAGGAGTACCAGCGCCAGTCGGGAGTGCAACAACCGCTTCGCCGCATCCGGGTCAGTCGTAGCGAGCTTGGTGTAGTCGCGGTGAAGCTCGCGGAGCTTCTCCTGGTGCTGTTCGAAGTCGATGAGCCGGAGGGATGCGCCGGCATCGGTCTTGCTGCGCTCGATTGCATCCAGGATGAGCTTGTAGACCCAGCGGTCGCGCTGGAGCGTCTGGAGCTTGATGTTGAAGTCCTTCGCGACGTCCCCCTCGGAGCGGCCGCGGCCAAGCTCCTCGTCGATCGCGATCAAGCGGTTGATGTAGGAATAGTCGCGACGACGGTCCTTGCGCAACTGCAACGACAGCTCGACGCTGTTGATGTCCTTGCGCGTGGTGTCGTCGGGGAGGACGCCAACCCGGATGTTCTGCACTCCAAGGTCGATGAGCGCGGCCGCGCGGGTGTTCCCATCGACCAGAATGCCGTGCGGGCTGACGATGCCAGGCTCGCGCTGGCCGACGTCGTCGAGCTCGTCCATGAGCGCCGTGTAGTCCGGGTCCGTCTGGTCCGGGTTCGACGGCCGTTGCCGCAGCAGGTCATGGAGATAATCCTGCGCTGCCTGGCCCCACGGGTCCTCGTCGATCGCCTTGTTGCGCTCGGGATCAAGCGTCCGCTGCGCGCGGATCCGGTGCGTGTCAGGGTTGAAGTAGAGCATGTCCACCGGCATCGAGATCACGTAGAGGTGCCGCGGCTCGCCGCGCCAGTCGATGGTGACCTTCGCGCCGTCCTCCGTCATCGCCTGCCTCAGACGCTGGTTGATGACGGCCTGGATCTCCTCCCCCTTGGGAGGGATTCCGAAGTCGGACACTTGTGCTCCTATCGAGTCATTTCCGGGGCGAAGTTCGCGGTAGGCCATCTTGGCAAAGGGCACCGACACTTCGCAGTGGATCAGTAGGGTGGCCGCCGTACGAGGGAGGAGAAGTCACCAGTGGAGCAGCCAGTGTGGGATGACCCGGGGGCCGGCGGGACGATGGTCCGGGGAGCATTGTGGCTCTTGCAGGTTGTCGGCGAGGGCAACACGTTCACGAAGAACCAGCTCCGCGACGCCTTCCCCGGTATCTCGCAAGTGGATCGAAGGATCCGCGACCTGCGCGACTACGGCTGGGTCGTCTATTCGAGCGCTGAGGATGCGTCACTGCTTCGTGAGGACCAGAGGTTCGTCAAGGCGGGCGTGCCGGTCTGGGATCCACAGGCAAGGCGAGCCAACGCCCCCGAGAAGACGATCAGCACGAAGGAACGCCAGGCGGTCCTTGCCCGGGATGGGTACATGTGCACGTTGTGCGGGATTGCCGGCGGAGAGCCGTATCCGGACAACGCGGTAATGACGGCCGTCCTCGCCGTCTCACAGCGTACGGTTTCCGAAGACGGTGGAGTGGTGAAGCAAGTGCTTGTCACCGAGTGCAAGCGGTGCCGGTCGGGCGAAACTCCTCCACCGCTCACCGCCGCCGAAGCGGTGACTGCCGCAGCCGACCTCAGCCCCCGAGAGCTCCGCAGGCTGATGCGATGGATGGAGCGCGGCCGCCGCGGCACGACTGAGCTCGATCGGGCGTGGTCGGCCTACCTGCGCGTGCCTCCGGACGAGCGCAAGCACGTGGCAGAGCGGCTCAGCAGCTTCGAGTAACGGGACGCGACCGTCAGGCCGCATCCTCCTTCACACCGCGCTCGTTCTGCTCTGCCCAGTTCGGCTCAAGAGCATCGCGGATGGCAACACCCATTGCCCGCGCAACCGGCGGCGGGAACGCATTGCCCATCGTCTTGTACGCGTTCGTCTTCCGCAGAACCTCATCGATCTTCCAGGTATCGGGAAAGCCCTGGATTCGCGCGGCCATGCGGACGTTGAGCTTGAACGGCATGTCCTCGGGCCAGTCCGCGCCTGGGGCCACACCGTGGTCGGCAAGTCCAATGCCGTTAACTCCGAGCCGGAGCCACTGGGCACGTGCTCGGGTGGGGCCAAGGTCGGCCCCGCCGTGCTTCTCGGAACCACCAACCAGGGTGGGCCCAATCGTGGTCGCAACCTCGGAGGCCCAGCGCCCTGCTCCCCGCCAGCCATTCGCCGACACCAGATCCTTGAGCGCCTCGCCAACGGTGACGCGTGCATCGGCAGGAGTCACCGGCTCGGGCCACCTGAACCGTTCACGGTCTACGGCTTCCCGGAATGCAACGAGCACGGAGCGCGGCCGCAACTGCGGAACGCCGAAATCCGCCGCGTAGACCATCTTCCAGATCGGATCCTTGTATCCGAGCGCTTCGAGTCGATCGATTGTCTCTTGGCGCCATCCCGCGAACTTGTCGTCCATGAGTCCACGGACGTTCTCGAACATCGCTGCACGAGGGCGGACCTCTTCGACCATGCGGAGCGCGTCCGGCCAAAGGTTGCGGCTGTCGGAGGCGCCTAGCTGCTTGCCTGCTTTGGATGCCGGGGTGCAGGGCACGCCGCCGGCAACGAGGTCGATATCGGCGTCAGCGAACTCGCTGAATTCAACTTCACGGACGTCCTTCTGCTCGACCCGCCAATCGGGCTGGTTGGCGCGAAGGATCTCGCAGGCAGGCTGCCAGTACTCGACCAGAAGCTTGTGCTCGTAGCCAGCTTGCTCGAGACCGAGCGCCTGGCCTCCAGCACCCGCGCAGATCTCGATCGAGGTCAGGGATCGGCTGGTCATGGCCGAAGCCTACGAGGGACGAAGGACATTTCTGGCGCTGCCACGCCGTCGAACACATGTTCTACCTCGGTTGCCGGGATGGTGCGTCTGTCGGGAGCTAGGTGGGCTAGCGTCAGGCCGTGCCGCCAAGACCAGCAGTCGTGCCGCCTGGAGCGATGTGCCAGCCCGATGCGCGCAGGGGTGTTCAGGCCCCGTCGCACGTCATCATCGATCCCTCGCAAGATGCTGAGCTTCAGGAGGTGCATGCATGGCTCGTGGCGCAGCCACTGACGGACCTTCTCCGTACCGCAGCCGATGATGCCGTCAAGTACGTCCTCGACGGCGCTCGGACGTGGCGCTTTGACCTGCTCGACCCGAAGGTCGATTCCGACGAGCGCTCCTCGGTCGGCACCAAACTGCAATACCACGTCATCGAGCAGCTTGGTCTCAAGAAGGTGCCGCCTCTCGATACCGAGATCGCCGGGATCCCCGTTGAGATCAAGGGGACTGTCCGCGACGCGACCGCTCCCTGGATGATTCCGCGCGAGGGGCAATGCCAGGTCACGATCCTGATCAGGATCGACCCCAAGGGCAACAAGTTCGCGGCGTGGCTGATGCGGGCTCACCGCGCGTGGCTCAGCGGCGGAAAGGGAAATCAGGACCTCAAGCGCTCGCCACTCGTCGATGCGTTCAGGGCATATGCGCTCGAGCTGGTGCCGTGGACTGACCTGCCGCCCCAACCGCTCGCCTTGCTCACCCACGACCAGGTCGAAGTGGTGTTCGGCACCGAGGGCCTGCGCAAACGGGCGACGGCTCTCTTTACCTACCTGCCGGGTGTTGTTATTCCTCGATCGTCGCTGGTGACTGTGGGGGCTGGACTCCATGACCCGATGAAGCGGCTGCGTGAGGCCAAGGCAACCTTGCGTCACGAGCACGATCTGATCGTCCTTGTGGGCAAGTGGGTAGATGAACGTCAAGCGGCCCGCGCCTTCGGTCATCAGCTTGGCCCGGAGGACTGGGTTGCGGTCCCTCGTGTTCTCTTCGCGCAGGCGGGCATCGAGGTGCCCCCTCTTCGAATCCAGGAGTGATCGACAATCCATCCTGGCTCACTCCCCCGGTCCAGGTCGGCCGCAGGCCGGGCAGTTGTCCACCTCGTAGGCCGGATGCAGCGCGCACGGATCGTCGGTCGTCACCATTGACTTGATCGCTGCGCCCGGGTGCTTCGAGAGGAGAGCACGGATCTCCTCAGCGTGGTCAGCAATCGGCGCCGGGAAGATCCCCAGAACCTCACCCGTGCCCGACCGGACGATGAATCGTGAGTGCAGCATCAGGCTCTGAACCTTATGCGGGCCGGCGAGCCAGAGGTGCCCGACAAGGCAGCGGGACAGTTCGCCAGACTCCCCGGGCAGCACAGCCCGCGGTAAGCAACGCGATCTTGATCGCGTCCCACGCGAGAAAGAGGACGACGGCGTTCAGCCACCCTGGGGCGCCCGCCTCCGCCGCGCTCGCTGTGATCTTCACCGTCAGCAAGAGCACCGCCGTCAGAGCCATCAGCATGAGCGCGGTGCTCAGCCGTGGGCGCGACGCCCGCACTCGTCGAACAAGTACGTTGGACGGGGCGTAGCGCTGCATCCAGCGGTACACCATGGCAACTGCAGCAACGACGGGGAGAGCGAGCACAAGAATCACGATGGGCCACCTTTCCGAGGGACAGACCTGTCGTACGCGAACGGCTGGCATCATCGCCACCATCGACAGAGCACCTGTGGAGAACTCGTGAGTTCTCAGACCTGTGGGACCGAAATGGTTCGGGAATTCGCCTCGGCCCCGAGTGCCTGCCGGTCGACACCCGAGACGGCGAGGACCTCCCTCAACGCGACCTGCGCCCTACGACGGTCCGCCCGCTGAGCCTCGTTCCTCGCTCCGCCGCCAACTGGGAGATCGGAGATGATCTTGTAGCGATCGCGGTAAGCGGCCACCGTCACCGCCTTGTCAAGCCAGGCTCCGTCAAAGCCTTCGCCGACCTGACGCGGCCTGAGTCGCCGGGCCCACGATTCACCGGAGGCGACCGCGCCCTCGGCAAGGGCACGAGCGCGCGACTCGATCAGTTCCTTGCGTTGCTCTATCGCCTGTCGGTCCTCGGCTGACATCGGGCCGAGCGGCTCAGGGATCAGCCCGGCGATCAGTCGTGGACGGAGCCGACAGCCGCGCGGCGGAGTCGCTGCGAGCTTGTCGACTCGGTAGCGGAGCACCGCGGCGATGTCGTCGGCGTCCTCGAGACCATGTCGACCAACGACTCGAGGCAGAAGACGCTCGAGATCGTGGTGGTATGCCTCGGCGCGTCGTAGTACCGCCGCGAGCGGGCCGAAGGCCGTCGACTCGACGACCGCGGCATGCTGCTCGTCGGTCAACCCGGAACGGCTGAGCAGGTCGTTGAAGCGGTCGTGCTGAGCTTCAGCGGCGATCGTCTCGAGTTCGGCCGCGAGGCGGTCGATGCCGCCGTGAAGTTCGTACTCGGCCTCAATGGTCTGCGTGGCCGAGAGGTCGGCGCCGCTGTGCTGGAGGACGCCGTACAGGACTGTTCTGGCCGTCACGTCATCCGCCTCCGGCGCGGAGTGGCTGTCATCGGGCTGGTCGAGGGCGACGTACGCGATGTTGGCCTCGCGGCCGCGGGTCATGGAGACGTAGAGGTTCTCCCGGGTCGTGGATGCAGTGACGACGACGTGCGCCGTGTCGACGGTGACTCCTTGAGCGCGATGCGCGGTGACGGCGTAACCGAGGTCGACGTGCTCGGCGACGTACTCCGGCGGCAGGACCGTTCGCCCACCGCGGCCGTCGAGGCGCTTGACGAGGAGTGAGCCGTCACGCCGGATGTCTGTGACGAGCCAGCGGTCGCCGTTCTTCACCCACCCGCTACGCATCGTCCTGATCCGGCGGTCGTTCTGGCGCGTGATCACGATGTCGCCCATCGAGGCTCGGCAGCCGTCAACCAGGTTGACCTCGCGGTGGTCGACCGCACCGTCCAGGAGCAGGCGCTCGGCCCGGGCGCGTTCGTTGAGCGCGCGGACATCACGCGCCGACTCGGTCACGAGGATGCTCGCGCGACCGGCGGCACAGTCGGCGCGCCAGGCCACGTACGCCGCGTCGACCATCTCCTCGGTGAGGCCCTCCCGGATCCGCTTGGCGCGACCGTACGTCGAGATGATCTGGACGTCACCACGGCTCAGCGCGAGCGAGGCCTCCTTCTCCCACTCGTTGGCGAACCGGTGGATCTCATTCAGCGCCGGCGCGTCCGCACGTCGGTCGACGAGGAGCGCGAAGGCTCCGCCGGCGTCGACGGACTGGAGCTGATGTGGGTCGCCCACCAGCAGGATCTTGGCGCACGCACCGGCGGCGATCATGGTCAGCCGATCGAGCGTCACCGTGTCGGCCAGAGTCGCCTCGTCGACGATCACCAACTGACCGCGCCGCAGTTCGGTGCGCCCGTGGTCGTACTCGTGGAGCCACTTCGAGGTGTTCTCGCAGGCGACACCGAGGTCGTCGGCCAGCGCCTGGGCCGCCGCGGCGGACGGGGCCAGACCGACGACACTCCCCCGCCCGTGCTCGATGATCCAGGCCGTGCGGAGCGCCCTCATAGTCGTGGTCTTGCCAGCCCCAGCCGGTCCGACCAAGAGGTCGACCTGTCGCCCTGAGCGACAGATGCTCTCCACTGCACGCCACTGCTGAACAGTCAGCGAGACCTTGCCACGGCCACCTGCTCGTCCGGCCCCGACGCACACCGTTGGCGCGGTCACCTTCTCGGCGCGTGCCAACAACCGCCCCTCGGCCTCGAGCACTGCGATCGAGGAGTACTTCTCGCCATGCCGCGGCCGGAACCGGCTCGAGCCGTCCTCGCGCTGGAACCGGGCCGGGCTGAGAGCGAGCTCCGGCGGCGTCAGCACCACGGAGCGTGCCTGCACTGCGTCCACGATGAGGCCGAGGACGGCCTCGCGGTCCTCGGTTGTCGCGAACCTCAGATCCGTCGTCTGCTTCGCTGCCTCGGCCATCAGGTTCCAATGCGTCCACACAGCCCGCTTCACAGAGACGGCCGCGACCACCTCGGCGCCGATCGCCTCGATCGCAGCCAGCGGCACGTCCTCCGCTGTCAGTAAGTCGCCGTGTCGGCCGATCACCGACTGCGACCACCCGGTGGGCTCGGTCCCCAACCGCTCCGCGGCGCGTTGCCGCCATCCCACGGTGAGATCGGCCAGCGACCGGACCTCCTTCGCCGGGCGCGTGGCGAGCGTGGCTTGGGCCCGGAGTTCGACGATCGTCCTCGCCGAGGGCCTCCGGCCGTGGCGGGCGACGTACTCCGCGATGAGCTCGTCCTTCTTGAGCTCGATCTCGCGGGTGCGGCTGGAGAACTCGGTGATCAGGTCGTCAGTGACACCGGCGATCTCACATCGGGGATTCCGGTCGGGTCCGCGCTGCCGCAGCTCCCACTCGATGCCGAGGTCGCGCGACAGCCGGTCCGCCAGGAGTGCGTCGTAGTGCGCAGACAAGCCGGTGCGCGAGGCGAAGACCGGGCGTCCGTCGAGGCTTCGCCAGCGGCCGTCCATGACGGTGAGGACCTTGTTGGCGACGACGACGTGGGTGTGGAGCTGCGGGTCCCCGGCGCGGGAGTCGAAGTGGTCGTAGGCAACGGCCGCGACACCCGCCACGTCGACCTGTGCGACGGCGCCGTCAGCGTCGGAGATGCCCGCACGGGTAGCGGCGACCTCTCGTTCGAACAGCGCGATGACGTCTGCGACCGCCGCGTGATGGGCGGCGACGATCCGCTCCTGAGTGACGGCGTCGGCGACACCCCAGAGCACGGAGACCGACTTCGGGACGCTGAAGGTGAGGTCGAACCCAGCCACCGCTCGCCGCATCCCGGCCGCGGTCTCCTCGGCCTCGATCCGCGTCGTCTCCGCGGCGCAGTCCTCCTGAGTCATCTCCGGATCGAGAGCGGCGACGCGCTCGTCGATCCGGTCCGAGAGCCGCTTGTACGACGGATACGCCCGGCCGAGCTGCGCTCCCGTGATGGGGTCGCGGCCCATTCCGACGAGCAGAGCGAGTTGCTCCTCGCTCACCTGCATGCCTGGGCGGAGCTGGCCGGCGCCGAATGCGCCGACACCGGACCCGAGCCAGCGGCCGGGCGGCGTACCCACCTCGGAGTAGTAGCGGGTCAGCGGCGTCGACAGGACGCGGTTGCCGTCGCCGGCCGCGACGCTGCGCAGGAGGTACTGGTAGCCGCTGCCCGCGGACACCCGGCGCATCGAGACCGTCACGGCCGTTTCCGTCCCACAGCGCTCAGGTGCGCCTCCTTCTCCACAACCCCCTCGATCTGCACACCGTGTGAAGGCAAGGAGGCGGTAGCTGAGGAGGGGTGGAAGCGGGAGGGATGCGAGGTGCGGAGTGGCGATGGGCAGGTGGGGGACGAGGTGAGCGAGACGGCTGAAGGAGCGACGGGGAACGACGAAGACGGAGAGCGGAAGCGGGACGACGGGCTTGGGTAGAGACGAGCACCTGACCGTGAAGCGACCCGAGCAAAGTCGTCGGGTCCGGATCCGCAAATCAGGCTTAAGATGAGGCTCAGACGATGCACGCACCGCCCGTGGGACGTCGTCGCGCCTCATCGCCGTAGGGCGAGAGGAAGCAAGAAATCCCATGAAGAATCGACTCGGGTTGACCTTCCTGGCGACCGGCACACTTCTGTTGGCCGCGGTGTCGGCGTGTGCCGACAACGACGCGGATCCTCAGCCGACGACGCCAGCCACGTCGTCCCCGACGGAGTCGGCGGAGCCGACGACCAGCCCTTCGCCGACGTCTCCGAACGACGCCGCGACCGCGAATGCGACGGCTGCGATGACCGACTACTACTCCGTCCTCGACGGGCTGCGGGCCGACCCCTCCAGCGATCTCAAGGAACTCGAGACCGTCGCGATCGGCACACAGCTCAACGCGGTGCAGACCCTCGTACAGCGGCAGCGCGATCAGGGCCAGCGTCAGACAGGCACCACGGCCATCAGCGAGCTGAAGGTCCAGTCGGTCACCCTCGACAACTCCGACCCGGACGCCGGCAAGGTGCCCACGGTCGTCATCGACGTCTGCTGGGACGTCACCAAGGTCGACGTGCTCGACAAGAGCGGCAAGTCGATCGTCTCCCCCAACCGCCCGGACACCGGGTGGACGCGTTACACCGTCGCGAACTACGAGTACGCCGCCGACCCCACCGGCGGCTGGCGCGTGGCGACGGGCCAGGACCTCAAGCAGACGCCATGCGCGGCCTCCTGATTCGCCTCCTGCTGACTGCCCTCGCGACCGCCAGCCTCACTGCCCTTGCGTCCGGAACGTCGTACGCCGACGGCACGGTCTGCGGCCAGACCGACCCGGCGACGGGCGAATGCCTGATCTGGATCCACGTTCCGGGCAATCCCGGCACACCTGGGACGCCGGGCGAGGACGGACCAGAGGACACCGGCAGCGGCGCAGCCTGCTACTGGGACGGCACCAGCCAGGGCATCTCGAAGCCACCGCCTGGGCCGGTCCCCTGCACGAAGAACGGCGCCTACTGGTCGAACGCCTACCACTGCTACATCTCGCTGGTCGAACCACAGCCGCCCGCGGGCGACCCGTCGTGGCAGGGCCATGAGCCCGGCGACGGCGCCGTCTACTACTGCGACCAGCCGCAGACCGGGCTGCTCATCACGATCTGGACGCAGGATCCGCCGCCGAACTCCGGCACCGGACCGACACCGAGAGAGGTCGCCCAGATCGCGATCGAGAATATGCACCTCAGGGCGATCGACATCGGCATCGCTCCCGAGCCCGGTCCCGACAGCATCGGCCTCGTCGGCATGCCCGTGTGGATGTGGGCCAAGGCGCCGAGCAGCCAGACCTTCGGCCCGATCACCGAGAGCGCGTCAGCGGGCGGCATCACGATCACCGCGACGGCGAAGGTCCTGCACATCACCTGGGACATGGGCGACGGAACCGAGGTCGTCTGCGACACGGCGGGCACGCCGTACAAGCCGGAGTTCGGGCGGAAGGACTCCCCCGACTGCGGCCACACCTACAAGAAGTCGAGCGCGGGCCAGACCGATGACGCCTACACCGTCACCGCGACCTCGAGTTGGGTCATCACCTGGTCGGGCGCGGGCCAGACCGGGACGATCCGCCTCGACGGCCTCAACCGCTCGACCCAGATCCGGATCGGCGAAGCGCAGGTGCTCGTGAACTGACGAGCACCTGCGCGGGGAGGGACGAAGTGACCACGACTGCCCGAGAGGACCGGAAGCCCGGCCCCCACCGCACCGCGCCCGACGCCGGCCCGCCGGTCACTCCCCCGCCCAAGCTCCGCAGGCGGCCCGGACTGGTGGTCGCCGCCGTCGTCGTCACCGCCCTCGGCTGCCTGCTCGGCGCCTGGGCATGGAACGCGACGACCAGCACCGAGGAGGTCCTCGCTGCGACGAAGACGATCCATCGAGGCGAGGTCATCACCGCCGACGACATCCGGCGCATCCGGATCAGCGGCGACCCGGCTCTGGAGCCACTCCCTGCTTCGGCGTACGACGAGATCGTCGGCCAGCGCGCCGCGCTCGACATCTCTGCCGGCGGGCTGATCACGACCGAGTCGACGACCGATGCGCCGATGCCACCGGAGGGCCGGTCGATCGTCGGCATCTCGCTGACCCCGGCCCAGGTCCCAGCGCTCCCCATGCACGGCGGTGACAAGGTCCGCATCATCGTCACCCCTGCTGCCAACGGCGATGCCCCGACCGGCGCGCCACAGTTCACGGCCGCCGAGGTCGTCGACACAGCGATCGACGAGACCACTGGCAACACGGTCGTCAACGTCCTGGTGCCGTACGCCGACGCGAGCGTCCTCGCGGCACGCGCTGCGACCGGCAACGTCGCGCTGATTCTCGACTCGGGAGCCCAGTGATGGCGATCGTGTGCCTGACATCGGCCTCCGGTTCGCCCGGCGTCACCACCACCGCAGTGGGCATGGCGTTCAGTTGGCCACGGCCCGTCATTCTCCTCGAGGCCGACCCGACCGGCGGATCCGGCGTCCTCGCCGGATTTCTCCGCGGCACGACGCCGTACGACGCCGGGTTGATCGAGCTCGCCCTCTCACCCCTGGGCGCGGCGGACGCGCTGCGGGACGTCGTACGACCGTTGAGCCCGAACGTGTCGCTGGTCGCCGGCATCCGGTCGCACGCGCAAGCGACGGCGCTGCGTGACGTCTGGGAGCCGTTGGCGGCCGCACTCCGCGATCTGGATGACAACGGCCAGGACGTCATCGTCGACGCCGGGAGGCTCGGCCTCATGGGCTCGCCGACCCCGTTGTTGGACGCCGCCGACGCGGCTCTCCTGGTCACCAGAGCCACTCTGCCGGCGATCTCGGCGGCTCGTTCGTGGGCGGAGACGGTCCGGCAGCCCGCCACCGGATGGCGTCACCCCGGCTTGCTTCTCGTCGCCGAGGGCCAGCCCTACCGGGCCTCCGAGGTCGCCAAGGTTCTCGGCATGCCCGTCGTCGCGGACCTGCCGGACGATCCGGCCGCCGCGGCCGTGTATCACCGTGGCGCGTCGCCTCCGAAGCACTTCGAGACGGGCTCGTATGTCCGTGCGCTCCAGGCTGCGGTCCAGTCCGTCCAGGCGCACATCGTCCGGGGTCGGTTCGCGCTCGTCGAGGAGGCGCGGCCATGACCGAGACATACCGCTTCGCGAACGAGTACGGCGACTTGACGCGCCTGCCGCTCTTCAGCCAGACGTCCAACGGGGTCCCCCGCGAGGTGCCGAGCAGTCTCGACGCGACCGTTGCGTCACCGCCCCCGGCCACCTCCGATGTCGACTGGGCGCTCGTCTCGACACTGCGTGCCCAGGCCTCCGAGCAGCTCAGCCAAGCCGTGCAGTCCGGCCGCGGCCGTCTTGACAAGGAGGCACAGCAGGAGCTGGGCCGCTCGATCGTGCTGGACCTGATCGAGTCTGCGATGGCGGAGGATGTCGACGCCGGCCTCGGTTCGTGGAGTCCCGAGAAGCAGCAGGCGACCGCCCAGGCCGTGTTCGACTCCCTCTTCCGCCTCGGCCGCCTCCAGCCGTTGGTGGATGACGACCGGATCGAGAACATCGTCATCGTCGGTCACGACAACGTGCAGCTCGAGCTGATCGACGGGACGCTCGTTCCCGGACCGTCGGTGGCCGACTCCGATCAGGAGTTGATCGACTTCCTGGTCTTCCTTGCTTCGCGCAGCGAGGTCAATGCGCGATCGTTCTCCGAGGCGCAACCGAGCCTCCACATGAGACTGGACGGCGGCTCTCGGCTGGCGGCTGTGGCGTGGGTGACCACGCGACCGTCCGTCGTGATCCGTCGGCACCGGCTGATGCGGGTGACGCTGGACGACCTCGTCAAGCGCGACATGATGACGCCCGTCGTCGCCTCGTTCCTGAGGGCCGCGGTGCGGGCTCGGTGCTCGATCGTGGTCGCTGGGGCGCAGGGGGCCGGGAAGACCACGCTGGTCCGTGCCCTCTGCGCCGAGATCGACGAGCTCGAGGCGATCGGCACCTTCGAGACCGAGTACGAGCTGCACCTCCACGAACTCGGCCGGCACAAGGTGGTCATTCCCTGGGAGGCCCGGCCCGGATCGGGTGAACGTGGGCCCGACGGGCGCCAGTCGGGTGAGTTCACGCTCGACGAGGCACTCGTCGACTCCTTCCGCTTCAACCTCTCGCGGCAGATCGTCGGCGAGGTCCGCGGCAAGGAGATCTGGGCGATGATCAAGGCGATGGAGTCCGGCACGGGGTCCATCTCCACCACTCACGCGGCCGACGCAGTGGCCGCCGTGCGCAAGCTCGTGACCTGCGCGATGGAGGCGGGTCCACACGTCACGCAGGGTCTCGCGACCAGCAAGCTCGCGGCGACCGTCGACTTGATCGTCCAGTTGAGCCTGGAGACCAAGGTCGTGCCGGGCGGGGCTCAGCGGACGAGGCGGGTCGCGGAGGTCATCGCGCTGGCCCCGGGCGAGAAGGAGCCCGGCTACGCGACCACGCACGTGTTCCGCGCCGATGCCACAGGCGTCGCAGTCCCCGACGTCCTCCCTGACGAGTACCGACGGCTCGCGCAGCACGGCTTCGACCTCCCGGCGTATCTCGCGAGTCAACCGTTGGGAGCCCGGACATGACCGCGATCCTTCCGGCACTCGCGGGTGGACTCGTCGCCTTGGGGCTCCTCGGGGTGGTCGTCGCCTTGCGCCCGACCGCGGTGCCGCCGCGGGAGCCCACGGCAGCCAGTCGGCGCCGCGCCCTGAACCGGCGAACCCGAGTCCTGGTTCTTGCCGGTGGCGCGCTCGGCCTCGTCGGATGGCTCATCACGGGCTGGATCCTGGCGCTCGTCATCGCGCCGGTCGCCGTCATCGGGCTGCCCACGCTGCTCAGCGCGCCGCCGGCCGCAACGCAGATCGCACGTCTCGAGGCGATGGAGGAATGGACGCGTTCGCTCTCCGGAGTCCTCACCGTCGGCATCGGCCTGGAGCAAGCACTGGTCGCCACTCTGCGGTCGACGCCCGCGCCCATCGCGGATGAGGTCCACCGACTGGTGACCCGGTTGCGGGCACGGTGGGACACCGAGAAGGCGCTGCGCGCGTTCGCCGACGAACTCGACGACGCGACCGGCGACCTGATCGCGGCCAACCTGATCCTGGGCGCGCGTCGACGCGGAGCCGGGCTGGCGAGTGTGCTGGAAGGGCTCGCCGAGTCGGTCGGTGCTGACGTGCGTGCTCGGCGCCAGGTCGAGGCAGACCGGGCCAAGCCGCGAGCCACCGCGCGGTGGGTCACGTTGATCAGCGCCAGCGTGCTCGTCGTACTCGCACTGTCGGGGACGTACGTCGAGCCGTACCGCACGCCGGTGGGCCAGGTGCTTCTCGTGCTTCTCCTTTCGGCGTACGTCGCCACCCTGATCTGGATGCGGCGCATGGCCGCAGGCAAGCCTCTCCCCCGGTTCCTGGCGACCCGCGCGGTCGCGGAGGCGTCGCGATGATCACCGGGCTGCAGTTGGCGATCCTTGCCGGAGGTCTCGTCGGCCTTGGCATCGTGCTTCTCGTCGCCCGACTTCTGCCCGCGGAGCCCGACCTCGCGGATGCGCTCGAGCGGGTGTCCTCGTCGCGTCCGCGTTCAACCGCGTCCGATTCCGCGCGGTCGAGTGAGGAGCGGCTCGGCCTGTGGGGCCTGCGTGTCCTGCCGCCCGGGCTCTGGGTTCGTACGCCGACTCGCGAGCTCGCGCTGCTGCGGATCCCGGTCGCGCAGTTCTACGGGGAGAAGTTGATGTTCGCCGGGCTCGGCCTCGTCATCCCGCCGGTGCTCGTCGGGCTCTTCAACGCGTTCGGGCTGAGCATCCCGTTCCAGCTCCCGGCGGTCGCATCGCTCGCGCTGGCCGCCGTCATGTTCTTCATCCCGAACTACAACGCCCTCGACGATGCCAAGAAGGCACGGACCGAGTTCGCCCGAGCGCTCGGCGCCCACATCGACCTCGTGGCGTTGGAGCGGAACAACGGCATAGGCCACCGGCAGGCGATGGAGGCTGCGGCTGAGGTCGGCGACTCGTGGGTGTTCAAGCGGCTGTCCGAGGAGCTCACCCGGTCGCGGTGGTCGGGACTGCCGCCCTGGGACGCGCTGCACACCTTGGCAGAGGAGCTCGGGCTGCCCGAGTTGGACGACTTCGCCGACATCATGCGCCTCTCGGGCGAGGAAGGAGCCGGCGTGTACGCGACCCTGCGCGCCCGCTCCGCCGCCATGCGCACGGCGATGCTCAACGACGAACTCGCCCAGGCCAACGCCGTCGGCGAGCGCATGTCGATGCCCGGCTCACTGCTGGGCGTGATCTTCATGGCGCTTCTCGTCGCGCCCTCGTTGCTTCGCATGTTCACGAACTCGTGACACGGAAGGACACATCCACAGGGAGGAAGCCCCATGTTGAAGGTTCTGGTCCTGCTGCAGATCGCAGCACTCAGCAAGTACGACGACCTGCGAGCATCCCGCCGCGGTGAACGCGGGTCGGTGACGATGGAGCACGTCCTCTGGGCCGTCGCCGTCATCGGCATCGTCGGCATCGTGGTCCTCGCGGTCACGAACTATGTCACCTCAGAAGCGGGCAAGATCAAGTAGCCGCCGCCGGCGACGCGGCGAACGGGGCTCGGTCTCGATCGAGCTCGTTGTGCTGCTGCCCGCACTGTTCGCGGTCATGTTCCTCGGGATGCAGGCAGCGCTCTACTACCACGCGAAGACGGTCGCCATCGCGGCAGCTCAGCAGGGCGCCAGAGCCGCTGGAGCCGAGCAGGGCCGGGAGTCCGACGGGATCGGCGCCGCCAACGACTTCCTCGCGGAAGCCGGTGGCGATGACGTCATCACCGCGACCTCGACGCGCGCGGACCGGACCGCCACCACCGCCACGGTGACGGTCAGCGGCTTCTCGCTGAGCGTCATTCCGGGGTGGAAGGTCCGCATCACGCAGAGCGCGAGCGTGCCGGTTGAGCAGGTGACGGCGCCATGATCCGCCGGGACGAACGCGGTTCAGCTGCGATCGAGGCGGCGATCGGCGTGCCCACCTTCGCGCTCTTCGTCGGCCTGGTCATCTTCGGGGGCCGTACGGCGACCACTCATCAGGCGCTTCAGTCCGCCGCCGCTGATGCCGCTCGGACAGCCTCACTCGCGCGCAACGCGGACGTCGCCCGAGCGGATGCACGCGCGGCAGCGACTTTGAGCATCACCAATCAGAAGATCGGGTGCTCGGCAATCGATGTCGCGGTCGACACGAGCGACTTCGGCAAGCAGCCTGGCGTTCCTGGCTCGGTGAACGTCACTGTTTCTTGCCGACTCGACCTGTCCGATCTCGCCGTTCCGGGAGTCCCCGGATCCCGCGTCATGCGCGCGACGATGTCCAGCCCGATCGACACCTGGCGGGAACGATGAGCCGCCGGGACGAGCGCGGCTCCATCACCGTGTGGCTGGCCCTGTCCAGCTTCGTGATGATCTTCCTCGTCGGACTGGCGGTCGACCTCGGAGGCCAGGTCCACGCGCACGAGCGGGCCCGCGACGTCGCCGCGCAGGCCGCACGGGCCGGTGGCGAGGAGGTCGAAGGAAGCTCCGCCATCCAAGGCCACGACCTCGCGATCTCCCCCGCCGCGGCGCGTGCCGCCGCCCAGCGCTACCTCGACGCGGCCGGCGTCGCCGGAACGGTCGCCATCAATGACGGCACGACGATCACCGTGACCGTCACGGGCTCTTACGACCCGCAGTTCCTCGGTCTCATCGGCATCAACCGCCTCGACGTCACCGGCACCGCGACCGCGCGACTCGTCCGCACCCTCGGAGGTAGCGAGCAATGAACAACACCGACTCACGGCTGCGCGGCCTCCTGGCCACCCTCACGCTCGTCGCCTTCGTGGTCGGGGTGCCCGTCGTGCTCATCTCCATCGACGCGCTTCCCGACCCGAGCGCGTTCACGTGGTCGAGCCTGACGGCTCAGGACGACGGCACGCTCGCCCTCCAGGTCATCACCGCGGTCTGCTGGATCGCGTGGGCCGTCTTCACGTGCCAACTCCTCGCGTCGATCGTGTCCCAGGCTCGCGGTATCCGTACGCCGCGCCTCCCAGGTCTCGCGGTTCCCCAGCTGGCCGCCGACCGCTTGGTCGCGGCCGCGGCGCTGCTGTTCGTCGCCGTCCCAACGGTCAGCGCCGTGTTGCCCCAGCCTCGGGCGCAAGCTGCAGTCGCCGCGCCGTTGCCGGACGAGCCGCACTTAGCAGTTGCCCTGGACGCGCCCGCAGAGCCGATAGCAGAAGAGCACGTGCAGACCGTGCAGCTGCAGACCGAGCGCTACACGGTTAAGCGCGGCGACAGCCTCTGGAAGATCGCCGAAGAGCGACTCGGCGACGGCACGCGGTACGTCGAGCTCGTTGCCCTCAACCAGGCCGTCCTGGGCGGGCGTCCCGACTTCCTCCTGCCGGGGACCGTGCTCATGGTCCCCGTCGCCGACGACTCTTCGGACGGCTCGTACGTCGTCGAGCCCGGTGACACCCTCTCCGAGATCGCCGAGGACCAACTGGGCGATGCCGACGCGTACCGGTCGATCTTCAGAGCATCGCGCGGGACTGTTCAGTCGAACGGCGCGCACCTCTCCGACCCGGATCTCATCCTCCCCGGCTGGAAGCTCACGATCCCTGGACAGTCGGATCCGGTCGAGCCTCAGGAGCCGAAGCACGTTCAGGAGCCGCCTCGGCAGGACGCGACTCCACCTACCGACGGAGCTACTCCGCCCGCTCCCGAAGCAGCCGAACCCGCACCTGAGCAGGCTTCCCCCGACTCTGCCGAGGACGAGATCACCCCGGCCTGGCTGCTCCCGGGACTGGCCGGCGCTGGGGCACTCCTGGCCGGGTCGCTCTGGCTGGTGCTGCGACAACACCGGCGAACCCAGCTCCGCTATCGCCGACCCGGAAGGATCATCGCCCCACCGCCGGACGAGCTGCTCGCGGTCGAGAAGTCCGTGCAGGTGTCGGGATCCGTCACCGCCCATCCGATCGAGGAGCTCGATGCGGCCCTCCGGGTCCTGGCCCCTGCACCTCGCCTGCTGTCCGTCCGGCTCTCTTCCAGCCGGATCGTGCTGACGCTCGCGGAGCTGGCTGAGCTTCCTAAGCCATGGACCGGAGAAGGCGCTGCGTGGCACATCCCTGTCGAGGCGGTCCCGACCCCGCCCCCGGACGCGCTGTCGCCGTACCCGATGCTGGTCAGCGTCGGTCAGGCAGACGACGGAGCGCTGGTTCTGCTCAATCTCGAGGAGCTTCGTGCGCTGGCAGTGACCGGGGACAGCGATCGCAGCGCGGCGCTGGCTCGCCATCTCATGGCGGAGTTGGTCGTCAATCCTTGGGCCTCTCCCGTGCACATCGAGGCGCTGGGAATCGGCGGCGAGCTGGCCTCGATCAATCGCGACTTCGTCCGCGTCCACGAACCCGGAGATGACGCGTTCCTTCGCGCTCTGGCCGACGACCTCGCGACCGCTAGCCCGATCGGAGAGCCGGATGAGTTCCACGCCGCGGTCATCGCAGGCGGCGACAGCGGTCCGGACCTGACGCACTTGGCCGGGGCCCTCGTTGGCTTCCCGGGACGCGCTGGCCTGGCTCTGGTCAGCGTCGGAGGAGAACCGTGCCCGCCGTTCGTCGACGTCCACCTGAGCGCCGAGGGCCGTCTGCGGATCCCTTCTCTTGACCTGGATCTCGCTTCCGCGGGGCTGACTGCCGCGGAGGCGGTGGCGTGTGCCGCGCTGGTCGATCTCACCATGGAGGCCGACGTGGTGCCGGTCCCCCGTGCCGCCGACGAACGGACCGTGACGGATAGCGCAGGTGCGCTCGTCGACGAACTGACGGAACCGCGCCCAGAAGGCCAGCAGGCGGGCGCATCGTCACTTCTGCCGCTCGACACCCACGTGTATGCCGACCGCGCAGCGACGACTGTCGATGACGTCGAGACTCTCGCCCCCAACGCGTCTCCGGAAGCCGCAGCGGCCATTCATGCCTCCGATCCGGACCTGGACGAGGACCTCGCCCGATGGGATTCCCCGGTTCCCGTCGCGCCGAAGGTCACCCTGCTGGGACCGGTCACGGTCAGGACCCTGGGTGACGCGACGGCCACGGCCCACCGACGGCCCTACTACGTCGAGTTCCTCGCCTACCTCGCGCTCCACCCGAACGGCGTCACCGCGGAGAAGCTCGCAGAGGACCTCTGCATCCGTCCTCAGAAGGCGCGGTCCGACCTGAGCATCATCCGGAAGTGGCTCGGACAGAGCCGGGCGGGCAAGCCGTTCCTCCCCCGCGCGCAGCAGACCCACCAGGACGGCGTGCCGGCGACCTATGCCCTCGACGGGGTTCTCTGCGATCTCGACCTGTTCAGGCGCCTCCGTGCCCGCGGCCAGAGCCGCGGCGCCGAGGGGATCGCAGACCTCGTCGCGGCACTGCACCTCGTCAGCGGCGAGCCGTTCACCGACCTGCGCAAGGACGGGTGGGGATGGCTTCTCGAGGGCGACCGACTCGACCACATCATGACCGCCGCGATCGTCGACGTCGGGCACATCGTGATCACCCACGCGCTGACGGTCGGCGATCTCGACCTGGCCGACTTCGCGTCCAGCGTCACACTCGCAGCATCGCCCTACGACGAGGTCGCCACGCTGGACCGCGTTGCAGTCGACCGCGCCCTGGGGGACCTTGAGGGAGCCGAAGCACGGCTGCGGGGCGGCGTCTCCAACCGAAGTGACGACGACTACGGGCCGATCGAGATTCCGCCCCGCACGTCCGGGATCATGAGGCAGAAGCAGTCGTCTGCCAGCCGTCGTACTGGCTAGGAACGACTCATGGCACGGGAGTCCCTGTCGCAGTCGCCAACTAGCGTGCTCACGTGGCCACGTTCAGCAAGAAGGTGCTCCGGCTCTTGCCGGAGGAACTGACTAATACGATCCTCCGCGACATTGACGCACTCTTCGAGGACAACGGCATTCCCCTTGGCCCACCACAGCCACTCGACAACGACTCGAGCGAGCGTCGAGAGCGCACACGCCGCTACCTCGCATCGCTCGACCTCGGGAACCCGTCGCACACGGCGAGGTTGACCGGCGTCTACAGCGATACGTTGCAACGCATCGCCACGAGACGGAGCGACCCCGACTTCGAGCCCGCGTACCTCGACAGATGGGTGCGCACGCTCCGTGCGGAAGGCTTCGAAGTGGACGAGACCACATTCGCCGTCACCGACCCGAATGGGCCGACAGTTGCCTTCACCGCCGAAGCGCTCGCAGCGCTCACGGACGCTGGAGTGATCCACGACCACCTCGCCCGGCTCGGTGATGCTGTCGACAGCGATCCACGGCTTGCCGTGAGCACCGCCAAGGCGCTCATCGAGTCGACGGCCAAGTTGGTTCTCACCAAGCGCGGGAAGACGTACTCGAAGGCCGCGAAGGTACCTGCCCTCGTGACGGCAGCCCAGGAGTCGCTCGGGCTCGCGGCGAAGGCTGTCAGCGACGAAAACTCATCACTTCGCCAGGTTCTTCAATCGCTCGTGACCCTCGCCCAGGGCGTCACTGAGATTCGCAATCAAGTCGGCGTCGATCACGGAGCCGAGAGCGTGCCGACATGGGTCCGACCCCGGCATGCCCGGCTCGTGGTCGGGGCGGCTCAGGTCTGGTGCCAACTCATGCTCGAGACACTCGCCGATCCAACCGCACCCTGGCGCTCGATCGACGATTCGATCGCGACCGATTAGTTGAGGCGCCAGCCACCGTTGTTCGGCGACCGAACGGACTGATCCGGCCGTCCGATGTGCCCTGCTACGCGAGACTTCGCACGTGCGGATCGCGACGTGGAACCTCGAAGGCAAGTGGACGCCACGGCACCACTGGCTGGTCAGGTCGTTGCAAGCGGACCTGCTCCTGCTGGCGGAGGTTGTCGAGTCGGTCAACGTCTCTGGGCTCAGTATTCACTTCACCGAAGCCGAAATGCAGCCAGGGCGTCGCTGGGCTGCCGTCGCTGCGAACGCGCGGCTTCGGCCACTGCCTGATCCGCACGGCGCCACGGCTCTCGCGGAGGTCGACGGCCTTCGGATTGCCTCATCGATCCTGCCCTGGCGAAACAGCGGTGGCGCTCCGCCGTGGACCGGCGAGGACCAAGGCTCGCGAACGACTGCCGCCGTCGCGGCCATCGAGACGGCCGCGCCCATCGTCTGGGGTGGCGACTGGAATCACGAGCTGACCGGTCGCCTGTACGCGGGAAGCAGGGACGGCCGGATGTCGATCCTCGGGGCACTCGACCGTCTGGGCCTCAGCGCTCCGACAGAGGCCTCGCCCCACCGCGTGGCCGCCGCCCACAGCATCAACCACGTCGCCGTTCCCGCCTTCTGGGCTGTCGCATCGGTCGAGCGTGTGAGCGCGATCGTCGACGGGGTGGAGCTGTCGGATCACGACGCGTACGTCGTTGAGATCGAATGACTGGGGCGCAGGCCACGTGTCCCGTTTAGCGCCACGGCCCGTCGTTCCAGATGTTGATGTCGCTCCGTGCGGGCCGCAACGCGGATCGCGGCAGCCACGCCTGCCGCACGCCCTCCCGCAGACTCCCGTTGTCGATCCAGATCACCCAGGCGAACCATTGGCCACGCTCGCAGCGCCAGTCGAGGATCAACCCAGGGGCGGGGCGGCGGGTAGTTCCGACGATCGAATCGAACCAGCAGTGCCGCCAACGCCTGGGCTGCGGCCAGGCATCGTTTTCGGCGGATTCGCGGACACGGCTCCATCTTGACCCACGTTCGCACATATGTTCGACTCAGCGGTGTGGCGACGACTGGGGAACAGCAGTACATGGCGGGCTACAACTCCGGCCGGACAATCGCACTCACGACCGGCTCGGCCGACGCCGGCCGACACTGGCTGGCAGAGCACCCCGGAGCCGACAGCGCGTACGCCGCCGGGTTTGAGTGGGCACTTTGGGACTACGAAGATGCCAACGGATTGGGCCACGAATGGAGTTCCAACACGGCGATGGGGTGACCGTGAGGACCGTGTCAACGGGTTGATCGCAACGACTTAGGGATACCTCCTGACCTGCGCAAAGGCAGGTATCCCCCTCTCGAATCTGAGCAGGTATCCCGAATTCGTGGATACCTGGCGTCGCATCGTCGGGGGCATGTTCGACCCCAACAACCCGGTCCCGACGTGGTCGGTGTCGACGATGCAGCGAGTCGCTGACGAGCCGACGCTCGCGGCCGCGGCGCTGCGCTATGCCAACCTCGGCATCCCGGTCTTCCCGTGCGTCCCAGGCGGCAAGCAGCCGCTCACGCCCAATGGCTTCCACGACGCGACCTCCGTCGGCCGCGTCGTCCACGCCTGGTGGCAACGCACCCCCGACGCGAACATCGGCCTACCCACAGGCGCAACGACCGGCGTCCTCGTCGTCGATGTCGACGTCCATCCCGGCGCGAGCGGGTTCGACGCCTTCGAACGAGCGCTCAGCCAGGGGTTCGCAAACGACTGGGCGTGGCTGGTGCGAACGCCCTCGGGCGGGCTCCACGCCTACTACCCGAACGTCCGCGGCCAGGAGCAGCGCAGCTGGCAGGTCCCCGCAGCGCACATTGACTTCCGCGGCGACGGCGGCTACGTCATCGCTCCCCCGTCGCGTGTCACAGTCGAGGGCGCCCAGCGCTCGTACGACGTCATCGCCGTCGCCACGCACCGGGTGAAGCCCGTCGATGCGCTGGCGCTCCGCCGGTTCCTGGAGCCACCGCGACCGGCGCGGACTCCCCCGCCGCCCGGCATGCCGACCAAGGGATGCCGCCCCGAGGCCCTGGCGCGAACCGTCGCGCTCACGCCGGAGGGCGGCCGCAACCGCACCCTCTTCTGGGCGTCGTGCCGGATGGTCGAGAACGGGCTGAGCCACGCGGAAGTCATGGGCTGGCTCGGGCCGGCAGCACAGTACGCCGGGCTCCCGGATCGCGAGATCGAGACCACCGTCGACTCCGCCTTCCGCATTGCCTCCCGGCTCGGCCCGGGGAGCCGCCCGGGCCCTACCCCAGCGAGTGAAGGGATCCACCTGTGAACACGCACGCCGAGTACCGCCGCCACAGCTATCGGCCGCCGGAGCACCCCAGGCCTGCCGAGGCTGTCGAACCCACCGCCAGCGAGCTCGCACGGCACCGTGATCCGTCACTCGGGCCCGAACAGCCGGCACGCGAGCAGACGCAGAAGCGGATGGCGTGGGTGCGCCCCACCGAGCTGGGCTCCTACCTCAGCCCGATGGTCGGCCGAGGGATCGATCTCCAGACGGAGCTCGTTCGACGAGCGCGCCGTACCCCGGCCACGACCACTCGCACGCTCCGCCACCCAGGACCAGACCGATCGGCGACGCCCACCGTGAGCCAGGAAGGACTGGGACTGTGAACGCGTCGTTCGCCACCGCTGAAGGACTCCGCGCACTTCTTCAGCGCCTCCACGACCGAGAGAGCGTCGGCTACCTGGCCTGGCGGCAGGACGCCGAGGCGGAGCGCCTGATGGAGTTCACGATCCGCAAGTACCGAGCCCTCGCGCGCACTCACAATTGCGAGCCAGAGGACTCGGCGTACGCCGCCTTCGAGGCCATGCGCATGCGTGCCGTGAGGTGCGCGGACGACCCGTGGGCCGTCATCACTCGTGCCGTCCAGGTCAGCTTGATCGCTGAGGAGCGCGCGGCCGGGCTGCTCTGCTCGACGGCCCAGGCGCGCAGACGGGAGGTCATGCGTCACCACGACGCGCGCCGCTTCGGCGAGGACGAGACGGGGTTCCTGGAACTTCTGGCTGGGAGCAGGGGGCCGTCGCCGGTGGACCCGACGCCGTCGGCGCCGCGGTTGAAGCCCGGGGAGGCAGCGCCGACGACAGCGTTCCAGGCGCTCAACCTCGTGATCAGCATGTTCGTCGCCCTCGGCTGGCCGAGCAGCAGCGCGACCTGCACGCTCGACTACATCGCCACACGGCTGATGGAGGCCGGCGACCGCCACGTCGCCCACGCCTACCTTCGGCGTGACCTGGCCGGCCGCGTGGCCCTCGACCTGGACCGCGACTCCTGGGCCACCGTGCTGCGGATCGTGCTCGGCAACCCGGACAAGGCCGCCGCGGCGACTCGGGCCGGCGTCGGCGTACTCGCCATGCTGGTCTGCGACTGGAAGGTCGTCGACCTGCTCGCCGACGACGGGCTCGTCGTGGAGATCCGCGACTCCGCCCCGAAGGTCGCCAGGAGGATCGATGTCTGACAAGGGACACATCGAGCTCGAGCGACAGATCGATTCGATCACCGTCGGCGTACGCCACCGCAAGGACCCGGGCGACCTCAACGCGCTGATGAAGTCGATCGAGGAGGTCGGCCTGCTCCAGCCAGTCACCATCACCCCCGATGGCGTCCTGATCTGCGGCTGGCGCCGGCTCGAAGCGCTGCGCCGGCTCGGGCGGCGCACCTTGAACGTGTGGGTCCGGTCAGGCATCTCCGACCAGCTCTCGCACCTGCTCGCCCAGCAGGACGAGAACGAGCAGCGCAAGCCTCTTTCGCCGGTGGAGACCGCGCGGCTGTACGCCGAGATCAAGACGCTCGAGCAGGAGGATGCCCAACGCCGCATGGCCGCCACGCAGTTCGGCGGGGCCGGGCGCGATGGCGGAGCCTCCGGCCCCGAGGACTCCTCGGGGCCGAGCGGCGACTCCCGCTCGCGGGCGTCAATGATGATCACCGGCAAGCAATCGTTCCAACGGCTTGAGCAGATCAACTGGATTGAGGCCGTAGCGGAAGACGAATCCCACAGCGAGTCCATCCGCGAATTCGCGTCCAACATGCTGAGCGAGATCGAGGGTGGCGCACCGGTCGCTCCGGCGTACAAGCGTGTGAAGGCCGCCGTCGAACTGGCGAGCCAGCCGCCTTCCCCGTCCCAGGAGGAGCAGGACGAGGTCGCCCGGCTCGCCGCCGAGGCGCTCAAGCGCGTCCAGGAGGAAGAGAACGCCCAGCGCCTCCGCGCTCTGCGGAGCAAGGCCAAGCGCGCACCGAAGCACCACAGTCCGCGGTCGTTCGTGCTGATGTGGTCCGAGCTCGAGGGGTGGACCGCGCTGTACGACGTCGCGGAGCTTGCGGCTGCTCTCAAGGACGACGACTGGGCGCGCTTCGAGCGCGTCGTCGCCGAGACCGTCGAGCTGCGTGACCAGCTCCGTGAGGCACGTACGGCGCCCGCGTCGGCCTGATCGGCGTACCTCCCGAGTGTCCGCCACCTCGACCTCGGAGCCTCGATGCGCAACCTCACCTGGCGCCAGATCGCCGTCATCCTCGGCTGCGTCCTGACCCTCGCGACCCTTGCAGTCGGCATCTACGGACTCGTGCGTGGACCCCAGGCCGCCGAGCCGACCCCGGCGCCTCGACCGTCCGGAGAGTTCCGGGCGAGCCCGGAGAAGACGACCCCGGTGGTCACGCTCGACGATCGCGCGCTACCCCACACGACCGATCCGATCGCGTACGCACGTGCCGTGGCGTCCTCGCTGTTCGACTGGGACACCAGCCTCGGCTTCCTGCCGACCGACTACACCGCCGCCGTCCTGGCCGATGCAGACCCCTCCGGGGAGGAGACTCCCGGCCTGATCGCCGACGTCGCGACCTACCTGCCGACCGTCGACCAATGGCTCGACCTCGGGGCGATGGAGGTACGGCAGACGATCGAAATCGACGACGCCTACGTCCCCGAATCCTGGACCGCCGCGGTCCAGCAAGCCCACGGCCACCTCCGACCCGGCACGACGGCCGTCACCGTCACCGGCACGCGGCACCGGAGCGGCGTGTGGAACGGCGAGAACGCCGAGTCGTCACACGCGGTCGCATTCACCGTCTTCGTCGCGTGCGAACCCTCGTTCGACCGCTGCCATGTCCTGCGACTCTCGCAGCTCGACAACCCGCTCAAGTGACGACATGGGCATCAAGGTGTTGGCCGTCGGCGCTGCGACCGCCGTACTCCTCGCACCCGGCGCAGCCGTCCTCGGCGTCGCGACGCTGATCAGCCCCGCCGCAGCGGGATCGGGCAGCTGCATGTGGGACGGTCAGGCAACCGAGAGCCTCGGCGTCAGCGGCCCAGTGCCTGACAGCCTCAGCGCGACCAACACCAACGGTGAGACCGTCACCCTCAACCAACAGCAGCTCACCCGGGCCGCGGCGATCATCGCCACCGG
This sequence comes from Nocardioides sp. F233, assembly GCF_057813895.1. Taxonomy (NCBI): domain Bacteria; kingdom Bacillati; phylum Actinomycetota; class Actinomycetes; order Propionibacteriales; family Nocardioidaceae; genus Nocardioides; species Nocardioides sp. F233. The sequence goes on from NZ_JBVASH010000003.1 coordinate 725,383, forward strand.
CCAAAGCGAGAACATCCCGGCCCGCGGCCAGATGATCGCGATCATGACCGCGCTGACCGAGTCGTCCCTGCGCGTCCTCTCGAACACCGGCGCCTACCCCCACTCCGGCAACATCCCGAACGACGGCGACGGCAGCGACCACGACTCGGTAGGCCTCTTCCAGCAACGCCCCGCCGCTGGATGGGGCAGCGTCGAGAACCTGATGGACCCCGTCTGGTCATCCCGCGCCTTCTACGGCGGACCCAGCGGCCCGAACCACGGCTCGCCACGGGGCCTGCTCGACATCGACGGATGGGCATCGATGGACCCCGGCGCTGCGGCCCAGGCCGTGCAGGTCTCGGCCTATCCCGACCGGTACGCCGTCAACCAGCCCATCGCGGAGCAAGTCCTGGCGACGCTGAGCGGGGTATCGCTCACGAGCGAGCTCGCCTGTGCCCAACCTGCGGGCGAGGTGCCGATGAACCTTCCGCCCGGATTCGCGGGAGACTTCATCAAGGCCGCCGCGTCCCAGCTCGGCAAGCCCTACGTCTGGGGCGGCGGCAACTTCGAGGGCCCAACAGGCGGAGGCTTCGACTGCTCCGGTCTCGTCCTGTACGCCGCGTATCAAGCGTCCGGCGGACGCATCCGTCTCCCCCACTACTCCGGCGACCAGATCCACGCCGGCCAGGGCATCGCCTGGTCCGACAAGCGGCCGGGTGACCTCATCTTCTTCAGCTACCCCGGTGCCGACGGCCCGCACCACGTCGCGATCTACGTTGGCGGAGACCGGATCCTCCACGCGCCACGGACCGGTGACGTCGTCCGCTACGGGACGATCGGGGAGTTCTCCGGCGAAGTCATGACGGTTCGGCGCCTCGGGAGGTAGCGGGAAGCTACGCCACTTCGTCGTCCGGTGCCGTCTCGAGCATCTTCCGCTCCGGGGCTTTCGACAACTCTGTCGCGGCCGACTTGAGTACGACCTTCAGAATCCTTCGTCCGTCCTTCACTGAGCTGAGATTTCGAGCGTCATTCTGCCCGCCGAGCAAGATCCCGTCGGTAAGAAGTCGCTGGAGCGCACCGCGCGGCTTCGACATCTTCGAAGCCGATGCCACCTTCTTGATCTGGGCAAGCATTGTGCGGTGATGGTCCTCGAGGTTGCTCAAACGCTCCATCGCGACGGCAACTTCGCCGTCACTCAGCTCGCCGTTCTCGAACTTGCGAAGCAGGAGTAGTTCGTTCCAACCCCGAAGACCTCCGAGCAGCAATCGATGGAGTTCAACGAGCTCAGCGATCCGCTTAGGGTCGATCTCCTTCATCTGCTTGGCATCTGCACTGGGGCTGCTCCCGAATGATCGCCCCGAAAGCCTCTGTGTCAGCTCGGCGCGCACGGCTCGCAACTGCGTCTCCAGGTCCAGCTCGACCCCGCTGAGTCGATTCCAGTCCGTTTCTGAAACTGCGCCGGTGGCTCGTGCCCGGTCGTGGAGTTCTCGCAGAAGTTGAATCGCAGCCTCAATTCGGGCGCGCTGCTGCGTCTCCAGGAACCGTGCAACCTGCTCTACGGAGATCGTCAGGTCTGCGAGCGTGTCCTCGATCCGGTCGAGCTGAGCTTGTATGGATGCCATCTGCGCCATCTGCGCGACTGCAACGGGATCGAAGCCCGGCGGCGCGGGCGCAGCCTGCACCTCGCGCAACTGGACCTGATGGCTGATCTGACCGTCGGGGTTACGAAGCACGCCGCGAAAGTACGAGCCGACGTTGTCGAGCCGAGCATCCTTGAATTGCTGCAGAGATTCAGGGCTCATCTCGAAGCAGGTAGCGCCAGTTGCGTTGCGACCCTTCAAGGCCGCACCGACGAGAGGCCCAACGGCGTGAATCAGCGCCGCGAGATCGGGACCGCCCGAATCGGGTGCACGATCCCGGGCCTCGACAGGAACTGCCAGGACGGTCTCGTCTCCGAGGGGGACGAGAAATACCTCTCGGTCGCCTCCTTCAGTCGTCATCCTGACTCTCATCGCTGTCGCTCGAACCGTTCAGCCGGTTGCCGATCGCGCGCCCCGCGGCCGCCCCGCCCGCGGCACCTGCGGCGGCGCCTGCCGGACCGGCAGCGAAGAGCCCAGCAGCTCCACCCACTGCAGCGCCGGCCGCCGTGGCGGCATCCTTCTTCTCCATGTCACTTCCTCCGTACTCGGTCTGCTACTGGCCTTTGATCGTGCCAGAGACACCCGACCCTTCACTTGGGAATGACTAAGGAGGACGGCACCCACCTTCAGGACATGAGTCCCCATCAAGTGGCACGAACGATCGGTCCTGACTTCGGGGCGGTCGGCGGGTCCGGCAACCTGCGCGCCATCGTCGGTGCGCTGCTGACCTACGGCCTGATCGTCGCCGTGCTAATGCTTGTCGTCTCCGCGGCAATCTGGGCCATCGCGTCGAGTGCCGGAAGCTGGCACACGGCACAGAAGGCAAAGCTCGGCTGCTTCGTGGCAATCGGCGGGGCGGCACTCACGGGGGCCGCACTCACATGGGCCAACTGGCTGCTGGACATCGGCCCGCACCTGTAGGACGTCCGCCCGTCCGACGTCAGGAGCCTCCGATGGACCTTCTCACAGCAGCACTCCTGCTCCCCCTCGACATTTCGATCGATCCGAACTCCAACGGCCTGCCTGGGATCGGCCAGCTCAAGAAGATCGTCGGCGCCTCGATGACCGTCGGCCTGGTGCTCGCCGTACTCGCGTTGATCATCTCGGCGATCGTGTGGGCTCTCGGAGCCAACTCGTCGAACCCGCACCTCGCGGGTCGCGGCAAGCTTGGCGTACTCGTGGCCCTCGGAGCCGCCATCGTCTGCGGCGCCTCTGTGACTCTCGTGAACTTCTTCTGGAACGTCGGCCAGCAGGTCTGAGGAATCGATCATGGGTGTCTGCGACGTACCGGTGATCCACGAGGTCTGCAACGCAGCCGGCGACGCCGCCGGGGCGGTGATCACCGCCCCGTTCGACTGGCTCGCTCAGGGCATGGGCGGCGCGGCCGAGTGGATGTTCACCTCCGTCTGGAAGGTCATCGACACCACGACGTACGTCGACGTGACCAGCGGCGAGTACACAAAGGTCTACAACATCATGTTCGGCGTCGGCGTCTTCGTGATGCTCGGCTTCTTCATGCTGCAGGTCATCGGCGGCATGATCCGCCGCGAGCCAGCCGCACTCTCCAGAGCCGCACTCGGACTCGCCAAGTCGATCCTGGGATCGTTCGTCGCGCTCGCCCTACTCGCGACCGCGCTCGAGATCACCGACCAGCTCTGCATCGGCATCGTCAATGCAGCTGGCACCAACATGAACGAGATGGGCGACAAGGTCGCCGTACTCGCCGCAGGACTCGGTGCCATCAACCTGAGCGCTCCAGGAGCTGGCGCGATCCTGACGATCTTCCTGGCCAGCCTCGCCATCATCGGCGCCATGGTCGTGTGGATCAGTCTGCTGATCCGCAAGGCCCTGATTCTGATCGCGATCGTCTTCGCACCGATCGCGCTCGCGGGTGCCAGCTGGGACCACACCCGGACGTGGCTGAGCCGCTGGGCGACGTTCGTGATCGCGATGATCCTCTCGAAGGTCGTCCTCGTGGTGATCTTCCTGCTCGCGACCGCCCAGGTCTCGGCGCCGATCGATGCCGACCTGGAGTCCGTCAGCCAGCCGATGGCGGGCGTCGTACTGATGCTGATGGCCGGGTTCGCGCCGTACCTGACCTACAAGGCCATCGCCTTCATGGGCTTCGATATGTACCACGCGATGTCGGCCGAGCAGGAGGCCAAGGCATCACTCAACCGGCCGATGCCGATCCCGCTCTCTCGCCGCACGGGCAGCGAGCCGGCGAAGGTCCTGGGCGACACTGGCGGAGGCGGTGGCGGCGGTACGACGTCCGGCGCCTCGCCCGCGGCCACGGGCCCATCCACGGGCGGACCGTCAGGTGGAACCGGCGGCGGAGGTGCCGCAGCAGGTGGCGCCTCCGGAGGTGCTGCCGCGGCGGGCGGAGCGGTTGCCGCCGGAGTCGTGGTCGCAAAGGAGGCGGCAGCGGCCGGTCCTCGGCTCGGCAACTTCGTCGCCGCCCAAGCGACAGGGCAGGCACAGGCGCATGAGTCGGCCGCTCCTTCGGCCGTCCCACCCCCGGTCGCAGACTCGACGCTGGCCGAAGCCGCTGGGAAGAAGTGATCGGCCGTGGCAACGACGACCGGCGAACCGGAGCTGACCCCGATCAAGTTCTCGCGCCTGACCCGACGCGGCGTCCTGCTGGGCCTCTCCGGGCCCCAACTCGTGATGGCCAGCCTCGCGGCGGGCACCTTGATCATCGGTCTGTACGTCGGCGCCGTGGTGATGACCTTCCCGATCATCCTATTCTTGGCCGCGCTGGCGTTCGTTGGTGTCGGAGGGCGCAAGCTCATCGAGTGGGCGCCGATCGGCGCGCGATGGCTCTGGCGATCCACCGGCGGGCAACTGCTGTACCGCCGAAGGATCGTGAAGCCGCGCCCCGCCGGCACGCTGGCCCTGCCCGGCGACGCGGCGCGCCTGCGTCAGTGGGTGGACCCCGAGACGGACGCCGTCATGGTTCACGACCCGCACGCCGCGACCCTGACCGCGATCATCGGTGTCTCCCACCCCGCGTTCGTGCTGCTCGACCCAGCTGAGCAGGAGCGCCGAGTCGTCTCGTGGGGCCGCGTCCTCGCGACGGCATGCCGCTCAGGGCGAATCGCCTCCGTGCAGGTGATGGAGCGGACGCTCCCTGACTCCGGCAAAGGCCTGGCGGACTGGTGGGAGCAGCACGGCAACCGCTCAGCCTCGTGGGCGTCGACGACGTACGGCGAACTGGTCGACCGTGCTGGCCCGGCTGGCGAGCGCCATGCGTCGACCATTTCCATCTCGTTGGACATGAAGGTTGCCGGGCGAGCGATCCGGGCTGCCGGCGGAGGCATGCGAGGGGAGGCGGCCGTGCTCCGGCAGGAGATGGCGACCATGCTGGCCGCTCTCCGGTCTGCCGACCTCGCCCCCGGCGAATGGCTCACGCCCGGCGACCTGGCGCTGATTTTGCGGTCCGCGTACGACCCCGCCGTTGCAGGCGCACTTGAGCGCCAGGGCGACATCGGCCGGGACCTCGCCACCGCCGGCCCGGTCGCGGTCACCGAGTCGTGGGGCTCGCTGCGCAGCGACTCCGCGCACCACTGCGTGCTCTGGATCAGTGAGTGGCCGCGGTCGCTCGTGTATCCAGGCTTCCTCGCGCCGCTGCTGCTGTCGTCGGGAATCCGGCGGACCTTCACGCTGCTCTACACGCCGATGCGTACCGACCGAGCTGCCCGCGACATTCGCAAGAAGAAGACCGAGTACATCTCCGACGCCGCCCAGCGCCAGAAGATCGGGCAGATCGAGGACGCCCAGCAGACCGCCGAGTACCAGGACGTCCTCCAGCAAGAGGCCGACCTGACCGCCGGGCACGGCGTTCTGCGGGCGACCGGCTTCGTCGCCGTCAGCGCCAGTGACCCCGACGAGCTCGAGCGCGCCGTCGCGGCGATCGAACAGGCCGCGATCCAGGCGTCGTGCGAGACAAGAAGGCTTTGGGGTCAACAGGCGCAGGGGTTCGCAACCGCCGCACTCCCTCTGGGCCGGGGCGTGTGACGACCGATAGATCAGGATCTCGCGTACTTCTTCCGAAGCCTCGCCAGTTCCTGACGAAGCGGTGTCTTTCCGACCTTCGCCAGATTGAGAGGCGGATCCAAATCGGTGAGTACCGCAGTCTCGAGCTGGTCAAGGGTGCCCGCGTCGGTGACAGGTACGAGAACGACACGCAGGTGGGCGTGCATCCACGCCGTCAGCTGTCTCTCGTCGATGACGTCCTGGCGCGATGCCTCGGACAGTACGGAGCCGAGACTGCGGCGAAGGGTAGAGAACTCGTGCTTCTTGCCCAGATGCATCGTGGCGATCCGGCCCCACAGCGTGTTTGAGGAGACGGATCCCCCAGTGCGTGTCGCCCCGGCGAGACCGGCATAGATGAGACCGGGCCCGACCGCATGACCGAGACCGCGAGCCAGATCTGAGGCCCCAGCTTCGTCGACCCACCAGCTGTACAAGCCCGGAGCGCGAAGGCCAGCGCCCCGGGATGCCATCACGTCGTCGAGCGTCCGCGCCGACCCACGATCCTGCAGTGCCGCGAGGACGTCCGGCACGGTCGGGCCGCTGCGGGCAGCGTGAGCGAGGTACCACGACAGTCGGCGCCCGAACGAGAGACCCTTGAGCTGGTCGACCACCTGCGCACCGCGGCGGCCAACTGCTCGCTCAACGGATTCGACGTACGCCGCCCCGGCATGCACATCGAGCACCAGGTCGTCCAGTGGGCCCACTGCGCGCTCCAACTGCTCAGCCACCCTTTCGCCCCAGGCCAGCCGGTAATCGTGCGAGGTGTCGGGGAGGTACCGCTCGTACGGCTCGAGCCAATCCTCGGGGCCGACAAGCCCATGCTCGGCCGACAAGATGAACCACGGGCACCCGCTACCCTCGGCATACGCGCGCATCTTGGTGAAGTAGTCGGACACGTAAAGGTCCTTCGCCGCAGCGCCGTGCGCGAGCTTCGTCTTCACGCAACCAACCAGCACGACGTCTGCAGCCGGTACCGCCGCCGGCTTTTCTGCGACCACCGGCTGATGCGCTGGCCGCGTCCGAGGCGACGACTGCCCTACATGACTGGTTCCGGTGCCGATGGCGAATCCGAGGTTGCGCAACCACCGACGCGCAGCCTGCGACTGGAAGCGCTGACGCCCAACGCCGGTGGCGACAGAGATCACCTGCTTCACCGGCCAACGCACACCGTCGATCTCGACCCAGTACTCCCGGACGTCCTCAGGCGTGTGTCCTCCGAGGCGAGAACGCACGAGCTCGGGAGTCAGCTCGAACGGCTCGCCGTCCAGTGTGAAGCGCATGCCCATTGATATCGCGGGCAGCCGACACTTCGAGCAGGTTGCCGCATCGCTGGTGGCGCTCCCGCGAATCACCCTGGGGGGAGCAAGAGTTCCTACGAACCGGACCGCCCAGGGCTCGCCAGCTCTAGGCTCGGCACGCAGACGGCTGCGCCGGGGACGCGGGCAGGACAAGAAGGGGAAACGCATGGTTTCGGCGAACCAGACCAGAATCGCTTCGGTACTCGGGGGCAAGAGCCAGTTGCGCGTGCCGCTGTATCAACGTCGCTACGCGTGGAAGCGTGAAGAGTGGGCGGCGTTGTGGAACGACGTCCTACACCTTGCGCTCGACCGTAAGACCGATTCAGGCGAGCGACACTTCCTCGGCTCAGTAGTCCTAGCGCCGACGCCGAACGCAGCCGCGGACGCGCGTCTGGTCATCGACGGCCAGCAGCGACTTCTGACGACGAGCCTGCTCCTTTGCGCCTTGCGTGACGACGAGTCTCGTCTGCCTGCGTCCCTTCGCTCGAGAGTCGAGCGATGCCTTGTGACCGCATCGGGCAGGGGCGGCCCGTTGAAGCGCCTGAAGTTGCTACCCACCCAGTTCGATCAGAACGCGTTCTCGCGAGTCGTCCATCGCCAGGAGCTCGAGCCCGCCCACGACGCGACGAAGGCCTACCGGTACTTCCGCGAGCGGTTGGCATCCCTGCAGGAGGGCGAGGACGAGAACATTGAAGGGGTCACCGCGTCCGAAGTGGTGCGGGCCGTATTGGACGGCCTCGAATGCGTGTGCGTCACGGCTGACGACAGCGACAATGTCCACAGGATCTTCGAGTCCCTCAACAACAGGGGGCAACCGCTCACGCAAGCGGATCTGATCCGGAACTACGTCTTCATGCGGTTGCCCGCAAACGCCGAGGACTTTCATGAGTACACGTGGAGGCCGTTGGAGGAGAGGTTCACTGCGGACGAACTGACCCAACTCTTCTGGCTCGACCTCGTGCGCGATCGCCCGACAATCACGCAGCGACAGACCTACGTCGAGCAGCAGAAGAAGCTGCACAAGGTGACGACGACCGGGCTGAAACAAGCGATCCACAAGATCGTCGAGACGGGTGTGCTGTGGGATCGGATTCTCAGACCCGAGAGGGAGCCCAGCAAGGTCGTCCGAAACCGGCTGGAACGCTTGAAGGACTGGAAGACGACGACCGTCTGGCCAGTTCTGATGGCGCTCCTCGAGGAGCGGGAAAGTGGCAACGCCACCAATGCCGAGATTGCTCGCGCCATGCAGTACCTCGAGAGCTACTTCGTGCGACGCGTCGTGATCGGGCGCGCCACGGACAACATGAACCGCGTGCTACTCCAAGCGCCGCAGGCGATCAGGCAGAGCGATGAGCCCATCGACGTTGCGCTCCGACGCTACCTTTCCGGCGAAGGCAAGCACTGGGCCACCGACGAAGAACTACGCCGAGAAGTCGGGACCAAGGCGTTCTACCACCACGGCAAGGCGTTCCAGAAGACACTCATCCTTGGCTGGCTGGAGCTTGAGCTTGCCGGAGGAGAGTACGTGCTGGCCGACGACTTCACCGTTGAACACGTCATGCCTCAGACCCCAACTCCTGCGTGGCGCGCCGAGGTAAAGGCCGGAGCAGCGCCAGGCGAGAACGTGAATCTCCTCTACGCAGGATTGGTGAACACGCTTGGAAACCTCACGCTGGCGCGCTCCGGGCGGAACTCACAGATGGGGAACAAGAGCTTCGCGGACAAGAAGGCAGTTCTTGCCAAGCATGGTTCCGGCCTCCAGATGACGAAGGAGATCACGAAGAAGCACCACTGGCGACCAGACGACATCCGTAAGCGCAGCTCAGTCATGGTTGAACGGATCATCAAGACCTGGCCGGGGCCGTTGGAAACCACCTAGACCTCACCGGCCAGGCTCACGCAGTGCTCACCCGCCGGCGGACTCGGGCACCACTCTGGCCGAAACCGCGGCGGTGCGTCGATCCCGAGGACTCGATGACCGATCATCTTCAGGGCGTCGAGTCGGTCGCGGGATCCGAATCCGTGCAGACGTGTTCGCTGGCGGCGTGTTCTGCTGCAACGCGCCACCGCTCGCCATCCATCGAGAACCCGGGCCGGTCGATCCACAAGCACTTGACGCACGCCACCTGTGCGATCGAACGAACGGCGTCAAGGACGACGCCGCGCGCGAGCAGGTCCCCCGAGGGTTCGACCCGGAGCGCTTCGCGCTGCTCCCACAACCTTCGAACGATGTCCACGCTCGCCGACGCCATCCAGAAGCGACCGAATTCGTCGACCAGCCGCGGTGGGTAAAGAGTGTCGTAGTACGCGCCCCACGGCGGATCTCCGAAGTCGGCCGAGGTCCGGCTCAGCCGGCGGTGATCGCGGCTCCGGTCGTCTGGCACAAGGCGAATCTAGACGCAGGGTCCGTCAGATCGCGGATCCAAGTCAGGGGGCGGTGGCGCACCCGTTCGTGGACCGATTGTGTCGGCTCTCACTGGGAGAATCACACCGTGACAGACACTCGATTCACCACTGAGGCAGACGACATCGACCACCTCTGCCAAGTACTCGACATCGACGGAATCGATGAGCTTGAGACCTTGTTGATGATGCTCTTCGCCTGCCCCGTGGCCGTCGACAGGCTGGAGGATGAGGGTGGCGTCGAAATCGGCGTCGAGGTCATCCTCAGCGGCAACGACGCTTCAATAGGAACGGAGTTCGGATTCCCCCTCAGCGTCATCGAAATCGCACGTTCGGGCATCGAGACGATCGACGAGCTCGGTCCGTACAGCGAGTTTGACCACGAGCCGGCAACGCTCGGCGCTGGCCCGGGCGACATCGACGACATCCAGTTGATCGGCGCTCTCCAGCGTGCGCTCGGACAGGTCCGCATTTTCAACCTCATGAGCGGAGGAGCCGACGAATGATCGAAGTCCAGGCAATTGACCTGGCGGACGTGGTTGCCAGCGACGTTGAATGTGAGTGCATGGTCTGCCACCTGCCCATGGGGCGTGTTCACGGTCCAGTCGAGTGGAAGCTGACCGTCCACTTCCCGGGGCCGCGCCCGGAACCGGGCCAGGAGACGATGCTCCTGTGCACGCCGTGCTACGAGGACTGGCGCGACAACGCAGCATCGCTCCTCGCGACCGCCGGTCACAGTCATCCCGTGTGAACCTCGACCCGCCGCGCTAGCAACGTCACGAGCTCCGGCCCGGGGGGCTTGTCTGCACGGTTCAAGTCGACCGTTTGGCCTGTGCCGTTCAGTCGACGCGGCGGACCGGCACGCGCACCTCCTCGATAGGAACCATCGACCGAGGAGCCACCGATGCCTACGTTCAATGACCCGGTCGCCGACGGCGACGAACTCCGGGAAGCAGTCCGCGGCCTTGCTCACGCGACGCGCACGATCGAGGACCCGACCGCGATCTACCCGGTTCTGGGTTCCATCAGCTCTGCTCTCGCATCGCTGAGCCAGTCGCTGCACCAGCTCGGCGAGTTCCACGACGGGCCGACTCGCAAGCAGGCGTGGATGAACGGCGATGCCAACGCCGGGCGGGCAGCGTCGTACAGGGAGTCCTGGGAGCTTCATCGGGCCGCCGAGATGATCCATCAGATCGCCGAATGCGTGGATCGGGCGCACGAGATCGAGGCGACGATCGCCTACGACATCCGCGACTACCCGCCCTTCGCTCCAGTTCAGCGCTCCACGCACCAGCCAGGGATGTCGCTGTGACGGGCTGGCGGGACGGGCGCCTCCACTCAGCCGTGCTCGTCTCGCCGGGACGAGAACGGCGGCACGATCGCAAGCTCCGCAAGGCAGCCGCGAGAGAACTCCTCTCCGTCGACCGCGAAGCCCGGCGTACCGAAGCCAAGCGCAAGGCCGAGGAACTGTCTGCGGAGAAGCGGGCGACCGTGACGCTCCCCCGCGCCGGCGAACACGGCGCCGCCACACTGCGGACTCCCGGACGATTCCGCGTGCCACGCCATCAGGACACCTCGGCAACCTTGGCGGGCGCGTACCCCTTCCTCGCCGAAGGCGGCCTCGGCAGCGAAGGCGTGTTCGTCGGCCAGGACCTCTACTCCGGGAGTTCCTTCGTCTACGACCCCTGGATCCTCTACGCACGCGGGCTCATCACCGCACCGAACCTCGTGCTCGCCGGGATCGTCGGTTCCGGCAAGTCCTGTCTCGCCAAGAGCCTCTACACGAGGTCGATCCCCTTCGGCCGCCGCGTCTACGTCCCCGGCGACCCCAAGGGCGAGCACACCGCCGTCGCAGAAGCCGTCGGCGGTCGCGCCATCGCGCTGGGACATGGCATGGCCAACCGTCTGAACCCGCTCGACGAGGGCCACCGTCCGTCCGGGTACGACGACGCCCAGTGGGCCAGCCAGGTCGCTTCCCGTCGCCGCGACCTCGTAGGCGCCCTGGCGGAGACCGTGCTCGAACGCCGGCTCACCCCACTCGAGCACACGGCCGTCGACATCGCGATCGACCGCACCGTGCGCGGAGCCGACGTCCCAGTCCTCCCGATGGTCGTCGACCGGCTCCTCACACCCGATCCGACCGACGATCCCGACGGACGCCTCACGGAAGACGGACGACTGGTCGGTCACGCTCTCCGGCGCCTCGTGGCGGGCGACCTCGCCGGGCTCTTCGACGGCCCCTCGACGGTGGCGTTCGACCCAAGCCTCCCGATGATCTCCCTCGACCTGTCCCGCGTCACCGAGAACGCCACCCTCATCTCCGTCCTGATGACCTGCGCCTCGGCGTGGATGGAATCGGCGCTGCTCGACCCGAACGGTGGCCAGCGCTGGGTCGTGTACGACGAGGCCTGGCGCCTCATGTCGCATCCCGCGCTGCTGCGCCGGATGGACGCCCACTGGCGCTTGGCGCGGCACTACGGCATCGCGAACATGCTGATCTTCCACAAGCTCACCGACCTCGACAACGTCGGCGACTCCGGCTCCGCCATGCGCGCGCTCGCCTCGTCACTCCTCGCCAACGCCGAGACCCGCATCGTCTATCGCCAGGAAGCTGACCAGCTCGGCGCAACGTCAGCGGCACTGGGGCTCACTGGCACCGAGCAGTCATTAATCCCCACGCTCGGCACCGGCCAGGGGCTGTGGCGGATCAAGAACCGCTCCTTCGTCGTCCAGCACCAGATGCACCCCGCCGAGCTCGAACTCTTCGACACCACCGGGCGCATGACGAGCTAGCGCAGAACGTCGAGAACCTCATCGCGAAGTCGAGTGTCATCAGCGGACAGTCCAACCAAGACCTCGGCGAGCCGGACCGTGGAGAAGAATCCCCTGTTGTCCCTCGTGTAGATGAGCAACCGTGTGTAGTCAGGCTCCAGCCCGAGGTGGTGAAGTCTGCCTGCTTTGCCCTCCACTTGGACCGCTGCGGTCGGCCCGAAGGCGATAGATACCGACCACTCTCCCTCGGGCGGCATCAGTGTGACGTCGTAACGCCACTGACCCTGCCAGTTGGACTTCACGCCACCGAAGCGCGTGTCGCCGACGGATTCATTCAGGGAGGCGATGAGAGTGCCCGCGCAGAAGTCTCGAAGCCGCCGCTTGACCTTCGCGAGGAGTTCACGGCTCTCGCCGTATCGCTGGATCGCTGCCTCTCTAAGCGAGTCGCCGAGCAAGATCGCCTGGCCATCTTGGTCGTTGACCCCGTAGCGGCCAGCGCCGCCGCTCCGGCATAGGGCGTCGACGAAGTCGATCAGTTCATTGCTGTCCAAGATTGCCTGCTTCGTGAAATGTCGATGCACATTGGTGATGAAGAGCGACTGGTCGGGATTCTCGCGCTGGTATGAGGGGTCGGACACGTGTGCAGCGATCTGGTCCAGCAGCCTCGTATAGACGACGACCGGCGCCTTCTCCCACCCATCGGCAAGCCCGCTACGCACCTCCGACTCGCAGAGCAGCACGACGACGCTGCGCCGGCCGTCGCGCCGGCCGTACTCGGCATAGGTGTCGTAACCGTGACCGTGGCCGTCAGAGGTGTAGTAGTTCTCGATGACCAGCGAGGTTTCAGCGTCTTCGAGAATGATGTCGGCGATGTCCATGCCCTCGCCGGAAGGGCTCGTGTTCTGCTCTTGACGGACGCCGTACGGGCCGTACGGCACAGGCTGCTCAAGACCGCCGACTCGGTTGATCTCGTCGACGAAGAGGCGTTGCACGGCATCGCCAAGGTTGTGGCTGCCGTCGCTGTCCAGCAGCCAGGCCCAGAGGTTCGACAGCTGCTTCTCGTGGGTGCCGTGGTGCATCACCTCAAGAATGCTGAAGCCGGTTGACGGAGGCTTCGAGATGAGCGGCAGCAATCCGTTCAGCAGGTCGGTGGCCACAGACCGACTCTAGTGGCGGCCATGAAGCAGTGGTCGGGGCTTCGGTGGCCCTGGCGTGAACGAAGCACCTCTCCTCAGACAGGAGGTGAGTGATGAGTACGCCCGGCCACGACCGCTCAAACCGCGATGGAAAGATCGATGCGCTCCAGGAGCAGTTGTCCAAGTCCGTAACTGCCCTGGTGACCGGTGCGGACTGGAAGCGCGCCCTGACCTTCGCCTCACGGTTCCGCGGGCGCAGCTTCGGGAACTCGATGCTGATCGCGGCACAGCACTTCGCGGCGTACAAGGAAGGGAGGGTGCCCGGGCCGACGCCCACGTACGTCGCCGGTTTCCACCAGTGGCTCTCGCTCGGACGCAGCGTCGCGAAGGGACAGCGCGGCTACGGCATCCTCGCCCCGGTTACCGGCCGGTTCGCCTCGTTCACGCCCGACGACCCGAACTCCTGGCGACGCTTGGCGCGCAACGAGAAGCCGATGTCTGGCGAGTACGCCCGCACCCGAATGATCGGGGTCAAGCCGACCTACGTCTGGGACATCTCCCAGACCGCAGGAGATCCTGTGCCCGAACTCCCCCGCCCCTCCCTGCTTCAAGGCCAGGCCCCGCCCGGGCTTTGGGACGGGCTCGCCGACCAGATCACGGCCGCCGGCTTCGAGCTCCGCCTCGTCTCCTCGGCTGCGGCGATCGGCGGCGCCAACGGGTTGACCGACTTCCTCTCCCGCGAGGTCTCGGTCCGCGTGGACATGGACGAGGCGGCCCAGGTGAAGACGCTCGCCCACGAGCTCGGCCATGTCCTTCTCCACATGCCACCGGAGAGCGCCCTGTCGACGGAATCCGCCGCTGACGCGACCTTGCACCGTGGGATCGCCGAGGTGGAAGCCGAATCCGTCGCGCTCATGGTTGGCGCCGCCCACGGTCTCGACACCTCCTCCTACACGGTGCCGTACGTGTCGACTTGGGCAGCGAGCGTCCCGGGCAAGAACCCGGTCGAGGTCGTCCAGTCCACCGCCGAGCGCGTCCGCGCGACCGCGCTCGGCATACTCGACAAGGTCGACACCCAGCAGGTCGGCGACGGCAACCCTCCCGGGCTCGACCGCGAAGCCCTCAGCCACCGCAGGGGGACAGCTGCTGTCACCACCACTGCACGCCGCGATGGGGCGGTGCTCGGGCTATGAAGATCCCCGTTGTCCTGAGCGTCGTTCACGTCGCCGTCGACGCCGACGGCGTGCTCGCAGTCGACGTCGACGGTGTCCCGCGCGATTCTGAACAGGGCAGGACCCGTGGCGACCTTCGCGCCGTGATCGACGAGATCACTTCAGACCTCGGCGCGCCTGTGCGCGTCGAGGTACGCGAGGCCGACGGCTCGACCTTCACCGACGTCGCGACTCCCCGGACCCCTGCACCAACCGCCGCGGAGCAGCCACCCACTTCGCCACCTCCGGCGCTCGCTGGTGCCGGGTTCCAGCCCGGCGAGGAGGTCGCGCTGGCCTACGTCGTCATACGCCAGAGCGCCGACGCCGAAGGCAACGCGTCAGTCAACCTCCCTCCCGCGCTGATCGCCGCAACCCGCGGCGGACTCGTGCTCCTCGGGATGAGCTCCATGACAGTCACGCCGTTCGAGGCGCCGGCATGAACCCAGCAGTACGTGGCGCGAACGACGAGCTCGTGAACCTGGCACTCATCGGACTCGTGACAGCGTTCGCATTGGCGCTTCTGCTCCGCGCCGCGGCAACTGCCGCCGCGGTCGCAACGGGTGCGACCACGCCCGAAGGCGGGATCGCGAGCGGACTGCGTGTCCTCACCGATCCGGGCCGACCGGCGCGTGCCTTCGAGGCGCCCGGGTTGTCAGCGGTCACGTACTGGAGCGTGGTGACGCTGTTCCTCGGCGTCCTCGCGACAGTCGCCTGGTGGTTTTGGAGACTGGTCGCTCGCCTCCGCCACCGGACTGCTCGCGATCCCCATCGCATCAAGGGAACGGCAACCGCGCGGGACATTGACGCGACAGCATCGAGGAAGGCCCTGGTACGACGCGCCGCCACCCTCCGGCCCTCGATCCGCCACCCCCGCGCTAGCGATGTCGGCTACCGGATCGGACGCAGTTGCAGCCGCGAGATCTGGGCATCGGTCGAGGACTCGATCCTCGTGATCGGTCCGCCACGGTCCGGCAAGGGGCTGCACCTCGTCATCAACGCCATCCTCGACGCGCCCGGGGCCGTCGTCACCACGTCCACACGGCCAGACAACATCGCCGCCACCATCGACGCCCGGCGGGAGCGCGGGCCGGTCGCCGTCTTCGACCCTCAACACCTCACGGTGGGATTGCCCGCCGTCGACGGTTGCGGTGTTCGATGGTCGCCGATCCGCGGCTGCGAACAGCCCCTGACCGCGATGATCCGCGCTTCAGGGCTGGCATCGTCGACCGGACTCTCCTCCGGCGGCACGGAGTCCGGAGGCTTCTGGGAAGGCAAGGCCCGCTCCGCGCTCCAAGCACTCCTCCATGCAGCCGCGCTCGAGAAGCTTCCGACTCGGGCCCTCTTCGAGTGGTCGCTGTCCGCGTCTGCCGCAGCCGACGCCGTCGGCATCCTCGCCAGTCACCCGCAAGCCGCTGCAGGATGGTCGGACTCGCTCGAAGGCATGATCAGCTCCGACCCGCGCACTCGTGACTCCATATGGATGGCCGTCGCCCAAGCCCTCTCCTGCCTCGCCGACCCTGCCGTGCTGGACGCCGTCAGCCCGGAACCGGGCGAGGCGTTCGACCCGCGCGACTTCCTCACCCATAACGGCACGCTCTACCTTCTGGCCACGGGAGCCGGCGCGGGCGCCTCGTGGCCGCTCGTCGCCGCGTTCATGGAAGACCTCACGGAGGTCGCCCGTCACCTCGCTGCCGCGTCACCGGGCTCGCGCCTGGACCCTCCCGTCCTCATGGCGCTCGACGAGATCGGCAACCTCGCGCCGCTCCCATCGCTTCCGGTCCTGATGGCCGAGGGAGGCGGCACGGGCATCACGACGATGCCCGTCCTCCAGTCCCTCGCTCAGGCGCGCAACAAATGGAGTGACCACGCGGCCAGCACGATCTGGGACGCGAGCATCGTCAAGATCATCCTCGGCGGCGCGTCTGCCTCCAAGGATCTCCAGGAGCTATCGGTCCTCATCGGTGAGCGAGACGAACGCACCGACAGTGTGAGCATCGGCGACTACGGACAAAGGTCTCTCCAGCGGTCGAGTCGCCGGGTTGCGGTCATGCCGCCGGAGCGGATCCGAACGCTGCCGTTCGGCACGGGGCTCGTACTGCTTCGCAGCGCGCCGCCGATCGTGGTGGAACTCCGACGCTGGACGTCGCGGTAGCGGCCAGGAGCTCATCCGAACGACAGGCGGAGTCCGAACCTCGTCGATCTCTAACCGTGGCCGACGAGTCGTTGAGATTTTCTTGCGGAGGCCCGGCGTACCGCCGCGCCAGGCTCGGCCTCGTCGGTGCGCCTGGCACATGGGCCGGCTGACAGCCTGTCCATCAGTTCGCGGCTTCCTCTGCGGCGCATGGCTCGTCCTTGGAAGACTTGACGAGGACCGTCGTTGGCGCTGCCGGAAGTAGACTCGATCCGTTCGAAACACCGGAAGGGAACCTGCCCATGGGGATGAGCGCGACGCAACTTGGGTCGTTCTTCGGTCGCGGTGGTGCCGCGATGAACGCGCTCCTGCAGGAGCACGGGCTCATCGAGGGCGGACCCGGCGCGTGGCGTCCCACTGACCTCGGAGCGCAGTTCGCGAAGTGGGTCGACAAGGACAACGGGTACGGCGGGTACGCGCATCGAGCCTGGTCCTGGCTCACCTGGGACGACGACGTCATCGACGTTCTGAAGGCAAGCATCAAGGCAAACCCGGACGGTGTCCTTCCTGCAGTTCAAGCGCCTGCGGTCGTCAGTGCGGCCGCAGACAGCGTGCAAGCTGCCGCCAAGAGCTCCTGGTCCGGCAAGGGCAAGTGGATCGCGCTCGGCCTCGTAGGAGGCACCGCTGCCGCCAGCCGGGTCATCAAGTACTTCCGAGGCACGCAGTCCCGCGCGCCCGAACCTGCGTCCGATCCGCAGCCGGCCGCTGCCACTGAAGCCGCCGACAGTTCGGAGGCTCACGAAGGCGCCGCTACGAGCACCACCAACGAAGGCGCTGACTGACTGTGCCCCGTGTGGGCAGGGGAAGCGCGTAGCCAGAGGGTGCGGTCAAGTTCCGATGCCGCGTTCTCGAACAGTTCCGTACTCAATGACCCAGACGTCGATGGTCGCGCCCGCCGATTCGCCGTCGCCGGCCCGTCCTCTTGTCTGCCTCAATCCGTTCCACCCGGTCATCCGCGGGTTGCGGACGACCGCGCCACTCGCGCAGTCCGAACACACCTCCCATGGCGTCAAGGGTCGGCTTGATGAGCTTGTCCAGGTCCCACACCTCGCCCGCGGTGCGTTGGAGGCCAAGGCGGAAGTCGATCCGAACGTATAAGCGGGCGGCCGTCGGCTGGCAGCCCGACTTCTGGACAGCCTGCCGCACCGCGTCCTTCCACGGCGCCTCGCCCGCCGTGGCGAAGGTGGCAGGACGACCCTGGACTTCGATGTCGCGAGGTGACGGCTAGGCATGGCAGCACCGTAGGCCGTGGCCCGCGCTCGTGCGGGACGCCGCCGGCCCAGGCCTGGCCGTGATCGTTGGCCCCCGCTTGCCACCTAGCTCGTGCACGCAGCCCGCATCTATGGGCTGCCCGACTAAGGAGACAGCACGATGTCCATTCCCACCCAGATGAGCCTTGTCGGCTTCGTTGCATCCGCGCCAGAACTCCACTTCACCAAGCAGGGAGCCGAGTGCTGCCGTATGCGCGTCGGCATCGAGCAGTGGCGCAAAGAGGTTGACGGCAGCTTCACCAAGCTCGACCCCACCTTCCACGACATGGTCGCCTTCGAGAGCACCGCCCGCGAGACCTACGCCCGCTTCCGCAAGGGCGACTCCTTCGTGGCCAGCGGGTACGTCTACGAGTACGAGGTCGATGGCCGCGAAGGCAGCGTCATCAAGGAGGAGTTCGTCGCCCGCAAGATCGGCCACAACGCCAACAAGACCGACTACGTCGTCCAGCGCGGGCGCCATGCCGCCGACCGGACCCTGACCGCTGTGCCGCAGCCACCCGCCGTCGGCCTCTGACCAGACACTCCGATGAGTCCGTTCCCGGAGGAGCCCGACGACAGTGACGCCTACCGCAGCGTGACCGACCTGCTCGAGCGCCCACCAGCCCCGATCAACTGGAACCTCCTCGACGCCGAGCAGGCCGAGATCGAATGGCAGGACCTCGACCACTGGGTGAAGTGGCTCAAGATCACGTTCGGCCTCCCGCCCAACGTCGTGCCGCCGTACTGGCACCGCCACGACGAGCTTGTCTGGGAACTCTCAGCACTCCATTGCCACTGGCTCAGCTGCTACCACGAGTCAGCATCACCGTCGGCTCCCATCGCATGGATGCGCGAGTTCTCCGATGCTCGCTACCGCCTGCGCGATTGGGTCTCGATCTGCGGTACGCGGCTCGATCGCGACCGGCCGACACGGCAGACGACGTGGCCCGGCGAGTCAGCGCCCCAGGCAGACACCGAGGTCGAGATCCGGAATCGGGACGAAGACTTCGCGGCATTCGTCCGAGAAGACGTGCTCCGCAGGCGCCGCATCGCGGCGATCGCCAACCAGCAGCTCGTCGGCTGAGTCCAAGAGCCCGCCATGGCCAGCTCGTGCTCGCACTCATCCACAGAAGTCCGAGCAAGCGAACGCCAGCCACGACTGCCCGCTCAGAGTCGGTATCCGACCCACTGAAGGAGGGACGATGCTTCTCCCCCACGCACAGACGCTCGCGCAAGCGAGGTCCTACGTAGCGGCCCTCTCCGACCGAGCGCTCACGCTCGAGGCATCCTCCGCGTACGAGCGTGCGCTGCTCGAACTCGACCGGGTGCACGGCGACGAATGTCCCGCACTCGACACCGAAGACCTCACCGACGACCGAGACATCCTGCTTGCCGTCGCGAGCAACGCCATCGAAGAGCTCGAGAGCTACGGCATCGACCCTCTGTCGGTCGAGCTGATCCTCGCCATGCTCGTCGACGCGCACGACCTGGACATCGGCTGATGTACGGCGAGAACGGCGCCCAGATGCGCACGGAACTGGCGGCACTGCTTCGCCAGCACCGGATCATGCGCCGACTCGCTAAGGACTCATCCGCTGAGCGTGCCGCGGGCGGCCAAGAGATCCTGCGATTCCGGCAGACCGTTCTCGTCTGGTGCGCGCAGGCCATAGGGGTAGCGCGACCTCTCACATTCCCGAACGTGCCGCAGAAGCCAGCAGACCCGTTCCGTGCGGCGACCGACCATGGCGCCGCGGTGGCTGAGCTGGCTCGGGGCCTGGAGACGGCTCGCGATCAGGCGACGACACGGCCTGCGTCGAGCCAGGAGTTCACAACCCCCAGCGCGAACACCGTCGTCGAGCACTGGCGACTCGCAGCTCGCGCTGCAGCGCTCGCCGAGCACGACACGGCGCCCGACCAGGCGATCCACCTGACCGCAGCGCAGGCGCGAACGATCGCAGGCGACGTCGCGGCGATTAGCCAGGCTCTCGTCGTACTCGATCGCCGGTATCGCAACACCCCCGGATGGGAGCCCATTGCCGGGTGCGATCGACTCGGCTGGGCGGCACTCGCCACGGCCTTGGACATCAGCCTCGGGCAGCCCGACTACAGCGTCGACCAGACAGGCTGGCGCCCACGGACCAAGCCCATCGAAGGTCCAGCAAAGCCGGGAGTGCTCGGCGTCCTCCAAGCCGAGCACAACCTCCTAGTGAGGCTGGCGTCCTTCCCCGACGCCATGAACCTGCGCCTGGTCGCCGACTCGCAGCGACTGCTGAGCACCGGCCTGGTGCCGTTCGCCAAGCGGATCGACCCCGACCTCGCTGGGCAATGGGGTGCCCGTGCCGAGACCTACTCGCGCATCCAGCGCGAGCTCCGCAACATCGGAGGGCGGCTCGGCAACGGCCAGGCCGCCGCAGCCGAGGCCGCGAACGCCGTCAGCCGACTGAAGACGCTGCGACCGGAGACAGTGATCGAGCCGAGGATGCTCGGCGGCTTCCAGACGCTGTTCCGCCGGGTCGACTCGCGCATCACGGATATCCTCGAATCCGGAGTCGAGCGAGGCGCGTTCGTCAAGCGCGTGACCGTCCCACGACTGGTCAGCGGCGACGGACGATTGGTCCACCCGGTCCGCGAACGGTTCGTACCCGTTGCCCGAGCAGCGGATCTCGAGGTCATCACAATCGCACGCGAACACCTGCGGCCCTCGGAAGAGCCCACCGTCTCCTCGGCGGGCACGAGCCGGGCAGACCTCCACTCGGCCCTGATCCACCGCGCGGGCGACGGCAGGACATCCGACGTTCCTCAGCTCTAAGCGGATACGAGCCGGCAGCCTCCCGTGGTAGGTCGAGTCCGACCACCATCGCCGCCGCGCTACGGCCGCTGTTGACGCAGCGAGTTGTGATCAGGCGGATGGCATCGGGCGCAGTTGGCGCCCTCGGGAGTGCCTTCGACGGAACATGATCGGCACTCCGTACACACGTACCTGCCAGCGACGGTGCGCGCCCAGCATGGAGACGCCAGCGCATCTTGGCCGTAGACACGCTCGACCCAACCTGGTCCGGTCACCTCGGGATTCGGCAGGCCATGCTCGGGTTCGATGATTGGGACCCGGTCACCGCACGACCCACAGCGCTCGTGACCCCACCGGGCTTCGCACGATCGACAGGTGACCGCCAAGACATCACTGTCGCGTCCGACCTGAGAGGGATCTGCCTGGGCGTGACACAAGGGGCATACGAGCAGCGGCGTCAGCGACGTAGCAGCTGCCAAGATCGCACCGCCGAGCGAGGCGATCTGTGTCGCCATGTCGCGCTCGCGACCTGGGGCCTTGGCTCGATCCGCTAGGTGGCGACAAAGTACGTCGAGCGCACTCTGTTCGCGCATAGTCAACGGTCGGCGCACAGCCAATGCGTCGACTCCGGTGCGATGAAAGAGCGGGCTAAGTCCCCGTTGACCGAGGTCAGCGTTCATGACGTGCTCGATAAGACGGCGTGGAACGCGCTCCCCCGCGATACGCACCTCAGCCGGATAGGCCAAGATTGCCGGCGACATGAGCGCGATGGCAACAGCCCTAGCCACGCGTTCGAGGCTGGTTGTTTCGAGGGGAGAAACCGGGACGCCCCAGAGCGGAGCCTTGGCCGCCTTGGCGTCCTGGCCCGCCGAAAGCATTTCCATCGCCAGATCCTGTGGGAGCGTCCGGACCGCGCCGGACGCGGCGAGGTAAAGCACAACCGACCTCGCCTCGGTCGCGTCGACCAGCGTCTTCCATCGGCAGGCCACTGTCGGGTGGTCGTCGTTAGGTCCGATTACGTCGAGCAGCGGAACGAACCGAGTCGCCGCGCCGCGGCTCTTCAGCACCACGACTCCGTCGGAACTCCGCTCGATGAACGCATCTCCCCACGAGCCCCGGACTCGGGTCGGGGCGCCTGGCACCGGTAACTCGTCCTCGACGGGCGTGTAGCCGAGGTCGTCGAGTGCGCGGATGACCAACCCCAAGGCGTAGTGGTCGAATGTCCGGTGGCGGCCCAGGAACCTCGTGCGTTGCTCGTCGGGCGGCTCAGCAGCCTCTGGTTCTCGCTCATAAGCGGACCACACCAGTCCTGCGGCGCGGTAGTGCCGATCGTTGGCAATCACGTTGGTGTTCCGGAGACTCCGCTGTCCTGTTCGACGTCCTCGGAGGGCAACACCTAGAGAGCTTCCGCGCAGAGCTTGGATCCAGGCGGCGAGTGCCTCGAGCACCCTGAGCGTTTCCGCTGCCGCGACCGAGGACTCGGCGGCGCGCACCGCATCGGCACCCCAGAAGCTGTACAGCCGGCGGCGGCGAAAGTGGGTGCCCTCGTCCCGAGCACGCTCGAGATCGGCAAGATCCGAACTGAGTCGACGAAGGCGTCTGATGCGATCGCCAAGGGCCGAGCCGAGGATCGGGTGCACCAACTCGGTAACCATGCGGTTTTCGTAGAGGTCGGCGTCTTCCTCCCGCGTGACTGCCAGCGCCCGTCGCGGCACCGGTCCAGAAAGCGATCGCGCGGCCCAGTCCTCGGTGTGTGCCGATAGCCGCTCCAATGCGCGCCGCGCGGGCCGCTTCACTCGTGAAACTGGCAGCAGCTCAGCCCGCTCCCCAAGCCGAGTCACGAAGCGTTCGCAAACTCGGGAGATTGACGCGATGTTCTCCGCTAGAACGCGTTCACGGTGTTGCAGGCTGAGGGAATCGTCCTCGTGGCCGGCCAGCAGAGGAACGTCGGTAAGGGCAATCCAGGATCCTGATCCGACGGCAAGCTCCAGAGCCGACTCCAGCGAGCCAATCGCGTCGAGGTCCTCTGACTGGGCAGCGTCTCGGCCTTGAGCGCCAGCGACCGCGTCGAGCAGGTGGTCGCCGTTCAGGGCCCACCGGCCGGTCCAGTCCTGCGCGGGCCGCCCGGATCTTCCGCTGAGGCGGTCGTGTGGCACGTTCACACTCCGTAGCCACCACGAAGACGGTCGGCCTCTGCTCGAATACGCGAGGTGGTCTTCACCGGCGCTTCCCTGTCTAGCTTCCACAGGGAGTCGATGCTGTCGGCGAGTCGCTCAAGGTCGTCCGGACGCACACCGAAGCGATCCTCAAGCTTGCGGACCACCTTGGTCGAGACCAGATGGTCCACCGCTTCAGTCATGCTGCCACCAGCGTCGAGGACAACCGGGACGAACCGCTCGATCTGGCGCTCGAGCCGGTTTCCCCATCCGACTCCAAAATGGGTGAACTCCTGCTGGATGCTCGCGTTGAGAAACTGTCTCACCTTGTCGACGTCGCCGACGTAGTCGCGCGCAGCGGTTTCAAACGCCGAGTCCAGCTTGACGAACGAAATCGGGTCGTCCGTACCAAGCTTAGGCGCAGCGAACGGGACGTGCCGTGACGGCAGTTCCTGGACATGCGCTCGGTCGTATGTCTTGTCAGCAAACGCAACAGTCGTTTCGTCGTGGTTGGCGGTTCCTACGAACCAGACGTTGCGAGGGAGCGGAAGCCGTGCTCCTTCAAACCGCTCCGGAAGGTTCGGCAACTCGCTGGTCAGGAGGTCGATGTAGCCCTGGTGATCGACCGCATTCTCCAAGACCGACAACATTGTGCCGAAGTACTGCTCGGGGTGGGCGAGGTTCATCTCGTCGAGAACGATGACCATTGGTCGGTCCGCGTTCGCCGGGAGCAGTGCGCGGTAGAGCGCCTTTGTGAACTCGCTCTCTGCGAAGCGCTTCTCGAAAGCGTTGTAGAAGCCAAACAGGTCGTCCTTGTCTCGCCAGCCGGCCTGCACCTCGATGATCTGGGCGGAACCTTCACCGCTGAGTGCTTTGAAGAACTCGCGCGGCAGGCTCGTCTTTCCGGTTCCCGAGATGCCTTGTAGGAGGTGGAGCCGGCTCGAGGCGAGGCCGGCCAGGAAGAGCCGGACGTCCGAATCGGAGTAGTAGAACGCGGTTGCCGAGTCGGTGGCCATTCGGTTTCGAACCTCGTCGACGAGCTCTGCGAGCGTGTCAAGCGGGCGGGTATCGATGGGCGTGGTCAAGGCAGCGTCGCGGTCGTAAGCGGAACAGGCAGGGAACGGCTCCTTGGAGCCTTCCTTCGCTTGAAGCTCCTCCCAATCCGTCCTCTGTTGTTCAAGAGCCTGCCTGAGGGTCTCGCGCTGGGCTTGCAGACCTTCGCGTTCGTCACGAAGGACCTCAAGCTCGCCCACGCTTACGAGCTGATAGCGGAGCTGGCGCTCGACCTGATCGTGCTGCTGGCGCCAATGGGCAGCTTGCTCCTGTGCCTCCGTCAGTTCATGGGTCCTCTCACGAAGTTCAGCAACCTCGTCGGCCGGAGGTCGTCGTGATAGCTCGTCCCGCAACTGCGTCACCTGCCGAACCAACTCGTCGTTCCGCCGCTTTGCCGACTCCGGGTCTTCGCCGTACCGCGCGAGTTCCGCACGTAGCTGACTGAGTTCCTGCTCGCGGCCGTCCCTCCGCCGACGTTCCATCTCGAGGAGCGCGCGAGTCTCGGTCAACTGCTCGCGTACATCGGCTACCTGCGCCTCGACGCGACGCTCGAGCTGGCCTTCAAGCATTGACGACTTCGTCTGTGCGAAGTTCAGATCTCCCTCGACCTTGACTTCCCGTTCGCGCAGGGCCGACTCGTCGCGGCGAAGCCTTGACCACGCCTCAGCGAGGCGAGTGCGTTCGGCGTCGAGTTCCTCCTGCGCCGACGCCACGATGGCCTCGGCACGGATTCGAGCGTCCTCCGCAATGCGAGTCGCCTCTTCGATGAGGTCGTCTCGACGTCGAGCAGCCTGTGCGGTCAGCGCGCGCAATTCGTCGCCAAAGCCTGCCTTCGCCGCCGACCGTTGGCCCTCAAGTTCCAGTTCAGCCCGAGCAATCTCTGCCTCACGGGTCGCCAACTCATCAAGACGATCGGTCAACGCCGATCTATCGACCTTGAGAGTGGCTCGCTCCTCCTCGAGAACCTTGGCCTCACGCTCAGTCTTCTCGCGGGCCCTCGTCCATCTGACCTCAAGCTCTTTGACCCTGATCCACAGGTTGCGAAGCTGGGTCGCATTGCCTACCTCGGAGTCGGCGATCTCCAGGGCGATGGGGTCCGTCTCAGCGTCATCCGGAACCTTCGCTGCCGCGAGCCCAGCCTCTACATCGGCGATCTTCTTCTCCTGGTCCTGGGCTGCGCCGCGATCCCTACCCTGCTTGTTCGACATACGTCCCCTCCGATTCGGCCGCGAGGCGCTCGCACATCTCTACGGTTCCTTGAACAAGTTTGCTCAGCGTGGGCGCGAGCTCGGGCCGCGCACTCATAGCAACGAAGTGTGAGACGACGCGAACAAAGTCGACCAGCAACACGGGTGTCGCCACACTCTCGGCAAGAAGCAGGCGAGCCGTCTTGTTAGCCACACTCCCGCGTGGCGAACGCACGACCATCTTGGCCAGATCCCGGCTGAGCCCTGCCGCCTCGCAACGCCCAACGGCCGTCGCCACATCTACCTCGACGTCGGGCTGGAGGCCATAGCGGTACTGGTACTGATCGACGAAGCGGCTCAGGCATAATTCAATGCGTGCGAGAACGGCGTCTAGATCGGCCGTGGCAACTCCGGCCAGACCATGGGCCGTGAGGTCTCCGAGCTCGGCGATCGCTTGCCGGAGCGGGAGCTCTGCATCGTGCCGTGCCGCGGACTTTGGCACAGACGAAAGCCATCTAGTTACCGCACTGCGCTCTCGGCTCAACTTGGCGAGCATGTGAGTCAGCGTCAAGTGCGGCGCCCCTCGCGTTGTCTCGATGGCGCCACCGACAATGGGACTCGCGACTAGACAAGGTTCACCGGAACTCACGACAGCGGTCCGTCGGTTGTGGCCGGCGGATGCGCGACTGAAGCGCGCTAACTCGATGCTGGTGGGCTCCGGGGCCGCCGACCCTGCCGTGTCCATCAGCAGGCACTCGACCGTAATCGGCCGGCCCGCCGTGCCCCTATCGAACCGCGCTTGGTACGGCGAGACATAGCGAAGCGCCAGTGGGGGCGCCTCCTCAGCCGGGTCCGGCCACAGCTCGCCAGTGGCGATGTCTCGGTAGATCCAAGCAACACTGGCTGCCCCCGTTTCGAGTCGACCGTCGTTCGTCACCCTGGCCCTCGCGACGGCGGCCTGGACGAGCAGGTTTCGAACCAGGTCCTCGGGAAGTTGGAGGAGATCGGCGATGCGGGTTGGGGACGTTTCTCCGGCGGCGCGGATCCGAAGGACTGCGTCAAGGATGACGTCGTGCTCGATCTCCTTGACCACTTCGACAACGACGCGCCAGCGGACCGCGGGGGTGAGCACGACATGTCGTGCACGCTTCGGAAGCTCGGCAAGCGTGTACGCGTGTAGGTCACGCCGTGCGGCGGAAGCCATAGTCACTCCCTGTCAGGTCGTACAGGGCCGCGAGTGCTGGGACAGCCTCTCGACCTTCCTCAGATGTCATCTGGACTGCATCACCGACCGCGACAAGCAGGCGCCGTTGCCTACTCATTGCAACGCAGAGCCGGTTGGGCAGGACCAAGAAGCCGAACCGCCGACCGCGGCGTTCAGTCGGCTGGCTGGAGCGAGTCGTGGATAGGTAGACGACATCGAACTCGCGCCCCTGAAACGCATCCACCGAACCAATTCGGAGGCGAGGTAGACCCCGGTCGGTGTGAAGCCAAGGCACAGACGGGTTGAGTTCGAAGGTCCTGCCCCTCCTCAGAGCAAGTCCAGCCTCGGTCATGGCCTCCCAGATGGCGGTGACCTGACCCGAGTAGAAAGTAATGACGCCGAAAGTCAGCTCGTCCGAGCCCTGCAGCCCGGCGGTCAGCTCCGTGACGATGGCGTCGGCCTCCGAGCGTCGAGCGATGCTGGTGGCCATCGCGCTTTCACCGCCGCGCGAGAAGGGAACGTCGATCCACCCGCATGCCGATTGACCGTAGCGCTCCAGTCCGTGCGCGAACGCCGACGCGTCAGGGTTGCCATTGCTGAGCCGCTCGCCGAACGGCTCATAGAATTGTTCGCTGAGGAAGTTGCCCAGGACCGGATGAGTCCTGAACTGCCTGTCCAGGGTGATGACCCGACGCGTGCCATCTACCCGCTCTGACTCGCGAAGCTTGAGAAACAGCCTCTCGAACATGGACCGGTTGAGAACAGCGGAGACGGTCTCTTGGTCGTGCCTCGTGGACAGCGTCGGCACCAAGCTGTCGTCTAGCAGCTGCGGAAGCTGTCGATGGTCACCGACGAGGACGACGCGCTCGCGGGCCATGCTGAGTGGGACCATCAGGTCCAGTGGGTTCGCACGTGCTGCCTCGTCGACGATAACGGTGTCGAACGGGACTGTCTGCGCCTCCCGCATGGCACCGGAGACGGACTGCTGGCACGTCGCCGCGAGGGCGCGGGTGTGCTTCTGAAGCGACTTGCGCAGAGCGTCCGGCTGGTGCTCCACTGCGTCACGGAACTGCTCGACGGCCAAGTCGATCGAACTGGTCGTTAGCGCAACCTCCTTGTCGGCAGACAGGAGTGCGCGATGGAGCAATGCCTCGACCTCAGGCATCGTCGCCACGACGCTGGTACGAGCCCTCGCGTTCAGAAGTCGATCCAAGAGGCTCCGTTTGACCTCACCGAGATTCCGTGGAGCCTCATCGGGGTCCCGTCCCAGGGCAGCAGACTCGAGCAAGCGTCGCTCGCGGTCATCTAGAAGATCGAACACTGCCTGAGTTTCATAGGCGCTGCGTGCCGTTTGCGGCCCGTCGTCGGCAAAGGCCTCGGGCGTCGTTCGCAGGCGCCGAGCGTGCCCCGCTACCAGTGCATGAGATCGCGGCACCGATCCGGCGCCGAGGGCGTGAGCGAGTCGTTTTGCCAGAGTTCGGGACTCGTGCGCGACGTCGCTACCGACCAGATGGAGCTGATCCGCGACCCAAGCCAGTAGATCGACAGTGCTACCGACATCGAAAGGCTGCTGGCGGTACGCAGTCGCGCGATCGACGAGCGCCCTGCGCGCTCTCACCGCTCGATTGGGTGGAACAAGCTCGTAACGGCTGGCAAGCCGGGACTGCAAGTCCGTGCTCCACGCGACAAGGTAGGCGTCATCCTCGGTCCCATCGGCGCGACCGAGCTTGACCGGGGGAAGGTTGCCATCGTCGGCAGCGAGCACCAAGTTGGACACGGCGTCGTGCTGATAGCTGGTGAGCAACACGCGCTTGTTGAGCGCCGGCGCATCCTTGTTGAGCTCTGCCAGTCGTGCCTGGATCGCTGCGATAACCCGGGTCTTCCCCGTGCCCGGGGGACCTTGAATCAGCACGACGTCGCGCGAGTTGATGGCGAGATCAATGGCTTCAACCTGGGCGGTCGTCGGCTGTCCTCCGAGGATCGCTCGCACCCGGCCCGAAAGTGGATCATGACGCCGCACTCGCCCGACGGCTTCTGGGAGCTGGTCTGCGAGGATCAACCCGAGCTGACGCGCAGGGGCAGTCTCGCCGCGTGCGATCTGCTGCTGGGCGTTCTCTCGGCGACTTATGCGGATCTTGTCGAGGGTGTAGGCGCCCGACAACGACCCGCGGTCAGGCAACTGGCCACGTTCGTAAGGCCGATCCGGCCGAAGCTGAACCGTGCCGCGCCCCGTGATCGCCCCGTCCCCGATCACCGAGGTCCGTGAGCCGTCGTCCTCGAAGGAGACACCGCTCCCTGCCTCAAGCCCGACCGTTTCGCGACCGATCCGAGTCCGCAGTGCATCAGACCGGGGATGCTGGACCAGCTCAAACTCCAAAGTGCCGTCCGCGAGGACCTGGAAGCGGTCGTAGTCAGCCGATCCGATGTCGCTCGCGGCCCGGCGGGCGGCCTCGCGCTCCAGCGCGTTGTATTCCTCCCAGATCGCGAGGTACGCGTTGTCCGCCTCGGCGAGCCTTCGCATCTCCTGCTTGTCTGCGGCGCTGAGTCGCCCCATGCGAGTCGCGTCGGCCAGAGTGACCTGGCCGCGAGCCAGGACCAGGCGATGGTCCATCCGCCGCGGCCGGCGACTAATCCGAGAGACGATCAAGCGGTCGTCGGTCATCCGCAGGTCGGCGACGATACCGCTGCCGACGACACGGAACGCGCTGTCGTTCAGTTCTCCGCCACCGACCGCCAGCACCACCAGCGATTCGTTGCCATTGACGACCAGCTGCCGACTCAGCCAGTCGATGACGGCGTCCGGGCCGTCAGTCCGCCTCCGAAACCGATTCACGTCATCGACCGTGGCGTCGTCGACACCGAACACCCGACCATCAGGCCACCGCTCGACCCCATCGAAGGTCATCACCCGAACCACGACCTCTAGCTCAGCGTCGTCCCGCGACTGTCCTGCGGAGACGACCTCAGCGACGTAAGCGCCGCCGACGGCCATCTCGAGCCAGTCGTAATCGATGAAGGCGGGAGGTTCGAACACGGAGACGGCAGAGTCAGCATGGACTGTGACACCGGCTGGGGAAAGGCTCAGCCGAGCGGACTTTCCTTCGCCGACCCCAACATCACCGACCGGCCGGAGCCGAAAGGTCCGCTCCGACACGTGTGCCATCTGGTTGAGCTTCATGCTGGACGCACCGACCGCACCGCGAGGAATCGTGAAGGACGACCGGGAACCTCTAGGCGGACGCGATACACCTTGTCGACGGCCGGCTTCGGGAGCTGAGCTACTGGCACGGACTTACCAACGCGGTCAAAAGCCTGCGCCTCGTCGTGGGGGTGGATCTCGAATCCATCCCTGACCGGGCGCACAGTCACCACTGGGTCGGGTTGGTCGAAACGACCCCAGAGGTGGCGAGCTGTCACCTGGGTATCGGAATCTCGGCTTGCAACGAAGGAGTCGCGAGCGGACAGCGGTTGTTCCTTTGCCGCGGAATAGACAGTGATTAAGGTTCGCGCCTCGTTCGGGGCGCCGCAGCTCGGACACATCGCCTCGAGCCTGAAGTACGTCCACCCACACCCGACCGCACAGCCGACCACGTTGTCCAACGCGCTGTAGAGCACCTCACGCCAGCGTGCAGACCCAGGACGCTTCGCAGGATCAAGCCGACCCTCGATGAAGGTCCGCTGCGCGAGTGTCCGCATGCGTCCGCTCATGACCAGGGGGAAGAGCAGGTTCGCGAATGTCCGTTTCGGCAGGCTATTGGTCGCGTCTCCCGGATCAGCTACGTACGGCAGCGCTCCCTGATCGATCAGCCCGGGCTGACGGTTGCGCCAGTCCCCCCAAACGGTCTGCCCGTCGAGTGCATCAGCAGCAGCTCCTTCGAGCGGGTGGCGGAGCACCAGCATCCTGAAGACGTGGACGGCCAGGGTGTAGGTGTCAGCAAGTGTCGAGGCCGGGGCTGACCGTGTGATCCGCTCGGGTGCGAAGTAGCCCGGGAACCCCCAGAGTTGGGTCTCGGGCTTGGCGCGAGACGTCAGGTTGTCCGTGTCGATCAACCATGTCTCGGTTCGAGTCAGGTCGTCAGACACCATGACGTTGCCTGGGTTGAGGTCGACGTATGCGAGTCCACGTTCGTGCAGAGCGGCGAGTGTGCTTGCCAAGTTTGCCGCGATGCCGAGCCTGCGACGGAGACCGCCGGTCTGGCTGTACCAAGCGGCGTTCGCCTCCCGCGGGCCGAACTCGCGCGGAAGGTATGGCTCCCGGATCGGGGCCATGTCGCTCGCCAGGCGCATGAGATACCCCGTGCCGCCTTCCTGAATCAGCGTGAGCGGGGCGGCCACGGCGACGTCGTCCAGCGGAAGTCGTCGTACCGCAGCGATCTGGTCAAGGTCCCTTGGGCGTTCCAGAAGCTTGATTGCGTACTCAGGATGGCCCGATACCCGGTAGACCGCGCCCTGTGCCCCCTTGGCAATCTGTGGGCCTAGGACGAACTCGACGCCCGCGTCGTCAGTTACGCGGCGCTCAGAAGGCATCGTCACTCTGTAGCCGGACGATCGACTCCTCCGAGTCGAGCTCAGCAGATACGTCAGGATCGAAGACCGACAGCGTCGCCTGCGTGATGGTGGTCGTGACGAAGCGAAGGAACTTCCGGATCTCCCCCGCCTCACTTGCTTCATGCACCTCGCCACCGCTGAACCGTGCGAGCAGCTCGCGGTCGGCGTCCGCCCCGATCGCCAGCGAAAAGCGGGTGGCCTTCTGTCCACGCTCACTGTTGATCAGCAGCTCGAGCTCGGGCTCCCAACTTGGATCAGTCGGGATCCCGTCTGAAACAAGGGCGAGCGTCGGCAAGAAGGAACGCGACGGGAAAGCCTCTCTGTCCTCGATTAGCTCCCGGGCGGACCGCAATGCGTCGCCCATCGGAGTTCGACCGTTCGCCTTGAGCGACGAGTACTCGATGTCGGCGACGGGCAGGTTGCTCGAGACGAGCGTTGCTGAATCTCCACCGAACGTGATGATGCTCAGTGTGATGAAGCGGTGCCCGGCATCGACCTCGGTGAGTTCCTCGATCATCTCGGTCACGCTGTCGTTGAGGACATCGATCTTGTCGTCTTCCCGCATGCTTCCGCTGGTATCGAGAAGTAGCACGACCGGCAGAGTCCGAGCGGCCACGGGGTCATGAGCGTCGAGCAGCGACATGTATCTACGCCTCAGTTCTGATCGTTGAGCTGCCAGGGGGCAGTGGTGAGATCTGGCGCGTATCTACCGTGCGCGCGCTTCCGCCCCGAGGGGCGGATCTGCATAGCGTTGCGGGCAAGGCTGATCCGATCCGTCGGCTGAAGGGCCTGCAGCACGCCAGCTTGGAGTTGGGATTCGTCGTCGCTTGATCGGATCAGCAAGGTGCCATTCCGCGAACCGAGTTCCTCGACCGTGAGCCGCCCCGCCTTGTTCGAGATCTGGAGGTGGTCGCGACTGACCAAGGCGGACTGGGAGTCGCTGAGGATCGACCGAACGTCGTATCGGTCGTGACCACGTCCGCGCCCGATCGTGAGTGTCGTCCCCTCGGCGATGGGGATCCGATCAACCTCGCCGTCACCCAACAAGACAACAACTTCACGCGTGTTCTCTCGCGCGCCCACTCGCTGAGCAGGAGTGCGGCACTCAGGGCACAGAACCACCCCGTCCTGATACGCCGGATCATCCTCGATGACCGGAGCGGACCCCCATATACAAGATGAATCGGAGCACGCCCACTCGTCCCGAAGCGCCTGGCGCGCTTCGGGAGTTGTGATGCCCTTCGGCTTGAGATCAGCCTCCTCCATGCGCCACGAGACCTCGTAGTCCGGGACGGGTGTGTAGTCGAGCCTCTCGAAGATGACGCCGCCCTGCTCGAATACGGGCTTGACCATGCGGCTCGTGCCCTGGAGCCAGGGATGACGAGTGCGGAAGTCGCGGTACAGATCGGTGGTCAGGACTATCGCATCCGGATACTGCTCTGCGAGCTCGAGAACATCGGGATCAGCGAAGGAGACGAAGCGGGCCATCCCCCGGCGCTTCCAATCGGTGAGCCGTTGCTGGCCGTAGCCGTCCAGCCGGTGCCAAGTCCGCTTGTCGACAACCCCGAAGAAGACCGCCTTAGCGTTCTCTTGCCGCCACGCCTTGACGGCAGCTTCGACCCGCTGCCACTCGGGCCGCTTATCCCTCACGCCCGGGATGTCATTGGGGTAGGCGATCGCGGACAGGTCGATGATGACGGTCGGGTCGGCCACGAAGTCGTCCTTGGATGGGGTTCGTCTGGGGTCAGGCGCACCGTAGGACCGAGCTCCGACAGAAACGGGCCCCGGGCCGGCGGCCAGCTGAAGGTTGAGACTAGTCGGACGGCAGCCCCGCGTCAGGAGAACTACGCACGCGGCGCTCGCGGGGCTCGCGTCCTCGGCGCGCCGGCCCACCCACCGGGTTCCGGCACAACCGCCGATGCGACTATCGATGCGACTGTCCGCACCAGAACAGGATGTTCCTCAATGGGCGTGGACGACGTTCCAGTAGGCCTAGAGGTCGTCTGACCTGCGCTAACGTGTAGGTCAACGCACCTGGAAGTACCCCAGAGCACCTCGCGTCCCGTCCATGTCCCACAGGACCGCGGCAGGCTTCACGCCTGAATCGTGTCATGACGGCCCCGCGATTCCACTAGCGTCCCTGCCGTGGCGCAGGCGGACGACGACAGCTTCGGTGCCGTGCTGCGCGGATTCCGCACGGCACGCAGCCTGACCCAGGAGGAGCTCGCCGAACGGGCCGGTCTCTCCGTCAAGGCGGTCAGCGCTCTGGAGCGGGGCGAGCGGAAGCGGCCGTACCCGCACACCGTGCGGGCGCTGGCCGATGCGCTGGGCCTCGACGACGCGCAGCGGGCGGGACTCGGCGCCGCCGTGCCCACCCCCGGGTCCACCACACCGGTCACCACGACGACGCACCGGTCCGTGACGGCGCCGGCCACGGCACTGATCGGACGGGACGGCGACATCCGGCGGATCGCGGACCTCGTGGGCACCAGCCGGCTGGTCACGGTCACCGGGCCGGGCGGCGTCGGGAAGACCCGGGTCGGCGTCGCGGTGCTGGACCGGCTGGCTCCGGCACACGACGTCGCCGTGGCGGTGGACCTGGCGCCGGTACGGGACCCGGCGGAGGTCCTCGTCCAGCTCGCCGCTGCCGTCGACCTGCCCGAGCGCGGTGCGGGCGACGTGACCGACCGGCTCGTCGCCGCGCTCGCCGGCCGGCGGGCGCTGGTCCTGCTCGACAACTTCGAGCACCTGCTCGGCGCCGCCGTGGGCCTGGCGGACCTGCTGGCCCGCTGCCCCGGGCTCACGGTGCTGGTGACCAGCCGGGCCGCGCTGCGAGTGCGGTCCGAGCGCGAGGTCGGGCTGGAGCCGCTGCCGCTGCCCCACACCGACGAGTACGACGACGTACGGGCCGCTGCGGCCGTCGAGCTGTTCCTCGACCGGGCCGCGGCCGCGGGCGCCGAGCTCCGACTCGACGCGGCCAACGCACCCGAGATCGCGGCCCTGTGCCGCCACCTCGACGGGCTGCCGCTGGCGCTCGAGCTCGCGGCGGCGGGCGCCCGGCTGCTCCCGCCCGCCGCCCTGCTCGAGCGACTCACGAGCCACGGCGCGCCGCCGGGGCCGCGCGACCTCGCCGAGCGTCAGCGCACCATGACGGCCGCCCTCGACTGGAGCCTCGACCTCCTCAGCCGTGCCGATGCCGCCGTGCTCGAGCAGCTCGCGACCTTCTCCGGCGGCTTCACCCTCGAGGCCGCGGCTGCAGTCACCGGCGTCGACGACGTCCTCGCGCCGCTCACCGCGCTCATCGACCACTCGCTGGTCACCCGGGCCGCGTCGGTCGACGACCGACCGCGGTTCCGGCTCCTCGAGCCCGTTCGGCAGTACGCCGGCCAGCGGCTCGTCGCCGCCGGCACCGGCACTGACGCGGCCGACCGGCACGCCCGGTTCTACCGCGCGTGGGCCCTCGCCGCCGGTCCGCGACTGCGCGGTCCGGCGCTGGGCGAGGAGCTCGACCGGCTGGACGCGGACCACGCCAACCTGCGCTCGGCGTTCCTCCGGCTGCTCGAGCTGGACCGCGCGGACGACGCTGCCGAGCTGCCGGCCACGCTGTGGCTCCATCTCGCCCTGCGCGGGCACGCCCGGGAGGGACTCGCCTGGCTGGACCGGGCCGAGCCGGCGACGGACGTCGTGCGCGCCCACGCGCTGGTCGGCCGGATGGGGCTCCTGTTCGCCACGGGCGACATCGCCCGGATGCGCGAGGTGGCCACGGCCGTCGTACCCCTCGCCCGACGGGTCGACGACGCCGGGCTGGCCGTCGAGGCGGCCACGCTGGCCGGGCACGCCGCGGTGTTCGTCGGCGAGGTGGCCGAGGCCCAGGACCTGCTCGACGAGGCATGGACAGGCACCTCGGGGCTCGGGTTGCCGTGGGTCGAGGCGCACACACTGGTCGCCCAGGGTCAGCTCGCGCTGGTCCGCGGCGACCTCGACCAGGCCGAGCGCGTGCTCGGCCGGGCGCTCGGGATCGCGCGCGGCGTCGGCAACGACTTCACCCTCGCGACCTGCCTGACGCGCAGTGCGACGGTGACGGCGCTGCGGGGCGACACGGCCGGCACCGCCGAGCTGCTCGGCGAGTCGATCACGCGCTCGCTCGACGCCCGGATGAGCTGGCCGCTGAGCTACGCGCTGCCGGCGCTCGCCGGGGTGGCCGTACGACTCGACGAGCCCGACGCGGCGGCCTTCCTGCTGGCCGCGTCGGCCTCGCTCGCGGTCGCGGACGCGGTCGACCCGCGCTTCCCCGTGTCGCGCGAGCTGGCGGCCCAGGACCTCGCCGTGACCCGGGAGCTGCTCGGCGACGAGGCCTTCCAGACGGCCTGGAACGCGGGCCGGACCGCGGCGGCTCCGGCGATCGCGGACCTCGTCGCCGGCCTCACGCAGCGCGCACGCGGGTGATGTAGCGCCGGTACTGGCGCGCGCCGACGGTCCGCAGGAACCAGCGCACCGGCGTCGGGAGCTGCGCCATCATCTTCGCGCGCTCGTCGTCGTCGGCGTCCTCGAGGATGGCACCGAACATCAGCGGCAGCTGCCGGGCGGACATCTCGTCCCGCCCGTGCTCCCCCAGGCTCTGCCACTCCTCGACGGTGATGTGCCGCGCGACCAGCGGCAGGATCTCGCGCTCCTCCAGGTCGAGGTGCTCGAACAGTGCGGCCGCCAGGTCCTCGACGAGCCGGGCGAGCTGCTCGCCGGCGACCGCAGCCGCGTCCCGGCCCCAGGCAGCCGCGAGCGAGCGGACCTCCTCGGTGCGACCGTCGACGACCTCGTGCTGACGCTGCATCGTCTCGACGAGTGCGGTCGACGGAGCGGCGCGGACCTGCAGCAGCGGCCACAGCACGGCGTCCTCGCCGGTGTGGTGCATGTGCAGCCCGTCGAGGATCAGGGTCAGGTGCTCGCCGACCAATGCGGCGCGAGTCGTGTCGCCGGCCGCGACCGTCCGGACCAGCTGCGGCAACGCGGTGAGCTCACGGCGGAAGACACGGTGGATGACGACCATCTCGTGGACGTCGGGACGGGACGGGGCGGTGGTGGTGGCGACCTTCATGACGGACCTCCGGGTAGCGGTGATGAGTACGCATCCAGCCTGTTCGCCAGGCCCCGCGCCGCCCAGCCACGCGACTCCCACGGTGCCCCCACACTCGCCCGCTGTGCCTGTCGGCCGGCGGTGCCGCGCACCAGCATCGGTGCCGTACGGCGACCGCCCGGGTCGCCCGCAGCAAGGAGCCGACCATGGCGCCCACCACCACCCCTACGGCACCCGTCCCCTGGGTGCTCGCAGCAGCGTTCACCCTCTCCGCCGTCCACACCTGCTACGCCGCAGCAACCGGGCTCGAGGACCCCGGGTTCACCGTGACGACACCGCTCGCCTGGGTGTTCTACGCCGTCGGGTTCGGCTCGGTGTGGCTCGGCCGTCGGCCCGGGCGGGGTGCACAGATCGGCCTGCTCGCCTACCTCGCGGCCCTGCTCGCGGTGAGCGTCTTCTACTACCCGACCACGTTCACCGAGGAGAAGCAGACGGTCTTCGGCTGGTTCGAGAACGACGTGTACGTGGGCCTGCTGATGACCGCCGCCTTCCTCACGGTCGCGCGGCTCCGGTCGTCTCGGCAGCCGCGGCGGCCAGGCGTCGTACGGCCTCGGTCATCAGCGCCGGCTCGAAGGTGAACGGCAGTCGCAGGTGGTCGTCCCAGGCTCCGGTGGGGTCGGTCTCACGGCCCGGTGTGACCTCGACGCCGTTGCGCAGGGCGACCTGGGCGAACCGGGAGGCGTCGTAGGCGGGCAGCCGGATCCACAGCGCCGTGCCGCCGGCGGGAACCTGCCAGGTCCAGTCGGGCAGGTGAGTGCGGAGCAGCGCGGTCGCGTGCGCCAGACGCTCGAGGGCGACGGCGGTCCGGTCCACACCCATTGTGGGCAGCTCGGGGAGCAGCCGGGCCGCGACGGCCTGGTCGAGGAGCGGCGTGCCCATGTCGGCGTTCGCCTTGAGCTGGCCGAGCTGCTCGATCTCACAGGCGCCCGCCCGGATCCACCCGATGCGCAGCCCCGCCCACAGCGCCTTCGAGAGGGATCCGAGGGTGAACACCCGAGCGCCGGGAGGCACGGAGGCCGCGAGCGGCGCCGGCAGCGGACCGACGTGGGTGAGGTTGGTCGAGTAGGCGAGGTCCTCGACAAGGGGTACGCCGGCCGCGGCGGCGACCCGGGCCACGTCGCGGCGTCGTACGGCCGACATCAGGGTGCCGGTCGGGTTGTGGAAGGTCGGCATCACGAACAGGGCCGAGACCTGCTCGGCCGCGAGCACCTCACCGAGCCGGTCCGCCCGAAGCCCGTCGCCGTCCATCGGTACGCCGACCATCCGGGCACCGAGCGCGCTGAACGCGTCGAAGCAGCCCGGCCAGCTCGGTGACTCCACGGCGACCGTGGCACCCCGCTCCACGAGCAGCTGCGAGACGAGGGCCAGCGCCTGGTGGGTACCTGTCGTCACCAGGACCTCGTCCGGCCTCGTGGGGAGGCCGGACGAGGTGTGGTGGTCGGCGATGGCCGCGCGCAGCGACGGGAGTCCGCGCGGTGCGTAGCCGGCCTCGTCGAGCAGCGTCGGGAGGTCCTCCTCGACCACGTCCGCGAGCGCGGACGCGATCCGCGGGTCGCCGGGCTCGAGGGCGTACCTCATCGAGATCAGCCCCTCGCGTGCACCGTCGAGCCGGCGAACGGCGGCCGCGGACAGCCCGCGCTGCAGCCGTCGGGTCACCGCGGCAGGCTCGCGGTCGACGGGAGCGGCGATCCGGGTGCCGCTCCCCTGCCGGCTCACGACGAGGCCGCGACCGCGCAGCTCGTCGTACGCCGCCACCACGGTCGCGCGACTGACGTGCAGCGTGCGGGCGAGGTCCCGCTCGGAGGGCAGGCGGTCGCCCGGGACGAGGAGGCCGGCGCCGGCGGCCGAGGCGAGCGCCGTGGCGAGCCGGCGGTAGAGCGCGCCGGGACCCGACAGGTCGTCGCCGACAAGCCGTGCGAGCTCGTCGGGGTCGCGAAAACGATCCACTTGCGCCTCCATTGGCCCGGGTCCGGCCGGGCGGTCGGCGCCCACGCTAGGCGAAACGCCCAGCCGTCCGAACGGAGCACCCGTGAGCACCGCCCTCGAACCCGCCCAGCTGCTGGCCTTCGCCGCCGCGTCCGTCGTCCTGGTCGGCATGCCCGGCCCGAACATCGTCTACATCACCACACGCAGCCTCGCTCACGGGACCCGCGCCGGCGTCGTGTCGGTGCTGGGCGTCGAGACCGGGACGGCCGTGTACGCCGCCGCCACGGCGCTCGGCCTGTCCGCACTGATCGCCGCGAGCCCGACCGCGTTCATGGTCATCCGCTACCTCGGTGCGGCGTACCTCGTGCACCTCGCGGTCCGCGAGCTGACTCGGCGCCGCAGCGGCGGCGACGGTCAGGACCAGGCCGGCCCGGCGCACTTGGGCCGGGTCTACCGCGACGGCCTGTTGATGAACCTGCTCAACCCGAAGGTCGCGCTGTTCTTCCTCGCCTTCCTGCCCCAGTTCCTGACCCGCGGCGCGGAGGGCGCCGCAGCCCGGGCCGAGGTCCTCGCCCTCGGGCTGGTGACCGTGCTGGTGGCCCTGGCCGTCGACCTGACGTACGCCGTCGTCGCGGGCGCACTCGGCCGGAGGCTCCGGCGCAGGCAGCGCCGGGCGCCCCGGCACCCCGCACTGCGACGGCTGCCCGTCGCGGGCGTCTACCTCGCGATCGCGGCGGCCGCGGTCACCAACGGGGCGAGCACATGAGCCGGTCAGGCCGGCGGCGGCCCCAGGATCTCCTGGCCGCCTGCGATACCGGCAGCCACCAGCGCCTCGACGGTGACCTCCCAGCCGTCGGGCCGCGGCCCGGTGACCGGGCGTCCGGCACCACGGAAGAAGCTCTCCATCCCGCTGGGGGTGCAGATGGTCAGCAGGTCCGCCGTCTCGGAGGTGAAGCGGTAGGCGTGCGGGACGTCGCGGGGCAGGAACACCGCGCCGCCCTCGCCGACCTCGTGCCGCTCGTCGCCGACCCAGAAGATGCCGTGGCCCGAGAGGAGGACGAACATCTCGTCCTCCTTGCGGTGCACGTGGAGCGGCGACGCCGAGCCGGCGGCGAGGGTGCTGCGCACGATGGTGACCTGGTTGCCGGTGTGCGAGCCGTCGAGGAGGACCTGCAGCTCGGCGCCACCGATCCACTCGATCCGCTCGTGCTCGGCAGCTTGGGCGATGTAGGCGAGGCTCATCGGGATCTCCCGTCCGTCGGGCGACGCCCAGTTGAGCTACCGCACGTCTAACGAATAGGTGCACGGTAGGATCCGGGTGTGGCCGAGGTCAAGAGGCGTTACCACTCCCCCCTGCGCAACGGGCAGGCCGAGGCGTCACGGGCCGCAGTGCTGGCGGCAGCCCGCGCGCTCTTCGTCGAGCAGGGGTACGGCGGCACGACCATCGACAAGGTCGCCGCCCGGGCCGGCGTCAGCAAGCCGACGGTGTTCACCTCAGTCGGCAACAAGGCCACCCTGCTCAAGGTGGTCCGGGACGTGGCGATGGCCGGCGACGACGGCCCGCGGAGCGTGACCGATCGCGAGGACGTCGCGAGCATCGCCCTCGCGGGCGCGCTCGACCGCGCGATCGTGCTCACGGCGCGCCACATCCTGGCGGTGAACGCACGCTACGACGACGTCCACGAGGTGATCCGCAGCGCGGCCGGGGCCGACCCGGCGGTCGCGGAGCTCTGGGAGACCAACGAGAAGGAGCGGCACGTCGGTGCCGGACACCTGCTCGCCCGGCTGCACGCGACGCCGACCGTCCCCCTGCGTGAGGCGCAGGACCGGTTGTGGCTGCTCATGGCGACCGACCACTACCACCGCCTGGTCGTGGTCCGGGGGTGGTCGCGATCGGCGTACGAGAGGTGGGTCACCGACGGGATCCGGGCGCTGTTCGCTTCGTGACGCCCGGATCCGGCCGGAGGTGACGGGTCAGTCCTCGGGGTTGTAGCCGAGGTTCGAGCCGAGCCAGCGCTCGGCCTCCTTCAGCGTCCAGCCCTTGCGGGTGGCGTAGTCGGCGACCTGGTCCTGGGCGAGCCGACCCACGACGAAGTACTGCGACTGCGGGTGGGAGAAGTACCAGCCGCTCACCGCCGCGCCGGGCCACATCGCCATCGACTCGGTGAGCTCGATGCCGGTGCTGGCCGTGGCGTCGAGCAGCGCGAAGAGCGTCTCCTTCTCGGTGTGCTCGGGACAGGCCGGGTAGCCGGGGGCCGGGCGGATGCCGACATAGCGCTCGCCGATGAGGGCGTCGTTGTCGAGGTCCTCATCGGGCTGGTAGCCCCAGAACTCCTTGCGGACGCGCTCGTGCATCCGCTCGGCGAAGGCCTCGGCAAGCCGGTCGGCGATGGACTCCAGGAGGATGGCGCTGTAGTCGTCGAGCGCCGCCTTGAACTCCATGATCTTGGCCTGGCTGCCGAGCCCCGCAGTGACGGCGAAGCCACCGACGTAGTCGGTCAGCCCGGTGTCCTTCGGCGCGACGAAGTCGCCCAGGGACCGGTTCGGGATGCCCGCGCGGTGCTCGCCCTGCTGGCGCAGGTTGCGCAGGGTGTGAACGACCTGCGTGCGCGAGTCGTCGGCGTACACCTCGATGTCGTCGCCGACCGCGTTCGCCGGGAAGAAGCCGATCACGCCGTTGGCGGTGAGCCACTTCTCCTTGATGAGCTGGTCGAGCATGGCCTGCGCGTCGTCGTACAGCTTGCGCGCCGCCTCACCCGAGGCGGGGTTGTTGAGGATGTCAGGGAACTTGCCCTTCATCTCCCATGCGTTGAAGAAGGGCTGCCAGTCGATGTACTCGCGCAGCTCGCTGATGTCGTAGTCGTTGAAGACCCGCACGCCCTGCTGGTTCGGCACCGGCGGGACGTAGCCCTCCCACTCGATCGGCGTGCGGTTGGCGCGCGCCTTCTCCAGCGTGATGGTCGGGCGCTCCTGCTTCTGCGCGTGCCGCTCGCGGAGCGCGGCGTAGTCGGCCTCGGTCGCCTCGAGCAGCGCCGGACGCTGCTCGTCGGAGAGCAGCGCAGCCGCCACCGGCACCGAACGGGAGGCGTCCTTGACCCACACCACCGGGCCGGTACGACGCGGCGCCACCTTCACGGCCGTGTGCGCCCGCGACGTCGTGGCGCCACCGATCAGCAGCGGGATCTCCAGGCCCTGGCGCTCCATCTCCATGGCGAAGTTGACCATCTCGTCGAGCGAGGGCGTGATCAGACCGGAAAGGCCGATGATGTCCGCGCCGTGCTCCTTGGCCGCGTCGAGGATCTTCTGCGCGGGCACCATGACGCCGAGATCGATCACCGTGTAGTTGTTGCACTGCAGCACCACGCCGACGATGTTCTTGCCGATGTCGTGGACGTCGCCCTTGACCGTCGCCATCACGATGGTTCCATTGGTCGACTCGGCGTCGCCGGGCTGCTTCTCGGCCTCGATGAACGGCAGCAGGTACGCCACCGCCTTCTTCATCACGCGCGCCGACTTCACGACCTGCGGCAGGAACATCTTGCCGGCACCGAACAGGTCGCCGACGACGTTCATGCCGTCCATCAGCGGGCCCTCGATCACCTCGATCGGGCGACCGCCGCCGGCGGCGATCTCGGCGCGCAGCTCCTCGGTGTCGGCCTCGACGTCGGCGTCGATGCCCTTGACCAGGGCGTGCGTGATGCGCTCGCGCACGGGCAGGCTGCGCCACTCGGCGGCTACCGGGTCGAGGTCATCGCCCTTGGTGTTGAAGCGCTCGGCGATCTCCAGCAGGCGCTCGGCCGCATCCTCGCGACGGTTGAGGACCACGTCCTCGATCCGCTCGCGCAGCTCCGGGTCGATCTCGTCGTAGACGACCAGCGCACCGGCGTTGACGATGCCCATGTCGAGGCCGGCCTTGATGGCGTGGAACAGGAAGACGGCGTGGATCGCCTCACGCACCGGGTTGTTGCCCCGGAACGAGAAGGACACGTTGGAGATGCCGCCGGAGATGTGGACGCCCGGCAGGTTCTCCTTGATCCACGCGCAGGCCTCGATGAAGTCGATGCCGTAGGTCGCGTGCTCCTCGATGCCCGTGGCGAGCGCGAAGCAGTTCGGGTCGAAGATGATGTCCTCGGCCGGGAAGCCGACCTCCTCGGTCAGGATCCGGTACGCGCGGCCGCAGATCTCCTTGCGGCGCTCGAGGTCGTCGGCCTGGCCCTGCTCGTCGAACGCCATCACGACGACGGCGGCGCCGTACTTGCGGCACAGGCGCGCCTCGCGGATGAACTTCTCCTCGCCCTCCTTGAGGGAGATCGAGTTGACGATCGGCTTGCCCTGGACGTTCTTCAGTCCGGCCTCGATGACCTCCCACTTCGAGGAGTCGATCATCACCGGCACACGGCTGATGTCGGGCTCGGCGGCGATCAGCCGGGTGAACCGGTCCATCGCGGCGACGCCGTCGATCATGCCCTCGTCCATGTTGATGTCGATGACCTGCGCACCGACCTCGACCTGCTGCAGAGCAACCGACAGGGCGGTGTCGTAGTCCTCGGCCTTGATCAGGTTCCGGAAGCGCGCCGAGCCGGTGATGTTGGTGCGCTCGCCGATGTTCACGAAGAGCGAGTCCTCGGTGATGTTCAGCGGCTCCAGGCCGGACAGGCGGGTGGCAACCTCGACCTCCGTGACCGCGCGTCGCGACTTGCCTTCGACCGCCTTGGCGATCTCGGCGATGTGGGCGGGCGTCGTGCCGCAGCAACCGCCGACGATGTTGACCAGGCCCGCGTCGGCGAACTCGGCGATGTAGGACGCCTGCCGCTCCGGGCTCTCGTCGTACTCGCCGAAGGCGTTGGGCAGGCCCGCGTTCGGGTACGCCGACACGTAGGTGTCCGCGATCCGCGACATCTCGGCCAGGTAGGGCCGCATCTCCGGGGCGCCGAGCGCGCAGTTCAGGCCGACCGCGACCGGCTTCACGTGCCGCATCGCGTTCCAGAACGCCTCGGTCGTCTGACCGGACAGGGTGCGGCCGGATGCGTCGGTGATCGTGCCCGAGATGATCACCGGCCAGCGGCGTCCGCGCTCCTCGAAGAGCGTCTCGACGGCGAAGATCGCGGCCTTGGCGTTGAGCGAGTCGAAGATCGTCTCGATCAGCAGGATGTCGGAGCCGCCGTCGACGAGGCCGTTGGCCGCCTCGAGGTACGCCGCCACGAGCTGGTCGTAGGTGATGTTGCGCGCGCCGGGGTCGTTGACGTCGGGCGAGATGGTCGCGGTCCGCGTCGTGGGGCCGATCGCGCCGGCGACGTACCGGGGCTTCTCGGCCGTCGCGAAGTCATCGCACGCCGCGCGGGCGAGTCGGGCCGACTCATGGTTGAGCTCGTAGGAGAGCTCGGCCATGTCGTAGTCGGCCATCGAGACCCGGTTGGCGCTGAACGTGTTGGTCTCGATGATGTCGGCGCCGGCCTCGAGGTACTCGCGGTGGATGCCGGTGATGATGTCGGGCTGGGTGAGCGTGAGGAGCTCGTTGTTGCCCTGGACGTCGCTGGCCCAGTCCTTGAAGCGCTCGCCGCGGTAGCCCGCCTCGTCGGGGCGGTCGCGCTGGATCGCGGTGCCCATGGCCCCGTCTATGATCAGGATGCGCTCGGCGAGAGCACGAGTCAGCGCCTCGGTGCAGTCGGGGCGCAGGTTCTTCTCGAAGGCGGTCACGAGTGGTCCTTCCAATGTCGGAAGGCGTCCTTGCAGCTATCGCCGAGCGTG
The DNA here is from genome assembly GCF_057813895.1 of Nocardioides sp. F233. Classification (NCBI taxonomy): domain Bacteria; kingdom Bacillati; phylum Actinomycetota; class Actinomycetes; order Propionibacteriales; family Nocardioidaceae; genus Nocardioides; species Nocardioides sp. F233. The sequence goes on from NZ_JBVASH010000003.1 coordinate 769,039, forward strand.
GCGGACTGGTGTCCGTTGCAACGCCTCTCGGCTGGTGCCGATGTTACCCATGTTCTCGTGACTAGGCTGGTGGAGTGATGGAGATCGAGACGGTCCCCGAGCTGGTCCGGCCCGTGGTGATCGCTGCCTTCGAGGGCTGGAACGACGCCGCCGAGTCCGCGACCGCGGTCGTCGACCACCTGATGCGGGCCTGGGACGCCAAGGTCGTCGCTGCGATCGACCCGGAGGAGTACTACGACTTCCAGGTCAACCGGCCCACGGTCGGCATCGACGAGAACGGCTTCCGGAAGCTGACCTGGCCCAGCACCCACATCGCCGTCGCCTCTCCCCCGGACCTGGACCACGACGTGATCCTGATCCGCGGGATCGAGCCCAACATGCGCTGGCGCGCGTTCACCGCCGAGATCCTGGCCGCCATCGACGACCTGGGCTGCGAGCTGTTCGTGACGCTGGGAGCACTGCTCTCCGACAGCCCCCACACCCGCCCGATCCCCGTCTCCGGCTCGACCACCGAGGCCGACCTGATGGACCGGCTGGTGCTCGAGCAGTCGACCTACGAGGGCCCGACCGGGATCGTCGGCGTGCTCCAGGACGCCTGCGCCCGGGTCGACATCCCCGCGGTGTCCTACTGGGCCGCCGTCCCCCACTACGTCGCCCAGCCGCCCTGTCCCAAGGCGACCCTGGCGCTGCTCGTCCGGCTCGAGGATCTGCTCGAGATCCCGATGCCGCTCGGCGACCTGCCCGACGAGGCGCGGGCGTGGGAGCGCGGGGTCGACGAGCTGGCCGAGGAGGACGAGGACATCGCCGACTACGTCCGCTCGCTCGAGGAGTCGCGGGACACCGCCGACCTGCCCGAGGCGTCGGGTGAGGCGATCGCGCGGGAGTTCGAGCGGTACCTCAAGCGGCGGGGCGAGGAGTCCTAGCCGGTTTCGCGCGAGCCGGATCCGTTGCGGTTTGGTCCCAAACCGCAACACGTGGGCCCTCTCGGGTGCGGTTTGTGACCAATCGAGGGCTGGTCAGACCAGTCACGGGCGCCAGCGCACCGTCCGCCACCGCCGCGCAGCGGCATCGCGAGGACCACCTCTCGACCGGGCTGACCGTTGCGGTTTGGTCCCAAACCGCAACACTCGGGCCCTCTCGCGCGCGGTCTCTGCCCAATCGAGGACTGGTCAGACCAGCACCCAGCAGCCAGACCCGCCCACCGGCCCCCCTGAAGCCGTACGCCGTCCGCTACAGCGCGAGCCCGAGCGCCGCGTCCAGCACGGGCAGCAGTACGACGGCCGCGTCGGCGTCGCTCGTGTCCGCGAGCCCGTCCGTGCCGAGTGTGGCCGCGACCCATGCGTCGACAGCAGCCGTCGCGCGCGGGGCGTCGAGGTCGTCGGCGAGGGCCGCGAGGATCTCCTCGACGACCGGGCCGGCGGGCGCGCCGGCACCGAGGGCGAGGGCACGGCGCCAGGCGGCGACGTCGTCCACGGCCTTCCACAGGTGGGCGTCGGTCCACTCCCAGTCGGTGCGGTAGTGGTGGCGCAGGAGCGCGAGCCGGATCGCCATCGGGTCGATGTCGCTGTTGCGCAGGGCGGACACGAAGACGAGGTTGCCGAGCGACTTCGACATCTTCTCGCCGTCGTAGGCGACCATGCCGGCGTGGCTGTAGACCTTTGCGAAGGGCTCTCCGGTCGCGACCTGGACGTGCCCGGCACACATCTCGTGGTGCGGGAAGACCAGGTCGCTGCCGCCGGCCTGGACCTCGAAGGCGCCGCCGAGGTGCTCCAGCGCGATCGCGGCGCACTCGATGTGCCAGCCGGGGCGGCCACGGCCGAACGGGCTCTCCCAGGCGGGCTCGCCCTCGCGCTCGCCGCGCCACACGACGCAGTCGAGCGGGTCCTTCTTGCCGTCACGGTCCGGGTCGCCGCCGCGCTCGGCGAAGAAGCGGAGCATCGTGTCGCGGTCGTAGTTCGACTCGCCGCCGAAAGCCGGGTCAGCAGCGACCGAGAAGTAGAGGTCCTGGTCGACCCGGTAGATGGACCCGGCGGCCTCGAGGCGTTCGATCAGCTCGATCACCAGCGGGATCGACTCGACCGCGCCGACGTACTCGTCCGGCGGGAGGACGCGCAGCGCCTCCATGTCCTTGCGGAACAGCTCGGTCTCGCGCTCGGCGAGCTCGACCCAGTCGACCCCGACCTTGTCGGCGCGCTCGAGCAGCGGGTCGTCGACGTCGGTGACGTTCTGCACGTAGCGGACGTCGTGGCCGGCCGTGCGCCAGGCCCGGTTGAGCAGGTCGAAGGCGACGTAGGTGTTGGCGTGGCCGATGTGCGTGGCGTCGTAGGGCGTGATGCCGCAGACGTAGAGGCGCGCGGCGTCGTCAGGACGACTCTCGACCTTGCCGCCGGTGGCGGTGTCGTGGAGGACGACCTGGGGGCCGGTGACCGGGAGCACCGGGAGACCCGGGGCGTTCCATGCGCGCATGCCTTGATGTTAGGGGTTGGCTCCAGACGAGTGACTCCACGGGGTCGCACGCTGCGCGACGCTCAGCATCCACGCTCGCGACGTTGCCGACGCTCGGAAGACGCCCGGTCTGCCAGCGCGCCGGCGCCGTGCGAGCGCGGCGCTGAGCGACCCTCGCTCGCACGCCCCCATGGAGTCACTCGTCAGAACGGCGGCCACGGGATCGCCGGCCAGCTCCCGGAGGGCCCGGGCAGCACGCCGGCCGCCAGCAGTCGTTCGGTACGACGCTCCAGGGCGCGGATCTCGTGCTCGGCGAGGTGGGTGGTCAGCCGCTCACCCAGCTCGCCCCGGACTGCGGCCAGCACCGTGGTGACGACCTCGTTCTCCTCAGTGGTCAGCGGTAGGCCGGCCCAGCCCCACAGGACGGTGCGCAGCTTGGGCTCGTGGTGGAAGGCGACGCCGTGGTCGACGCCGTAGCGGTGGCCGCCGGGCATGGCCAGCACGTGGCCGCCCTTGCGGTCGGCGTTGTTGATCAGCACGTCGTAGACCGCGAGGCGGCGCAGCGTGAGCGAGTCCTCGTGGACCAGGACGACCGGACGGTCCCGGTCGTCAAGCCCCTCGACCACCTCGAGCCAGCCCTGCGGCGAGGCTCCCGAGCGGACCAGGGTGACGGCCTCGTCGTCGGGGTCGACCTCCTGCCACTCCTGGACCATGCCGGGGCCGTGCGGCCCGTCGCCCCACCAGGTGCGCGGGACCAGGTCCCAGCCGGTCGCCTCGGAGACCTCGTACGCCGCGATCTCGCGGTCGGCAAGGGTCCCGTCGGGGAAGTCCCACAGCGGCCGCTCCCCCGCGACCGGCTTGTAGACGACCTCGCGGCCGTCGAGCTCGGCGAGGAAGGTCGCGTTGGAGGCCGGCATGATCCGACCGCGGATCTCCAGGCTCACCGGCAGGGTCACTGCTCGGTGGGCTCGCGCCGCTTGAACCCGTTGGCACGCACGCACAGGTGGCCGTCGGGGTCGATCGGCTGGCCGCAGAACGGGCAGGTCGGACGGCCGGCGCCCACGACGTGCTCAGCGCGTCGTACGAACGCCCGGGCCTGGCCAGGCTCGAGGCGAACCAGCAACAGCTCGGCCGGGTCCTCGCCGTCGGTGAGCTCGATCGGCTCCTCGCCGACCGGGAACACCTCGACGACGACGCGCTCGTCCTCGGGGTCCCACGACAGGGTCATGGTGCCGGCGCGGAACTCCTCCTCGATGGGCAGCTCGAGCGGCTGGTCGTCGGCCAGGCCGAACGGCGCCATCGCGGGTACGACGCCCTGGGTCCGCCCGTCGGCGATCACCTCGTCGAGCAACTCGTCGATCCGCTCCGCGAGCGCGATGACCTGCTGCTTCTCCAGCGCCACCGAGACCAGCCGGGTGCCGGCCCGCGCCTGCAGGAAGAAGGTGCGGCTGCCGGGCTCGCCGACGGTGCCGGCGACGAAGCGCTCGGGCGGGTCGAATCCGTGGACGATCGGCATGCTCCGAGCCTAGTGGCCCGCCGCGCCGGGGCCGGCGCCGCCGCCGACGACCGCCCCCTCGGGCTTGCCACGGCGCTTGCGGCCGGGCTTCGGCGCGAGCCAGGACAGGTCACCGTCGTGGGTGTTGCTGGCGAGGACGTAGGGCCGGTCGGGGGCGTACCGGATGACCGACACCGAGGCCGGGTCGACGCTGATCCGCTGGAACAGGTCGAGGTGCATGCCGAGCGCGTCGGCCAGCAGCGACTTGATGATGTCGCCGTGGCTGACGGCCACCCAGACGGCATCCGCCCCGTGCTCCTGCGTGACCGCGGCGTCGAGGCGTCGTACGGCGGCCACGGCGCGGTGCTGCATGGCGACCATCGACTCGCCGCCGGGAAACACCGCTGCGGAAGGCTGACGCTGGACGGTCGTCCACAGCGGCTCGCGCAGCAGCTCCTTGATCGGCCGGCCCTGCCACTCGCCGTAGTCGCACTCGGCGAGCGCCTTCTCGGTGACGGCCCTCGTGGTGGCGTGCCCGCTCGCGCGCTGCGCGTCGGCGATCGCCTTCGCCGTCTGCTTGCAGCGCTCCTGCGGGCTGGTCACCAGTACGGCGACCGGCACCGTCCCGATCCGGGAACCTGCCCGGGCGGCCTGCTCGGTGCCGAGCTCGTCGAGCCGGACGCCCGGCGTACGCCCGGCCAGGACGCCGGACGCGTTCGCGGTGGTCCGGCCGTGCCTCACCAGCAGCAGAGTCGCCATGTCGGGGAGCCTAGCCACTAGCGTGGGAGGGTGATCGTCGACAGCGCTGTGTACCGGCACGGGGTCCGCCTCCCGGTGGACTGCCACCTCCACGACTACGCCGCCCTGCGGGCCGCGGCGAGCGCCGAGCACGACTTCGTCTGGGTCGGGCTCTACGAGCCGAGCCACATCGAGCTCGGCGAGATCGCGAAGGCATTCGACCTCCACCCGCTCGCCGTCGAGGACGCGGTGGTCGCGCACCAGCGGCCCAAGCTCGAGCGCTACGAGAACAACCTCTTCCTCGTCCTCAAGACGCTCTGGTACGTCGACGAGGACGACGCCGTCGAGACCGGCGAGATCAACGTGTTCATCGGCGACGACTTCGTGATCACCGTCCGCCACGGCCGCGGGTCGGCGCTCAGCGACGCCCGGCACGACCTCGAGAAGAAGCAGACCGTGCTCGACCACGGCCCGTCGGCGGTGATCTACGCGGTGTGCGACGCCGTCGTCGACGGCTACACCGCGGTCGTCGCCGAGCTGCAGACCGACGTCGACGAGGTCGAGGCCTCGGTCTTCTCCGACAAGCGCACCCAGGACGGCGACCGGATCTACGTGCTCAAGCGCGAGCTGTCCGAGGTACGCCGGGCAGTGCTCCCCCTGCGCGAGCCGATGCGGCGCTTCGCCACCGGCACCGTCGACCTGGTCGAGGCCGAGGCCGCGCCGTTCTTCCGCGACGTCAGCGACCACCTCGCCCAGGCGACGGAGGAGATCGACACCCTCGACTCACTGCTGTCGTCGGCGTTCGACGCCCACGTCTCCCGCATCGCCATGCAGCAGAACGACGACATGCGCAAGATCTCCGCGGGCGCCGCGCTGGTCGTCGTACCGACGCTGATCGCCGGCGTCTACGGCATGAACTTCAGGCACATGCCGGAGCTGGACTGGTCCTTCGGCTACCCGTTCGCCCTGCTGCTGATGGGCTCGACCATGGCCGGGCTGTGGATCTTCTTCAAGAAGTCCGGCTGGTTCTGACCGGCCCGGGTGCCTGCGAGGCGCGAGCAGGCACCCGGACCAGACGGGCAGGTCGAGTAGGCGCGCGGATGTGGGCCTGCGAACATCCGCGACCGCCGTATCGAGACCAAGACGAGGCGTCTCGATACGCCGCTCGCTGGCGCTCGCGGCTACTCGACGAACTCGGAGCCGGGCTACTCGACGAACTCGGAGGTCAGGTCGCCGACATGACGCCGGTGCCCAGCAGCACCAGCAGCGCGCCGCCCAGGATGAGCCGGTAGGGCACGAACGCGACGATGGAGTGGCCGGCGACGAACTTGAGCAGCCACGCGACGGCGGCGTACGCGACCACGAAGCTCACCAGCGTGCCGACGACCGTCGGGCCGATGCCGATGTGGCTGTTGACGGCGTCCTTGAGCTCGTAGAGCCCGGCGGCGGTCAGCGCCGGGATCGACAGGAAGAAGCTGAGCCGCGTGGCGGCGACCCGGTCGAGGCCGGCCAGCAGGCCGACCGAGATGGTCGCGCCGGAGCGGGAGACGCCCGGCACGAGCGCGATGCACTGCGCGCAACCGATCACGATCGCGTCGCGCAGCGTGAGCCGCTTGAGGTCACGCTCCTGCTTGCCGAACCGCTCGGCGAGCACCATCACGACGCTCCACGCGATCAGCGCGCCGGCCACCCACCACAGCGAGCGGAGCGGCCCGGAGATCACGTCCTTGCCGAGGAAGCCGACCAGCCCGATCGGGATCGAGCCGACGATGACGTACCAGCCCATCCGGTGGTCCACCGTGCCGCGGTACTCCGGTCGCACCAGGCCCTTGAACCAGCCGACCGCGATGTCGCGGATGTCGCGGGCGAAGTAGACGAGCACCGCCGCGATCGCGCCCATCTGGATCACCGCGGTGTAGGCGGTGACGCCGTCGTCGTCGATGGGGAGGCCGAGGAGCTTCTCGGCGATGGTCAGGTGGCCCGTGCTCGACACCGGGAGGAACTCGGTGAGTCCCTCGACGATGCCCAGCACGACGGAGTCGAAGTAGTTCATCGCGGGACACCCTAGAGGTTGCTCCATGAAGGCAACCTGAACGGTCAACGGCGAGCCGGAGTCCGGGCCGTGGGTGGCGCAGACTAGTTTCTCCCCATGCAGCAGCGGTACGTCGGCGCCAGCGGCCTCCAGGTGTCGCGCCTCGCTCTCGGCACGATGACGTGGGGCAAGGACACCGACGAGCACGAGGCACGCGACCAGCTGACCGCGTTCGTCGAGGCCGGCGGTACGACGATCGACACCGCCGCGGGCTACACCGACGGCCGCTCGGAGGCCCTGCTCGGGTCGCTGCTCGGCGACGTCGTACGCCGCGACGAGGTCGTGCTGGCCACGAAGGCCGGCATCTGGCGCCGGGGCAAGGAGCGGGTCACCGACACCTCGCGCGGCGCCATGCTGCGCGGCCTCGACACCTCCCTGAAGCGGCTCGGCACCGACCACGTGGACCTGTGGCAGGTCCACATCTGGAGCGACGAGGTCCCGCTGGAGGAGACCCTGGGTGCGCTCGACCTCGCGGTCTCGAGCGGGCGGGCGACGTACGTCGGCATCTCGAACTTCAACGGCTGGCAGACCGCCCGGGCGGTGACCCTGCAGGAGGCCGTCGCGGGGCGGGCGCGGATCGCGTCGACCCAGATGGAGTACTCGCTGGTCAACCGGCGCGTCGAGCGGGAGGTGCTGCCAGCGGTCGAGGCGCTCGGTCTGGGCCTGTTCCCGTGGTCGCCGCTGGGCCGCGGGGTGCTGACCGGCAAGTACCGCACCGGGACACCGTCCGACTCCCGCGCTGCATCGCCGGTGTTCGCGGGCTTCGTCGACGCCTACCTCGACGACCACAGCCGCGGCATCGTCGAGGCGGTCGCCCGCGCGGCCGACGGCCTCGGCTGGACCCCGCTCGAGGTCGCCCTGGTCTGGGTGCGCGACTCCCCCGGCGTCACCGCGCCGGTCGTCGGCGCGCGGACCGCCGCCCAGCTCGCCGGAGCCCTCGGCTCGGAGGCGAAGACGCTGCCGCCCGAGATCCGGGCTGCTCTCGACGACGTCTCCGGAGGTGCTGCATGAACGTCTCCCTGATCCGTCCCGGCGTGATGCGTGGCCTGGGCCGCGGCGTCGAGTGGGAGTTCGAGCGGATCTCCTTCGGCCGGGAGCTCTCCCGCAACATGGTCGCCAAGCTGCTCGTGGAGCGCGCCGAGCACGGCGGCTGGGAGCTCGATCGCGTGCAGATCGGCCCGGACGGCCGACGCCGTGTCGTGCTGCGGCGCAAGATCATCCGGGCCGTCCGCACGGCCTGAAGGCTGCGGTTTGGTCCCCAACCGCAACATCTCGGGCCGCGGACCTGCAGTCTCTGCCCGAACGCGAGCTGGTCAGGCCAGATCCAGGAACCGGTCCATCACCCGGGCGCCGAACTCCAGGGCGTCCACCGGGACCCGCTCGTCGACGCCGTGGAACAGCGCGGTGAAGTCGAGGTCGTCGGGCAGCCGCAGCGGTGCGAAGCCGAAGGAGCGCATGCCGAGCTTGCTGAAGTGCTTGGCGTCGGTGCCGCCGCTCATCAGGTACGGCGCCACCAGGGCGTCGGGGTCCTCCGTCAGCAGGCTGCGGGTCATCGCGTCGACCAGGGCGCCGTCGTACGGCGTCTCCCAGGGCGCCTGCCGCGAGACGAAGTCGATGTCGACCCCCTCGCCGGTCAGCTCGGCCAGGGTCGCGAAGAACTCGTCCTCGAAGCCCGGCAGGAAGCGGCCGTCCACGTGGGCGGCCGCGTCGGTCGGGATGACGTTGACCTTGTAGCCGGCCTCGAGCATGGTCGGGTTGGTCGAGTTGCGCAGCACGGCGCCGAGCATCCGCGCGGCACCGCCGAACTCCTCGACGAGCGCGGGCGCGTTCTCGGGGGTGGCCTCGACGCCGGCCAGCTCACCGACGGTGGCGAGCAGGGTCTGCATGGTGGGCGTGAGCCGGACCGGCCAGTCGTGGGCGCCGATCCGGGCGACCGCGGAGGCCAGCCGCGTGACGGCGTTGTCGTCGTTCATCATCGAGCCGTGGCCGGCACGGCCGCGGGCGCTGAGGCGCATCCAGGCCATGCCCTTCTCGGCGGCCTCGATCAGGTAGAGGCGGCGGCCGCGGACCGTCGTGCTGAACCCGCCGACCTCGCCGACCGCCTCGGTGCACCCCTCGAACCACTCCGCGTGGTTCTCGACGAGCAGCTGGGCGCCCTCGTGGCCACCGGCCTCCTCGTCGGCCGTGAAGCAGAGCACGACCTCGCGCTCGGGCGCGCGTCCGGCGCGCTGCCGGGCCCGGACCACCGAGAGGAGCATCGCGTCGAAGTCCTTCATGTCGACCGCGCCCCGACCCCAGACGTAGCCGTCCTGCACCTCACCGCTGAACGGGTGGACGGTCCAGTCCTCCGCCGCAGCAGGTACGACGTCCAGGTGGCCGTGCAGCAGCAGCGCACCCCGCTCGGCCGTGGCCTGCGAGCCCGAGCCGCCCCAGCGGGCCACGACGTTCGCGCGGCCCGGCCTGGTCTCGATCACCTCGGCGGCGATCCCGACCTCGTCGAGCAGCGCCGCGACGTGCTCGGCGGCCTTCCGCTCACCGGTGCTCTCGCCGCCGCCGTAGTTGGAGGTGTCGATCCGGATCAGGTCGCGACACAGGTCGACCACCTCGGCAGCGACGTCGTGGTCGGGCACCGGCGTGGGGGTCGTCGATTCGGCCATGCGGTCATCGTTGCACGGCTCTCACCACTAGCGTTCTGCCGTGGCCCCTCGCAAGTGGAAGCAGTACCGCCCCGACGACACCCCGGAACCCGACGGGGCGCCGGCGCAGCCGCCGCCCACGCACAAGCCGTACACGCCGCCGAAGCAGCCGAAGCCGGTCCGCAGCCTCGAGGAGCGGACCGTCCGTCGTACCGGCTCCGGCGGTACGCCGGTGAAGCTGGTCGTCGGCGGCGTGGTGGCGGTCGCGGGCGCCACGGCGCTGATCTTCGCCCTCTCCGGCGGCGGTGATCCGCCGGGCGCCGACGAGCCGCAGACCGACAAGGGCTTCGACGCGCTGGTCGCCGCGTTGAAGGAGGAGCGCGGCTCGACGCTCGTGCGCCGCGCGGTGATCTATCCCGAGTACGCGAGCGTGTCCGCGCCATACAAGCCGGACAACCCGGCCGACGAGCGCCAGCTGGACTATTACTGGGACGGGGACCTCAACGAGCCCTCCAAGACCACGGGCGACGAGGAGTCGTTCGACCTGGCGGACGTCGACAGCACCGTCCTCGACGGGCTGTGCCCCGAGGTCAGGAAGCTCGTCGAGGACCCGACCAACTGCTACCTGGTCATCGAGAAGCCCGACCTCGAGGACGAGACGCCGGCCTGGATCTCGGCGTACGCCAGCAACGAGTTCAACCAGACCGCGTACGTCGAGTACGGGCTCGACGGCACCCAGGTGGAGGTCCACCCGGCCACCTGAGGCCGGTCAACCCTGTGTCGTCACGTCCGCGACGGTGGCGCCGAGCGCGGCGACGAGCGCGTCGCCGTCGACGGTGAGCGCGACGCCGTACCCGCCCCCGCCGATCGACACTGTGCCGCTCACCCGGCTGTCCGCGATCACGGGCAGCGCGGTGAGCGCACCGAGCGGCGTGATCGTGCCGCGGACGTAGCCGGTCACCTCGCGGGCGGCGTCGGCCGACGGCATCGAGAGCCGGTTGACGCCGAGCAGCGCACGCAGCAGCGGCCACGAGATCTCGCGGTCGCCCGGCACCAGGACGAAGCGGTGGTCGCCCTCAGCCACCCGCACGACCATGGTCTTCACGATCTGGCGCGGCTCGATCCCACGGACCGCGGCCGCCTCCTCCAGCGAGCTCACCGGGCCGTGCCGGGTCACCTCGAAGCCGAGGCCGAGCGCCTCGGCGGCCGCTATCGCACGGGCGGACCGGTCGGTCTCGTCGGTGGTGGCGTCGCTCATGCCTCGACCGCCAGCGCGGTCGCGAACCCGAGCATCACGACACCGGTGGCGCCGTCCAAGCTGCGCCGGAACGACGGCCGCGTGAGCGCGGTGGCGGCCTTGCCCGCGATCCAGACGACCGTCAGCAGCACGATCGCGCCGATCACGACCAGCGTCAGCGCGTAGGCCAGCAGCGCCGGGACGCCCTGGTCGGCGCCGACGAACTGCGGCAGCACTGCGAGGTTGAACGCCAGCACCTTGGGGTTGGTGATGTTGCAGACGAAGCCCTGCCGGAACGCCGTACGCGCCCGGACCACACCCGGCCCCTCGCCCACCGACCACACGCTGCCGTCGCGGCGCAGCGCGTCGCGCAGGGCGTTCACGCCGAGCCAGACGAGATAGGCGACACCTGCCCAACGGACCGCCAGGAACACCGGCTCCGCGTGGGCCAGCACGGCGCCGAGCCCGGTCGCGGCGAGGACGCCCTGCAGCGCTCCCGCGGCGGTGATGCCCGACGCGGTGGCGATGCCGCGGGCGCGCCCGCCCACGACGGTCGCCCGCAGCATCAGGAAGGTGTCGGGGCCGGGTGCGGTGGCCAGCAGGGCCGCGAACACCACGAAGGACAGGTACGCGCTCACGCAGCGATGCTAGGCCCGCAGGGCATTGCGGCGTCCGGGACCCGCGATCGGTGGTCACTCGGAGCCGCATCCTCTCGAGGCCCGTGGGCCGCGACCACTAGCATCGAGACTCCCCGGTCCCGTCCGACGGATCCCCCGCCGTCTCGGACGCCCGCAGACGCGACGGAGCACGCGTGCCCACGATCGACCCCCGCCGCCTCATGGTGCTGCGCGCCTTCGTGCACTCCGACTCGGTCACGGCGACCGCGGCGGCGCTGCACCTGACGCCGTCCGCGGTCTCCCAGCAGCTCAGCGCGCTCGAGCGCGAGGTCGGGCACGCCCTCGTCGTGCGAACCGGGCGCAAGCTCGCGCTGACGCCGGCCGGGCGGATCCTCGCCGAGCACGCCGAGGAGATCAGCTCTCGGCTCAAGATGGCCGAGGCCGACCTGGCCGCGCACGCCGGAGGCGTGCTGGGCCAGCTCCGGATCGGCGCCTTCCCGACGGCGATCGGGTGGGTGGTCGCACCGGCCATCGTCGAGCTGCGTCGCCAGGCACCCGGGGTCGACGTCAAGGTCGTCGACGCCGAGGCGCACATGAGCCACCGGATGCTCATGCGCGGTGACATCGACGTCACGGTGAGCCTGGAGTACGAGTCCGACCCCGAGCGCGACTCTCCCGACATCGCGAAGTTCCCGCTCTACATCGAGCGGTTCAAGGCAGTCCTCCCCCACGCTCACCCGCTGAGCGGCGAGGAGGGTGTCGAGCTCACTCAGCTCGCCGGGGAGGGCTGGATCATGCCGTCGCCCGGAAACCCCTGCCGCACGATGGTGCTGCAGGCGTGTGCCGAGGTCGGCTTCCACCCGCCGATCGTCCATGTCTCCGACGACTACCGGGCAGCAGTCGCGCTCGTCGCCGCCGAGGCCGGCATCTGCCTGGCCCCCGAGTCCGCGCTCTCGGCCCGCGACGCCGACCTGGTGACCGTGCTGCCGACGCGCGGCATCGCCCCGCTGCGCAAGGTGATCATGACGACCCGGCGCGACAATCAGGGGCATCCGGTGGTCCGGGCGGGGCTGGAGGCGATGCGGGCGGCACTCGCCGCGCCGGACGCGGAGATCTACGGACCGCTCGCGAGGTCGGACACCTTCAGCGTCGAGTGACGGCCACCGACGGGGCGCTCTCGCGGAGGAAGGCGTCGACGTGGCGGTGGTACTCCTCCGGCACGTCGCGGCGGACGCAGTGCCCCGCACCCTCGATGACGACGACGTCGAAGCCCGGTGCGACGGCCGTGAGCCGCTCGCGCGAGTGCTTGTCGACGATGACGTCGCCGGTACCGGTGACCAGCAGCGCCGGGACACCCGCGGGACCGACCGTGATCTGGCGCGCGGTCGGCGTCCAGATCCGCCGCTTCTCGTGGAGCCGCTGATCCATGTAGTCGGTGTCGACCGCCTTCATCGCCTCGGCCAGCGGGAGCAGCTCCTGCTCGGGCCAGTGCGGCTTGAGCTCGCGCTGGAGGTCGACGAGCTCCTGCAGGGTCGCGGTGTCGACCTCGTCGAACGGGTCGCGCTCGCGCTGGTCCGCCGGAACGCTCAGCCACGGGTTGGGGCCCGCCTCCGGCACCCACCACGGCGGGTCCTCGAGGACGACGCCCGCCACCAGGTGCGGCGCGTCCGCGGCGACGAACGCCGCGATCCGGGCACCCATCGAGTGGCCGACGACGAGCGTCCTCCGCCCGGTAGCCTCGAGCAGGTCGGTGAGGATGTCGATCGCGTCCTGCACCATCACATCGGTCGACGGGACGCCTGCGTGGTCGGCCCGGCGGCCCGGCGACTTCCCGTGGCCGCGGGCGTCCGGGGCCACGATGTGGAACTCGCCGCCCCAGCGGTCGACGGCGTCGCCGTAGCACTCGCCGGACTCCACGGCGCCGTGCAGGATCAAGATGGCGGGCGCATCGGCTGCGTCCCGCCCGTACGTCCGGACGAACAGGTCGGTTCCCACAGGTCTTCTCTCTATCGGTGCGTCATGTGCTGATCGTGGCACGGCACGTCGGCGTCGTGCACTGCTCGGGCGAACGTCAGGTCGGCAGCTCGGCCTCCGGGGTCGCCGCGACGAGTGCCTGCGTGCAGGGGTGCTGCGGCGCGCGGAAGATCTCCTCCGACGGCCCGGTCTCGACGATCCGGCCGAGCTGCATGACAGCGACGCGGTCGCTGTAGAGCCGGATCACCGCAAGGTCGTGACTGACGTGGAGGAACGAGATCCCCTGGTCCCGCTGCAGGTCGGCGAGGAGGTTGAGGATCTGCGCGCGCACGCTGACGTCGAGGGCGGACGTCGGCTCGTCGGCGATGATCAGGTCCGGCTTGAGGGCCAACGCCCGCGCCACCGCGACCCGCTGCAACTGGCCCCCGGAGGCCTCGTGCGGGTAGCGCCCCAGGTAGTCGGGGCCGAGGCCCACCGACTCCAGCAGTGCCACCAGCTCGCCCGTCGACGTCGTCTCGCCGTGGGCGCGGTAGACGTTCTCCAGTGTCTGGCGCACGGTCTGGCGTGGGTTCAGTGAGGCGAGCGGGTCCTGGAAGACCATCGCCACGTTGCGCCGCAGCTGGCGCAGACCGCGCCGACCCAGCGCGGCGATGTCGTGCCCGTCGGTCCGGACCGTCCCCGACGTCGGCACGACCAGGCCGTTGGCCATCCGGGCCAGCGTCGACTTGCCCGACCCGGACTCACCGACCAGTCCCAGGGCCTCGCCGCGGCCGACGTGCAGCGAGACACCGTCGACCGCGAGGAAGCCGCGGCCGCGGCGACCGAAGCCGCCAGGCGTGCGGAACCGCTTGCTGACTCCGGTCATCTCCAGGATCGGAGCACCAGCATTCATCGAGCGACCTCCTCGAGGGACGGCAGCTGCTCCAGGTGGCAGGCGGCGCGATGGGCGCCGCCCGCCCGGGGCGTCGGCTGCGGCAGCTCGACGACGCACCGCTCCCCGACCCGGTCGGCCAGCCCGCAGCGTGGCGCGAACGCGCAGCCAGGACCGGCGTCGCGCAGGGACGTCGGAGCGCCCGGGATGGAGCGCAGCCGGGTTCGTTCTCCCGCGGTCTCGAGCCGGGCGTCGAGCCGCGGCGTCGCCGCCCGCAGACCCGCCGTGTAGGGGTGCGCCGGCACCTCGAAGATGTCGCGCAGGCTGCCGTACTCGGCCTCGCGGCCGGCGTAGAGCACGAGGACGTCGTCGGCCGCGCTCGCCACCACTCCGAAGTCATGGCTGATCAGCAGCATCGCCATGCCGCTCTCCTGCTGCAGCTCGCGCAGCAGGGTCAGGATCTGCGCCTGCACGGTGACGTCGAGGGCCGTGGTCGGCTCGTCGGCGATGAGCAGCGCCGGCCGGTTCACCAGCGCCATCGCGATCACGGCCCGCTGCCGCATGCCGCCCGAGAACTCATGCGGGTAGCGGCGCACCGCGTCCGCAGGCTCGGGGATGCCGACCCGCTCGAGCATCTCCACCGCGCGGGCACGGGCCGCCCGCCGAGACACCGACAGGTCGTGCAGGCGCACGGCCTGCGCGATGTGCGTGCCGATGTCGAGGTACGGGCTGAGTGCCGACATCGAGTCCTGGAACACCATCGCCACGTCGGCCCCCCGCGCCCGGCGCAGCGCTCGATCGTCGGCGGCCAACATGTCCTGGCCCGCGACGAGGACCCGGCCCCGGGCGCTCGCGCCGCGCGGCAGCAGCCGCATGATGGCCCGGCCGGTGATCGTCTTGCCCGAGCCGGACTCGCCGACGACCGCGAGCGTACGGCCGCCGTGCAGCGTGACGGCGAGGTCGCGGACGACGTCGAACGTCCTCCCGCCGGAGGTGAACGAGATGGTCAGGTCCTCGATCTGCAGGACAGGCTCAGGCACGGCGGATCCTCGGGTCGAGAAGCGGCAGGAGGAGGTCGACGACGAGGTTGCCGACGATGATGAGGAACGCCGAGAAGAGCGTCACCCCGACGACGATGCTCAGGTCCGACTCGTTGACGCCCGAGAGCAGCAGGTCGCCGAGTCCGTGCAGGCTGAACACCTTCTCCGCGATCACCGAGCCGCCCAGCAACGCGGTGACGTCGAGCGCGAACATCGCGGTGACGGGCACCATCACGCCGCGCACGGCATGCCGGTTGACCTGCCGCGGCGAGGCGCCGCGCGCCGTCATCGCGACCAGGTGCTCGCCGGACAGCTCGTTGAGCAGCTGGGTACGGGTGATCCGGATGTAGCTCGCAGCGAGGATGAACGAGAGCACCATCCACGGTCCGATCAGGTGCCAGGCCCAGTCCGCCGGCGACTCCGAGAACGGTACGAACCCGGAGAACGGCAGCACGTTGAGCATGAACCCGAAGACCTGGACCACCAGCAACCCGACCAGGAACGTCGGCACCGACAGGCCGAACATCGCGAAGCCCGTGGAGAACCGGTCGACGAGCCCGCCCCTGCGGATCGCCGACAGTGCTCCGAGTCCGATCCCGACGACGAGGCAGAGCACGCCCGCGCCCAGCGCGAGCGAGAGCGTGACCGGCAGGCGCTCACCGATGAGCGAGGTGACGTCGCTGCGGTTGGGGAACGAGTACCCGAAACAGGGCGCCGCGCACTCGACCTGTTGCGAGCCCTCGCCGTAGGTCCGTCCGGCGACGATTCCCTTGACGAACTGGCCGTACTGCCACATGACGCTCTGGTCGGTCTGCATGTACGCGCTGACCTTGGCCTTGGTCTCGGCCGGGCACGGCTTGCCGCACATGGCGCGCGCCGGGTCCTTGGAGGCCCCGAAGAACAGGGCGATCGTCACGAAGGCGATCGCGAGGAGCATGAACACCGCAGTGACCATGCGTCGGGCGATGTAGGAGATCACGAGGCATCCTCCGTGCGTACGTCGAGGACGTCGCGGAGCGCGTCACCGGCGAGCGTGGCGCCGAAGACGATCAGGAACACCACGGCGCCGGGAAAGAGCATGTACCAGACGTCCGCGCCGCTGTAGATCCACGGCAGGGAGTCCGAGAGCAGCTTGCCGAGGTCCGGGATGTCGCCGCGCAGGCCGACGCCCAGGAACGACAGGCCTGCGACGACGCTGACGTTGGCCGGCAGCGACATCGCGAACAGTAGGACGACCAGGCCGAACAGGTGCGGCAGCATCTCGCAACGGATGATCTGCCACGGCGGAGCGCCGGTCGCGCGCGCCGCTTCGACGAACGGGCGGGCGTTGATCGCACTCGCCTGTGCGCCGATGATCCGGGCCGGGACGGTCCAGCCGAAGAACGCGAGCACCAGCACCAGCACCATCCAGCGCGGCACCTCCGGCGGCGCGATCGCCATGATCGCGATCACGAACATCAGGCCCGGGAAGCCGAACATGAAGTCGATGAGCCGCCCGGCGACGGCGTTGAGCCAGCCGCCGAAGTACCCCATCGCCGTGCCCAGGATCGCCGCGAAGACGATCGCCAGGATGCTCGCGCCGAACGCGATGAACAGCGAGGAGCGGATGCCGTAGACGATCTGCGCGAACAGGTCGACGCCGGTGACCGGGACGACGCCCAGCCAGTGGTCCGCGCTCACGCCCCCGAACGGACCCAGCGGACGACCGCCGTCCGGGGCCAGCAGGTCGGTGTGGAAGGTGTGCGGGTCCTGGCCTTCGAGCCGGACCAACAGCGGGGCGCAGAGGCCCGCGACCAGCGGCACCACGAGCATCACCAGTCCGGCGACGCCCGACTTCTTGCGGAGGAAGCGGCGGAGGACCGACGTACGCCGGCCCTCCGCCTGCTCGATCTCAGTGATCGACACCGACGACCAGCTCGTTCGCGAACGGCGGGTAGGCGGGCATGAAGTAGTTCAGGACGTTCGATCCGGCCAACGCCTGGGTCCGCTGGACGAGGAACGGGACGATCGGGGCGTCCGCCATGATCTGCTTGTCGATCGCGGCCCACATCTCCCCCGCCTTGACGAGGTCCGGCTCCGAGATGGCCGCGTCGATGGCCGCGTCCACGGCGGGGTTGGAGTACTGCGACGCGTTCCCGCCGCCGTCGCCGATCTCGCTCGACGCGAACAGCGGCTGGATGGTGCTCATGCCACTCGGGAAGTCGGCTCCCCAGCCGTTCGTCGTCATGTCGAAGTCGCCGTCGGAGGACGAGATGAGCTCGTACCAGGTGTCGCCGTCGAGGCCCTTGAGCTCGACCTCGATGCCGACCCGCGCCAGCGAGTTCTTGATGCTCTGGGCTTCCTTCTCCTCGATCGCGCTGACGTCGGTCGGGTAGGTGAGCGTGAGTTTGAGGTCCTTCACGCCGGCGTCGGCGAGCAGCTCCTTGGCCTTGTCGACGTCACCGGTGTCGCCGCCGTCGTAGAGGTTGTAGTCGGTTGCGCCGGGGATGCCCTCGGTCATGATCGACGAGGTGATCGTGCCCCCGAATTTCGGGCCGCCGTACACGCTCTGGATCTCGGACTTGTTGATCGCGTAGTTGATCGCCTGGCGCACCCGCACGTCGGAGAGGCCGGGCCGCTTCACGTTCATCGCGAGGTAGCGGAAGTAGCCCGAGGGGCCGTTGGCCATCCGGTCCGAGATCGACGCGTCGGACTCGATGCGCTGGAACTGCGATGGCGAGATGAGCGCGTTGCTGATCGCGAACTTGTCATCGCCCTTGTCATCGATGAGGCGCTGCACGATGGTGTCGTTGTTCAGGCCCATGTCGAGGACGATCTTGTCCGGGCCGGCCAGGCGCGCCTGGTCGGTCTCGGCCTTCCAGTTCGGGTTGCGCTCCAGCACGGCCTGGGTGCCCTTGCTGAAGCTCGTCACCATGTACGGGCCGCTCGCGACCGGCTTCTCGCCGTAGGTCTCCGGCTCGGTGTCGGCCGCCTTGGGCACGGGCGCGAACGCCGGCATGCTCACGATCCACGGCCAGTTGCCGAACGGACGGGTCAGGTGGAAGACGATCTTGTGGTCGTCGATGACCTCGATGGAGTCGAGCTCCTCGCCGTCGTACGGGCCGTCGTAGTCGGCGGCACCCTCGAGCAGGGTCTTGTGGTAGCCCAGGCCACCCTGGAACATCGGTGCGAAGGACCGCTCGATGCCGTACTTGACGTCCTGCGCGGTGATCGGGCTGCCGTCGGAGAACTTCAGGCCCTCCTGGAGCGTGAACGTCCAGGTCTTGCCGCCGTCGTCGGTCGTACCGGTGTCGGTGGCGAGGTCGGGGACCAGGATCGTGTCCTTGTCGGGGAACGTCTGCCACGACGTCAGCCCGCGGTGCACCCACCGCAGCCGGCTGGTCGGCACCATCTGCGCGTTGGCGGTCTCGAACGTCTCGGTCGCCCTGCGCGAGAGGTAGTGCAGCGTCCCGCCCTGGGGCACGGACTCCATCGCCGTGGCGTTCTTCTCCTTGGTCGGGCCGTCCGACGACGAGTTGGCGTTGCAGCCGGCCACTGCGAGGGCCAGGACGAGGGCGAGCCCGACGGGCACCACTCTCCGGGATCGTTTCGTCATGGATCGCACTTCCTGTGAGGCGGTCCCGATCCGATCGGGTCCGCAGCTTGGATCTCAGGAAGGGAGTCTGTTGGCGGCCCGGAGGGCGCGTCCATCGAGGAGTTCTGCAGGGAACCTTTCAGAAAATCTGAAAGATCAGAGGGCTCTGCGCGCGCCGGGGCGAGCATAGCGACCGAAGCCGTCGGCCCGAAAGACGTCGACGTGCATCTGCGCTACAAGTCGGATTCCGTGGGGCGGGGTACACCGTCTCTCGGCCTCGACGGTGAAATGCAGAACGGCGGCCCTGGGGCCGCCGTTCTGCATGGTGTCCGAGGGGGGACTTGAACCCCCACGCCCTAATACGGGCACTAGCACCTCAAGCTAGCGCGTCTGCCAATTCCGCCACCCGGACGAGTGCGGTGAAACCGTAGCAAAGCCCGGGCCCAGACACCGCATCGGCACCCCCTGTTTGTCCGAAAGACGCCTTCCTGAGCGTGCCGGGCGACCGCGGACGGGTCGCTCTGGGATCGTGGGTGCATGCAGGACCTGCGCATCGCCTTCGTTCCCGGAGTGACCCCCGACAAGTGGGCGCGGGCCTGGCGGGAGCGCAACCCGCGGATCCGGCTCCACCTCCTCCCCGTCGAGGAGGAGCAGCAGCGCGCCGTCCTCGACGCCGGTGAGGCCGACCTGGCGCTGGTCCGGCTGCCGGTCGACCTCGACCGGCCCGCGCCGCTGCACTGCGTGCGGCTGTACGACGAGGTGCCGGTCGTCGTGGCCGGACGCGAGCACTTCGTTGCGGCGTCGGACCCCGAGACGCCGATCCCGCTGGCCGATCTCGCCGAGGAGCAGCTCGTGCTGCCGCACCCGTCCGGCTGGACGCCGACGGTCGAGCAGCTGCCGTTCCCGGAGATGAGCGTCAAGGACGCGATCGAGGTCGCGGCCTCCGGCAGCGGGATCGTGATCGTCCCGATGTCCGTCGCCCGACTCCACCACCGCAAGGACGTCGTGCAGCGTCCGGTCGAGCTCGACCCGACGACCGTCGCACTCGTCTGGCTCCGTGACGCCGACAGCCCGGTCCACCAGGACTTCGTCGGGGTCGTCCGCGGCCGCCGGGCCAGCAGCAGCCGCTAGCCCGACCAGACCGCGGCGATCCGGTCGGCCAGCGCCCGCGCCTGCTCGCGTCCCGCGCGGGCCGCGACCGGCCGCAGGGACAGGTCCATCGCCCGGGCGCCGAGGAACCTCTCGTCCTCGGGGACGACGGTCTCGACCCGGCTGCCGCCCGCCCGCAGCCCGGCGACCTGGGACGCGAGGTCCAGCCCCCACGCCTCGGGTGCGCGCGACCTGCCGCCGAACGGCGACAGCACCAGGACGCGTTCGTGTCCCGCGGCCAGGTCCGCGTTGTCGGCGTTCGCTCGGTAGCCGCCGTCGATGTAGGAGCGCTCCCCGATCCGGTACGCCGGCCCGCTGGAGCAGCTCGCGGCCACGGCGTCGACCAGGTCGACCCCACTGTCCCGGTCGAAGGCGACCGGCTCGCCCGTGGCGGCATCGACGGCGGTGATCAGGAGCCGCTGCGTCGGCCAGGCCCGGCGCGGCAACCTGGTCGCGACGGTGCCACGCCACCGCTCCGCCCAGGACTCCCCCGACGCCTGCGCCTGCTCGAGGGCCGCAGCGCCCAGGCGGCGGCGCATGTCGGCCGGGTCGGCAGCGGCCGCGATGAGGCGTGCCGTCCGCTCCATCTGGTCGGAGACCGGCCGCGGCGCTCCCGCCTGTGCCGGCCGCTCGGGGACCGGGGTCTCCAGCACCGCGGTCAGCAGCTCCGCCGGGGATGCGCCGGTCACCTGGGCAGCGGCGGTCGAGCCGGCCGACGTACCGATGACGAGGTCGGCCGTCGTGACGTCGATGCCCGCCTCGAGCAGGCCGGCCACGACGCCGATCAGCCAGGCGTTGCCGGTGGCGCCACCACCGCCGAGGACGAGTGCTCGCGTGGTCATGACAGGTGCGTCGCCGCCCAGTCGCCGAGGATCCGGGCACTCCGATCCACCAGCGAGGCCCATTCCCGCGCGCCTTCGTCGGCGTTGTCGGAGACGTGCTTGACCAGCCGGACCGGCACACCCAGCTCCTGGGCGACGTACGCGACGGCGTAGCCCTCCATGTCGACCAGCTGCGCCCGCTCGGCCAGCCGGGCCCGGACCACCGGGTCGGTGACGAAGACGTCGCCGGTCGCGAGGACCGTCTCCCCCGGTCCGACGACCAGCCGCTCACGAGGGTCGTAGCCGAGCGCGCGGATCGCGTCGGCGTTGATGTCGTGGTTGAGGACGGTGCCGATCTCGTACAGCCCCGACTCCGCGAACAGGCCGTCGTGCAAGCCGCCGGCGGTCCCGAGGTTGACCACCTCGAGGTCCGCGAGATCGCTGCGGACGGCCAGGTGGCGGGCCAGGGCGGTGGCCGCGGCGGTCTTGCCGATTCCCGTGATCAGCACCTCGAGTCCGGCGGGGACGTGGGCGACCTCGGCACGGGTGGCGGCGACGATGAGCGGGCGGGGCACGGCGGTCACCCTAGTCCGGCGCCCTACCCGGCAGGATGACGCCGTGGTCACTGTCGTCGCGCGCGCCCCCGGCCGGGTCAACCTGATCGGTGAGCACACCGACTACAACGGCGGTCTGTGCCTGCCGTTCGCGATCCAGCTCGCGACCACGGCCATGGTCAGCGCCCGCGCCGACGACCGGCTCCGGGTGACCAGCGCCGAGGCCGACCCCGCCGACACCACCTGGCAGGAGTACGTCGTCGGCGTGGTCGCCGAGCTGCGCCGGCTCGGCTGGGACGTCCCCGGCCTCGACGTCGCGTTGACCTCGACCGTGCCGCTCGGCGGTGGCCTGTCCAGCTCGGCGGCGCTGGAGTGCGCGGTGGCCAGCGCGGTCGCCGGACTCCTGGCCGTCCCCCTCGACGACGGGACCCGGCGGCTGGTCGCCGATGCGTGCCGTCGTGCGGAGACCGACCACGTCGGCGCCCCGACCGGCGGGATGGACCAGCTCGCCAGCATGCTCGGCTCGACCGGCCATGCCCTCCTGGTCGACTTCGCCGACCCGACCGCGCCGGCCACCACCCCGGTCCCCCTCCCTGTCGCGGAGGACGGCCTGGCGCTTCTCGTCACCGACACCCGGGTCCGCCACGCTCTCGCCGACGGCGACGGCGGGTACGCCCAGCGCCGGCGCGAGTGCGCGGCGGGTGACCCGCGCCGGCTGCGCCACGTCGCGTCCGAGAACGACCGCGTCCGCGGCGCCGTCGAGGCGATCGGTGGACGCGACTGGAGCGGCCTCGGGGCGCTGATGACCGCCTCGCACGTCTCGCTGCGCGACGACTACGAGGTCTCCGTCCCGCAGCTCGACCTGGTCGTCGAGACCGCGCTGCGGGTCGGCGCGCTGGGGTCGCGGATGACCGGCGGCGGGTTCGGCGGCTGCACGATCACGCTCGTCGCGGGCGACCGGGCGGTCGTCGTACGGGAGGCGGTGGACGCCGCCTACGCCGACCGGGGCTGGGCCACCCCGGTCCACCACCTCGTCGAGCCCGGACCGGGCGCCGAGGTGCTCAGCCCTGCGGGATGAGGCAGAAGGCGCCGTCGGAGAAGCCGGCGGGCCGGATGCCGAGGGCCTGGTTGAGCCGGGCGCGCTGGTTCTCCCACGCGACCTCGGCGGCGAGCTCGGTGAGCTGGGCCCCGGTGAACCGGGCATCGAGCCGCGACCGCAGCTCGTCGGGCACCACGGCCGGCGACGCGCTGATCGCGGCCGCGAACGCCACGACCAGCTGCTCGTCGGGATCCAGCGCCGGGTTGTCGTCCGGCTCCAGCAGGGCGACCAGCTTCTCCTCCGGGACCCCCTCGGTCCGGGCGAGTGCGGCGCCGATGTCGAGGCAGAACTCGCAGTTGACGACCATCGCCGCCTTGGCGGTGGCGAGCGTCTTGAGGTGTGCGGGCATCCGGCCCATCAGCAGCAGCGACGTCTCGTAGGTGCCCTGCGCGACCAGGAGCTGCGGTCGACGTACCAGTCGGCCGGCGAGGTCGCCACGGTTGCGCCTGGCGGAGGCGAGGACGCGCAGGTGGATCCAGATCCGCTTCAGGATGCTCATACCCCTCCTTCGCGGGAGCGGCGCCGGGTGTCACGCCACTCCGACCACCAGACCGCGAGCAGGGCGAGGCCGAGCGCCCCCTCGACCGTGTGCAGCGCGGCGCCGGCAGCGAACTGACCGAGCTCCCCCACCCCGTGCAACCCCAGGCTGAGCGCCAGCGGGGTGCAGGTCAGCACGGACAAGCCACCCCACGCCCGGCGTACGGCGGCCGCGGCCGCGCACACGGCCGCGGCGACGAGTGCCAGCGACATCTCGAACATCGCGTGCGGGGCGTACGGCTCGCCGATCCCGTCGGAGATCCACTGACCGGCCACCAGGTTGCCGGTCGCCTGGAACAGGAACGCGCCGGCCAGCGCGAGCGCAACCGCGGTCATCCGCCGACCGGGACGGTCCGTACGGGCGGTCCGGCGCTGCACCGTGGCGTCGATCCGCGCGACCAGCCCGGCCGGCGGTGTCGAGCGGGCCGCCTCAGTCAGCCAGATCAGGGTGTCCACGTTCGGGTCGAGCCCGTCGGTCTCGTCAGGCACCGTCCATCACCTCCCGGAGCCGGCCGATCGCGCGGTGCACGAGCATCCGTGCAGCGCTGGGCGTGACGCCGAGCAGTGCGGCGATCTCGGTGGAGTTGAGCTCGCTGCCGAACCGGAGCGCAACGGCCTCGCGCTCGCGGGCGGTCAGGTGGCCGAGCCGCCGCCGGAGGTCGTCGGCGCCGATCCGGCGCAGCACCTCGCCCTCGGGGTCGTCCTCGGCCGTCCCGCCGGCGAAGGCCGGTGCCGCAGGATCGGTAGGCAGCTCCCTGCCGTGCCGGCGCCACCAGTCGGCGACGGTGTGGCGGGCGATGCCCATCAGCCACGCGCCGACGCTGCCACGGGCGCCGTCGTACCCGTCCCAGGAGCGCATCGCTCGTTCGAAGACCTGGCTCGTGACGTCCTCCGCATCGGCATCGGTGGGCAGGCGCAGGCGCACGTAGCGCCACACGGGCGTCACGTGCTCGGCGTACACCGCGGCGAACCCGCCGGCTCCTGGTTGCATCCCGACCTTCTTCGCACGTCCGGACCGGGGTGTCACGCCGCCACGCCAGGAAAACACGGGGCCCGCCCTCCGGGAGGAGGACGGGCCCCGTGGGGAGACCGGTCAGGTCACTTGAGCTCGGCGCTCGAGAGACCCAGCACACGCCGCGCGACGATGAGCTGTTGGATCTGCTGGGTGCCCTCGAAGATGTCGAGGATCTTGGAGTCGCGGGCCCACTTCTCGAGCAGCTCCTCCTCGCTGTAGCCGATCGAGGCGCACAGCTCGACGCAGGACAACGTCACGTCGGAGCCGACCCGGCCGGCCTTCGCCTTGGCCATGGAGGCCTCGAGCGAGTTCGGCTTGCGGTTGTCGGCCATCCACGCAGCCTGGAGGGTGAGCAGGCGGCCCGCCTCCCAGTCCGACTCCAGCTGCAGGAACTTCGCCGCGGCCGCGCTCTGCAGGATCGCCGGCCTGTCGTAGTCGACCTCGATCCCCGCCTCCTTGAGCAGGTCGCGGGTCAGGTCGAGCGAGGCGCGGGCGCAGCCCACGGCCATGGCGGCCACCAGCGGCCGGGTGTTGTCGAAGGTCGCCATCGCACCGGCGAAGCCCTGCTCGACGTTGATCTCCGGCGAGCCGAGGAGGTTCTCCTTGGAGACCCGCGCGTCGGTGAAGGTGATGACGGCGGTGTCGGAGGCCCGGATGCCGAGCTTCTCCTCCAGCCGCTCGACCTTCACGCCCGGCGTGCCCTTCTCG
Source organism: Nocardioides sp. F233 (assembly GCF_057813895.1). Taxonomy (NCBI): domain Bacteria; kingdom Bacillati; phylum Actinomycetota; class Actinomycetes; order Propionibacteriales; family Nocardioidaceae; genus Nocardioides; species Nocardioides sp. F233. The sequence continues at coordinate 793,641 of NZ_JBVASH010000003.1, forward strand.
ACCACGAACGACTTGATCGCCGCGCGGCCGAGGGACTTGTCGAGGGTCGCCCACACGACGATGCAGTCCGAGCGCTCGCCGGAGGTGACGAAGATCTTCTCGCCGTTGATGACGTACTCGTCGCCGTCGAGCACCGCGGTGGTCGAGATGGCGGCTGAGTCGGAACCGAACGACGGCTCGGTGATCGCCATCGAGGCCCAGCGGCCCTTGAAGCGCTCGAGCTGCTCGTCGTTGGCGACCGAGGCGATCGCGGAGTTGCCGAGGCCCTGGCGCGGCATCGACAGCAGCAGGCCGGTGTCGCCCCAGCACATCTCGGCGACCGAGGTCACCGAGGCGAGGTTGGCGCCGTTCTTGACGGTCTTCTTGTCCGAGTCGTCGCTGTCCCGACGTACGCCGGTCGCACCGGCTCCCTCGCTCGCGCCGGACTCGGAGAGCCCGTCGATCATCGCCGCGAGCATGTCGAGCTCCTTGGGGTACTCGTGCTCGGCGATGTCGTACTTGCGGGAGATCGGTCGCAGCATGTTCATCGCGACCTGGTGGGCCTGGTCGACCAGGGCCCGGTGCTTCTTCGGGACTTCCAGGTTGATCGCCATCAGACGAGCACCGTTCCTTCCATGATGCCGATGGCACGCAGGTCGCGGTACCACCGCTCGACGGGGTGCTCCTTGACGAAGCCGTGGCCGCCGAGCAGCTGGACGCCGTCGAGGCCGATCTGCATGCCCTTGTCGGTGCACGCCTTGCGGGCCAGTGCGACCTCGCGGGAGAAGTCCTTGCCGGCTGCGGCACGCGACGCGGCGCGGTAGGTCAGCAGCCGCATGCCCTGCAGCTCGATCGCGATGTTGGCGACCATGAACGCCACCGACTGGCGGTTGGCGATCGGCTCGCCGAAGGCCTCGCGGCCCTTCACGTACGGGGTCACGTAGTCGAGCACGGCCTGGCCGGTGCCGACGGCGAGTGCACACCAGGCGAGGCGCGAGAGGCGCACGCACTCGGTGTACGTCGACCCGTCGGTCTCGCCGAGCACGGCATCGGCGGGGACCTTGACGTCCTCGAGGACCAGCTTGGTCATCGACGCGGCGCGCACGCCCATGGCCGGATCGCCCTCGACGGCGAGGCCCTCGGTGGAGGACTCGACGAGGAACAGGACCGGCTTGCCGTCGAGGCTCGCGCCGACGACGAACAGCTCGGCGCTGTCACCGCGCGCGACCAGGCTCTTGGTGCCGTTGAGGACGTAGCCGTTGCCGGACTTCGTCGCGGTGGTCGACGGGCTGAGGACGTCGAAGAGCACGGTGGGCTCGTTGAGCGCCAGCGCGGCGGCGGGGACCGTGCCATCCTCGGCGCTGAACGCCGGGAGGTAGGTCTGCTGCTGGGCGTCGGTGCCCCACAGGCCGATCGCGGTGGCGACCGAGCCGGGAGCGAGGGTCGCGACGGCGAGGCCCATGTCCCCCTTGGCGAGGGCCTCGGCGACCAGGGTGCCGGCCATGGCCGAGCGCTCCTCGGAGACGCCGCCGAGCGCCTCGGGCAGGCCGAGGATCGGCAGACCGATCTCGAGGCTCGCCTTGAGCACGTCGTCGGGTGCGGCGCAGGCCTTGTCGGCCTCGAACGCCGCCGGGCGCACGACCTCGTCGGCGAACTCGGTGACGACGTCGACGAGCATCTGCTCGTCCTCGCCCGGGGTGAGGTCGAAGATGCCGCTCGCGGCGGCGTTGGTCGGCCGAGCGCCGGGCTGGCCGCCCTTGCCGGCCTTCGCGAACGTACGGCTCGCGTTGGTCATGGTCTTGAACCCGGTCCGGGTGACGGAGAAGACCGCCTGCTCGGCCGGCTTGCGGAGGCGGACCTTGTCGAGGAGGTCGGTCTGGGCGAGCCGGTTGAGTCCGGCGACGAGGTAGCCGATCGGGTCACGGCTCTCGCTGCTCGGGACCCCGTGCTTGCCGCCCGGCTTGAGGTTGCTGATCAGGGACATGGCACTAAATGTAACTGTGAGTTACACATTGCGCTACAGAAGGTCCGAAAACGTCCGGTGTGATCTGGGCGTCAGTCGATCCGGACCGCGATCGTGGTGCGCGGGAGGGTCAGCAGCACGCTGCCCGTGCCGCCGTCGCTGGTCCGCGTGGCGACCCGCCGGGTCCCCGCGATGACGAGGGTCCCGGACCTGAACGAGGCCGGTACGACGAACGCCGGGTCGGGCGTCGGGGTGTCCGGCGACAGGTCCCGCCGCGGGTACGCCGTCCCGTCGGCCGCCTCCAGGTGCAGGTCGGTGAGCTCGAAGCCGCGCGGGCTCGGGTCGTCCGGCGTGGTGTAGCTGAGACCGACGGCGAGGTACGCGCGTCGGGGGTTCCGCAGCCCCAGCGGGCCGTTGAAGAAGAACAGCCGGGCGTCGCCGACGTGGACCGACCGGACGGCGTCCGGGCCGAGCGGCGCGTCCGCGGTCGGGCGGAGCACGAGGTCGGTGTCGATCTCGACCTTCAGCTGCGGCCGGACCAGGACCGCGATGTTGCGCCCGGTCGCGGTGCCGTCGACCAGGGAGACCCGCTGGTCGTAGCCGTCGGCGTCCATCCGCAGCTCGGCCTCCGCGCCGTCCGGCACCGCGACGACGTACGTCGGCCCGCCGGCCGGCACCGGCACCGACGTACCGGCGACGACTACCTCCAGGCCGGCCGCGGACCACGGCACGCACGGCCGCTCCTGGCACGGACCGTCGGCGAGCGTGAACGTGCGCAGCCGGCTGCCCGGCGCGGGGAGCAGGATGCGCGCCCCGTCGTCGACCTGATCGGGCGCGCCCAGGCCGCCGACCTCGACGCCGGCGGTGCGTCCGGCCAGGGTCGCGGCGGTGACGCCGGCAGCGCCAGGTTCCCCGGTGCCGACGACCATGCCGGCGGGCACGAAGCGCACGTCCGCCGGTCCGGCCCGGCCGGCCGGGGCGGACCGGTCCGCACCGTCGCCACGGGACACGAGCACCGCCACCACGGTCAGGGCAGCGACGACCAGGATGGCCACGACCACGAAGATGGCCACCTTCAGCCCGGTCCGGGTTGCCTCCCGCTCTGCCTCGGGCGACGGGGGCGCGAGCGACAGCGGCAGCAAGGGGCCCGCCAGGACGGTGGTCTCGTCCGGGAGCACCGTCCGGGGCAGCGAGCCGACCACCTCGTCCTCGTCCACCTTGCCCAGCGCGAACAGCAGGGCGGCCAGCGCCCAGCGAGCGCTCATCACGTCGGCTCCCCCGCGCAGCCGGGCCAGCCGGAAGGCCTGGGCGTCGAGGGTGTGCCCGGACCGCGCGCCCTCGGCCAGCTGGGCGAGCACGCGGGCGAACGTGCCGAGGCGGATGGCGTCGGTGAGCAGGTTGACCTGGCCGTCGGTCGTCCGGCCGTCCGGCGCGTAGTCGTCGAAGGCGGCCCGGAAGTCCACCGGGTCGTCGAGCACCGCCGGCCCCAGCCGGGCCACCAGAGCGGCCAGCTCGTGGTGGGTCTCCACCTCAGCACCATGGCACTGGCGCCCGTCGTCCGGCCGGTCCCGACCGATCTATACCGAGTTCGGGGGACGGCACCGCTGCGGTGGCGACCGTACGTTCGGGGCACGGGACGATCACCGGGCGCGGACACGCTGGGGGCGACGATGCGAAGGATCCTCGTGACGGCAGCGGCCGCCCTGGCCGTGCTCGGCATCCTGCCGCCACCACCGGCGATGGCAGCGACCGGGACCGTCGTGGTCAACGGCTACGCCTTCCCGTCAGGGCTGCGATACGTCGCCGGGCCCTGCTCCGGCAACGGCAAAGCGACGCCGTACGCCGCCTACAGGCGGGACACCTTCCTCGGCGACCACGCCATCGGGCTCGCCTTCGGCGGCCAGACGGGAGGCATGGGCGGCGTTGCGGCGTGGGTGCCGGACCCGAGCAACCTGCAGGACGCCTCGCTCGCGACCTACCACCCGAGCCCGCTGCCCGGCAGCCCCGGCGTCGACGGGCACATCCTGATCCAGCTCGACGTGTTCGGCGACGGGTTCCAGTCGGCGTGGCTCGAGGGCCGCTACGACGTGTCGAACCTGACCGGCTGGCACCCCGGTGACGACGTCGCCGACATCCCGACGGACTGGTACTGGTCGGACGACGCCACCTTGTTCTCGACGGGCCAGACAGTGGCCGAGGTCGCCGGCGACGCGGGAGCCGGCTCCGGCGGTGCGTGGTTGAACTTCGAGTTCGGCTGCCGGGGCCGGGACTTCTACTTCGACGACCTCCGACTCCGTACGCCGGCCGGTACGACGACGTACGACTTCGAGGGCGTGCCGACCCAGGCGTTCATCTCCGCGGCGCCGAGCCACCACAGCACCGACCTCCAGCGCGGGATCACCCGTCTCGACCTCGTCGACGGCCAGGACCACTACCTGCTGGCCGACGCGAACACACCTGGCGACGGCGTCTGGTCCGCCGGTTACGTCCCCGGTACGGCGACCCTGTGGGCCCGTCCCTGGGGCGCGCCCGACTTCTCCCCCGTGGCCAGCGGTGGGTTCGGGAGCGACACCTACGCGCAGTTCCACGTCCAGCCGGACCGCCAGACCGAGTACCAGGTCCGCACGACGGGCGACGACACCTTCGAGGGCAGCACATCAGCGACCCTGTTGGTCACCGTGGCCCGGCAGGTCAACGCCCGAGCGCCCGCCACCCGGGTGCGGCAGGGCCAGCCGATCCGGGTCAACGGCCGGATCGCGCCCGGCGACGCCGGCGTCAAGGTGAGCCTCCAGCGCAAGGTCGGCAAGCACTGGCGCACCGTGGATCGCGCGAGGACGCGCGCTCACGGCAGGTTCGCGCTCCGGGTGACCGCGAGCAGCACGGGCCGGTGGACGGTCCGGGTAGCGGTGGCCGCGGCGAAGGGCAATGCCGCCAGCGTGACTCCGGGTACCCGGATCCGCGTGCTCCCTCGGCCCAAGCCACAGCCGCAGCCGGTCCCGGCACCGGTCTTCGTCCCCGTGCCCGTCACGCACGTCCCGACCGACGAGCCGAAGGGGACGGTGCCCCCGTCGGCCCACCACCGACTCACCCCGCCCTAGCGCTCTCCTAGCATGGGCCCATGCCTGAGGACCTCGACGACACCACTCCGGAGGCCGTGCTGGCGCCGTACGGACCGCTCCCCCGCAACGGCCGGGTCCGCCCGATGACCCGGTGGGGCACGCCGGTCATGCACCGCCCGCAGGCCCGGGTCGAGGTGTACGACGCCGCGCTGACCGCGTTGGCCGCCGACATGGTCGCGAGCATGTACGCCGCGGACGGCGTCGGTCTGGCCGCCTGCCAGATCGGCGAGGACGTCGCGATGTTCGTCTTCGACTGCCCCGACGCCGAGGGCCAGCGCGTGGTCGGTGTCGTCTGCAACCCGGTCCTGGTCGAGCCCGAGGGCGTCTCCCGGCGGCTCGACGACAGCCCCGAGGGCTGCCTGTCGTTCCCCGGCGCCTTCGTCGACTGCGCCAGGCCCGACCACGCCGCGGTCGAGGGCACCGGACTCGACGGGGCGCCGGTGCGCTTCGAGGGCGACGGGCTGCTGGCCAAGTGCCTGCAGCACGAGACGGACCACACCCTCGGCACCGTCTTCGGCGACCGGATCTCGGCGAAGGCCATGAAGAAGCTGCGCAAGCAGCACGACGCCGCAGCCGAGGACTACCCGCCGGAGTGGCCGACCTGATCGCGACCTTCGGCTAGCGTCTGGCCATGCCCGTCGACCCCTCGCTGGCCGGCCTCCTCGAGGCCATCGCTGCCGGCACGCCCCTGTCCGAGCTCTCCGCCGTTGACGCCCGCGCCGTGTTCCGCGCGATGACCGTGGACACCCGCCCACCCGAGAGCCTGGTCCGGGTCGCCTCGATCGAGGACGACAAGGTCGCCGGCGCTGCCGGTCCGCTCGCCGCCCGCGTCTACCGGCCCGAGGGTGACGGCCCGTTCCCGACCGTGGTCCTGCTGCACGGCGGCGGCTGGGTGCTCGGCGACCTCGACACCCACGAGCCGATGGCCCGCTCGATCTGCACCGGCACCGGTTCGGTCGTGGTCGCGGTCGACTACCGCCTCGCCCCGGAGGCCCGCTTCCCGGCGGCTGCCGAGGACGCCATCGCTGCGGTCCGCGACGTGCAGTCGCGGCTGGCGGAGTACGGCGGCGCCGACGTCCTCGCCGTCGCCGGCGACTCCGCGGGTGGCAACCTGTCCGCTGTCGTCACCCAGCACGTCCCGGGCCTGGCCGCGCAGCTGCTGGTCTACCCGGCCACCGATGTCCTCGGCGAGTTCGCCTCCCGCGTGGAGAACGCCCACGGGTACTTCCTCGACGAGCCGACCATGGCCTGGTTCATCGGCAGCTACGCCGACGCCGACACGGACTTCCTCGACCCGCGGATCTCGCCGCTGCGGGGCGACCTGGCCGGCCTGCCGCCCGCCGTGGTGGTCACTGCCGAGTTCGACCCGCTGCGCGACGAGGGCGTGGCCTACGCCGACGCGCTGGCCGCGACCGGCGTACCGGTCCGACAGACGACGTACCCCGGACTGATCCACGGCTTCTTCGACATGGGCCCGTGGTCGCCGGCCTGCCAGGACGCGGTCGACGACACCATCGCGCAGTTCGCGAAGCTGCTCCGCCGCTGACCTGGACCTCAGGTGGTCGGAGGGGTCAGCCCACCCGGCGCAACGGCACGGAGGTAGGGACGCGAGGTGCTGCGTCCGATGGTCGACTCCGATCCTGCGTTGCACCCGAAGAGTCCGTTCTGGAAGCCCTCGCACGTCGCCCACGGGCCGGGCTGCTCGCGCGTCGACCACCACTGCGTCAGGATGTCCACGGAGCTGCAGTCGAACCCGCTCGCGTAGACGTGCTGGGTGTGTGACCCGAAGATGTGGGCACCGCAGAAACGCTCACCGGCCTGGACACTGTCGGCGTTCCAGCTGATGACCGGCACCCCGCCGGGGAAGTAGTTCACGAGGTCGGTGTCGTTGGCGTAGCAGCTTTCCGCCCCCGTCATCCGGGGGATGCCGAAGCGGGCGAGCGTGCTGCAGGACGGGACGTCCTGCCCGCCGAGCGCCCGGGGCGTGCGCCACTGGCCCGAGCGCCGGACGAAGAACTGCCAATGACCGCCCGCCGCGCAGGCCTCGGGTCCGTAGACACCCTCGTCGACGAAGGCGAACCCGCTCGCGCGGTACTCGTGGACCGTCACGAGCGGGGCGCGGCGGCAGGCCTTCCGGTTGTCCGTCGACCTCCACAGGTCGAGCAGCTCACGACGCACGGCCTTGCGGAAGGACCTGGACGTCGAGCCCAGCCGTTTCATCCCGTGGTCGAGGTGGACCTTGGCACCGTGGTCGAACACGACCACCTCGGGGTGCGGGGCCGCTTGCGTCGCACCGGCGGGAGGCGCGGCCACGGAAGCGGCGAGCACCAGGCCCAGCAGGGCGACGAGGAACGCCTTCATGGACGGAACGTAGCAGCGACGAGCCCTCAGCGGGCGTGGCTCGGCAGCACGCAGGCCGCGTCGAGGCCGAGCACGCGGTTGAGCCGGCCGAACGCGAGCCATGAGCCCAGGCACATCGACAGCTCGACGATCTCGCGGTCGGTGTAGTGCGTGCGCATCCGTTGCCAGAACCCGTCGTCGATGCCGTGGTGGTCGAGGGCGTAGCGCTCGGCGTACTCCGCGGCGAGGCGGGTCCGGTCGTCGAAGTCGCGCGTCGTGCGCCACTCCTGGACCGCCTGGTCGAAGGTCTCCTCGACCTTCTGGCCGTCGCGCTCGGTGCGCCAGTCCTGGCAGAACAGGCAACCGTTGATCTGCGCGATCCTCAGCCGGGCGGCCTCGAACTCGCGCAGGCCCAGCGTGCTGTGCTCGTAGACGCTCATCGCGAGCGTCGATGCGGCGGGACCGATGCCGGGCACCAGCTCGCCCCAGACGTAGGTGATCGGGTCCTTGCCGTCGGGGATCTCGAGGAACATCAGGCCTCCTCGGCGATCGTGCGGAGGTACGTCGACGGCACCAGCGGGACGTCGAGGCCGTCGTACAGGCCCGGGTTCGCGGTGCGCAGCCACGGGATGGCGTTGACGAGCCGGTTGGCGGCGGTGGCGTTGCCGCCGGCAGCGCGGTTGCCGCCCTCGTCGGTGGCCTCGACGTTGATCTCGATGCGCGGTCGGCCCTCGATGATGACCCGGTGCGCGCCGTCGCCACCGTCGGGCGGCATCGGCCAGTCCGTCGCGCAGGTGGCACTGATCCGGGTGACGTGCTCGATCACGATCGTCGGCTCACCGCCGACGATGCCCTGCACCTCGAAGCGCAGGCCCCCCTGGGTGCCGGCCTCGAAGTCGCCGAGGGCGGTGGACACCGACGCGTCGAGGGCGCGGCGCTCGACGGTCTCGCGCAGCTCGTCGACCTCGACCCCGAGCGCCCGGGCGATCAGCCGGATCTGCCCGCCCCACACCATCGACGGGATGCCCTCGGCCACCATCGGCGGCTCGTAGTCCATCGGCTGGCCCATGCCGACGATGTAGCGGACGGAGTCCTCGGCGTCGTACGTCGAGTAGTCGAAGATCTCCTGGCAGCGGACCTGCTCGATCTCCGAGGCGAGTCCGCTCACCAGCGCGGGCAGCAGGTCGTTGCCCCAGCCGGGGTCGATGCCGCTGACGAACAGCGCGCTGCCGCCGTCGGCGCAGGCCTTGGCGAGCGGGTCGCGCATCTCGGCCGGCGCGCTGCGGTGGTCGTAGAGCGCGTAGACCGACGGCGTCACGACCACGGCTCCCCCGGCGAGCGCACGGGTGATGTCGACGACCGCGTCGTCGGGGCGCAGCTCGCCGCTGGCGGCGTACGCGACCGCTCCGGCACCGTCGAGCGTGGCGAGCGCCGCGTCCACGTCATCGGTCGCCGCGACGCCGAGGCTCCGCCCCAGATCGGCGATGTCGCCCGCGTCGCGCCCGACCTTCGCCGGGTCGTTGACGATGACCGCCGTCAGGCTGAGCCCGGGGTGGGCCGCGACCGCCCGGATCGACGCGCGGCCCATGTTGCCGGTGCCCCAGACGACGACCGGGACTGCTCGGTAGAACGTGTTCTCATCCGCCATGGACGGGACACTAGGGCGCCCGGCAGGCGATGGGTAGTGCGACAGCGTGTCTTTTTTGAGAAACCTCACCGACGAGCGGTGACGTAGCACGCGACGGCCGTCGCGGCCGCCACGTTGAGCGAGTCCACGCCGTGCTCGATGGTGCGGGCCATGGGGATGATCGCGCGCCGGTCCGCCGCCTGCTCCCAGCGTGCGGAGAGCCCATGGCCCTCCGAGCCGAGCACCAGCGCGACCTTCTCCTGGCCGGTCACCGCCTCCTCGATGGGGACGGCGTCCGGCGCGAGCGTCAGCGCGATGGTGGTGAAGCCGCGCTCCGAGAGGTCGGGGAGGGCGTCGTACCAGTCCGGGAGACGGGTCCAGGGCAGTGCGAAGACGGCGCCCATCGCGACCTTGATCGCACGGCGGTAGAGCGGGTCGGCGCATCGGGGTGCGAGCAGGACGGCGTCGAAGCCGAGCGCGGCACCGCTGCGCACGATCGCGCCGACGTTGGTGTGGTCGACGAGGTCCTCGAGGACCAGCAGCGTGCGCGCGCCGGCCAGCACCTCGTCGAGCGAGGGCAGCGGCCGCCGCTCGAGCGAGGCGAGCGCACCGCGGTGGACGTGGAAGCCGGTGACCCTCTCGGCCAGGTCCTCCGACAGGACGTAGCAGGGCACGTCCGTGCGGTCGAGGACGTCGGCAAGGCCGTCGAGCCAGCGCGGCGCCATGAGGAACGACCGGGGGTCGTAGCCGGCCTCGACCGCCCGGCGTACGACCTTCTCCCCCTCGGCGAGGAAGAGCCCGTGCTCGGCTTCGAGGTGCTTGCGGAGCTCGACGTCGCGCAGGTCGCGGTAGTCGCCCAGCCGCGGGTCCGCGGGGTCGGTGATCTCGACGAGCTCGGCCACGACAGCCCTCAGAAGGCGTCGGGGTGGGCCACCGCGACGACGTCGCCGATCACGATGATCGCGGGCGGCTTCACGTCCTCCTCGGCGAGGCGGGTGGCGAGGGTGCCGAGCGTGGCCAGGACGGTGCGCTGGGTGGGCATCGTGCCGTCGCAGATCACGGCCACCGGCGTCCCGTCGGGCCGCCCGCCGGCGACGAGCGCCTCGGCGATGTGCGGGGCGTTCTCGACGCCCATCATCACGACCACGGTGCCCTGCATCCGCGCGAGCGCCTCGTAGTTGACCAGCGACTCGGGGTGGCCGGGCGGCAGGTGCCCGGAGACGACGGTGAACTCGTGGGTGACTCCGCGGTGGGTGACCGGGATGCCGGCGATGCCGGGGACCGAGACCGGCGAGGTCAGGCCGGGGATCACGGTGACCGGTACGCCGGCCGCCCGGCAGGCGATGATCTCCTCGAAGCCGCGGCCGAAGACGAAGTTGTCGCCGCCCTTGAACCGGACGACCCGCTTCCCGTCGAGCGCCCGCTCGACGATGATCCGGTTGATCTCCTCCTGCTGCGCCGAGCGGCCGCGCGGCAGCTTGGCCACGTCGACGAGCTCGACGTCGCTGGGCAGGTCACCGAGCAGCTCGCGCGGGGCCAGCCGGTCCGCGACGACGACGTCGGCGGCCATCAGCGCCTTGCGCCCGGCGATCGAGATCAGCTCGGGGTCGCCGGGGCCGCCACCGACCAGGGTGACGCCGGGGGTGCGCTCGGGGGTGCTGTCGCGGTGGTGCGGCGCGGCGATGGTGCCGTCGCGCAGGCCCGCGACGATCTCGTCGCGCACCGACGCGGAGCGGCGCGGGTCGCGGTTGCCGACGACCGCGACGGTGATGCCGGCCTCGCGACCGACCGCCGGCGTCCACGCCGTACCGAGTGTCGCGTCGTCGGAGCGGACGCAGAACACCCGCTGGGTCTCGCACAGAGCCGAGACGTGGTCGTTGACGGCCCGGTCGTCGGTGACGGCGATGACGTACCAGGCGCCGTCCACGTCGGCGTCCGCGAAGGCGCGCTCGTGCCAGGCGATCTCGCCGGAGCCGACCAGACCCTCGATCGCCGGGGTCACGTGCGGCGACACGACGTGGACGTCGGCACCGACGGCGATCAGCTGCGGCACCCGGCGCTGGGCCACGTGCCCTCCCCCGACGACGAGCACACGGCGCCCGGCGAGGCGCAGACCGGAGGGGTACGGCGGGAAGTCGCTCACGGCACCCATTCTCCCGGCATGCACGGTGGCGTCACTGACACGGGACCAGTCCCCGGACTAACTTCGGTGACATGAGTCTCGATCGCCCGGTCACCCCGGACCCGTACCCCCTGCTCCCCGCCGCCCCGTCCTTCGCCGTGACGAGCGACGACGTCACCGACGGTCAGCCGCTCAAGGCCGACCAGGTCTACGACGGAGGGAACACCTCTCCGCAGCTCAGCTGGGAGCGCGGTCCCGAGGGCACCCAGAGCTACGTGGTGACCTGCTTCGACCCGGATGCGCCCATCCCGAGCGGGTTCTGGCACTGGGTCGCCGTCGACATCCCGGCCGACATCACCAGCCTCGACACCGGCGCGGGCACGTCCGACGCGACCCTGCCGGCCGGTGCCTTCCACGTCCGCAACGACTTCGGCACGCTCGACTTCGCCGGCGCCGCACCGCCCCAGGGCGACCAGGTCCACCGCTACTTCTTCGTCGTCCACGCCGTGTCGCAGGCGCAGCTCGGCATCGACGGCTCCGCCACGCCTGCGGTCGTCGGCTTCAACCTGGCGTTCAAGACGCTCGGCCGGGCGATCATCACCGGGACCTACCAGCACTGAGCGGCGGGGCGGTCGAGGACTTCCTGACCGAAACTTGCGCTTCCTGACCGTTGCAACGGTCAGGAAGCGCAGGAATCCCCGCCTCAGCGGGGATTCCTGCACCGCTCACAGCCCCATGCTCTTGGCGATGATCAGCTTCATCACCTCGGACGTGCCGCCGTAGATCCGGGTGACCCGGGTGTCGGCGTACAGGCGGGCGATGGGGTACTCGTTCATGTAGCCGTAGCCGCCGTGCAGCTGCAGGCAGCGGTCGATGACCCGGCCGGCGACCTCGGTGCAGAACAGTTTGGCGGAGGCGGCGTCGACGGCGGTGAGCTCACCGGCGTCGTGGGCCTCGAGGGCGCGGTCGCAGACGGCCTGGGCGGCATCGACCTCGCTCTGGCAGGCGGCCAGCTCGAACTTGGTGTTCTGGAAGGACGCGACGGACGCGCCGAAGACCTTGCGCTCCTCGACGTAGGCCTGGGTGAACCGGATCGCGGCGGCGGCCTGCGCGTAGGCGCCGTACGCGATGCCGAGGCGCTCCTGCGGGAGGTTCTGGCCGAGGTAGGAGAAGCCCTCGTTCTCCTCACCGAGCAGGTCGGTGGCCGGGACCATGACGTCGGTGAACGACAGCTCGGCGGTGTCGGAGGTGCGCAGCCCGAGCTTGTCCAGCTTGCGGCCGACCGCCCAGCCCTGCGACGTGGTGTCCACGCAGAACAGCGAGATGCCGAAGCGGCGGTTGCTCTCGAGCGGCGGCGAGGTGCGGGCGCACACGATGACGCGGTCGGCGAGCACGCCGCCGGTGATGAAGGTCTTCGCACCGTTCAGGACGTAGTGGTCGCCGTCGCGCTTGGCGGTGGTCTGCATGCCGGCGAGGTCCGAGCCGGTGCCGGGCTCGGTCATCGCGATCGCCCACATCTCGGTGCCGGCGACGAAGCCCGGCATCCAGCGCTTGAGCTGCTCGGGCGTGCCGAGCTTGAGGAGGTACGGCAGGCAGAGCTCCACGTGCACCCCGGACCCGCCGAGCTGCACGCCCGCGCGGGCGCACTCCTCGGTGAGGATCGCGGAGAACTTGAACGAGTGGATCCCTGCGCCGCCGTACTCCTCCGGCACCTCGATCCCGTAGACACCCAGGTCGCCGAGCTTGGTGTAGAGCTCGCGCGAGACCTGGCCCGCGTCGTACCACTCCTGGTAGCTCGGGACGACCTCCGACTCCAGGAAGGAGCGGATGGTGCGGCGGTAGTCCTCGTGGTCCTCGGTGAACACTGTGCGGCGCATGCGCTCATGCTGCCACCGGCGTCAACGGACCGAGTCGCCACCCGCCTCGCGGAGCAGCTGCTCGAACGGCGTCGGCGCCGCGAACTCGTCGGCGACGGTACGACGCTGCGGTGCAGCCGCCGGGGCCGAGGAGACGCCGAGCAGTGCGGCCAGCTCTCCGGCCGCCCGCTCGACCCGCTTGTCGAGGGAGCCGTCGTCGGTCGCACCGAAGTCCTCGCTCGCCGCGAACACCCCGGTCGGTACCACGACCGCCCGCAGGTAGGCGAACAGCGGACGCAGCGCGTGGTCGAGGACCAGGCTGTGCCGGGCGGTGCCTGCGGTGGCCGCGATGACGAGCGGCTTGCCGTCGAGCATGCCGTTCTCGAGGACGTCGAAGAACGTCTTGAACAGCCCCGAGTACGACGCCGAGAACACCGGCGTCACGACGACCAGCCCGTCGGCGTGGCGCACGGCCTCGATCGCCCGGGCCAGCTCGCCGGTGGCGAAGCCGGTCAGCAGGTGGTCGGCCAGCGCGTGGGCCAGCGGCCGGAGCTCGACGTGCTGGACGTCGACCTCCTGGCCGCGGGCGCCGACGGCGCGCTCGACCGCGTCGCCGAGCTTGTCGGCGAGCAGCTTCGTCGACGACGGGACGGAGAGCCCCGCGGAGACGACGACGATCCTGGTGGTCATGCCTCGACCTCCTCGGCTTCCTCGGCACGGTCGGTGGTGCCGGTCATGGTGTCCTCAGCGTGCACGGTGGTGTCCTTCGCGCCACCGGCCGCCGCGACGAGCGAGGCGTGGGTGGGCGCGTCCGGGATGTCGGCGGGTCGTCCCTCGGCGAAGCCCTTGCGCATCTCAGGGAGGATCTCGCCGAGCAGGTCGAGCTGCTCGAGGACCGTCTTCAGCGGGAGTCCCGCGTGGTCGACCAGGAACAGCTGGCGCTGGTAGTGGCCGGCGTACTCGCGGAACGACAGGGTCCGCTCCAGCACCTGCTGGGGCGAGCCGACGGTCAACGGGGTGTGCTCGGTGAACTCCTCCAGCGACGGGCCGTGGCCGTAGACCGGGGCGTTGTCGAAGTACGGTCGGAACTGGCGGACCGCCTCCTGGCTGGACTTGTTCATGAAGATCTGGCCGCCGAGGCCGACGATCGCCTGGTCCGCGCGACCGTGGCCGTAGTGCTCGAAGCGCTCGCGGTAGAGGCTGACCATCTGCGCGGCGTGCGAGGCCGGCCAGAAGATGTGGTTGTGGAAGTAGCCGTCGCCGTAGTACGCGGCCTGCTCGGCGATCTCGGGGCTGCGGATCGAGCCGTGCCACACGAATGGCGCAACGCCGTCGAGCGGGCGCGGGGTCGAGGTGTAGCCCTGGAGCGGGGTGCGGAAGCGGCCCTCCCAGTCGACGTTCGACTCGGTCCACAGCCGGCGCAGCAGCGCGTAGTTCTCGATCGCGAGGTTGATGCCCTGGCGGATGTCCTTGCCGAACCAGGGGTAGACCGGGCCGGTGTTGCCGCGGCCCATCATCAGGTCGACCCGGCCGTCGGTGAGGTGCTGGATCTTGGCGTAGTCCTCGGCGATGAGCACCGGGTCGGTCGTCGTGATCAGCGTCGTGGCGGTCGACAGGATGATGTTCTCGGTCTGCGCGCCGATGTAGGCGAGGGTCGCTGTCGGGTTGGAGGCGATGAACGGCGGGTTGTGGTGCTCGCCGGTCGCGAACACGTCGAGGCCGACCTCCTCGGCCTTCTTGGCGATCGCGACGGTGGCCTTGATCCGCTCGTGCTCCGACGGCGTCTGCCCGGTGGTCGGGTCCGTGGTGACGTCGCCGACGGTGAAGATGCCGATCTGCATACCCATGGTTTCGCGCTCCTGGTGGATGGTGGTCAGTCACCCCGCACAACGGGTGACATGTCAACTATATTCCATCGATGCCCGGACGTCAGCCCCGGGGACCAGCACGTCCCTAGACTTTCGCCGTGACCGACACGAGGGACGTCGACATCCTGGGTGAGCCGTGGACGGCGGAGACCATCCCGCTCGGTGACGACTTCGAGGGCGAGGTCGTCGCCACGCTGGTCAGCCGGCCCGCCGCGGAGCAGGGCGGTCCGGCCACCTTGCACGTGCACGGCTTCTCCGACTACTTCTTCCACACCGAGTACGGCGAGTGGTGGCTCGAGCGCGGACACGCGATGTACGCCCTCGACCTGCGCAAGTACGGGCGGTCCCTGCGACCGCACCAGTCGGCGACCTACGTCGCGGACCTGAGCGACTACTTCGCCGAGCTGGACGCCGCCTGGGAGCGGATCACGGTCCGCGACGGGCACCGGCAGGTCGTGCTGTCGGGACACTCCACCGGCGGGCTGGTCGTGGCGCTGTGGGCGGACGACCGACGTCCGCCCGAGCTGGCCGGGCTGCTGCTCAACTCACCGTGGCTCGACCTGCAGGGCAAGGCCTGGATGCGCTCCCCCGTCGCGAACCGGATGATCGATGAGGCCGGCCGTCGCCGCCCCATGCAGGAGCTGCCGCGCGACGTCAGCGGCTACTACGGCCGCAGCCTGCACCGCGACCACGAGGGCGAGTGGGACTTCGACCTCACCTGGAAGCCGGTCGATTCCTTCCCGGTGCGCTTCGGCTGGCTGCGTGCGGTGCGGCAGGGCCACGCGCGACTCCAGGCCGGGCTCGACGTCCCCGCGCCGGTGCTGGTGCTCTCCTCCGACCGCACCGGCCGGCCGTCCGCGATGGACGAGGACGTCTTCTCCACCGACATCGTGCTCGACGTCGAGCAGATCCGCCGCTGGTCGGTCGCTGTCGGCCGCCACGTCACGTACGCCGCCGTACCCGGCGCGGTGCACGACGTGGTGCTCTCGCGCAGCGAGGCGCGGGCGCGGGCGTACGACGAGATCGGGCGCTGGCTGGCGGCGTACGTCCGCCGGGGCTGAGACCGGCGGGGCCGTCAGTAGTAGCCGGGTGAGTCGAAGTCCTCGCCGTTCGCGATCAGCACGACGATGAGGGCGATCCCTGCGAGCACGATCGCGAACGAGATCCAGCCGACGATCACGCCGGCGAGCGCCATCCCGGCGCCGCTGTCGCCGCGCTCGCGGATCTGCTTGCGCGAGACGTGCCCGAGGATCGCGCCGACGATGCCGGCCAGGCCGGTGAAGCCGCACAGGCAGATGCTGGTGAGGCTGACGATGCTGACGACCATCGACGCGATCGCCATGCCGTTGGTCGGTCGCGGCGCCTGGTAGCCGTACGGCTGCACCGGCTGTCCGTACTGCCCGTACTGCCCCGGCTGCCCCGGCTGCCCCGGCTGCCCCGGCTGCCCGTAGGGCTGGCCGTACTGACCGGGCTGCTCCCCCGAGGGCTGGCCGTAGGGCTGGTACGGGTCGTTCCCGGGAGGCGGAGTCGTCATGGCCGAAGGATCCCACGCGGCCAGGCGGGCAAACACCACTAGGGTCTCCCCATGGCCGCTTCCATTCGCATCGATCCCGTCACCGGACTCTCGTTGGGCCGCATCGCCATCGGCGTCGGTGCTCTCGCCGCCCCCTCCACGACCGCCCGCGTCTTCGGCCTCGACCCCGCCGCGAACCCGCAGCTCGGCTACATGGGCCGGATGTTCGGCGCTCGCGAGATCGCCCTCGGCGCGGTCACGCTCGTGTCCCGCGGACCGCTGCGCCGCAACCTCACCGCGGTGGGCATCGCCGTCGACGGGGCCGACCTCGCCAACGGCGTGATCGAGCTCGGCCAGAAGAACGTCTCCAAGCTCGCCAGCGGGATGCTCATCGGTGCTGCCGCCGGCGCCGTCGGGTCGGGCATGCTCGCCCTGGTCCGTGGCCGCGGCCGGGCGAAGGCGGCCTGAGCGCGTTCAGCGGAGCAGGTTGACGACCGCCACGAGGCCGACGACCACGATCACCGCACGCAGCACGATCGGCGGCAGCTTGCGGCCGATCGCGGAGCCGAGCAGGCCACCGCAGACGGCGCCGGTGCCGACGAGCAGCACGATCAGCCAGTCGACCCTCGCCTCGCTGCCCAGCAGGCCGAGCTCGGCCACGCCCACGAAGACCAGGCCCGCGACGCCGTTGACGACGGCGACGAGCACGTTCTTCACGCCGTTGAGGCGCTGCAGCGACTCGGAGATGCCGATCCCCAGCACGCCCATGAGCAGCACGCCCTGGGCGGCACCGAAGTAGCCGCCGTACACACCGGTCCCGAACACCGCGAGCGGCACCCACCAGGACCTCTCGACGGCGCCCTCCTCGCGGTGCTCGGCGCGCGCCGCGACCGCTCTCGACAGTTGCGGCTGGACGATGACGAGGGTGATGCCGAGCAGGATCAGCACGGGTACGGCGGCCTTGAACGCCCCCGGTGGCAGCACCAGCAGCAGCACCGCGCCAAGCACACCGCCCGAGGTGGAGAACGCGAGCAGGCGCAGGATCCGGTCGCGCTGGCCGACCAGCTCACGGCGGTAGCCCACGGCGCCCGCGATCGATCCGGGCACCAGGCCCAGGCTGTTGGACATGTTGGCGGTGACCGGCGGCACGCCGAGGGCGAGCAGGGTCGGGAAGGTGATCAGGGTGCCGGAGCCGACCACCGCGTTGATCATGCCGGCGCCGACCCCGGCGAGCAGGACCGCCGCGATCTCGAGGAAGGTCACTCCGCGGCGGGATCCTTCTGGCCCGGGTGGGCCGCGCTCTCGGCCTCGGCGATCGCCTCCTGGACGGCGGCGCTGGTGCCGGTGTCGGTGTCGGGCAGCTCGAGCTCCGTCGGGCCCATGTCGACCCGCTTCGCCGGTCCCGGCGTGGACTTCGGGATGCCCGCGATCTCGTGGATCGAGGAGCCGAGCCCCTCGAGCGCCTTGGTGATCTCCGAGGGGATCACCCACACCTTGTTGGCGTCGCCCTCGGCGATCTTCGGCATCATCTGCAGGTACTGGTAGGCCAGCAGCGACTGGTCCGGGCGCCCGTCGTGGATCGCCTGGAAGACGGTCTGGATGGCCTGGCCCTCACCCTGCGCCCGCAGGATCTGTGCCTCGCGCTCGGCCTGGGCCCGCAGGATCTGCGACTCCCGCTCACCCTCGGCGTTGAGGATCGCGGACTGCTTGTTGCCCTCGGCCGTGAGGATCGCCGACTGGCGAGCACCCTCGGCGGTCAGGACGAGGGCGCGCTTGTCGCGCTCGGCGCGCATCTGCTTCTCCATCGCGTCCTTGATCGACGGCGGCGGCTCGATGCCCTTGATCTCCACCCGCTTGACCTTGATGCCCCACCGCCCGGTCGTCTCGTCGAGCACCGCGGACAGACCGCTGTTGATCGACTCGCGGCTGGTGAGGGTCTGCTCGAGGTCCATGCCGCCGACGACGTTGCGCAGCGTGGTCATGGTGAGCTGCTCGATGGCCTGGATGTAGTTGGAGATCTCGTACGTCGCCGCGATCGGGTCGGTCACCTGGAAGTAGATGACGGTGTCGATGTCGACGGTGAGGTTGTCCTCGGTGATCGCCGACTGCGGCGGGAAACTCACGACCTGCTCGCGCAGGTCGATGACGTAGTGCACCTTGTCGACGAACGGCAGCACGAAATTGAGGCCGGCCGGCAGGGTCTCCTTGTACTTGCCGAAGCGCTCCACGATGCCGGTGTAGGCCTGCGGGATCACCCGGATCGACTTCGCGACCACGGTGATCACCAGCAGGAGCAGCAGGGCGAGCAGGACCAGGACGATCATCGGGGCTCCTCGAGTCGGAGGTCGGACACGGGACGGACGTGGGCCGTGGCGCCGGCGATGGAGACGACCTCCACCGCCTGGCCGACGGCGATGCTGGCGTCAGGAGGCTCGGCGACCGCGAGCCAGGACTCGCCGCCGATCTTCACCCGGCCCGGGTGGTGCTCGGCGACCGGCTCGGTGACGATCCCCCGGCTTCCGACCAGGCTGGCGGGACCGAGCACGAGGTCGGGGCCACCGTGCAGGCGCCGCACCAGCTGTGGCCGGACCCCGCCGAGCAGGGCGACGGCGGCGGCGGAGGCCACCAGCACGGTGACCACGACGTTGTCGGTGACCAGCGCGGTCAGCGATCCGGCGACCGCGCCGCCGGCGAGCATGAGCAGGAACAGGTCGAGGCTGAGCAGCTCAGCCAGCGCCAGCACGATCCCGACGCCCAGCCAGGTCTCCCACAGGTGGTCCCGCAGCCAGTCCATGCCTCAACTCTAGTTGAGAGCCTTCTATCTCAGCCTCGGTGGTGCTGCTTGCGGCGCGCGGCGTACCGCCCGTCGTGGTGCTCGAGCACCAGCGGCATCCCGAAGGTGGCCGACAACGCCTCGGCGGTCATGGTCTCCGCGATCGGGCCCTCCGCGACCACCCGGCCGGCCCGCAGCATGAGCACGTGGGTGAACCCCGGCGGGATCTCCTCGACGTGGTGTGACACCAGCACGGTCGCGGGCGACAACGGGTCGTAGGCGAGGACCGAGAGAGTGGACACCAGGTCCTCGCGGCCGCCGAGGTCCAGGCCCGCGGCCGGCTCGTCGAGCAGCAGCAGCTCGGGGTCGGTCATCAGCGCCCGGGCGATCTGGACCCGCTTGCGCTCGCCCTCGCTCAGGGTGCCGTAGGTGCGGTCCGCGAGCGGAGCCACGCCGACCTCGCGCAGGAGCCCGTCGGCGCGGTCGTGGTCGACGGCGTCGTACGCCTCGTTCCAGCGGCCGAGCACGGCGTACGACGCGGTCAGGACCAGGTCGCGCACGGTCTCGTTGCGCGGGATCTGCTCGGCGACCGCGGCGCTGGAGACGCCGATGCGGGGACGGAGCTCGAAGATGTCGACGGTGCCGAGCAGCTCGCCCAGCAGACCGACGGCGCCCGACGTCGGGTGCAGCTGGGCCGCGGCGATCTGCATGAGGGTGGTCTTGCCGGCTCCGTTGGCGCCGAGCACGACCCAGCGCTCGCCCTCGCGAACCACCCAGCTGACCCGGTCGAGCAGGATGGACTGCCCTCGTCGCACGGACACCTCGGCGAGCTCGAGCACGGCGGACATGCGAGCCACCTTAACGAGTCGGCGGGCAGTAGGGTCGGCGGGTGAGCGCACTTCCCGTCTCGGCCCGGCTCGCGTGGTGGGGAACCGCCTGGCTGCGCGGACTGGTGGGCCCCGACGAGGTGCTGGACGCCGTCCACGGCGACGACGTGACCCATGTCGTGAGCGCCGCCGACGGGCCGTCGTCGCTGCTGCTCGAGCTGGCTGCCGCGCGCAACGCCGGCGCCGACGGGGTCGCCGCGGCGTTCCCCGCGCCGGGTGATCCGGCCGGACTGCGCGGGCCGCGGGAGCTGACGACAGCAGCCGTCGAGGCGGGCGAGGTGGTGCTGCTTCCCGGGGCGGGCCTGGTCCCCCGCCAGGTCGGACGCGCGGTCGAGTGGACCGTGCTGCCCGCCGAGCGCCGACCGCCGCCCGACCTCGGGGACGCCGACCGGCAGCTGCGCTCGGTCCTGCTCACGGCAGCCAACCTGCTCGCCGACCTCGACGTCGCCCGGTGGCAGCCGGTGGTCGCCGACGAGCTGCACGACCTGCGCACCGCCGTACCCCTGCCCGCTCCTGCGGGTACGCCGCCTCGCTGCGTCGACCTCGCCGGGCGGGCGCTGCACCTCGAGGCGGTCGTCGAGCTCGCGCTGCGCGACGACGGCGGGGCGCTGTCGGTGGGTGAGGCGGGCATCCGCCGGGCGGCGTTGGAGCCGCTGGAGCGGGCCGCTCGGCACGCGCTGACCGCGGCGTGCTCGCCCGACGGTTGGCCACCGGCGTGAGCTGGGGCCGCGCAGCGGTAGCCTGCACCCCGCGATGAGCCCTCACGATGCAGCGGACGACACCCTCCTGATCACCGTCACCGGCGCCGACCGGCCCGGCGTCACCTCCACGGTCCTGGAGAGCCTCGCCGGCTTCGGCGTGAGCGTCGTCGACCTCGAGCAGATCCTGATGCGCGGCCGGTTGGTCCTCGGCGTACTGGTCACCGCGCCGCGCGACCGCAAGAAGCTGCGCAGCCAGCTCGAGTCGACGGTCGAGGCGCTCGGCATGACCGTCGAGATCGAGAAGGGCTCGGGCGACAACCGCTCCCGCCACCAGGACCGCGCCCACGTCACCGTCATCGGCGCTCCGCTCAAGGCCTCCGCGATGGCCGCCATCGCCGGCCGGATCGCCGACTGCGGCGGCAACATCGACCGGATCGAGCGGATGGCGCGCTATCCCGTCACCGCCCTCGAGCTCGACGTCTCCGGCGCCCGGCCCGACCGGCTGCGCGAGCTGCTGGCCGTCGACGCCGCGGCCCACCGCATCGACGTGGCCGTCCAGCCCGCGAACCTGCTGCGCCACGGCGTACGGCTGATCGTGATGGACGTCGACTCGACCCTGATCCAGGGCGAGGTGATCGAGATGCTCGCCCAGCACGCCGGCTTCGGCGCCGAGGTGGCCGACGTGACCGAGCGCGCGATGCGCGGCGAGCTGGACTTCGAGCAGTCGCTGCGCGCCCGGGTGAAGCTGCTCGCCGGCCTCGACGCGTCGGTCCTCGACGAGGTGTACGACGCCATCGTCGTCAACCCCGGCGCCCGCACCATGGTCCGCACCCTGCGCCGCCTCGGCTACCGCTTCGCCATCGTCTCCGGGGGCTTCAGCCAGATCACCGACCGCCTGGCCGCGGACCTCGGCATCCACCGCGCCCGCGCCAACACCCTCGAGATCGTCGACGGCAAGCTCACCGGCGAGGTCGTGGGTGCCGTCGTCGACCGGGCCGGCAAGGCCACCGCGCTGCGGGAGTTCGCCGCCGACCTCGGCGTACCCGAGGACGCGACGATCGCCATCGGCGACGGTGCCAACGACCTCGACATGCTCGCCGCCGCCGGCCTCGGCATCGCCTACAACGCCCGCCCGGTCGTCCGGGAGGCCGCGGACACGGCGCTGAACGTGCCGTACCTCGACGCGATCATGTACCTGCTCGGCATCACCCGCGAGGAGGTCGAGGCCGCGGACGCGGCCGCCGGCATCGTCACGCCAGCGCCTCCGGTCTGAGCCCACACCAACCCGAGCGTGGTTCCGTCGCGCCGCCCGCCGTTTCTGCGCGGGGGAGGAAGAAACGGCGTCAAGAGGCGGCGCGACATGCCGGTGCGAAGCGACGGCCAGACAGACACCGTGAGTTCCTCACGAAGCGCACCAAGCCCGCGCCTAGCCCCGCCCGACGTGGAACGCCAGCAGCCGGCAGCCCACGGGGACGACGTCGTCCCAGGTCCCCTCGACCGAGAACACCGCCGCAGCGCTGGTCGGGAAGCTCCCGAGCTCGACCTCACCTGACGCCTTCCCCTCGCCGTCGTCGAGGAGCTGGACGAGCATCGCCATGGTCGGGTTGTGGCCGACCACGATGACGGTCGACGCGTCGTCGGGGGTGCTGTGCACCAGTTCGAGGACGCCGGCCTCGTCGGTGCCGTAGAGGTTGCCGTCGATCTGCGGGGCGAGGTCCCAGCCGGCGCCGCCGGCGACGACGTCCCAGGTCTCGCGGGTGCGGGCGGCGTAGGAGACGTAGGCGACGTCGGGGGTGATCCCCGCCCCGGCGAGCCACCCGCCGAGGGCGCGACCGTCGTCCCGGCCCCGGTCGCTCAGCACGCGTTCGACGTCGGAGGGGGCGAACTGCTCGGCCTTGGCGTGTCGGACGACGACGAGCAGCCGTTGCTTCTCCACCGGGGCATCGTATTACGCATGACGCAGTACGGAACCACCCATCTGGTGCCGCTGGCGGTGTTCGCCGTGGGGCTGGTGGTGGCCGTGCTGCTGGGGCGCCGGGATGCGGCGTACGACCACCCGAGCGGGTTCAGCCGCACCTGCGCACTGCTCGTCCCGGTCGCGACGGTGCCGCTCCAGGTGGTCGACCTGCTGGTCAACTTCGACCTCGACGTGACCCTGCCGCTGCACCTGTGCGACCTGGCGTGGATCGCAGCGACGTGGGCGCTGTGGACGCACCGGCCGCTGCCGGTGACGCTGACCTACTTCTGGGGACTCACGCTCACGATCCAGGGCGTCGTCACGCCCTCGCTGAACGAGGACTTCCCGCACCCGCGGTACTTCGCGTTCTGGGCGCTGCACCTGCTGATCGTGTGGTCAGCGGTCTACCTGGTGGTCGGGCTGCGCAAGGCTCCACGCTGGCGTGACTACCGCGCGGCCGTCGCCGTCACGCTGGGGTGGGCCGTGACGACGTACGCGTTCGACGTCGTCGCCGACACGAACTACGGCTATCTCATCAGGAAGCCGCGGACGTCGATCCTCGACCTCCTCGGGCCGTGGCCGTGGTACGTGCTCGAGGAGGTCGGGATCGTCGTCGTGGTGTGGGCCCTGCTCACGCTCGCGGCGCAGTGGTGGGCCCGTCGTACGGACGGAGCGAGGTGACTCAGGCGCCCATCGCGTGGAAGCCGCCGTCGACGTGGACGATCTCGCCGGTGGTGGCCGGGAACAGGTCCGACAGCAGGGCGCAGACGGCCTTGGCGGTCGGCTCCTGGTCGGTGTTGTCCCACCCGAGCGGCGACTTGGTCGACCACATCGACTCGAGGTCCTCGAAGCCGGGGATCGCCTTGGCCGCGAGCGTGCGCAGCGGGCCGGCGGAGACCAGGTTGACCCGGATGCCGTCGCCACCGAGGTCGCGGGCGAGGTAGCGGGCGCACGACTCGAGGCCCGCCTTGGCGACGCCCATCCAGTCGTAGACCGGCCACGCGACGCTGGCGTCGAAGGTCAGGCCCACGACGGAGCCGCCCTCGCTCATCAGCGGACGGCAGGCGACGGCGAGCGACTTGAGGGAGTACGCCGAGACCTGGACGGCCTGGGCGACGTCCTCCCACGGGCCGGTGAGGAACTTGCCACCGAGCAGGGTCTCGGGGTTGCCGTAGGCGATCGAGTGCACGACGCCGTCGAGCTTCGCGTCCGGGCCGAGGGCCTCGCGGACGGCGTCCGGCAGGGCGGCCAGGTGCTCGGCGTCCGTGACGTCGAGCTCGATGACGGCCGGCAGCTCGGGGAGCCGCTTGACGATGCGGCGGGTGATCCGCAGCGCCTGGCCGAAGTTGGAGACGAGGACGGTGGCGCCCTGCTCCTGCGCGAACTTCGCGACCGCGAAGCCGATCGAGGTGTCGAGGGTGACACCCGCGACGAGGATGTTCTTGCCTGCGAGGATTCCGGTCATTTCAGTGCCCCATTCCCAGTCCGCCGTCCACGGGGATCACCGCGCCGGTCACGTACGCCGCCTCGGGGCTGGCGAGCCACAGCACCGCCCCGGCGACCTCGGTCGGGTCGGCGTACCGACCCAGCGGGACCTGGTTGCGGATCCCTTCCTTCTGCTCGTCGGTCAGCACCGCGGTCATGTCGGTGTCGACGTACCCGGGCGCCACGACGTTCGCCGTGATCGAGCGCGGCCCGAGCTCGCGCGCCAGCGAGCGCGCCATGCCGACCAGGCCGGCCTTGGAGGCGGCGTAGTTGACCTGGCCGGGCGAGCCGAGCAGGCCCACCACGCTGGAGATGAAGATGATGCGGCCCTTCTTCTGGCGCAGCATGCCCTTGGCGGCACGCTTGGCCAGGCGGAAGGAGGCCGTCAGGTTGGTGTCGATGACCGAGGACCAGTCGTCCTCGGACATCCGCAGCACCAGGGTGTCCTTGGTGATGCCGGCGTTGGCGACGAGCACCTCGATCGGGCCGTGCGCCTCCTCGGCGGCCACGAACGCGGCCTCGACGGCAGCCGGGTCGGTGATGTCGGCCTTGAGCTCGAGCGCACCCTCCGGGGCGCCTCCGCTGCGGGTGGTGACGGCGACCTTGTCGCCAGCGGCGATGAAGGCCTCGGCGATCGCGCGGCCGATGCCGCGGTTGCCTCCGGTGACGAGGACGGAACGTGGTTGGCTCACGCTCTGTGACGCTAGTGCCGCGAGTGGCCCGACCTCTCCGGCGGCGGGCACCAAGATCCCGGCTGTGCGTTGTAGGACCCCGACAAACGGGGCCGGATCAGCTGGGTCGCACATGCTGCGGTTTGGTCCCAAACCGCAGCGATTCGGGTCCTGGCGTTGCGGTTTGGGACCAAACCGCAACGCCACGGCGCCGCACCCGAGGCAAGACCCGCCAAATCAGGCCGCCGGCGAATCGAGCCTGACCTACTCGTCGTCCTCGAGCCGGAAGCCGATCTTCATGGTCACCTGGAAGTGCTCGACGGCGCCGTCCTTGATCTGGCCGCGCACCTGGCTGACCTCGAACCAGTCGAGGTGGCGCAGGGTCTGGCCGGCGCGCTCGACGCCGTTGCGGACGGCCTGGTCGATCCCGTCGGGCGACGTGCCGACGATCTCGCTGACGCGGTAGGTGCGGTTCGACATGCCAGCAGCGTACTCACGCAGGCACCGGCGTAGGCTGAGGGCATGGACGCCATCCGGATCACCACGGCCGGCTCCAGCCCTCAGGACGACCTGGCCCGGCGGCAGAAGAAGTACGTCATCGCGATGACGATCCGGACCCTGTGCTTCATCGGCGCCGCGATCAGCGGCGCGGCCGGCATCCACTGGCTGTGGCCGATCCTGATCGCGGGCGCGATCGTGCTGCCGTACGTCGCCGTGGTGATGGCCAACGCCGGTGACAGCCGCAGCAGCGAGCTGCCCCTCACCGGTGGGGGCGACGCGCAGCGCCAGCTCGAGCAGGGTGGGCATGGAGCCTGACCTCTGCTCGGCCAGGGGCTGTCGTCAGCCGGCCGTGTGGCAGCTGCTCTGGAACAACCCCAAGCTGCACACGCCCGAACGCCGCAAGACCTGGCTCGCCTGCGCCGATCACCGGGAGTCGCTCGAGGCGTTCCTCGGCGCGCGGGGATTCCTGAAGGACACCGTCCCCCACGAGCAGGGCTGATCAGCCGCCGATCGCCGACATCGGCCGGTCGGGCTGCAGGAACGTCGGGTCGTCGATGCCGTGGCCGGGGAGCTTGCCCCACATGGCAGCGCGCCACCGCGACGCCAGCTCGTCGTCGGTGGCCCCGGCGCGCATCGCCAGGCGAAGGTCGGACTCGGAGCGGGCGAACAGGCAGTTGCGGACCTGGCCGTCGGCGGTGAGCCGGACCCGGTCGCAGTCGCCGCAGAAGGGGCGGGTGACCGAGGCGATGATGCCGACGGTGGCGGGGCCGTCGTCCACGCGGAAGAGCTCGGCGGGCGCACTCCCCCGCGGCTCGGAGGCCGGCGAGAGCCGGTAGACGGCGGACAGCGACGAGAGGATCTCGTCGGCGGTCACCATCGAGGCCCGGTCCCAGCCGTGCTGGGCGTCGAGGGGCATCTGCTCGATGAAGCGGAGCTGGTAGCCGCGCTCCAGGCACCAGGCGAGCAGCTCGGGAGCCTCGTCGTCGTTGACACCGCGCAGCAGCACCGCGTTGACCTTCACCGGGCCCAGACCCGCGGCCTCGGCGGCGGCGAGGCCCTCGACGACGTCGGTGAACCGGTCGCGGCGGGTGATCTCGTGGAAGGTGTCGCTGCGGATCGTGTCGAGGCTGACGTTGGCCCGGTTCAGGCCGGCGTCGGCCAGCGCCTGTGCGGTCTTCGCCAGGCCGAGGGCGTTGGTCGTGATCGACATCTCGACGTCGGCGTCGAGCGCACGCACCCGGCGCACGATGTCGACCAGCCCGCGGCGCACCAGCGGCTCACCGCCGGTGAAGCGGACCTCGTCGACCCCGAGCTGGGTCACCGCGATGCCGATCAGCCGGACGACCTCGTCGTCGGTGAGCTGCTCGTCGGTGGGCATCCAGTCGAGGCCCTCGGGGGGCATGCAATAGGTGCAGCGCAGGTTGCAGCGGTCGGTGAGCGAGACCCGGAGGTCCGTCGCGACTCGTCCGTGCTGGTCGATGAGAGGCTGCACGCCTCCAGTCTAGGTGGCAGGCTGGTTGGCTGCCGGCTGGTGCCCGGCGCCGAACGGACCGTGGCTACCGTTGTCCCGTGTTCTCCTGGTTCTCCTCGTGGCGATTCCTGGTCAGTCGCCGCTGGGTGCTGTTCTTCCTCGCCATCATCCTGGTCGGCTGGGCCACGTGGTGGCTCGGCGAGTGGCAGTTCGGCCGCCTCGACGACCGCAAGCAGGAGAACGCCATCATCCGCGCCAACGAGGTGCGCGACCCGGTCGACGTCACCGAGGTCCTCGCGCCCGGCCGGAAGGTCGCCGAGGACGACGAGTGGCGCCTGGTCAGCGCCACCGGGGAGTACGTCCGCGACGACACCGTGGTGGTTCGCTACCGCACCCGCAACGGCTACCCGGGCGTCGAGGTCGTCGTACCCCTCGTCACGGCCGACGGTACGACGCTCCTGGTCGACCGCGGCTGGTTCGGCACCGACAACCCTGTGATCAAGGGCGCCGAGCTGCCCGCACCCCCGGCCGGCGAGGTGACCGTGACCGGCTGGGTCCGCGCCGACGGCAGCGGCAGCAGCACCGGGGTCGACGACCACTCGACGCGCGCCATCGCCAGCGGTCCGATCGGCAAGGCCATCGACCGCAAGGTCTTCACCGGATTCGTCGCGCTGAAGTCGGAGGACCCGAAGCCGGCCAAGGAGCTCGCCGCCGTCGAGCTCCCCGACCTCGGTGAGGGGCCGCACTTCTTCTACGGCCTGCAGTGGTGGTTCTTCGGGGTGCTCGCCGTCGGCGGCTTCGGCTACCTCGCCTGGGACGAGCGCAAGCTCGGGCCGCGGGGCGAGCGGGTCGGCACCAAGCGCCGCTCCGGCGGACCGTTCTCACGCAAGCCGCAGACCCGGCCCCAGGTCCCGCCTCAGAGCGAGCGGAGCATCCCGCCGTCGACGGGCAGCATCACCCCGGACAGGTACGACGCCCCCGGCGACAGCACGAACGCGGCCACCCGCCCGAACTCCTCCGGCCGGCCGTAGCGCCGCAGCGGGATCTGCTGCGAGGCCCGCTCCCGGGCCGCGTCGGCGTCGCCGCTGCCGGCGTCCAGCTCGGCGACCCGCTCGGTCGCCAGGCGCCCCGGCAGCAGGCCGTTGACCCGGATGCCGCGCGGACCGAGCTCGTCGGCGAGGGTCTTCGCGGCCATCGCCAGCCCCGGGCGCAGACCGTTGGAGATGGCGAGGTCGAGGATCGGCTGGCGCACGCTGCTGGACAGCACGAACGCGATCGATCCGCCGTCGCCGAGCACGGCGCCGACCTCGCGGGCCAGCCGGACCGCGCCGAGGAACACCGACCCGAACGCAGCGGTCCACTGCTCGTCGGTCATCTGGGTGATCAGGCCGGCCGGCGGTCCGCCGACGCTGATCAGCACGCCGTCGACCCGGCCCCACGCGTCGTGCGCGGCCGCGATCAGCCGGGTCGGTGTCCCAGGGTCCGCGTTGTCGGCGACCACGCCAACCGCGCTGGAGGGCCCGCCCAGCGCCGCGACGGTCGCCTCCACGGAGTCGGTGTGCCGCCCCGACACCACCACGCGTGCGCCGTCGGCGACCAGCGCCTCGGCCGTCGCGCGGCCCAGGCCGCGGGTGCCGCCGGTGACCAGGTAGACGCGGTCCTTCAGCTGCAGGTCCATCAGGAGCTCTCCAGGGTCTCGATCGATTCGGCCACCCGCGACACCGGCACGACGTCCGGCGCGCCCTTGCGCGCCGCGTCGGCCGTGTGGTCGTCGGGCTGCCGCTGGCTCTCACGCTCCGCCTCCACCCGCTTGAGGTAGTGCTGCAGCTCGCGGGTGTGCTGGTCGGAGTCCCAGCGCAGGTGTCCACGCACCAGGTCGGCGACGTACGGCGCCGCCGCGGCTCCCCGGTCGAAGGTCTCGAACGACACCCGCAACCGCCGGGTCAGGATGTCGTCGAGGTGCCGGGCGCCCTCGTGGGTGACGGCGTACACCGCCTCGGCCATCAGGTAGTCCTCGGCCCCGGGCAGCGGCTCACCGAGGTCGGGCTCGGCGGCGATCAGGTCGAGCACCTCCAGCACCAGCGAGCCGTAGCGCCCCAGCAGGTGCTCGACCCGGTTGATCGCCAGCCCCGACTGGGTGGCGAGGGCGCGGCGCTGGTTCCACAGCGCCTGGTAGCCGTCGGCACCGACCAGTGGCACCGTCTCGGTCACGCACTCCCCCGCCTTCCGCCCGAGCACGGTCTCCAACCCGTGCACGGCCTCGTCGACCGCATCCGCGGCCATGACGCGGTACGTCGTGTACTTGCCACCCGCCACGACGACGAGTCCCGGGACGCTGTGGGCCACCGCGTGCTCGCGCGAGAGCTTCGACGTCGCCTCGGACTCGCCGGCGAGGAGCGGGCGCAGGCCGGCGTACACGCCCTCGACGTCGTCGCGGGTGAGCGGCACCTCCAAGACCTGGTTGACGTGCTCGAGCAGGTAGTCGATGTCGCTGCTGCTCGCCGCCGGGTGGTCCTTGGAGAGCTCCCAGTCGGTGTCGGTGGTGCCGATGATCCAGTGCCGCTTCCACGGGATCACGAAGAGCACCGACTTCTCGGTGCGCAGGATCAGGCCGGTCTCGCCGCGGATCCGGTCGCGCGGCACCACGAGGTGGATGCCCTTGCTGGCGCGGACCTTGAACTGCCCGCGCTCGCGCGCCATCGCCTGCGTCTCGTCGGTCCAGACGCCGGTGGCGTTGATGACCTGGGAGGCGCGGATGTCGAACCGGTGGCCGGTCTCGAGGTCGACCACCTCCGCCCCGACCACCCGCTCGCTCTCCTTGATCAGGCCGACGACACGGGTGCGGGAGGCGACCGCGGCGCCGTACGTCGCAGCGGTGCGGGCCAGGAACATGGTGTGCCGGGCGTCGTCGACCTGGGCGTCGTAGTAGCGGATCGCACCGACCAGGGCGTCCTTGCGCAGCGACGGGAACGCCTTGCGGGCGCCGCGCCGGGTGAGGTGCTTGTGGACCGGCATCCCGTCGCCGTATCCGCTGGCCTTGGACATGGCGTCGTACATCGCGACGCCGGCGCCGGCGTACCAGCGCTCCCAGCCCAGCCCGGTCAGCGGGTAGAGGAAGGGCACCGGGCGCACCAGGTGCGGGGCGAGCCGCTGCATCAGCAGACCCCGCTCCTTGAGCGCCTCGGCGACCAGGCGGAAGTCGAGCATCTCGAGGTAGCGCAGGCCGCCGTGGACGAGCTTGGAGCTGCGGCTCGACGTACCGGAGGCGAAGTCACGGGCCTCGACCAGGCCGACGGACAGGCCGCGGGTGGCGGCGTCGAGGGCCGCACCGCTGCCGACGACACCGCCGCCGATGACGAGGACGTCGAGCTGCTGGGTCGCCAGTCGCTTGAGGGCGGCGCTGCGGGCTCGTGGGGACAGGGCGGCGGGGCTCATCAGGGCACCTCCACCCAGTCGAGCGTGCGTTGCACTGCCTTCTGCCACTGGGCGTAGCCCGCGTCCCTGCGTTCGGCGTCCCACTGGGGTTCCCAACGGGTGTCCTCGCGCCAGTTCTGGCGCAGCTCGTCGGTGTCGTGCCAGTAGCCGACCGACAGCCCGGCGGCGTACGCCGCGCCCAGCGCGGTCGTCTCGGGCACCACCGGACGGGACACGGGTACGCCGAGCACGTCGGCCTGGATCTGCATGCACAGGCTGTTCGACGTCACGCCACCATCCACCTTGAGCACCTCCAGCTCCACCCCGGAATCGGCCGTCATCGCCTCGATCACGTCCCTCGACTGGTAGCAGATCGCCTCCAGCGTGGCCCTTGCCACGTGAGCGTTGGTGTTGAACCGCGAGAGCCCGACGATCGCGCCGCGCGCGTCGGAGCGCCAGTACGGCGCGAACAGGCCGGAGAACGCGGGCACGAAGTAGACGCCGCCGTTGTCATCGACCTGCCGCGCCAGGGACTCCGACTCCCCCGCGCCGCTGATGATGCCGAGCTGGTCGCGCAGCCACTGCACGGCCGACCCGGTCACCGCGATCGAGCCCTCCAGCGCGTAGACGCACGGCTCGTCACCCAGCTGGTAGGCCGGCGTGGTCAGCAGCCCGGACTTGGAGCGGACGATCTCGGTGCCGGTGTTGAGCAGCATGAAGTTGCCGGTGCCGTAGGTGTTCTTGGCCTCGCCGGGTTCGAAGCAGACCTGCCCGACCGTGGCCGCCTGCTGGTCGCCGAGGATGCCGGTGATCGGCACCTCGCCGCCGAAGGGGCCGTTGGCCCGCGTGACGCCGTACGGCGTGGTCGCCGACGACTCCCGGATCTCGGGCAGCATCGCGCGCGGCACCCCGAAGAAGCCGAGCAGCTCGTCGTCCCAGTCGAGGGTCTCGAGGTCCATCAGCATGGTGCGGCTGGCGTTGGTGACGTCGGTGACGTGCACGCCGCCGTCCGGGCCGCCGGTGAGGTTCCACAGGACCCAGGTGTCCGGCGTGCCGAACAGGGCGTCGCCACGCTCGGCCGCCTCACGGGCGCCGGGAACGTTCTCGAGGATCCACTGCAGCTTGCCGCCGGAGAAGTACGTCGCCGGGGGCAGCCCGGCGCGGTGCCGGATCACGTCGCCGCGACCGTCGCGGTCCAGGGCGGCCGCGATCGCGTCGGTGCGGGTGTCCTGCCAGACGATCGCACTGGACAGCGGGCGTCCGGTGCGGCGGTCCCACACGATCGTGGTCTCGCGCTGGTTGGTGATGCCGACGGCCGCGAGGTCCTCGGCGCCGAGTCGCGCCTTCGCGAGCGCTGTCTGCACCACTGCGGACGTCCGCTCCCAGATCTCGATCGGGTTGTGCTCGACCCAGCCCGCCCGCGGCAGGATCTGCGAGTGCTCGAGCTGGTGCCGGGCGACCTCGGTGCCGCTGTGGTCGAAGACCATGAACCGGGTGCTCGTCGTGCCCTGGTCGATCGCCCCCACAAAGCTCGCCATGGGGCAACTCTGGCACATCACCCTTGACCTCAAGCGCACTTCAGGTTCGACGATGGTGGCTCCACCTATCGAGCAAGGAGTTCCCATGACCCACGTCGCACTGGTGACCGGCGGAAGCCGGGGCCTCGGCCGGGCGCTGGCCGACGGACTCGTCGCGGCCGGCTGGCACGTCATCACCGACGGACGCGACGCCGACGCGCTCGCGGCGGCGGCCCGGCCGTGGGCCGACAGCGCCACGGCCATCCCCGGCGACCTCACCGACGCCGCACACCGCGACCAGCTGGTCGCGGCCGTCCGCGCCCGGGGACGCCTCGACCTGCTGGTCCACAACGCCGGGGTCCTCGGGCCGGCGTCCGGCACGACCCGTCGGCGCGAGCTCGCCGACGTCCAGCCGGACGACCTGCAGCACGTCTGGCGGCACAACGTCGGCGCGCCGATCGTCATCACGGGGCTCTTCGTCGGCGACCTCGCCGCCTCGGGCGGGACGCTGCTGTCGATCTCCTCGGACGCCGCGCTGGAGCACTACGAGGGATGGGGACTGTACGGCGCCTCGAAGGCGGCGCTGGACCACCTCACGATGACCTTCGCCGCCGAGCACCCCGGGATCCGTGCCTACGCCGTCGATCCCGGCGACATGCGCACGCGCATGCACCAGGAGTGGTTCCCCGGCGAGGACATCTCCGACCGGCCGTTGCCCGAGACGGTCGTCCCGCACCTCCTGGCGCTCCTCGACCAGCGGCCGCCGTCCGGCCGCTACCGGGCCGCCGACATCACGGTGCCGGTCCCGGCAGGGGGCTGAGCCGTGCGCCTGCTCGACGAGAGCCCTGCCGTCCGGTTCGAGGCGCCGCGCGCGACGTACGCCGGCGGCCCGGCCGAGCGTCGGGGGATCGCCCGCGACGGGGTGCGCCTGCTGGTCGCCGACGCGTCGGCGGGAGTCGTGGACACCCGCTTCGACAGGATCGGCGACCACCTGTCGGCGGGCGACCTGCTCGTGGTCAACGACTCCGCCACGGTCGCCGGCGCGCTCGACGGCGTCTCGGACCGGCACGGGGCGGTCGTGGTCCACGTCGCGACCCCGCTCGACGACGGCACCTGGGTGGTGGAGGTACGCCGGGCGCCCGACGCCGACCGGAGCGTCCTCGACGCGCAGGCGGGTGACCTGATCGACGTCGCGGCAGGGCGGACCGTGCTCCGGTTGCGGGCGCCGTACCCGACGGCCTCCTCGCCGACCGGTGTCGGCAACCGGCTCTGGCGCGCCACGTGGAGCGGTTCGCCGCTCGGACGGACGGCGGGCCGCTACGGCCGCCCGATCGCCTACGGCTACCTCGACGAGCGCTATCCGCTCTCGGACTACCAGACCGTGTTCGGAAGGGTCCCGGGCAGCGCCGAGATGGCGTCCGCGGCGCGACCGTTCACGGCCGAGCTGGTCACCCGGCTGGTCGCCCGGGGCGTGCTCGTCGCTCCCGTGACGCTGCACACCGGCGTGTCCTCGCAGGAGGCCGGCGAGGCGCCGCAGGCCGAGCGGTTCGTCGTACCCGCGGCCACGGCGGACCTGGTCAACCTGGTCCGCGCCCGGGGTCGCCGGGTCGTCGCCGTCGGCACGTCGGCGACGCGTGCACTGGAGTCGGCCGTGGTGGCCGGGTCACCGGGCGTCGTGGCCGCCGCCACCGGCTGGACGACCCGGGTCGTCACGCCCGGGGACCCTCCCCAGGTCGTCGAGGGCCTGGTCACCGGGTGGCACGACCCGGGCGCGTCCCACCTGTTGCTGGTCGAGGCGGTCGCAGGGGCAGCACTCGCCCAGCGTGCCTACGGTGCCGCGACCCGCGGCGGCTACCTGTGGCACGAGTTCGGCGACTCCAGCCTCCTGCTGCCGGCCCTGACCGGGGCGCCGGGCTCAGGGGTGCCTCGGGGCGTTTCCTGATGCCGCCGGGTGGCTCGATCGGGCAAGGTGGGGACCATGACGCCCGACACCCCGCTCGCCTCGCCGGCCCCCGTCGCGGCCCGGGCCATCGACCTCCACAAGCGCTACGGATCGGGCGACTCGGAGGTCCGTGCGCTCGACGGGGTCTCCCTCGACATCGGCGCCCGCGAGTTCACCGCGATCATGGGGCCGTCGGGCTCGGGCAAGTCGACGCTCATGCACTGCCTGGCTGCCCTCGACACCCCGACGTCCGGCGACGTGCAGATCGGCGAGGTCCTGCTCTCCAGGCTGCGCGACAAGGCGCTGACCGCGCTGCGCCGTGAGCAGGTCGGCTTCGTCTTCCAGGCCTTCAACCTGGTACCGACGCTCACCGCGCGCGAGAACATCCTGCTCCCCCTCAGCCTGGCCGGTCGCAAGCCGGACCAGGCCTGGTTCGACACGGTCGTCGACGCGGTCGGGCTGCGAGACCGGCTCGGTCACCGCCCCTCACAGATGTCCGGTGGCCAGCAGCAGCGGGTCGCCTGCGCGCGGGCGCTGGTCAGCAAGCCCTCGATCGTGTTCGCCGACGAGCCGACCGGCAACCTCGACAGCACCTCGGGCGCGGAGGTGCTCGGCTTCCTGCGCCGCAGCGTCGACGAGTTCGACCAGACGATCGTGATGGTCACCCACGACCCGGTCGCGGCGTCGTACTGCGACCGGGTCGTGTTCCTCGCCGACGGCCGGGTCGTCGACGAGCTGCGCGAGCCCAACCGCGAGGCGATCCTGGAGAAGATGACGTGCTTCGCCTGACCCTGCGCAACCTGTTCGCCCGCAAGGTGCGGCTCGTCATGAGCGGGCTGTCGATCATCCTCGGTGTGGCGTTCCTGTCCGGCGTCCTGGTGTTCAGCCACGGGCTCTCCACCACCTTCGACGGGATCATCCACGGCTCGACGCCCGACGGCGTCGTCCGGGCCACCGACACCGCGTCCTTCGACGGCGGCGTCTCCGGCCAGAGCAGCCGGGCGCTGACTCCTGACGACGTGGCCAGGCTCAAGGCCCTGCCGCAGGTAGCGCGCGCCGACGGCGACGTCGCCGGCTTCGGGATGAGCCTGCTCGCCAGCGACGGCACCCTGGTGGGCGGCACCGGCGCGCCGACGCTCGCGTTCAACCACACCGACGGCCCCAACATGGACGGCGAGCGCGCGCTGCTGCTGACCTCCGGTCGGTGGCCAGCGGGGCCCGGCGAGATCGTGCTCGACGAGGGCGCCGCGAAGGCGGGCGACTACCGGGTCGGCGACGAGGTGAAGCTGCTCGCGCCGTTCGGGACGCTCGAGCGCACCGCCGAGCTGGTCGGCACCGCGGAGTTCAACGGCGGCGGTACGGCGGGCGCGACCCTGCTGGTCTTCACGACCCAGGAGGCGCAGGCACTGTTCCTGGGCGGCAAGGACGCCTTCAACCAGATCAGCCTCACCGCGGCCGACGGGGTGACGCAGGAGCAGCTCGCCGCCGCCGCACGGAAGGTGCTGCCCGACGGGTTCGAAGCGGTCACCGGCGACAAGGTGGCCAAGGAGTCGCAGGACGCGGTCGGCACCTTCCTCGGGATCATCAGCACCTTCCTGCTGGTGTTCGCGATCATCGCCGTCATCGTCGGCGGCTTCATCATCGTCAACACCTTCTCGATCCTCGTCGCCCAGCGCACCCGCGAGCTCGCCCTGCTGCGCGCCCTCGGCGCCGGGCGCGGGCAGGTGACCCGCTCGGTGCTGCTCGAGGCGTTCGTCCTGGCGCTCGTCGCCACGACGGCCGGGATCGGACTCGGCCTGGTGCTGGCCCGGGGCCTCGCCGCGATGTTCCGCTCGATCGGGCTCGACATCGCCAGCAAGGCGCTCGACCTCACCCCGCGCGCGATCGTCACCAGCTACGTCGTCGGCGTCGGCGTCACGATGGCTGCCGCCTACCTGCCCGCCCGGCGGGGCGCGAAGGTGGCGCCAGTGGCGGCGATGCGTGCGGACGTCGTACCCGAGCGCGGGTCGCTGCGTCGTCGGACGCTCATCGGGGCGGTGCTGCTGGTCATCGGCGCCGGGTTCGCGGCCGTCGGCGTCGCCGGAGCCCCCGGCTCGGACGCCGCGTGGATCGGCGTGGGTGCGGTGATCTGGATCCTCACCGTCGCCGCGATCAGCCCGGTCGTCGGCAAGCCGGTGCTCGCGCTGTGCCGCTCGCTGTTCGGTCGCGTGTTCGGCACCACCGGGCGCCTGGCCGGGGAGAACGCACTGCGCGACCCCCGTCGTACCGGCGCCACGGCCTCCGCACTGATGATCGGCCTCGCCCTGGTCTCCACCATCGGCGTCCTCGCATCGTCGCTCAACGCCTCGGTCGACGACGTGGTCGACGAGCAGTTCACCGCCGACCTGCTGGTGCAGAACTCGAACTTCCTGCCGTTCTCGACCGAGATCGGAGACAAGGTCGCGAAGGTACCGGGCGTCGCCGTCGTCAGTCGCCAGCAGTGGACCGCGGCCCACCTGGCCTCGGGACCGCGCAAGGGCGACACCGTCACCGTGGCCGGCAACGACGCGGAGTACGCACAGATCTACCACCAGGACGTGGTCTCGGGCGTCGCCTCACCGACCGGCGGCGAAGCAGTCGTCTTCCGCACGCTGGCCACCTCGCTCGGCGTGAAGGTGGGCGACCCGCTCGACCTCGGCTTCCAGGGCGGTACGACGCTGCACCTGAAGATCGCGGGCATCGTCGAGTCCGCCGACACCACCTCCGAGATCAGCATCCCGCTCGACCAGCTGGTGGCGGCCGGCGTACTGCGCCAGGACTCGACGCTGAGCGTCCTGATCGACCCGGGTGCCGACAAGACGAAGGTGCGCGACGCCGTCGACGCCGCCGCGGCCTCCGCCCCGATCGTGGGCGTCTTCGACAAGCAGGGCTTCGCCGACCAGATCCGTGACCAGGTCAACCAGCTGCTCTACATCATCTACGGCCTGCTGACCCTGGCCATCGTGATCGCCGTCATCGGCATCATCAACACCCTCGGCCTCAGCGTCATCGAGCGCACCCGCGAGATCGGCCTGCTGCGGGCCGTCGGCATGAGCCGCGCCAAGGTACGCCGGATGATCACCCTGGAGTCGGTCGCCATCGCCGTCCTCGGCGCCGTGCTCGGCATGGTCCTCGGCCTGCTCATCGGCATCCTGCTCCAGCGCTCGCTCTCCGACGACCTGAGCAGCCTCGGCCTCCCCCTCGGCCAGCTGCTCGCGTTCCTCGTCGTGGCGATCGTGGTCGGCGTGCTGGCCGCCGTCATCCCCGCGGTCCGGGCGAGCCGGTTGGACGTGCTGGACGCGATCGCGAGCGAATGAGCGAGTGAGTGCGTGAGGGGTGCCTGTTGTGCGTCGTACCCGGCATTCGGGTCGTGATCTGGCTGAGCTGAGGACCCGAATGGCGGGTACGACGACGCTGGCTCACTCAGTCGTCCGAAGCGAGGAAGTGGCGAACGATCCGCACCACGCTGGTCGCCACGGCCTCGACCTCTGCAGCGAGATCCTCAGCACGGCGGATCCCGAGTGCCATCTCGAGCGTCTCTGCGTCGACGTACGCCGCGCGGAGCAGCTCGGCGAAGTCGCCCACCGCACCGTCCGCCAGGCCCAGCGCTGCGGCGAGCGCGGCGATGTCGGCGTAGTCGCGCTCCCGCATGGCGACCATCTTCATCGCCAGCAGGTGCTCGACCGGAGCGTACTCGACCAACAGTCCCGGCGCCGTCGGCAGCGACGTCGGCGGGCGGGGAGGGACCCACGGGGTGGCCCCCGGGTTGAGCCACCGTAGAGGCAGGCCGTGGCGCCGCGCGATGGCCGCCGCCTCCTCGTAGACGATGACGTCCGTGGCAATGGCGTCGACGTCGACCGTGACGCGACGCTCCGCGACGGTCAGCGCGATGGCCGCACCACCGACGATGTAGACACCTGCAGCGACCCCTCGGGCGGCCAGCTTGTGGTCGAGCTCGGCAAGCAGTCTCCGGAGGTGCTCACGGTCGAGCTCGACGACGGGGCTCACGCGGTCGCCAGGTCCCGTTCGGCGATGTATATCCCGCGCTCCGCGAGCCAGTGCGGAGTCGCGTCGCGGATCTCCGCGTCGTCGAGGAGGAGGTTCGACTTGACCCACTCCTCGCTCAGACCGACGTCGGTCCATGCAGGTGCCGGCCGGCCGGCCGCCTGGAACTCATGAGCGATGAACGCAGCAAGCAGCGCGCCCCACCGGTCGACCTGCTTCATACCGGGACTCGCATCCCACGCGTCGGCCGGGGCGCCTGGCGAGGCGAGCATCTCGCGCACCTGGTCTCGGGCCTGCGTGGCGAGCTTGAACGCCCACTGCTCGTCACCCGAGTCCGTCGCGCTCCTGAGCACCCGGTGGGCCGCGTCCGGGGTGAGCCAGCCCTGCTCCCTGGCCTCGCCCAGGGCGGCGCCGATCCGGCACGCACGAACGAACAGCGCCGCAGACGGGCTGGCAGTCCCCTTGAGGTAGGAGGACAGGCGCGAGTGGGAGGTACCGAGAGCGGCGGCGAAACCCCGCAGGCTCAGGCCGCTCCGTCGCAGGGCTTCCTGCATCTGCGCGGTGACCTCACGGGTGTCGACGTCCACGTCACACCTCCTTCACAGCAATGGTACCTGATGCGGTACCAGTGCGGTCAGGCCAGCGCGACCAGGTCGGCGTAGTCCGGGCTCCACAGGTCCTCGACGCCGTCGGGAAGGATGAGCACCCGGTCCGGCTCCAGCGCGTGGACGGCGCCCTCGTCGTGGGTGACCAGCACGATCGCGCCCTCGTAGCGGCGGATCGCGCTGAGCACCTCCTCGCGCGAGGCGGGGTCGAGGTTGTTGGTGGGCTCGTCGAGGAGCAGCACGTTGGCAGCCGACACCACGAGCGAGGCAAGGGCGAGGCGGGTCTTCTCGCCACCGGACAGGACGCCGGCCTGCTTGTGGACGTCGTCGCCGGAGAAGAGGAACGAGCCGAGGACCGAGCGGGCCTCGGTGTCGGTGAGGTCGGGTGCGGAGGACTGCATGTTCTCGAGCACCGTCCGGGTGACGTCGAGGGTCTCGTGCTCCTGGGCGTAGTAGCCGACCTTGAGGCCGTGGCCGGCGACGACCTCGCCGGTGTCGGGCTTGTCGACGCCGGCGAGGATGCGCAGCATCGTGGTCTTGCCGGCGCCGTTGAGGCCGAGGATGACCACGCGCGAGCCCTTGTCGATGGCCAGGTCGACGGCGGTGAAGATCTCCAGGGCGCCGTACGACTTGGACAGGTCGTGCGCCGACAGCGGGGTCTTGCCGCAGGCGGCCGGGGTCGGGAACTTGATCGCCGCGACCTTGTCGGACTGCCGCTCGCCCTCGACACCGTCGAGGAGCTTCTCGGCGCGCTTGAGCATCTGCTGCGCGGCGCTGGCCTTGGTGGCCTTGGCGCGCATCTTGTTGGCCTGGTCGGTGAGCGTCTTCGCCTTGTTCTGGGCGTTCATCAGCTCACGCTTGCGGCGGGCCTCGTCGGTCTCGCGCTGGGTGAGGTAGTTCTTCCAGCCCATGTTGTAGACGTCGATGACCGAGCGGTTGGCGTCGAGGTGGAAGACCTTGTTGACGGTCTCCTCGAGCAGGTCGTTGTCGTGGCTGATCACGATGAAGCCGCCCTTGTAGGACTTCATCCAGTCGCGCAGCCACGTGATCGAGTCGGCGTCGAGGTGGTTGGTCGGCTCGTCGAGCACGAGCACCTCGGCGCTGGAGAACAGGATCCGGGCCAGCTCCACGCGGCGTCGCTGACCACCGGACAGGGTGCCGAGCGGCTGGTCCATCAGCCGGTCCGGGATGCCGAGGCTCTGTGCGATCTGGAGCGCCTCGGTCTCGGCGGCGTACCCGCCGCCGGCGTCCAGCTCGTCCTGGGCGCGCTGGAACTTCCGGAACGCCTTGTCGCGCTCGTTGGGGTCCTCGGAGGCCATCGCGATCTCGGCGGCCCGCATCCGTCGTACGGCGTCGTCGAGGCCCCGCGCGGACAGGATCCGGTCGCGGACGATGACCTCGGGGTCACCCACGCGCGGGTCCTGGGGGAGGTAGCCGAGCTCGCCGCTGTTCGTGACCGAACCGCTCGCGGGCAGCGCGTCACCGGCGAGCACCTTCGTGAGGGTGGTCTTGCCGGCGCCGTTGCGGCCGACGAGGCCGACCTTGTCGCCGGGGCCGACGCGGAAGCTGACGTTCTCCATGAGGAGCCGCGCACCGACGCGTACCTCGAGCTGGTGCACCGTGATCATGAGGGGACCATTCTCCCACGCCCGTTCGACACCCCCTAAACGACGGTGGTGTGCCCTAGGGTGCTGCACGTGGTGCGATTCAATCCGAAGGCCCGCCTCGACCAGTCCCGGGTACGCGATGCCGGCTCCGGCGGTGGCGGTGGCATGGGCGGCGGTCTCGGTGGCGGCGGCATGCGCATCCCGATCCCGACCGGCAAGGGCGGCATCAGCGGCCTCATCGGCGTGATCCTCGTCGTGGTCGTGACCCTCCTGCTCGGCGGCAACCCGCTCAGCGGAGGCGGCGGCACCGGCGGGCTCGGCAACGTCTACTCGCCCTCGCGGCTCAGCGACCAGCAGCAGGGCACCGACCGCTACGCGGGCTGCAAGACCGGCGAGGACGCCAACAACAGCCAGGACTGTGCCCGGGTCGCGATCGAGAACTCGCTGACCGACTACTGGGGCACCGAGCTCGGCGGCAAGTCCCGCCCGGAGAAGGCCGTGGTCACCTTCACCGGCTCCGTGAACACCGGCTGTGGAGCCGCTTCGTCGGCTGTCGGCCCGTTCTACTGCCCGACCGACGAGACGATCTACCTCGACACCACCTTCTTCGACGACGTCCTGGAGGGCCAGCTCGGCGGCCCCGACGGCAGCTTCGTCGAGTTCTACGTGCTCGCCCACGAGTACGGCCACCACATCTCCAACCTGCTCGGCTACATGGGGCAGGTCCGCAGCCAGCAGACCGGGCCGCAGAGCGACGGCGTACGCCTCGAGCTGCAGGCCGACTGCTACGCCGGCATGTGGGCCAAGCACGCGACCACCACCGAGGACGCGTCGGGCGAGAAGCTGATCCTCGACCTCACCCAGGACGACATCAACCAGGCCATCGACGCCGCCAAGTCGGTCGGCGACGACTACATCCAGAAGCGCTCCGGCGGCCGGGTCAACGAGGAGGCCTGGACCCACGGCTCCTCGGCCCAGCGCCAGAAGTGGTTCATGACCGGCTTCCAGGAGGGCACCCTCGAGGCCTGCGACACGTTCGCGGCACCGAAGGTCTGAGCCCTACAGCGCCAGCAGGTTCTCCATGTGCCCGAACGTGCGCTGCAGCGCACGCAGGTGGGGCGCCACCGCCGGGTGGCGGTACTTGCCGGCGAGGGCGCCCTCGCCGCCCGCGACGCGGGCCAGCGCCCACTCGGCGCGGTTGAGCGCGGTGTAGACCGACACGACCTGGGCACCGAGCACCACGCTGTCACGGTCGGCGATCGCGTCGGGCAGGCCGAGCAGGTAGGCGTCGAGGAGCGGCTCGAACTCCTCGCGCGTCGACAGGGAGAGGTAGCCGAGGTCGCCGCCGACGGGGCCGTGGCCGAGCGTCCCCCAATCGATCGCGAGCGCGTCGTCACCGTCGCGGCCGGGCACGTTGAGCGCCGTCGGGTCACCGTGCTGCGGGACCCGCGGCAGGGTGTCGAGCAGCGCAAGCATCCGCTCGCGGTGGGTCCACAGGTGCTCGGCGACATCGGCGACCGTGGTCCGGGCCAGGGTGGTCCAGCCGCCGGCCCGCGCGACCCGGGCCAGACGATCACGCAGGAGGGACGTCGCCAGGAACGCCGACTCACCGAGGCCGGCGCCGGCGAACCGGCCCAGCGACAGCGCGAGGAACAGCCCGCTCGACGCGGCGTCCTCGACCCAGTCCCGGACGATCGTGACGCCCTCGTCGTCCTCCTCGACCGAGGCGCCGGCCGATCGCAGCCCGGGGGTCTCGGCGGTCAGGCCGGTCAGCAGCACGTCGGCCTCGCGCCGCCAGTAGCCGGCGTGGGTGCGTTCGGAGAGGACGACCGGGTCGCCCGGCGCCGGTGCGCCGAGCCGCTTCACCACCACGGGCCGCCCACCGAGCGCGGTCCGCCACACACCCACGGTGGACGTCCCCGTGCCTCCGGGGAGCGCCACCCAGTCGGGCTCGGGCTGCCACATGCGGCTGAAACTAGGTCATGTCTCGCCGCTCAACGGTGTAGCGAGCGGCGTGTCGCGCCGATCTGGCAAGGCGGCGGAGCGACGACGTGCTCGATCGCCCTTCGAGCGACGCCAACACAGCCAGATCGGATGCGACGCGCTGCGTAGCCGCCGGGGAGCGGCGAGACATGGCCTCAACCGATGTCGCGCTCGCGGAACCGCCACCACGCCACGACGAGGAGCGCGGCTGCCACCGCGCTCAGGCCACCGGCACTCCCCCAGCTCCACCCGTCGGCAGGCAGGGACGGCACGTGGGAGTACGGCGACAGGCCGGTCAACCAGCCCGGCAGGTCGAGCAGGTCGCCGAGCAGGCTGAGCGTCAGGAAGGCCGCCGGCCACGCCCAGACCAGCGCCGACCAGCGCAGCCCGGCGGCCAGCGAGAGGACCGCGAGCGCACCGACCACCCAGGCTGCAGGGACCCAGGCCAGGGCCGCGACGACCAGGTTGCCGATGCCGGGACCGTCCGCCGCGACGTACCCGATCCACAGGCCGACCCCGGTCACGACGAGCAGCCACGCCGTACCGGCGAGCGCGAGCACCGCCGATGCGACGAACCACCCGCTGCGGCTGGTCGCGGTCGCGAGCACCAGCTCGGCACGCCCGTCCTGCTCGTCGCGGCCCGCGTGGCTGACCACGGTGACGGCGAAGTAGGTGAGGACGACCGCGACGATCGACAGGATCGCCGCCACGAGTGCGCCGCCGAGCTCGTCGATGATCGACTGGGCGACCTCGGAGTCCAGCAGGTCGCCGATGCCGGGCGCGATCATGCCGAACACGACGCCCAGCACCCCGGCAGCCACCGACCACAGCGCGAGCGTCGTGGCGTGGACCTTGACCGCGAGGGCGAAGGCGTCGGCCAGCCGGGTCGAACCGGCCCGCGGACCCGGCCGGGTCGGCACCAGACCGCAGCCGAGGTCGCGGCGCGTGCGCAGCACGAAGGCAGTCGCGGCCAGCACTCCGGCGACGAGCAGGTAGCAGGGCAGCAGCCACCACCGGACCTCGCCGTACGCGCGGACCTGGGTGTTCCAGCCGAGCGGCGAGAGCCAGCTCAACCACCCGGGACCGGTGTCACCGGCGGCGCGCAGCACGAACAGGACGCCCACCGCCCCGGCCGCGTACGCCGCGCAGGTGCGAGCGCTGGCGGACAGCTGCGCGGTCACGGCGCCGATGCCGGCGGCCACCAACGCAGTGCCGGCCCAGAGCGCGCCGAAGGCCAGCGACCCGGCCGCGTCGAGCCCCGACACGGTGTTGCCGAGCGCGGTCAGCACACCGAGCGCGAGGGCGAGGAGCACCGCTTCGAGGAGCGTGGCGACCAGCGACGCGTGGCGGCCGACGGCGGTGCCACCGATCAGCTCGGTGCGGCCCGTCTCCTCCTCGACCCGCGTGTGGCGGCGCACGACCGCGATGAACAGGACGGCCACGAACACGGCGTACAGCACCGTCATCTTGGTCATCGCCAGCTCGCCCTCGCTGGTGACGTCGAGGATCGGGCCGTAGAGCGCGACGATCGCGGGGCTGGCGTTGATCGCCTCGGCGGCGCGGACCCGGTCGGCCTGGTCGGCGTACAGGCCCGGGGTGGCGGCGGCGGACGCGCCGCTCATCAGGACGAGTACGGCGACCGCCACCGGCGCGAGGACCCGGTCCTGGCGCAGGCCCAGGCGAAGCAGCAGTCGCCAACCGGTCGCGGTCATCGCCCGGCCCCGGCCCGGTCCCGGTAGGCGTCGAGGAAGAGCTCCTCGAGGCTGGGCGGGGTGCTGGTGAGGGCGGTGACGCCCGCAGCGGTCAGCGCAGCGAGGACGGTCGGGAGGCCGTCGGGGTCGACGGTGCAGCTGACCTGGCCGTCGGCGACCGCGAGGTCGTGGACGCCGGGCGTGCCGGAGAGGTCGGGCGCCGTACCGCTCAGCGTGGCGACGATCTTGCTCCGGCTGAGGTGGCGCAGGTCGCTGATCCGGCCGCTCTCGACGACCTTGCCCTCGCGGATGATGGTGACCCGGTCAGCGAGGCGGTCGACCTCGCTGAGGATGTGGCTGGACAGCAGCACCGTCGCGCCGCGACCCGTCTGCTCCGCGACGCACTCGTTGAAGACCTGCTCCATCAGCGGGTCGAGACCCGAGGT
This sequence comes from Nocardioides sp. F233, assembly GCF_057813895.1. Lineage (NCBI taxonomy): Bacteria > Bacillati > Actinomycetota > Actinomycetes > Propionibacteriales > Nocardioidaceae > Nocardioides > Nocardioides sp. F233. The sequence continues at coordinate 837,702 of NZ_JBVASH010000003.1, forward strand.
GGGCTCGTCGAGGATGAGCAGGTCCGGGTCGGTGGCGAACGCGGCGACGAGCGCGACCTTCTGCCGGTTGCCCTTCGAGTACGCGCGCCCGCGCTTGGTGGGGTCGAGCGAGAACCGCTCGATCAGCTCCTCGCGCCGCGAGGTCGCGGGGTCGGCCCCGCGCATCCGGATGAGCAGGTCGACGATCTCACCGCCACTCAGGTTGGGCCACAGGCTCACGTCGCCGGGCACGTACGCCAGCCGGCGGTGCAGCGCCGCGGCGTCGCGCCACGGGTCGCCGCCGAGGATCCGGACCTCGCCGGCGTCCTTGCGGAGCAGGCCGAGCAGCACCCGGATGGTGGTCGACTTGCCGGCGCCGTTCGGGCCGAGGAAGCCGTGGACCTCGCCGGCCTCGACGGTCAGGTCCAGCCCGTCGAGGGCGCGGAAGGAGCCGAACGTCTTCACGAGGTCGTGCACCTCGATGAGGGGACTCGTCATGTCTCCATCATGCACCTCTTTCAGCATTTTCTGAATCTTGTATAGACTCGGATGCATGGTCACGGATGCGTCGCGCGACTCCTTCGTGGAGCGGATGGGTGGCGCCCTGACCAGCACCGGCCTGGCCCGGCTCCCGTCGCGGGTGTTCGCCGCTCTCCTTGTCGACGCCGACGGCCGGATGACCGCCGCCGAGATCGCGACCGGGCTCGGCGTCAGCCCGGCCGGCGTCTCCGGCGCGGTGCGCTACCTCGACGGCATCGGCATGATCCGCCGCGAGCGCGAGCGTGGCTCCCGGCGCGACGTCTTCGTGGTCGACGACGACGCCTGGCACGGCATGATCGCGCGCCTCGACCAGTTCTACGCCCCGCTGATCGCCGCCCTCGACCGCGGTCTGGCCGACCTCGGCGAGGACGACCCAGCCCACCGCCGGCTCCGGCTGTCGCGGGAGTTCCTCGCGTTCGTGCTCGCCGAGATGTCGGACCTCGACCAGCGGTGGTCGGTACGACGTACCGAGCTCGGCCTCGACTGACGCCCGCCTCCCCAGGTGCGGGAGGATCGGCGCATGCAGATCGCGACCGACGACCCCCGCCGGCCCGACGTGCTCGGACTGCTCGAGGAGCACCTCGCGGACATGTACGCGACCTCGCCGGCCGAGAGCGTGCACGCCCTCGACCCGGACGCCCTGGCAGCGCCGACGATCACCTTCTGGACCGCCCGGGAGGACGACGTCCTGCTCGGCTGCGTCGCCCTCAAGCGACTCTCGGCCGAGCACGCCGAGCTCAAGTCGATGCGCACCGCGACGGCCGCCCGCCGCCGCGGAGTGGCGGGGCTGCTGCTCGACCACGTGCTGACCGAGGCCCGCGACCGCGGCCACGGGCGGATCAGCCTGGAGACCGGCACCGAGGACTACTTCGCACCGGCCCGCGCGCTCTACGTCACCCGCGGCTTCACCGAGTGCGGCCCGTTCGAGGGCTACGTCCTCGACCCGAACAGCGTCTTCCTCACCCTCACGCTCTGAGCTCCCCGCTCACTGCCAGGCACGCACCCAGTCCACGACCAACGTCGAGCTGTTCGGCATCGTGGCGACGGGCGAGTTCCATGCCGCGCCCCAGACTTGCGTGAGCACCAGGTAGAACGGCTGGTCGAAGGGCTTCGGGGGCGTCACGTTCGTCGGCGTCCAGCGATGGCTGAAGCAGAGGTTGTCGTCGTAGTAGAAGCGCATCACGGTGGGCGTCCACTCCACGGCGTACGTGTGGAACGCACTGCTGGACGTGGGCACCGGGCAGTTGGCGCCCGAGCTGGCGAGCGGCACCTCGCCGCCGTAGTGCACGGACGGGTAGACGTTGGCGGGCCGGGCGCTGAACCACTCGGCCACGTCGATCTCGCCGGAATCGGGCCACACGCCGTACGTGTGCTGGTCCGGGTACAGCCAGAAGGCGGCGTGCGAGCCCGGGATGGTCCGCTCCGCCGGCACCCGCATCCTGGCCTCGAAGCGCCCGTAGACCTGGGTGAACCGCGTCTTGCTCGCGACGGTGGCGACGGTCGCCCGGGACTGGAAGCTGCCGTAGGGGCTGACGCAGGTGAACTCCGGCAGGTTGCGGTGCGAGGTGAGGTGCAGCAAGCCGTCCCGGACGCTGATCGTCTTCGGCGTGTTGACGTAGCAGCCCATCTCGCCGCCGATCATGCCGCTGAGCCAGGTCGTCTGCGGCATCCACTTCGAGCCGTCCAGGCTGGTGCCGCCGAACTCGTCGACGAAGCTGCAGGACCACAAGCCACCCTCGGACTTCTGCGGCCGCACGCCGCAGTCGTCCGTCGGCGGCTCCTTCGGAGGCAGCCCCTCGTCGGGCTCCTCGACCGACGGCGGTTCCTTTCCCGGAGGATCCTCCGGGAAAGGTTGTCCGGTCGGAGGCGGCTCCTCCGACGGCTCCTGTGCCGGATCCTTGGGCCGGTCCTCTGCGGCCGGAGGATCGACCGGAGGGACAGGCTCCTGGATCTCGGGGTCGTGCGGCGCGCCGGGCTGCGGTACGACGGCCGGTGGCGCCACGTCGGCCAGGCCCTCGTCGGGCGCCAGCACGACGGGCGGCGGCGCGAAGGTGCGCACGACGCTCGCGCGCCGGTCCGCCACCACCCGGTACCTGCGGTCCGCGGTCGGCAGCACGGTCGAGACGACGTACTGCCCGCTCTTCGAGGCGCGCTGGCGGCCGGCGTTCGTCCAGCGCTTCCCGTTGCGCACCTGCAGCCGGGCGACAGCACGCGACCGAACCCGGCCCGTGAAGACGAGCCTGGCCCCCTCACGGATCGGGAGGCTGATCGTCGGCCGCGCCACCTTGCGCGCCGCGGCCGCGGGCCGGAGGTCGTTCGCGACCGCACCGATCCCGAGCGTGAGGGCGATGACGACGAGGATGACGGCCGGCGTCGAGCGCCAGCGTAAACGGGGTCCGGTCGACGAGCTCCCCACGGAAACACCTTCCTGCACGGCGGCCGCCGACGCTCGCCCGGAGGCGAGGCGTCGATCGAGTGCAGCAGGGAGCAGGCGACGGCAGGGTAGGGCGTCGACATGCCCGAGAGCGACGCACCATTCCTCACTGCGTATTCGTCTTTGGTGAGACGACCCTACATCTCCACGACCCGCCCGCAACGACGCCGATCCGGCTCAGCGCGGGCCTGCGTTCTCCACGCTCACCACCAGCGCCTGCGCGTCCCGCAACGCCTGATCGAGCACCGCCCGCCGTGGATCCGGTACGGCGAGCCACGGCCCCACCACGCCGACGGACCGCAGTCGCGGGTCGGCGAGCACCTCGTCCACCGCACCCCGGTCTCCCCCGGCGACCACCTCGCTCACGCCGCCCAGCACCGTGACGGCATGGTCGGCAGCCGCCTCGTAGGCGACCCGGGCCTGGTTGGCGCGTCGCCGGGCGAACCGCTGCTGGGACTGGCCGCCCGCCTTGGTCCGCCCCTGGACGTGCCGCTGCCCCACCTTGCTCGCGACGACCACGCCGGCCTCGACCCGCGCGACGGCGAAGCCGCCCTTGCGGACGAGGAGCACGCCCCAGGCAGGCGGTGCGACGGCGTGGTCGGCCAGGTGGTCGGGCTGGCCGTCGTACGGACGGGAGAAGGGCAGCCGGGCGGTGAAGGTGGACCCGTCCGGGGCCGAGCCGTGCAGTCCGCCGTCGACGACCGCGAGCACCGTGCCGCCGTGCGAGGACGCGAAGTTCTCCAGCCAGCGCGGCCAGCGGGCGGACGGGACGAGGACCTCGGGCACAGCGAGACACTAGTCGTCGCGAGCAATGAGAACGTGTTCTACTTCTCCCCATGTCGCAGCCGCCCACCATGCACCCCTGCGAGCGGGTCGGGATCGACTACGTCGACACCGCACCCCACCGCTACGCCAACAGCGTCGACCTCGCGATCACGCCGGACCAGCTCTTCGAGGTCTTCGCCGACGCCGACGCGTGGCCGCACTGGGCCAAGGTGATCCGGCACGTCGAGTGGACCTCGCCGCTGCCACCCGGCGTCGGCAGCACCCGCGTCGTGTCGATGCTCGGCGGCCTGAAGGGCGCCGAGGAGTTCCTGCTGTGGGAGCCCGGCCGGCGGATGGGCTTCCGGTTCAACGAGGCCTCGGAGAAGTCGATCCGTGCGTTCGCGGAGAGGTACGACGTCGAGCCGACCCCGCAGGGCTGTCGGCTCACCTGGACCCTGGCGCTCGACGTCACCGGCCCCGGCACGTACTTCATGCCGGTCAGCGGGCTGGTCTCGAACCTGTCCTTCCGCTGGTTCCTGAGGAATCTGCGCCGCTACACCGACCAGCGGTTCGGCGCCGTTTCGTAAATTCCTCGGCGATCGACCGCGCCGGACGACGGAGGAACCTAGCGTCGCAGCATGCTCCCGCTCCCCCGCGGCACGCTCGTGCTCGTGCTCGCCGTCCTGGCCGCCCTGGCGGGCGTCCCAGCGGCATCGGCAGGCGCGCCGGACGACGGACTCCCGAGCCTGACCGTCGGCACCACGGTCCGTACGGTCGATCCCGCGGTGCAGGAGTACTGCTGGACCTTCCCGGACGTGGTCACCGAGCAGGGCGACATCGGGTCGAGCACCTGCGGACGCCACCGCCGACCGACCCCGACGCTTCGGCACGACGGCACGCTCCGGCTGTCCTTCGCCGGGGCCGGCTGGCGCTGGCGGGCACACTACGAGAGCACCCGCTCTCCGAGCCGGGCGTGCCGGGGCAGTGAGCGGGTGCGTCGCGTCGACGAGCACGGCTACCGGGTACGCCGGCCGGCGTACCACGGCACGTACCGGGTGACGCTCACCGGACGCGGCCCCGAGGGGCGGATCGTCGCGGCGTTCGTCTGGCGCTACGGACGGGGCCGCTGCTCCTGACTCGGGTTCGGCTCAGGTCTCGAGACGACCGGTTCCGGCCTCGCAAGCTCGGCCGCACGGTCCCTCGACCTCTTCGGCCGACGCCGTGCGCTCGTTCCTCGCGCCCGGCTGGCCTCAGACGTTGAAGCCGAGGGCGCGCAGCTGCTCGCGGCCGTCGGGGGTGATCTTGTCGGGACCCCACGGCGGCATCCAGACCCAGTTGATGGCGACGTCGTTGACCAGACCCTCCAGCGCGGAGTTGGTCTGGTCGGTGATGACGTCGGTCAGCGGGCAGGCCGCGGACGTCAGCGTCATGTCGAGCACGACGTTGGTGCCCTCGTCGACGTGGATGCCGTAGACCAGGCCGAGGTCGACGACGTTGATGCCGAGCTCGGGGTCGACGACGTCCCGCATCGCCTCCTCGATGTCGGCGAGCGCGACGTTGGAGGACGCGTTCGTGCTCCCGCCGGCCTCGGGGACCTCGGGCAGGTCGCTGTTGTCGATCGACTGGGTCATCACTTGTCTCCGTCTGATTCGGCGACGACCTGGGCCGTCGCGTCCTTCCACGCCATCCACGACAGCAGCGCGCACTTCACCCGGGCCGGGAACTTCGCCACACCGGCGAACGCGATCCCGTCCTCGAGGACGTCCTCGTCGGGCTCCACCGTGCCCTTGCCCTGCATCAGGGTGAGGAACTCCTGGTGGATCGCCATCGCCTCGTCGACGCTCTTGCCGACCACGAGGTCGTAGAGCACGGACGCGGAGGCCTGCGAGATCGAACAGCCGAGCGCGTCGTACGACACGTCGTCGACGACTCCGCCGGCCACGTGGACCCGCAGGGTCACCTCGTCGCCACAGGTCGGGTTGACGTGGTGCACCTCGGCCGTGTGGTCGGCGTGCTCGCGCAGCCCCTTGCCGTGGGGCTTCTTGTAGTGGTCGAGGATGATCTCCTGGTAGAGAGCATCCAGATCCTGAGCGGTCATCCTCAGTCCAACTTGAAGTAGGAACGGGTGTATTCCAGCGCCTCGACGAGGGCGTCGATCTCCCGCGGCTCGGTGTAGAGGTACGACGACATCCGCGTCGAGGCCTGCACACCGAAGCGGGCGTGGGCCGGCTTCGCGCAGTGGTGCCCGGCGCGCACGGCGACGCCGCGGCTGTCGAGCACCTGCGCGATGTCGTGCGGGTGCACGCCGTCGAGCTCGAAGGAGATCGCGCCGCCGCGCAGAGCAGCGTCGAGCGGGCCGAGCACGGTCAGGCCCTTCACCGACTGCAGGCCCTCGAGGGCGTAGCCGGTGATCGCCTTCTCGTGGGCGTGGATCGCGTCGAGCCCGATGTGGCCGAGGTAGTCCACCGCCGCGCCGAGGCCGATCGCCTCGACGATCGGCGGGGTGCCGGCCTCGAACTTGTGCGGGATGCCGGCGTACGTCGAGCCCTCCATCCGCACGGTCTCGATCATCTCGCCGCCACCGAGGAACGGCGGCAGCGCGTCGAGCACCGCCCGCGAGCCCCAGAGCACGCCGATGCCGGTCGGACCGACGACCTTGTGGCCGGTGAAGGCGACCAGGTCGGGGCGCTCCTCGACCGGCATCGCTGCCAGGTCGATCCGCAGCTGCGGCGCGGCCTGCGACGCGTCGACGACGACGATCGCGCCCACGGCGTGCGCACGACGGGTGATCTCGGCGATCGGGTTGATCGTGCCGAGCATGTTGGACACCCAGGTCAGCGAGACGGCCTTGGTGCGCTCGTTGATCAGCTCGTCGACGTTCGACAGGTCGAGCTGCCCGTCGTCGGTGAGCCCGAACCAGCGCAGCGTCGCACCGGTGCGCTGGGTGAGCAGCTGCCACGGCACGATGTTGGAGTGGTGCTCCATCTCGGTGATGACCACCTCGTCGCCCGCACCGACCTGCCGCGGACCCGCCCAGACCAGGGTGTTGGCGACCAGGTTGAGCGCCTCGGAGGCGTTCTTGGTGAAGATCACCTCGTCGCGGTCGGGCGCGCCGATGAACGCCGCCACCTTGTCGCGCGCGGCCTCGAACGCCTCGGTCGACTCCGCACCGAGCTGGTGCATGGCGCGCGCGATGTTGGCGTTGTGGCGCTCCAGGTGGTCGACCATCGTGTCGATGACCACCTGCGGCTTCTGCGACGTGTTGGCGCTGTCGAGGTAGACCAGCGGCAGCCCGCCCGCGAGCGTGCGCTCGAGGATCGGGAAGTCCTTGCGGATGACCGCCAGCTCCGGGAGGAGCCCCTCCAGGGTCATGGTCAGACCCCGGCTGCCTGGGTACCGACGTACTTCTCGTAGCCGCTGGCCTCGAGCTCGTCGGCGAGCTCCGGGCCGCCCGACTCGGCGATCCGGCCGTCGACGAACACGTGGACGACGTCGGGCTTCACGTAGCGCAGGATCCGCGTGTAGTGCGTGATCAGCAGCAGGCCCTTGCCCTCGCGGGCGGCGTAGTCGTTGATGCCGTCGGAGACGACCTTGAGCGCGTCGATGTCGAGGCCGGAGTCGATCTCGTCGAGGATCGCGAACTTCGGGTCGAGCAGGTCGAGCTGGGCGATCTCGGCGCGCTTCTTCTCGCCGCCGGAGAAGCCCTCGTTGACCGAACGGCTGGAGAACGCGGTGTCGAGCTTCATCCGGTCGAGGGCGCCGTTGACGTCCTTGACCCAGGTGCGCAGCTTGGGAGCCTCGCCGTCGAGCGCGGTCTTGGCGGTGCGCAGGAAGTTCGACATCGAGACGCCGGGGACCTCGACGGGGTACTGCATCGCGAGGAACAGACCGGCGCGGGCGCGCTCGTCGACACTCATCTCGAGCACGTTCTCGCCGTCGAGGAGGACCTCGCCGCCGGTGATCGTGTACTTCGGGTGACCCGCGATGGAGTACGCCGTGGTCGACTTGCCCGAGCCGTTGGGGCCCATGATCGCGTGGGTCTCGCCGTCCTTGATGGTCAGCGTGACGCCCTTGAGGATCTCCTTGGCGCCGTCCTCGGTGTCGACCGACACCTGCAGGTTCTTGATCTCGAGGGTGCTCATGCGGGGGTGACTCCATTCAGGGTCGTGGTGACGTCGACGTAGATCTCGCCGTCACGCACTTCGACAGGGAAGGTGGCGACGGGCTCGGTCGCCGGGAAGGTGGTGGGCTTGCCGGTGCGCAGGTCGAAGGTCGACCCGTGCAGCCAGCACTCGACGGTGCAGTCGACGACCTCGCCCTCGCTCAGCTGCACGGCAGCGTGCGAGCACAGGTCCTGCAGCGCGAAGACCTCGTCGCCGTCGCGGGCGATCGCGACGTCGTACCGGTCGACGGTGACCGCGAGTGCCTCGTCGGTGGGGACGTCGCTCAGCGAGGCGACGCGTTCGAAGCTCACAGCACACCTGCGTGGACGTTCTTGGCGAGCTCCGCCTCCACCGTCGCGGCGAGGCTCTCCTCGAGCTCCGGGACGCCGATCTGACGGATCAGGTCGTTGAAGAAGCCGTGCACGACCAGGCGCTGCGCCTCCTTCTCGGAGATGCCGCGCGAGCGGAGGTAGAACAGCTGCTCGTCGTCGAACCGGGCGGTCGCGGACGCGTGGCCCGCGCCCTCGATCTCGCCGGTCTCGATCTCCAGGTTGGGGACCGAGTCGGCCTGGCAGCCGTCGGTGAGGACGAGGTTGCGGTTCTCCTCGTAGGTCTCGATGCCCTCGGCGACCTTGCGGATCAGCACGTTGCCGATCCACACGGTGTGCGCCTTCTCGCCCTGCAGCGCGCCCTTGTAGACCACGTGGGACTTGGTCTTCGGGGCGGTGTGGTCGACGAAGAGCCGGTGCTCGATGTGCTGGCCGGCGTCGGCGAAGTACAGGCCGAGCATCTCGACCGCGCCACCCGGGCCCGAGTAGTCGGCGGTGGTGTCGTGGCGGACCACGTCGCCGCCGAAGGTGATGTCGACGTGCTTGAACTGCGCGTCGCGACCCACCCGGATGTGACGGTGCCCGACGTGGACGGCGTCGTCGGCCCAGTCGTCGATCGACACGACGGCCAGCTGGGCGCCGTCCTCGACCACGATCTCGACGTTGTCGGCGAGGGTCATCGAGCCCTCGAAGCGCAGCACGACGGTCGCCTTGCTGAACCGCTCGGCCCGGATGACCAGGTGCGCAGCGGTCGCCTCGTCGGTGCCGGTGCCCTTGATGGTCACGAAGACCGGGCGCTCGAGCACGGCCTCGGCCGGGATCGTGACGGCGAGGCTCGACTTCGCCTCGGCCAGCGCGCGGGCCGAGATCCGGTCCCAGGGGACCAGGCCGGAGACGCCCTTGAGGGAGTCGTCCTCGTGCCGGTCTGCGCGGACGTTGTCGGGAGCGTCGAAGGACGCCTCGAACGACGTGCCGGCGAGCGGCGCGTCCGCGTGGATGCCACGCAGCCGCTTGAGGGGCGTGAACCGCCAGATCTCCTCGCGACCGGTCGGCACCTCGTGGGCGTCGACGTCGAAGGATCCTTCGGGGTGGAGGTGGCTCTCGATCTTCTCGAGAGCACCTTCAAGAACTTCGGCGGTCATCAGCCGACGGCACCTTCCATCTGCAGTTCGATCAGTCGGTTCAGCTCGAGGGCGTACTCCATCGGGAGCTCCTTGGCGATGGGCTCCACGAAGCCGCGCACGATCATCGCCATCGCCTCGTCCTGCTCCATGCCGCGTGACATGAGGTAGAACAGCTGGTCGTCGGAGACCTTCGAGACCGAGGCCTCGTGGCCCATCGACACGTCGTCCTCACGGATGTCGACGTAGGGGTAGGTGTCGGAGCGGCTGATCTGGTCGACCAGCAGCGCGTCGCACAGCACGTTGGACTTCGAGCCGTGGGCACCCTCGTTGATCTGGATCAGCCCGCGGTACGACGTACGCCCGCCACCGCGCGCGACCGACTTCGACAGGATCGAGGAGGACGTGTTCGGCGCGGCGTGGACCATCTTGGCGCCGGCGTCCTGGTGCTGCCCCTCGCCCGCGAAGGCGATCGACAGGGTCTCGCCCTTGGCGTGCTCGCCCATCAGGTAGACGGCCGGGTACTTCATGGTGACCTTGGAGCCGATGTTGCCGTCGACCCACTCCATCGTCGCGCCGGCCTCGCAGACCGCGCGCTTGGTGACGAGGTTGTAGACGTTGTTCGACCAGTTCTGGATGGTCGTGTAGCGGCAGCGGCCGCCCTTCTTGACGATGATCTCGACGACCGCGGAGTGCAGCGAGTCGGAGGAGTAGATCGGCGCGGTGCAGCCCTCGACGTAGTGCACGTAGGCGTCCTCGTCGACGATGATCAGCGTCCGCTCGAACTGGCCCATGTTCTCGGTGTTGATCCGGAAGTAGGCCTGCAGCGGGATGTCGACGTGGACACCCTTGGGGACGTAGATGAACGAGCCACCCGACCACACCGCGGTGTTGAGCGCCGCGAACTTGTTGTCGCCGACCGGGATGACCGTGCCGAAGTACTCCTTGAAGAGCTCCGGCTGCTCGCGCAGGGCCGTGTCGGTGTCGAGGAAGAGCACGCCCTGGGCCTCGAGGTCCTCGCGGATCGAGTGGTAGACGACCTCGGACTCGTACTGCGCGGCGACACCGGAGACGAGGCGCTGCTTCTCCGCCTCCGGGATGCCGAGCTTGTCGTAGGTGTTCTTGATGTCCTCGGGAAGGTCGTCCCAGGTCGCGGCCTGCTTCTCGCTGGACCGCACGAAGTACTTGATGTTGTCGAAGTCGATCGCCGAGAGGTCCGAGCCCCACGTCGGCATCGGCTTGCGGCCGAAGAGCTTCAGGCCCTTGAGGCGCAGGTCGAGCATCCACGCCGGCTCGCTCTTCTTCGAGGAGATGTCGCGGACGACGTCCTCGTTGAGGCCGCGCTTGGCGTTGGCGCCGACGTCGTTCTTGTCGGACCAGCCGAAGTCGTAGCGTCCGATCCCCTTGAGCTCGGGGTTCAGCTCTTCGATCGACGTCATGAGACCTGCTCCTTCTTGTTGATGCCTGCATCGGGGATGCACGTCGTGCACACCCCGTCGCCGTGGGCGATGGTGGCCAGGCGCTGGACGTGGGTGCCGAGGACGCGGCCGATGGCCTCGGTCTCGGCCTCGCACAGCTGGGGGAACTCGTGGGCGACGTGGGAGACCGGGCAGTGCTGCTGGCACAGCTGCTCCCCCACGACCGGCAGCTGACGTACGGCGGCGGCGTACCCCTCGTCGGAGAACACCAGCGCCAGGACCTGCGCGGGCGAGGCGCCCGGGTTGGCGGCGGCGACCACCGGGAACTTCTTCTCGATGAACGACGCCCGCCGGTCGGCGAATGCCCGGACGGCGTCGTCGCCGCCCGTCTCGGCCAGGAAGCGCATGGCCTCGGTCGCCAGGTCGTCGTACTGCTGGTCGAAGGCGTCGCGGCCGTGCTCGGTCAGCGCGAACACCTTGGCCGGGCGACCTCGGCCGCGCGAGCCCACCGGACGCGGGTCGCGCGCGTCGACGGCGCCCTCGGCGAGCAGCTGGTCGAGGTGGCGACGCACCGCTGCGGGGGTCAGCTCCAGGCGCTCGGCGAGCGCCGCTGCGGTGGACGGACCGTTGACCAGGATCGACCGCGCGACGCGCTGACGCGTCGGCTGGTCAGTCTCGGTCACGAATTCCACAACGCCAGTGTGCCGTTAATGCTTCCGGCGGTTCAAGCAAGGGTCGCCTTACCCGGTCGTCAGGCGGCTGGCTGCTCCGCCCGGGGGCTGGTGTGCCGCAGCCACGCGAGGCCCGCGAACGGGAGGACGAGCGGCAGGAAGCCGTAGCCCTGGCCGAAGTGCGACCACACGGTCTTGTCCGGGAACAGGTCGGTGGCGAGGTAACTGAGCGTGCCGACCGAGAGCACCCCGAGCAGCTCGATGGTCACCGCGATGCCGGCCACCCGCCAGCCGGTGCTGCCACCGAGGAGCAGGCAGGTCGTCGCGACCAGGTAGAGCACGGCAGCGACGAGCGAGAGGGAGTACGCCAGGGGTGCCTTGTCGGGCTCCAGGCCGAGCTGGACCGCGGAGCGGCCGGTGGCAGCGACGGCGAACAGGCCGTAGACGAACACCAGGGCGCGGCCCCAGCCCTGGGCGAGCGGGTGGCTCGGCTGCGCGGACCGGTCAGGCACCCGGACCACCCCACACGTCCCACAGCCGGACCTCGAGGCCGGCGACGGTCGCGACGCCGAGCAGCAGGATCGTCGTACCGACCCGGGAGCGCTCGGCGAGCGCGAAGAAGGCGGCGACGACGGGCACCAGGAGGTTGGTGACCAGGTAGCTGACGAAGACCGCGCCCTCGATGTCGCGGTCGGTGCGGGCCAGCGCCACGACTCCCCCGACCAGCTGGACGAGCATCACGACCTCGATGACGGCCAGCCCGATGAAGTGGGAGTCCTGCGCGGCCCGGTCGCGGACCAGGTCGACCACGAGGAGGACGGCGAGGGCGCCGGCGAGGACCAGCGCGACGCCGTACAGCCAGGGATTCACGGCGGTCAGCGTAGACGGCACGGCTTCGGCCACAATGACCCGCATGCAGCTCGACCAGCTCGACCGCCTGATCGTCGGCGCCCTCCTCGAGGACGGCCGCGCCACGTTCGCGCAGATCGGGCACCGGGTCGGGCTGTCGGCGCCCGCGGTCAAGCGGCGGGTGGACCGGCTGGTCGCGTCGGGCGCGATCACCGGGTTCACGGTGCGGGTCGACCCGGCGGTGGTCGGCTGGTCGACCGAGGGCTACGTGTCGATCTACTGCCAGGGCTCGACGACGCCGGGCGAGATCCTCGCGGCCGTCGACCGGCTGCCGGAAGTGGTCTCCGCCTCGACGGTGACCGGCGAGGCGGACGCGATCCTGCACATCCACGCCTCCGACATCCGGCACTTCGAGCAGGTCGTCGAGCGGATCGCCGGCGAGCCGTTCGTCGCCCGGACGAGGAGCGAGCTGGTGCTCTCGCCGCTGGTCCGGCGCGAGCAGGGCAGCCTTCCCGACTGATTCTCCGGTCGATGGCGCAACACATCGCCACACATTTCCAGATCGACGCAACGGATCACCGCCAACGAGCAACGCGCACCCCTCGATCTTGTGCCGCTGCGTTCCTAGTCTTGTCCGCGTGACCGACACCTCCCGTGCCGACGCCCTGGTCGTCGCCGCCTGGCAGCCCGACGGGCCGCTGCTCGACGTACCGGCCGCCCTCGCCGCGCTCGACACCGCTGCCGCCGATGCGGCCGGCCGGGGAGCACGGCTGCTCGTGTGCCCCGAGCTGACCCTGACCGGCTACGACATCGCGCCGCAGGCCGCTGACCTGGCCGAGCCCGCGGGCGGCCCGATGGCTCGGGCCGTCGCCCGGATCGCCGCGACGCACGGGCTGGCGATCGCGTGGAGCTGGCCCGAGAGGGACGGCGAGCAGGTCCACATCGCCGCCGAGCTGGTCGACCGCGACGGCGCCGTGCTCGCCCGGCACCGCAAGGCACACCTCTACGGACCCGACGAGGCCGGTGCCTACGTGCCCGGCGACGGGACGCCCGCCGTCGGCGAGGTCGACGGGTACCGGGTCGGCCTGCTGGTCTGCTACGACGTCGAGTTCCCCGAGCAGGTGCGGATGGTCGCCCTCGCCGGTGCCGACCTGCTGGCCTGCCCGACCGCCCTGATGGCGCCGTACGACGCCGTGAGCACGCTGATCGTCCCGGCCCGCGCGTTCGAGAACCAGATGGCCGTCGCCTACGCGAACCGCGCCGGCTCCGAGCACGACCTGACCTACACCGGCCTGAGCTGCGTGGTCGGCCCCGACGGCGTCGACCTGGCCCGCGCCGACGACCGGCCCGGCCTCGTGGTCGGCACCCTCACCTCTGCCGCGCTCGACGACGCGCGCCGCGCCAACACCCACCTGGCCGACCGCCGGCCCGAGGTCTACGGAGGCCTGATCCGATGACGACCGGACAGACCACGCCCGATCCGGCCCACACCGTCCCCGCGCCGGTGACGATGCTCGGCCCCGACTTCCCGTTCGGGTACGACGAGCACCTGGCCCACCCCGACGGCCTCGGCTCGGTGCCGACCGAGCAGCACGGCCGCGAGGTGGCGATCATCGGCGGCGGCCTCTCCGGCATGGTCACCGCCTACGAGCTGATGCGCCTGGGCCTGAAGCCGGTCGTCTACGAGGCCGAGCAGATCGGCGGGCGCCTGCGCTCCCAGCCGTTCGGCGGCGCGCACGGCCCGATCGCCGAGCTCGGCGGGATGCGCTTCCCGCTCTCCTCGCGGGCGCTGTTCCACTACATCGACCACCTGGGGCTGCGCACCTCGCCGTTCCCGAACCCGCTGTCCGAGGCGACCCCGAGCACCGTGGTCGAGCTGGGCGGCGAGTCCTTCTACGCCCGCGGGTACGACGACCTGCCGGCCTTCCTCAAGGACGTCGCCGACGCCTGGCACGAGGCGCTCGGCGAGGTCGGCTTCGCCGACATGCAGCGGGCGGTCGCCGAGCGCGACGTGCCCCGGCTCAAGGAGCTGTGGAACCAGCTGGTCCTGGCCCTCGACGAGGAGACCTTCTCCGGCTTCCTGGCCAACAGCAAGGCGTTCGGCTCACGCAGCTTCCGGCACCGTGAGGTGTTCGGGCAGGTCGGCTTCGGCACCGGCGGCTGGGACACCGACTTCCCGAACTCGATGCTCGAGATCCTCCGGGTGATCTTCACCAACGCCGACGAGGACCACCAGATGATCCACGGCGGCGCGCAGCAGTTGCCCGTCGGCCTGTGGCACGACGCCCCGGAGTGCGCGCACTGGCCGGTGGGCACCTCGCTGGAGAGCCTGCACGGCGGCTCTCCGCTGCCCGGCGTGGCCCGGATCGCGCGCGGGGAGGGCGACCGGTTCGAGATCACCGACCGCTGGGGCAGCACCCGCTCGTACGACGCCGTCGTGGTCACCTGCCAGGTCTGGCTGCTGTCCGCACGGATCGACGTCGACGAGTCGCTCTTCTCCCCCGACCTGTGGATGGCGATGGAGCGCACCCACTACATGCAGTCGTCGAAGACCTTCGTACGCGTCGACCGGCCGTTCTGGAAGGACGTCGACCCGCAGACCGGCCGCGACGTGATGAGCATGACGCTCACCGACCGGCTGAACCGGGCGACGTACCTCCTCGAGGACGACGGCGCCGCCTCGATCTGCCTGTCCTACACGTGGAACGACGACGCGCTGAAGTGGCTGGCGCTGCCGGTCGAGGAGCGGGTCCGGCTGCAGCTGCACTCGCTGCGCAAGATCTACCCGGGCGTCGACATCGCCTCGCACATCGTGGGCGACCCGATCACCGTGTCGTGGGAGTCCGACCCCAACTTCATGGGTGCGTTCAAGGCCAACCTGCCCGGCCACTACCGCTATCAGCGGCGGCTGTTCTCCCACTTCGTGCAGGACGACCTGCCCGCTCACCGGCGCGGGATCTTCCTCGCCGGCGACGACATCTCGTGGACCGCCGGCTGGGCCGAGGGCGCGGTCACGACGGCGCTGAACGCGGTCTGGGGTGTCGTGCGTCACTTCGGTGGTGCGAGCGCTGCGGGCAACCCCGGTCCGGGTGACGTGTTCGCCGATCTCGCCCCGCTGGCCCTGCCCGACGGGCTCTGAACGGTCGTTCCTAGACTGTCGCCGTGCCTCACGCTGCTGACCTTGCTGTCGAGGTCGACGGACTGGTGATGAGGTACGGCGACACGGTCGCCGTCGACGGCCTGTCGCTCACCGTCGAGCGCGGCACCATCACCGCTGTCCTCGGTCCCAACGGGGCCGGGAAGACCACCACCCTCGAGACCTGCGAGGGCTACCGTCGCGCCCAGGGCGGCACCGTGCGGGTGCTCGGCCTGGACCCCGTGCGCCAGCGGTCCGAGCTGCTGCCGCGGATCGGCGTCATGCTGCAGTCCGGCGGCGCCTGGAGCGGCGCCCGGGCCGAGGAGATGCTGCGGCACTTCGCCCGGCTGCACGCCCAGCCGCAGGACGTCGGGCTGCTGATGGAGCGGCTCGCGCTGCACGAGTGCGGGCGCACGCCGTACCGGCGGCTCTCGGGTGGCCAGCAGCAGCGTCTCGGCCTGGCCCTGGCGCTGATCGGGCGCCCGGAGCTGGTGTTCGTCGACGAGCCGACCGCCGGCATGGACCCCCAGATCCGGCGGGCGGTGTGGGAGCTGCTCGAGGACCTGCGCGCCGACGGCGTGACCGTCGTGCTGACCACGCACTACCTCGAGGAGGCCGAGCGGCTGGCCGACCGGGTGCACATCCTGGACCGCGGTCGCCTGGTCGCCAGCGGCACGCCGCTCGAGCTGACCCGTGGCGGCACCGTTGCCACGATCCGGATCGTCGTCACCCAGCCGTTCCCCCCCGGGGCACCCGAGGAGCTGGTCCGCGCGCTGGGCGACGGGACCGAGCTGACTGTCCTCGACCCGCTCAGCCTGCAGCTGTCGGGACCCGCCGACAGCAGCACCCTCGCCACCGTGGCCGCGTGGTGCGCGGCCCACGACGTGCTGCCCGAGTCGCTGTCGCTGGGGCAGCGCAACCTCGAGGACGTCTTCCTCGAGCTGACCGGCCGGGAGTCGCTGTGAACACGCCTGGGAACACGTTCGCGCCCGCGCCCGGCGCCGCTCCCGTCGTACGCCAGCTCGTGACGCAGGCCGGCATGGAGGCGCGGCTGATGCTGCGCAACGGCGAGCAGCTGCTGCTGGCCGTCGTGATCCCGGTGATCGTGCTGATCGGCTCGGTCCGCGGCGTCGAGCGGGTCGGCTTCGACCTCGACGGCCGCCCGATCGACGTGCTGACGCCCGGCGTGCTGGCGCTCGCGGTGATGTCGACCGCGTTCACCTCGCTCGCGATCGCCACCGGGTTCGAGCGGCGCTACGGCGTCCTCAAGCGCCTCGGCACCGCTCCCCTGTCCCGCGCCACGCTGCTCGGCGGCAAGGTGCTCGCGCTGCTGCTCGTCGAGGTCTTCCAGTTCGTCGTCATCGGCGGCGTGGGGCTCGCCCTGGGCTGGTCCGGTCCGTCGGGCGTCGGCGGCGTGCTGCTGCTCGTGGTCGCGGCGCTCCTCGGGACCGCCGCCTTCGCCTCGCTCGGGATGCTCCTCGCCGGATCGCTGCGCGCCGAGGCCACCCTCGCCGCCGCGAACCTCGTCTACCTGCTGCTGCTCGCCGGCGGCGCCGTGATCCTGCCCGCGTCGCTGTACGGCGGCCTCGGCGACGTCGTGCGCTGGCTGCCCTCGGGGGCGCTCGGCGAGGCGGTCCGGTCCGCGTGCGACGGTGCGGTCGCCGTACGCGACCTCGTGGTGCTGGCCGCCTGGACCGTCCTCGGCTCCGCCCTGACCGCCCGAACCTTCAAGTGGGAGTGACTCTGTGATCCGCCGCTGGCTCGTTCCCCTGACCTGGGCGAACCTGGTCGCCAACATCGGCATCGTCGTCACGGGCGGCGCGGTGCGCCTCACCGGCTCCGGACTCGGGTGCCCGACGTGGCCGCAGTGCACCGAGTCGTCGTACGTGCCGCACAGTGCGCTCGGGATCCACGGCGC
Organism: Nocardioides sp. F233; assembly: GCF_057813895.1. NCBI lineage: Bacteria > Bacillati > Actinomycetota > Actinomycetes > Propionibacteriales > Nocardioidaceae > Nocardioides > Nocardioides sp. F233. Next base: position 855,025 of record NZ_JBVASH010000003.1, read on the forward strand.
CATCGAGTTCGGCAACCGGATGCTGACCTTCGTGCTCGGCATCCTGGCCGCGGCACTCTTGATCGCTGCGATCGTCGTCGCCGTACGCGAGCGCTACCTCACCCCGCTGTGGTGGTCGCTCGCGATCTTCCTCGGCATCCCGGCGCAGGCAGTGGTCGGCGGCATCACCGTGCGCACCGACCTCAACCCGTGGATCGTCTCGTTCCACCTCCTGGTGTCGATGGTGATCGTCGGCGCCTGCGTGTGGTTCCTCGACGTCCTCAGCGGCCCGACCCGCACCGCCGCCTCACCGCCGGCCACACGGCTCGCCTGGCTCACGCTCGCCTCCGGTGCACTCGCCCTCTGGCTCGGCACCGTCGTGACAGGCTCGGGTCCGCACTCGGGCGACCTCAAGTCGCGGCGTACCGGACTCGACCCCGAGATCCTCTCCCACATCCACGGCTTCTCGGTCTGGCTCCTCGTCGCCCTGACCGTTGCACTCCTGGTTGCTGCTCGCCGGCACGCTGACACCCGGCTGGCCACCTTCGCCGGGGTGCTCCTCGGCGTCGAGCTCGCCCAGGGCCTGCTCGGGTACGTCCAGTTCTTCACCGACCTGCCCGAGGTCCTCGTCGGGCTGCACATGCTCGGCGCCGCGGTCGTCGCCGCCGGCCTCGCCCGCGTGGTCGTCACCACCCACCCGCGCGGCTGATCCCGGGACTCGGGCACGGCTGGGTCGTTCCGGTCAGCGGGCCCCCGGCGTTGCGGTTTGGTCCCAAACCGCAACAAATCGCCCCGCCCACGTGCAGTCTCTGCCCAATCGCAACACGTTCCACCCGCGGGCGGCCCTCGGCCGACAGCGCGACGCAGCTCATGCGCTTGTCGGGCGTTGCAACCACTGACCAGCGCGTGGATCCCCGGACATCCGGGGATCCATGCAGGCGCCGAGCTCAGTGGAGCAGCGGATCGATCGCGACAGCGACGAACAGCAGCGAGAGGTACAGGTTCGACGAGTGGAACAGCCGCATCGGCTGGAGCACGCTCAGCTCGTCGGAGGTCTTCGCCCGGCGGAGCAGGCCGTGCGCCTGGACCAGGAAGACACCGCCGAGCAGACCCGCCGCGATCGGGTAGACCGGTCCGGTCGAGGCCACCGGCCACAGCGCCAGCGAGGTCGCGACCATCACCCACGAGTAGACGACGATCTGGAAGGCGACGACGCGCGCCGACTTCACGACCGGCAGCATCGGGACGTCGACCTGGGCGTAGTCCTCGCGGTAGCGCAGCGCGAGCGCCCACGTGTGCGGGGGCGTCCAGAAGAACACCACGAGGAAGAGCACGACGGGCACCCAGGACAGCTCGCCGGTGACCGCGGTCCAGCCGATGAGGGCCGGGAAGCAGCCGGCGATGCCGCCCCAGACGATGTTCTGGGTCGTACGACGCTTCAGCAGCATCGTGTAGACGAACACGTAGAACGCGTTGGCGCTGACCGACAGGATCGCCGAGAGCGGGTTGACCCACGCCCACAGGACCACCGTCGAGAGCACGCCGAGGACCACGCCGAAGACCAGCGCGGCGCCCGGCGAGACGATGTGGCGCGGCAGCGCCCGGCGACGCGTACGACGCATCTGCTCGTCGATGTCGCGGTCGTAGACGCAGTTGAAGACCGAGGCGGACCCGGCCGAGAGCGTCCCGCCGATGACGGTCGCCACGACGAGCCCCAGCGCGGGCACGCCGCGCGCGGCGAAGAACATGACCGGCACGGTCGTCAGGAGCAGCAGCTCGATGACGCGCGGCTTGGTCAGGCCGACGTACGCCATCACGACGTCGCGGAAGGTCGCCTTCTGCGGTCCCTCGTCACCGGACAGCAGCTCGGGGCTGGTCGGGTCGACGTAGGTCACGGCAATGTTCCTCGGGGGCCTTGCAAGCAGAGACGGAAAGCGGTCCGAGTGTAGCCCGACCGGGTCCCGGGTCGGGCACCGAGCCGGTGTCGTGCTCGCCACGCCGCTCGGTAGGCTCGGAGCCATGATCCCGGAGCTCGAGTGGACCGACCTCGACCGCAAGGCTGTTGACACCGCCCGCGTCCTCGCGATGGACGCCGTGCAGAAGGTCGGCAACGGCCACCCGGGGACGGCGATGAGCCTGGCGCCCGCCGCCTACCTGCTGTTCCAGAAGGTCATGCGGCACGACCCGGCCGACCCGGCCTGGATCGCCCGCGACCGGTTCGTCCTGTCCTGCGGCCACTCCTCGATCACGCTCTACACCCAGCTGTTCCTCGGCGGCTTCGGCCTCGAGCTCGGCGACCTCGAGGCGCTGCGCACCTGGGGCAGCAAGACCCCCGGTCACCCGGAGTACGGCCACACCGCCGGTGTCGAGGTCACCACCGGCCCGCTCGGCCAGGGCGTCGCCAACGCGGTCGGCATGGCGATGGCGGCCCGCCGCGAGAAGGGCCTGCTCGACCCGAACGCCGGCGACGGTCCGTCGCTCTTCGACCACCACGTCTACGTGCTCGCCTCCGACGGCGACCTGGAGGAGGGCGTGAGCAGCGAGGCGTCCTCGATCGCCGGCACCCAGGAGCTCGGCAACCTCACGGTCATCTACGACGCCAACCGGATCTCCATCGAGGGCGACACCCACATCGCGTTCAACGAGGACGTCGCCAAGCGCTACGAGGCCTACGGCTGGCACGTCCAGACCGTCGACTGGACCGGCAACGACCACTCCGACGTCGCCCACTACGAGGAGGACGTGCCGGCGCTGCACGCCGCGCTCAAGGTCGCCGACGAGGTCACCGACAAGCCGTCGCTGATCGTCCTCAAGACGGTCATCGCCTGGCCCGCCCCCAACGCGCAGAACACCGAGGCCGCCCACGGCTCCGCGCTGGGCGCCGACGAGGTGGCCGCGACCAAGAAGGTGCTGGGCTTCGACCCGGACCGGACCTTCGAGGTGCCCGCCGACGTGCTGGCCCACACCCGCGGCCTGGTCGAGCGCGGCAAGTCGTGGCAGACCAAGTGGTCGACCGAGCGCGACGCCTGGGCCGAGGCGAACCCGGAGCAGGCGGCGCTGCTGCACCGGATGAAGGACCGCCGCCTGCCCGACGGCATCGAGGGGACCCTTCCGGTCTTCGAGGCCGACGCCAAGGGCGTCGCCACCCGCGCCGCGTCCGGCAAGGTCATCAACGCCATCGCTGGCGCCATGCCCGAGCTGTGGGGCGGCTCCGCCGACCTCGCCGGCTCCAACAACACGACCATCAAGGACGCGAAGTCGTTCCTGCCGCCCGACCGCGGCGTCGAGGAGTGGCCGGCTGACCCCTACCAGGGCCGCGTGCTCCACTTCGGCATCCGCGAGCACGCCATGGGCTCGATCATGAACGGCATCGCCGTCCACGGCGGCACCCGCGTCTTCGGCGGCACCTTCCTCACGTTCTCCGACTACATGCGCGGCGCGGTCCGCGTCGGTGCCCTCATGGGCGCGCCGGTCGTCCACGTCTGGACGCACGACTCGATCGGCCTCGGCGAGGACGGCCCGACCCACCAGCCGATCGAGCACCTCGCCGCCCTGCGCGCGATCCCCGGCCTCGACGTCGTCCGCCCGGCCGACGCCAACGAGACCGCCGCCGCCTGGCTGCAGGTTCTGCGCAACAACGACCGCCCGGCCGGCCTGATCCTCAGCCGTCAGAACGTCCCGACGTTCCCGCGCGGCACCGAGGGCTACGCGACCACCGACGACGTGGCCAAGGGCGGCTACGTCCTGCTCGAGGCCGAGGGTGGCCAGCCCGACGTCGTCCTGCTGGCGACCGGCTCCGAGGTGCAGTACGCCGTCGCCGCCCGCGCCAACCTCGCCGCCGAGGGCATCAACGCCCGCGTGGTCTCGATGCCCTGCCTCGAGTGGTTCGAGGCGCAGACCCAGGCCTACCGCGACAGTGTCATCCCGCCGACCGTCAAGGCGCGGGTCTCGGTCGAGGCCGGCATCAAGCAGGGCTGGCGCGAGTACGTCGGCGACAAGGGCCGGATCGTCAGCATCGACCACTACGGTGCGAGTGCGGACGCCGGAACCCTGTTCCGCGAGTTCGGGTTCACGCCCGAAGCAGTCGTCCAGGCAGCGCACGAGAGCATCGCCGCGGCTGCCCGCGACTGAGCACCAGCACCCACCGCAGAAGGAGGAACTCATGACTGATCGACTGAAGGCCCTCGCTGACGCGGGGGTGTCCATCTGGCTCGACGACCTGTCGCGCGAGCGGATCGAGACCGGCAACCTCGCCGACCTCGTCCGCGAGCGCTCGGTCGTCGGCGTCACGACCAACCCGACCATCTTCGCCGGCGCGATCGCCAACGGTGAGCGGTACGACGCCCAGGTGCGTCAGCTCGTCGCGGGCGGCCTCGGCGTCGACCAGGTGATCTTCGCGCTCACCACCGACGACGTCCGCAACGCCTGCGACGTGCTCGCCCCCGTGGCGGCCGGCCACCCGGCCGACGGTCGGGTCTCCATCGAGGTGGAGCCGACCCTCGCCAACGACACCGACGCCACCATCGCGTCGGCGCGGAGGCTGTGGGCGTCGGTCGACCGCCCGAACGCGTTGATCAAGATCCCCGCCACCGTCGAGGGCCTGCCGGCGATCACGGCGACCATCGCGGCCGGAATCAGCGTCAACGTGACCCTGATCTTCTCCGTGGACCGCTACCGCGCCGTCATGGACGCCTACCTCGCCGGCCTCGAGCAGGCGCGGGCCGCGGGCATCGACCTCGGCACGATCCAGTCGGTCGCCTCCTTCTTCGTGTCGCGGGTCGACACCGAGATCGATGCACGCCTCGACAAGATCGGCACCGACGAGGCGCTCGCGCTCCGTGGCCAGGCCGCCGTGGCCAACGCGCGGCTCGCCTACGCCGCCTTCGAGGAGGTCATCGCCTCCCCGCGCTGGCAGGCACTCGCCACGGCCGGCGCCCACCCGCAGCGGCCGCTGTGGGCCTCGACCGGTGTGAAGAACCCGGCGTACCCCGACACCCTCTACGTCACCGACCTCGTCGTGGCCGACACGGTCAACACGATGCCGGAGAAGACGCTGCAGGCGTTCGCCGACCACGGCGACGTCACCGGCGACCAGGTCACCGGCAGGGGCGCCGACGCCCAGGCGGTCTTCGACAACCTGGCCGCCGCCGGCGTCGACCTCGACGACGTGTTCCAGGTGCTCGAGACCGAGGGCGTCGACAAGTTCAAGGTCTCCTGGACCGAGCTGGTGGCCACCGTCGAGGCGCAGATGGCGGCGACGTCGGGCGAGGCCGGAGCCTGACCTCCGTGGCCGCGGCTCCCGTCGACCCGACCGCGACCGAGGCCTGGCGGCGGCTCGCCGACCTGGCCTCGGGCTTCCAGCCCGACCTGCGCCGGATGCTCGCCGACCCCGAGTGGGTCGCGCGATCCACCGTGCAGGCCGGCGACCTGCGCGTCGACCTGTCCAAGAACCTGGTCACCCCGGAGATCTGGACGGCGCTGCAGGCGCTGGCCGCCGAGGTCGAGCTCCCTGCCCAGCGCGACGCGATGTTCCGCGGCGAGCACATCAACGTCACCGAGGACCGCGCCGTGCTCCACACCGCGCTGCGGCGTGCGGCCGGCTCCGACCTCGAGGTCGGCGGCGCCGACGTCGTGGAGCAGGTGCAGGCGGTGCTGCGTCGGGTCTACGCCTTCGCGGACGACGTCCGCTCCGGCACCTGGCGCGGCTTCACCGGCGAGCCGATCCGCACGGTGGTGAACATCGGCATCGGCGGCTCCGACCTCGGTCCGGTGATGGCCTACGAGGCGCTCAAGCCGTACGTGCAGGCGGGTCTCGAGTGCCGGTTCATCAGCAACATCGACCCCACCGATGCCGCACAGGAGCTGGCGGGTCTGGACCCGGCCACGACCCTGTTCATCGTGTCCAGCAAGACCTTCGGGACCCTCGAGACACTCACGAACGCCCGCCTGTGCCGGGCCTGGCTGCTCGACGGCCTGGGCGCCGGCGACGAGGCGGTGTCCCGCCACTTCGTCGCGGTCTCCACGGCACTCGACAAGGTCGCGGCCTTCGGCATCGACCCGGCCAACGCGTTCGGGTTCTGGGACTGGGTCGGCGGCCGCTACTCCGTCGACTCCGCGATCGGCACGTCGCTCGCCGTCGCGATCGGGCCCGAGCGGTTCGAGGAGTTCCTCGGCGGCTTCCGTGCCATCGACAACCACTTCCTGTCCGCGCCGGTCGAGCAGAACGTGCCGGTCCTGATGGGCCTGCTGAACATCTGGTACACCAACTTCCTCGGCGCCCAGTCCCATGCGGTGCTGCCGTACTCGCAGCTGCTGCACCGGTTCCCGGCGTACCTCCAGCAGCTCACCATGGAGTCCAACGGCAAGAGCGTGCGCTGGGACGGCTCCCCCGTCACCACCGACACCGGCGAGGTGTTCTGGGGCGAGCCCGGCACCAACGGGCAGCACGCGTTCTACCAGCTCATCCACCAGGGCACGCGGCTGATCCCTGCCGACTTCATCGGGTTCGCCTCGCCGGCGTACCCGCTGAGCGACGGCGACACCGACGTGCACGAGCTGCTGCTCGCCAACTTCCTCGCGCAGACGAAGGCGCTGGCGTTCGGCAAGACCGCCGACGAGGTTCGCGCAGAGGGTACGCCTGAGGGGATCGTGCCGGCCCGTGTCTTCTCCGGCAACCGGCCCACCACCGCGATCATGGCGCCCACGCTGACCCCGTCGGTGCTCGGCCAGCTGATCGCGCTCTACGAGCACATCACCTTCACCCAGGGCGCCGTGTGGGGCATCGACAGCTTCGACCAGTGGGGCGTCGAGCTCGGCAAGCAGCTCGCGCTTCAGATCGCGCCGGGCCTTGCGGGCGATGCCGCCGTGCTGGCCGAGCAGGACGCATCCACCCGGGCGATGATCGACTACTACCGGGAGCACCGCGCACGATGACCGAGACCCCGCCGCCCCTCGTCGAGGTCCACCACGACGCCGAGACCCTCGCGACCGCCGTGGCGGGCGAGCTGCTGAACCGGGTCGCCGACGCCCAGGCAGCCGGCCACGTCCCGAACGTCGGGCTCACCGGCGGCACCATCGCCGACGCCGTGCACCGCGAGATCGCCCGCCTGGCGCCGGCCTCCGGGGTCGACTGGGGGGCCGTCGTGCTCTGGTTCGGCGACGAGCGCTTCGTGCCCGCCGACTCTCCCGACCGCAACGTCAACCAGGCCCGGACCGCGTTCCTCGACGAGGTCGGCGCCCACCGGGTGCACACCGCGCCGGCGTCCTCGGAGGTCGGCTCGGTCGAGGAGTCCGCGACGGCGTACGCCGACGCCTTCCGCACGCGGGGCAGCGGCGACTTCGACGTCCTGATGCTCGGCGTCGGCCCCGACGGCCACGTGGCCTCGCTGTTCCCGGGCCATGCCGGCCTCGAGGCCACCGCCGCGATCACCGTCGCCGTGCACGACTCCCCCAAGCCGCCGCCCGAGCGGGTCAGCCTCACCTTCGAGGCCCTCAACCGGTCGCAGTCGGTGTGGTTCCTGGTGAGCGGCGAGGCCAAGGCCGACGCCGTACGCCGGGCGCTCGCCGACGAGGGCTCCGTCGCCGAGACACCGGCCCGGGGCGTCACCGGCACGGCCGAGACGATCTGGTTCCTCGACCGCGACGCCGCGAGCCAGCTGTAGGAGCACCCCACGACGCCAGCGGCCCCGGTGCCCGGCTCTCCCGCAGGAGGCCGGGCACCGGGGCCGCTGTCGTGAAGCGTCAGAAGATGATCTCGCCGGACTTGCGGCGCGACCGGAGCAGCTGGATGGCCTCGTCGAGGATGACTTCGGCCTCCTTGTCGGAGCGACGCTCCTTCACGTACGCCAGGTGCGTCTTGTACGGCTCGATCTTTGGCGCCGGCGGGGCGTTCTCCGAGTCGAGACCAGCAGGAAGGCCGCACTTCGGGCAGTCCCAGGAGTCCGGGACGGACGCCTCGACGGAGAAGGTGATCACCGAACGGTGGTCGTTCGCACAGAAGTACGTGACCGCCTGACGAGGCGCGGCCTCGCCGCGCTCGGCCTCGCCCATCGGACCCGCACCGACGCGACTACCGCGGATCGCGTTCCCACCACCAGCCAACGGATTCTCTCCTCAAGCCCTCGGACGACCCGGAGTTGCCCGGGTCGGTTGCACGACGTGTCTGTGAAGTCAGTTCTGATAGGCGAGCAGGAGGCCCAGCGCGATGACGCAGGCGAACCAGATCACGCCGATCCCGACCGTGAACCGGTCGAGATTGCGCTCGGCGACCGAGGATCCGCCGAGCGAGCTCGACACACCTCCACCGAACATGTCCGAGAGACCGCCGCCCCGACCCTTGTGCAGGAGCACGAGCAGGATCATGATCAGGCTCGTCACGATGAGCAGCACAGTCAGAAGCGTCGACACGCGAGGAATCCTACGTCAGGCCTGGTGCTAGGACAGCACCGGCATGTCGTAGAACCGGCAGATTCCCCCGAACTCGTCGGCCTCCAGGCTCGCACCGCCCACGAGAGCGCCGTCGACGTCTGCCTTGGCCATGATCCCCGCCACGTTCGCGGCCTTCACCGAGCCGCCGTACAGGATGCGGACCGCGTCCGCGGCCTCGTCGCCGTGGCTCTTGCGGACCTGCTCGCGGATGGCGGCGCAGACCTCCTGCGCGTCGTCGGGGGTGGCGACCTCGCCGGTGCCGATCGCCCAGACCGGCTCGTAGGCGATGACCAGCCCGGCGACCTGCTTCTTGGTCAGGCCGTCGAGCGAGCCCTCGACCTGGGCATTGGTGTACTCGACCTGCTCGCCGGCCTGGCGGACCTCGAGGCCCTCGCCGACGCACACGATGGGCGTGATCTTCGCGGCCAGCGCGGCCTTGGCCTTGGCGTTGACGATCGCGTCCGTCTCAGCGTGGTACTGGCGCCGCTCGGAGTGGCCGACCACGACGTACGAGCAGCCCAGCTTGGCGAGCATCGCTGCCGAGATCTCGCCGGTGTAGGCGCCTCCGGCGTGCTGGGAGACGTCCTGCGCGCCGTACCGGATCGAGAGGCGGTCGCCGTCGATGAGCGTCTGCACCGAGCGGATGTCGGTGAACGGCGGGAACACCGCGACCTCGACCTTGCCGTAGTCGTGCCGCTTGTCGGACAGCGTCCAGGCGAGCTTCTGCACGAGCACGACGGCCTCGGCGTGGTTGAGGTTCATCTTCCAGTTGCCCGCCATCAGCGGGGTCCGTGCAGCAGCCATGTCAGGCGCCTTCCTCTTCCAGGACCGGGCCTTCGAGAACGGTCAGGCCGGGCAGCTCCTTGCCCTCGAGGTACTCGAGGCTCGCGCCGCCGCCGGTCGAGATGTGGCCGAACGCGGCCTCGTCGAACCCGAGGGTGCGTACGGCGGCCGCGGAGTCGCCGCCGCCGACGACCGAGAGGCCGTCGATCTTCGTCAGCGCCTCGGCGACGGCACGGGTGCCCTCGGCGAAGGCGGGCTGCTCGAAGACGCCCATCGGGCCGTTCCAGAAGACCGTCCTCGCGTCCGCGAGTGCAGCCGCGAACGCGGCGCCGGACTCCGGACCGATGTCGAGGCCGAGGCTGTCGGCCGGGATGGCGTCGGCAGCGACGACGCGGGCGGAGGCCTCGTCGCCGAAGCTGTCGGCCACGACGATGTCGGTGGGCAGCACGATCTCGACGCCGAGCTCCTTCGCACGGGCCTGGTAGGCGCGCACGGTGTCGAGCTGGTCCTCCTCGAGCAGGCTGTTGCCCACCTCGAGGCCGTCGGCGTGCAAGAAGGTGAAGACCATGCCGCCGCCGATGAGCAGCTTGTCGGCCTTGCCGAGCAGGTTGTCGATCACGCCGAGCTTGTCGGAGACCTTCGAGCCGCCGAGCACGACGACGTACGGCCGCTCCGGGGCGACGGTGAGGCGACGCAGCACCTCGACCTCGGCGGCGACCAGGCCACCCATGGCGTGCGGGAGGCGCTGCGCCACGTCGTACACGCTGGCCTGCTTGCGGTGCACGACACCGAAGCCGTCGGAGACGAACGCGTCGGCGAGGCCGGCGAGCTGGTCGGCGAAGGCGCCGCGCTCGGTGTCGTCCTTGCTGGTCTCGCCGGCGTTGAACCGGACGTTCTCGAGCAGCGCGACCTGGCCGTCGGCGAGGCCGGCGACGATCTCCTGGGCGGAGGCGCCGACCGTGTCGGTGGCGAAGGCGACGGGTGCGCCGAGCAGGTCGCCGAGGCGGGCGGCGACCGGCGCCAGCGAGTACGCCGGGTCGGGCTCGCCCTTGGGACGGCCGAGGTGGGCGGTGACGACCACCCGGGCGCCCGCGTCGGCCAGCGCCTTGATGGTCGGGACGCTCGCGCGGATCCGGCCGTCGTCGGTGATCCGGGTGCCGTCGAGCGGCACGTTCAGGTCGGAGCGGACGAGGACGCGCTTGCCGCGGACGTCTCCGAGGCCGTTGAAGTCAGTCACAAGCGTCAGAGCGTAGCGCCGACGTGGACGATGAGGTCCGCCAGGCGGTTGGAGTAGCCCCACTCGTTGTCGTACCAGCCCGCGACCTTGACCTGGTTGCCGATCACCTTGGTCAGCGGCGCGTCGAAGATGCACGAGGCCGGGTTCGTGACGATGTCGGAGGACACGATCGGGTCGGTCGAGTACACGAGGTACCGGCCGTCGGCAGCCGCCTTCACGATCGCGTTGACCTCCTCCACACTGGTCTCCCGCGTGGCCTCGAACGACAGGTCGGTCAACGAGCCGGTCGGGGTCGGGACCCGCAGCGCGTACCCGTCGAGCCGACCCTTGAGCTCGGGCAGCACCAGCCCGATCGCCTTCGCCGCACCGGTCGAGGTCGGCACGATGTTGATCGCCGCCGCCCGCGCACGGCGCAGGTCCTTGTGGATGTTGTCCTGCAGGTTCTGGTCCGCGGTGTAGGCGTGCACCGTGGTCATCAGCCCGCTGACGATCCCGAGCCCGTCGTGCAGGGCCTTCGCCATCGGCGCCAGGCAGTTGGTCGTGCACGACGCGTTGGAGATGACGGTGTGTGCGGCCGGGTCGTAGACGTGGTCGTTGACGCCCATCACGATCGTCACGTCCTCGTTCGAGGCCGGCGCGGAGATGATCACCTTCTTCGCTCCCCCACCGTCCACGTGAGCACGCGCCTTGGTGGCATCGGTGAAGAAGCCGGTCGACTCCACCACGACGTCGACGCCGAGGTCGCCCCAGCGCAGGGCGGCCGGATCGCGCTCGGCGGAGACCTTGATGTCCGCACCACCGACGTGGATCGCACCCTCGCTCGCCCCGACCTCGGCATCGAGGGGACCGAGGATCGAGTCGTACTTCAACAGGTGGGCCAGGGTCGCGGTGTCCGTCAGGTCGTTGACACCGACGATCTCGATGTCCGCACCGCTCGCGCGCACCGCGCGGAAGAAGTTGCGGCCGATCCGACCGAATCCGTTGATGCCTACGCGAACAGTCACTGCGAACCTCCAGGGAGAGCGAGACCTTGCCGGTCCTCCGACCCTATCCCGGAGGTTCCAACTCCGTCAGGCGTCGCCGGCCAACATCTCGGGCGTCAGCGACGCCTCGGTGTCGGGGATGCCGAGCTCCTCGGCGCGCTTGTCGGCCATGGCGAGCAGCCGGCGGATCCGGCCGGCGATGGCGTCCTTCGTGAGGACCGGGTCGTGCAGCTGGCCGAGCTCCTCGAGCGAGGCCTGCTTGTGCTCGAGTCGCAGCTCGCCGGCCATCTTCAGGTGGTCGGGGACCTCGTCGCCGAGGATCTCCATGGCGCGGTCCACCCGGGCGCCCGCAGTCACCGCGGCGCGGGCGGAGCGGCGCAGGTTGGCGTCGTCGAAGTTGGCGAGCCGGTTGGCGGTGGCCCGGACCTCGCGCCGCATCCGGCGCTCCTCCCACGCCATCAGCGTCTCGTGCGCGCCGAGCCGGGCGAGCAGCTGACCGATGGCGTCACCGTCGCGGATGACCACGCGGTCGACGCCGCGGACCTCACGGGCCTTGGCCTGGATGCCGAGCCGGCGGGCGACACCCACGAGGGCGAGCGCGGCCTCGGAGCCGGGGCAGGTCACCTCGAGGGACGACGAGCGACCGGGCTCGGTGAGCGAGCCGTGGGCCAGGAAGGCGCCGCGCCACGCGGCCACGGCGTCGCAGGCCCCGCCGGACACGACGGCCGGCGGGAGGCCGCGGACGGGACGACCGCGCTGGTCGAGCAGTCCGGTCTGGCGGGCCAGCGCCTCGCCGTCCTTGACCACCCGGACGATGTAGCGGCTGCCCTTGCGCAGGCCGTTGCCCTGCACCATGACGACCTCGGAGCCCTGGCCGTAGATCTCCGAGATGTCCTTGCGGAGGCGCCGGGCGGCGGCACCGGTGTCGAGCTCGGCCTCGACGACGATCCGGCCGCCGACGATGTGCAGTCCCCCGGCGAAGCGCAGCATCGAGGCGACCTCGGCCTTGCGGCAGCAGACCTTCGTCACCGGGATGTTGGCGAGCTCCGCCTTGACCTGTGCCGTCATCGCCATAGGGGCGATCCTCCCACGTGGGTCAACAACCTCAACCGGCGATGCCGAAGACCTGGGCGTACGCCGTGGCGAGCCTCACGGGATCGTGTCGCGGTGTGCCGTCGCCGACGGCGAGGTCGTCGACGACCAGCCGGGCACCGAGCGCCGCCACGGTCTCCTCGAGCTCTCCCAGGTCCTCGGCGACCGAGTCACGGTCGGCGAGCACGACGTCGATGCCGAGGTCGGGGGCGTGCTCGGCCAGCACGGCCAGGTGGTCGGCCGGGCCGAAGCCGCCGGTCTCGCCGGCCTGCTCCTCGAGGTTGAGCACGACGACCACCCGGGCGTCCGTGGCGACCAGCGCCTGCCGCAGCCGCGGGACGAGCAGGTGCGGGAGCACGCTGCTGAACCACGAACCCGGTCCGAGGACCACCCAGTCGGCCGCGGTGATCGCCTCGACGACGGCCGGGCTCACCTCCGGGTCGGCGGGCTCGAGCGCGATCTCGGTGATCACGCCGCCGGTGGTGGCGACCTCGACCTGTCCGCGCACCGAGGTCAGTGCGTCCGGGTCCGCGGCGACCAGGCCGCGCACCTCGGCGGTGATGTCCATCGGCGTCATCGCCATCGGCAGCACGCGCCCCTTGGCGCCCAGCAGGCGGCCGACCCAGTCGAGGGCGTCGACGTGGTCACCGAGCAGCTCCCACAGGCCCACGATCAGCAGGTTGCCGACCACGTGGCCACGCATCTCGCCGTCGCCCTCGAAGCGGTGCTGCAGCACCTTCGCCCAGGTGTCGCCCCACTCGTCGTCGCCGCACAGCGCAGCCAGCGCCATGCGCAGGTCGCCCGGCGGCAGCACGCCGAACTCGCCGCGCAGCCGTCCGGACGAGCCGCCGTTGTCGGCGACCGTGACGACAGCGGTCAGCTCGTCGACGGTGAGGTCGTCGACGAGGTGGCGCAGCGCGCTGAGCGAGGCATGCAGGCCGTGCCCGCCACCGAGCGCGACGACCGCCTGTGCCCGCTGGTCCGCCCCGAGGAAGTCCGAGCTCACTCGCGCCCCAGGTCGCGGTGGATGGCGCGGGCGACGTACCCCTGCTCCCCCAGCCGACGGGCGATCTCCTCGGTCATCGCCACGCTCCGATGCTTGCCGCCCGTGCAGCCGATCGCGATCCGCATGAACCGCTTGCCCTCACGCAGGTAGCCCTCGGCGACCCCGGACAGCAGCGGCACGTAGGCGTCGACGAACTCCGCTGCGCCCGGCCGGCCGAGGACGTACGCCGACACCTCGGCGTCCTGGCCGGTGCGGGGCCGCAGCTCGGGGACCCAGTGCGGGTTGGGCAGGAAACGCATGTCGGCCATGTGGTCGGCGTCGACGGGGATGCCGTACTTGAAGCCGAAGCTGATCACCGAGACCCGCAGCCGCGTGGTCTCGGGGGTGCCGAAGGACTCGGCGATCCGGTCGGTGAGCTGGTGCACGTTGAGGCTGCTGGTGTCGATGACCAGGTCGGCCTCCGAGCGCAGGTCGGCGAGCACGACGCGCTCGCGGTGCAGCCCGTCGAGCAGCCGGCCGCCCTCCTGCAGCGGGTGCGGGCGGCGGGCCGCCTCCTGACGGCGGACCAGCACCTCGTCGGTGGCGTCGAGGAAGACCAGCGTGGTCACCCGACCCGCGACGCCGTGGGCGATCGCGCTGCGCAGGCCCTGGAAGAAGGAGCCGGACCGGACGTCGACCACGACGGCGACCGGCTGGGCCGGGCCGTGGCTCTCGTCGACGAGGCGCACCACCTCCGGCAGCAGGCTGGGCGGGAGGTTGTCGACGACGAAGAAGCCGAGGTCCTCGAGCTCCTTGGCCGCGGTGCTGCGGCCGGCACCGGTCATGCCGGTGACGACCACGAGCTGCCCGTGCGTCTCATCCATGGGCGTCATTGTGCCCACTGTCGCCGCCCAGGGCCTCCTTGATGGCGGTGGCCGTGCGCGGCCCCACCCCGGGAACGGCGGCGATCTCCTCCACGGTGGCAGCGCGCAGCTTGCGCAGGGAGCCGAAGTGGCGCAGCAGGGTCTTGCGGCGTACCTCTCCGAGGCCGGGTACGTCGTCGAGCAGGCTCTCGACCATCGACTTCGAGCGCCGGTTGCGGTGGTGCGTGATCGCGAACCGGTGTGCTTCGTCGCGGACCCGCTGCAGCAGGTAGAGGCCCTCGGAGGTGCGCGGCAGGATGACTGGATCCTCCTCGCCCGGGACCCAGACCTCCTCGAGGCGCTTGGCCAGGCCGCAGACCGGGATGTCGTCGATGCCGAGCTCGTCGAGCGCGCGCTGGGCGGCGGCGACCTGGGGCGCACCGCCGTCGACGACGACGAGGCCCGGGGCGTAGGCGAACTTCCGCGGCCGGCCGGTGTCGGGGTCGACCAGCATCGGGCCGGTGCCTGCATCGGGGTCGCCGGGTCGCAGTTCCGAGCGCGCCTGCTCGTCGAGCAGCCGGCGGAACCGGCGGGTGATCACCTCGTGCATGGCCTTGACGTCGTCGGAGCCGTCCTGGTCCTTGATCACGAACCGGCGGTACTCCCCCTTGCGGGCCAGCCCGTCCTCGAACACCACCATCGACGCGACGATCTCGGTGCCCTGGATGTGGGAGACGTCGTAGCACTCGATCCGGAGCGGCGCCTCGTCGAGCTCGAGGGCCTCCGCGATCTCGGCGAGCGCGATGTTGCGGGTGGTCAGGTCGCTGGCGCGCTTGGTCTTGTGCAGCGCGAGCGACTCGGTGGCGTTGCGGGCCACGGTCTCCTGCAGGGTCTTCTTGTCGCCGCGCTGCGGGACCCGGATCTCCACCTTCGAGCCACGCAGGTCCGAGAGCAGCTGCTCGAAGGTGGCATGCTCGGCCGGCAGGGCGGGGACCAGGATCTCGCGGGGTACGGCGTCGCGGACGTCCTCGGGCGCGACGCCGGCGTACAGCTGGAGCAGGAAGTCCTCGACCAGGGCGGCGGTGTCGCCGTCGTCGGTGCGGTCGGCGACCCAGCCGCGTTGGCCGCGGATCCGGCCGCCACGCACGTAGAAGACCTGCACCGCGACCTCGAGCGGGTCCTCGGCCAGCGCGATCACGTCGGCGTCCGAGCCGTCGCCGAGCACCACGGCCTGCTTCTCGAGCGCCTTGTTCATCGCGCCGAGGTCGTCGCGCAGCCGGGCGGCCTTCTCGAAGTCGAGGGCGTCGGAGGCGGCGTACATCTCCTGCTCGATCCGCTTCATGAACGGACGCGTGCGCCCGGCCATGAACTCGCAGAAGTCGTCGACGATCGCGCGGTGGTCCTCGGGCGAGATGTTGCCGACGCAGGGCGCCGAGCACTTGTCGATGTAGCCGAGCAGGCAGGGGCGCCCGATCTGGCTGGACCGCTTGAACACGCCGTTGCTGCACGAGCGCATCGGGAAGACCCGCAGCAGGATGTCCACCGTCTCGCGGATCGCCCACGCGTGGCCGTAGGGTCCGAAGTAACGGGTCCCCTTGCGCTTCGCACCGCGCCCGACCATCACCCGCGGGAAGTCCTCGGAGACGGTGACGGCCAGCCACGGGTAGGACTTGTCGTCGCGGTACTTCACGTTGAACCGCGGGTCGTACTCCTTGATCCAGGAGTACTCCAGCTGCAGCGCCTCGACCTCGGTCCCCACGACCGTCCACTCCACCGAGGTCGCGGTCGTGACCATGGTCGCGGTGCGCGGGTGCAGGTTGGCGATGTCCTGGAAGTACGACGACAGCCGGGCGCGCAGGTTCTTCGCCTTGCCGACGTAGATCACCCGCTGGGTCCGGTCGCGGAACCGGTAGACGCCCGGCTGGGTGGGGATCGAACCGGGTTTCGGCCGGTAGCTCAGCGCGGGTGCCACGACACCAACCCTACGGAGCGGTGCCGACATCGCTTTATTCTCGTTAGTCACGTGCTTTACTACAGTTATGCGATGTCGGGATGCCTACGGCTACGAGCTCACCACTGGACCCCTGGCCGCCGACGCCTACGTCGGCGGGATCCGTGACCTTCTGCGACTGCGCACCGGCGCAGCCGACCGGATCGCCACCTCCCTGGCCCTCGACCCGACCTTCGCGCTCGGGCACGCGGCGCTCGCGCTGCTCGGTCACGAGATGTGCGTCCAGGTCGACATCGCGGCCCGGCTCGCCGACGCCCGGCTGCACGCCGCCCGGGCGACGGAGCGGGAGCGCAGCCACGTGCAC
The DNA here is from genome assembly GCF_057813895.1 of Nocardioides sp. F233. Taxonomy (NCBI): domain Bacteria; kingdom Bacillati; phylum Actinomycetota; class Actinomycetes; order Propionibacteriales; family Nocardioidaceae; genus Nocardioides; species Nocardioides sp. F233. The sequence continues at coordinate 871,689 of NZ_JBVASH010000003.1, forward strand.
GCGATCGAGCAGCACCTGCTCGGCGATCCGGCACCGCTGGTGGCCCACCTGGCGTCGTACCCGAGGGATGCGCTGCTGCTCTCGGTGGCCATGCCGACCATCGCGTTCGCAGGCGTCACCGATGTCCCGCAGCAGGCCTGGCGGATCGTCGAGGACGCGGCGCCGGCGTACGGCGACGACCCGTGGATCACCGGCCTGATGGCGTTCGTGCGCCAGGAGCAGCGCCGCTTCGACGAGGCGATGGACCTCTCCTGCCAGTCGCTGGCGGCGGAGCCGTCCGGCGGGCACGCGGCCCACGCCCGCGCGCACGCCCACTACGAGACCGGCGACCACGCCGCCGGCCTGTCCTGGATGGACCGTTGGATCGCCGGTGACGGCGCCGCCACCGACAGCCTCACGCACTTCTCCTGGCACGCCGCGCTGCACGAGCTCTCGATCGGCGACCTGGCGGCGGTCCGGGCCCGCTACGAGAGCCAGCTCCAGCCGCGGCAGGCCGTCGGGTGCCGCGCACTCGTGGACAGCGGGTCGCTGCTGTTCCGCTGGGCGATCACGCCGGACGCGACCGACGTACCAGCCATCGAGGAGGTCGTCGCCGTCACCGGCCGCGACGTGCTGGAGCGCCCCGGGACGGCGTTCCTCGGCCTGCACGCCGCTGTCGCGCTGCTGGCGACCGGCGACCGGGTCGGCCTGCGCAACCTGGCCGCCTGGTGCGCCCAGCACCCCGGGGCGACCCACCGCGAGGTGGTCGCGCCCCTCGCCACCGCGCTCGGCCTGCTCGCCGCGGGTCGCTGCTCGGCCGCCGCCGACCGGCTGGCCGCCCTGGCGTCGTCGACCTGGCGGCTCGGCGGATCCGACGCCCAGCGCGAGATCGTCGAGGAGGCCCGGATCGCGGCACTGCTCCGGGCCGGCCGGTACGACGAGGCGCGGCAGGTGCTCGACGCGCGACTGGACCGGCGGGCGTCTCCGCGTGACCGGAACTGGCGCGCGACGGCCGCTGCTCGTGGGATCGTGCTGCCACCCCGCAGCCGTACCGAGGAGCAGCACCCGTGGCCCACCTTCGCCTCCTCCGGCTCGTCACCCTCGCGCTGAGCGCTGCCGTCGCGGCCGGATGCGGCCCCGTCGCGACCACGTCGCTCGACTCGGCGCCCACCCCGACCCCTCCAACCAGGCCGGCGGAGGCCCCGACGAGCTCTGCCCAGCCGACGGTTGTGCCGAGCGTTGCACCCGCGGCGCAGCGGATCGCGGACGGCTTCGTCCGGTTCGCGAGCGGCAGCGCAGACGTGGGCGAGGCGCCGCTGGCGGACCGGGTCGGTCTCGGTCTCGGCCCGCGCGTGCTCGAGACCGTCCCCCGCTCCCGCCTCGGCGACCGCGCAGCGTGGGATGTCGAGCTCGACGGCTACGCCGCCGCCACGGGCACGGCCAACGCGCTCGCCATGGTCCGGGATGCCCAACGGTCCGGGCGGTCGTTGGCCGTGACGACAAGACCCCACGCCCACTGCGCATCGCCCCCGATGCCCGTGCCGTCCGGGCACGAGGCGGACACCCTGGTCGCGATCCAGCCGGCCGAGGAGGACATCGACTCGTGCCTCGACTGGTTCAGCGTGGACCTGTTCGTCCGCGACGACCGGATCGCGGCCGTGACGCTCTCGCTCTGGGAGCCCTAGACTGCGAGGATCTTGTCGCCGTCGACCCTGATCTCGACCTTCGCCAGCGCCGACGGCGCCGGACCGCCCTCGACCGCACCCGTGGTGGCGGAGTACGACGAGCCGTGGTTGGCGCAGTGGATGGTGCCGTTGTCGACCGAGGTCACGAGCAGGCCCTGGTGGGTGCACACGGCGCTGAAGGCGTCGTACGTCCCCGCGGTGGGCTGGGTGATCACGACTTTCTGGTCGGCCAGGATGATGCCGCCGCCGACTGGGATCTCCGACGTCGTCGCGAGCTCGGTGCCGGCGGTGACCTTCGTCTTCGTCGAGCCGCCGTCGCTGCCGGCACACCCGGCCAGGGCTGCGGCGACGCCGAGCGCGCCGAGGCCGGAGAACACGATGCGCCGGCTGGCGCGGACCTCACCGAGCGTCATGCGCGCTGCACCTGCCCGTCGACGACGGTCACCGCGACCGCGGCCAGTGGTGCGCTCGCCGGGCCGCTCTCCACGGACCCGTCGGCCGCGGAGAACAGGCTGTTGTGGCACGGGCAGTGGATCGAGCCGTCGGCCACCGACCCGACCAGGCAGCCCTGGTGGGTGCACAGCGCGGCGAACGCCTTGAACTCCCCCGCGGCGGGCTGGGTCACCACCAGCTCGTCGGCCTTGAGCACCACGCCCCCGCCGACCGGTACGTCGGCCGCGGCGACCAGACCCGTCGCGGATCCGGAGCCGGCGCTCGGCGTACCGGTGGCCGCGGTGGGCTCCGGCGCCGGTGCCGACGAGGTCGGGTCGGCGGGCACCGGGTCGGTGGCGGCGGTCGAGTCGTCACTGCAGGCCGCCAGCAGGGGTACGCCGACACCGAGCGTGGCGGCGCCCGTGAGAGCCCGCCTCCTGCTCACCGAGGAAGTCATGGACGTCAGGCTACGGTCCGCTCCTGAGAGCGACCTATGAGCTCGCGCGGGCTGTGGTCTTCTTCGCGGCCGCCTTCTTGGCGGGCGCCTTCTTCACCGCCGTCTTCTTGGCAGCCGTCTTCTTGGCAGCGGCCTTCTTGGCCGGCGCCTTCGTGGCCGGGGCGGGAGCCCGCTTGAGACCCGTGGGCTGGCGCGCGGAGCGGCCCTCGAGCAGCGGCCGCAGGAAGGTTCCGGTGTGGCTGGCGGGCGTGGCGGCGATGTCCTCGGGCGTGCCCTCGGCGACGACGGTGCCGCCGCGCGAGCCGCCCTCGGGACCCATGTCGATCAGCCAGTCGGCGGTCTTGATGACATCGAGGTTGTGCTCGATGACCAGGACCGTGTTGCCCTTGTCGACCAGGCCGGACAGCACGCCGAGCAGCTTGCGGATGTCCTCGAAGTGCAGACCCGTGGTCGGCTCGTCGAGGACGTAGACCGTGCGGCCGGTCGACCTCTTCTGCAGCTCGGCGGCGAGCTTGACCCGCTGCGCCTCACCGCCCGACAGCGTGGTGGCCGGCTGCCCGAGGCGGACGTATCCCAGGCCGACCTCGGTCAGCGTCGTCATGTGCCGCGCGATCGCGGGCACGGCCGCGAAGAACTCCTGGGCCTCCTCGATCGGCATGTCGAGGACCTCGGCGATGGTCTTGCCCTTGTAGTGGACCTCGAGCGTCTCGCGGTTGTAGCGGGCGCCGTGGCAGACCTCGCACGGGACGTAGACGTCCGGGAGGAAGTTCATCTCGATCTTGATCGTGCCGTCGCCGGCGCACGCCTCGCAGCGACCGCCCTTGACGTTGAACGAGAACCGGCCCTGCTGGTAGCCGCGCATCTTCGCCTCCGGCGTCTGCGCGAACAGCTTGCGGACGTGGTCGAAGACGCCGGTGTACGTCGCCGGGTTGGACCGCGGGGTGCGGCCGATCGGCGACTGGTCGACGTGGATCACCTTGTCGACGTGCTCGAGGCCGGTGATCTTCTGGTGGCGCCCCGGGATGGCGCGGGCGTTGTAGATCTGCTTGGCCAGCGAGGTGTAGAGGATGTCGTTGACCAGCGTGGACTTGCCGGAGCCGGAGACGCCGGTGACGGCGGTGAACACACCGAGCGGGAAGGCGACGTCGACGTTCTGGAGGTTGTGCTCGCGGGCACCGATCACCTTGAGCTCACGGCCCTTGGTACGCGGACGGCGGACGACGGGCACGGGGATCTCGCGGCGACCGGAGAGGTACTGCCCGGTCATCGAGTCGGGGTGCTCGAGCAGGTCCTTGACCGTGCCGGAGTGGACCACCTGGCCGCCGTGCTCGCCGGCGCCGGGGCCGATGTCGACGATCCAGTCGGCCACCCGGATGGTGTCCTCGTCGTGCTCGACGACGATCAGCGTGTTGCCGAGGTCCTTGAGCCGGACGAGGGTCTCGATCAGCTTCTGGTTGTCGCGCTGGTGGAGGCCGATGGACGGCTCGTCGAGCACGTAGAGGACGCCGACCAGGCCGGCGCCGATCTGGGTCGCGAGCCGGATCCGCTGGGCCTCGCCGCCCGACAGCGAGCCCGAGGGCCGGTCGAGGGAGAGGTAGTCGAGGCCGACGTCGAGCAGGAAGTTGAGCCGCTCCTGGATCTCCTTGAGCACCCGTTCGCCGATCTGGCGCTCGCGGGTCGACAGGTCGAGGTCGGCGAGGTAGGCGGCGGCCTCGTTGATCGGCAGCGCACAGACCTCGGCGATGTTCTTGCCCCCGGTGCCGTTGACGCTGTCGCGGGCACCGAGGGTCACCGACATCGACACCGGCTTGAGCCGGCTGCCGGCGCACACGGGGCACGGGACCTCACGCATGAAGCCCTCGAACCGCTCGCGGCTGGTGTCGCTCTCGGCCTCGCGGTGCCGGCGCTCGACGTACGTGCGCACGCCCTCGAAGTCGGCGTAGTAGGACCGCTCGCGGCCGTAGCGGTTGCGGGTGACCACGTGCACCTTGGTCGAGTGGCCCTCGAGGATCGACTTGCGGGCCTTCGGCGGGAGCTGCTCCCACGGGGTGTCGACGTCGAACCCGAGCTCCTCGCCGAGCGCGATGAGCAGCCGGCCGAAGTAGTCGGCGACATGGGCGTGGCTCCACGGCTGCAGCGCGCCCTCGGCCAGGGTGGCGGTCGGGTCGGGGACGACCAGCTCGGGGTCGACCTCCATCCGGGTGCCCAGGCCGGTGCAGGCCGGGCACGCGCCGAACGGCGAGTTGAAGGAGAAGGAGCGCGGCTCGAGGTCGTCGGTCTCGATGGGGTGCTCGTTGGGGCACGCCATCTTCTCGGAGAACTTGAGCTCCTGGCCCCCGGGCTCGGTGCTGTCGACGAGGTCGAACACGACGAGGCCGCCGGCCAGGCCGAGCGCGGTCTCGACCGAGTCGGTGAGCCGACGTTTCGCGGACTCCTTGACCGCGAGCCGGTCGACGACGACCTCGATCGTGTGCTTGTACTTCTTGTCGAGCGTGGGCGGGGTGTCGAGGTTGTGGGTCTCGCCGTCGACCCGCGCCCGGGAGAAGCCCTGGGCCTGCAGCTGCCGGAACAGCTCGACGAACTCGCCCTTGCGGCCGCGGACGACCGGCGCCAGCACCTGGAACCGGGTGCCCTCCTCGAGGGCCATCATCCGGTCGACGATCTGCTGCGGGGTCTGCCGCTCGATCGGGGCGCCGCAGGTCGGGCAGTGCGCGCGGCCGGCGCGGGCGTAGAGCAGGCGGAGGTAGTCGTAGACCTCGGTGATGGTGCCGACGGTCGAGCGCGGGTTCTTGCTGGTCGACTTCTGGTCGATCGAGACCGCGGGCGAGAGGCCCTCGATGAAGTCGACGTCGGGCTTGTCCATCTGGCCCAGGAACTGGCGGGCGTACGCCGACAGCGACTCGACGTAGCGCCGCTGGCCCTCGGCGAAGATCGTGTCGAACGCGAGGCTGGACTTGCCCGAGCCGGACAGGCCCGTGAACACGATGAGGGAGTCGCGGGGAAGGTCGATCGAGACGTCCTTGAGGTTGTGCTCGCGTGCCCCACGGATGATCAGCTGATCGGTCACTACCGTTCCCTCTTGAGAGTCTCGACGTCTTCGAACAAGTGTTCGTCATCGTACGCCGGCAGGCAAGCCGCCGCGCACAGGGAACAGCCTCTCACCCGCCACCGACACCGGCCCTGTCCAGGCTGGCCGAGGTGTGGATGATGGGGTCGTGACCTCCCCCACCGCCGCCCTCGCCGCGGCCACCGACCGGCTGCTCACCACCGCCCGCGCGCTGCCCACCGCCGACTGGGCCGCCCCGTCGCTGTGCGCCGGCTGGACCCGCGGCCACGTACTCGCCCACCTCGCCCTCAACGCCGAGGGCCTCGCCAGCGTGCTCCGCGGGATCCGCGACGGCGCACCCGCGACCATGTACCCCTCCGACGACGCCCGCGACGGCGACATCGACGCACTGGCCGAGGCCGCTCCGGACGAGGTGCTCGAGCGCCTGGTCGCCGGCTGCGCCTCGCTTGCCGCGGTGCTGGACGTCGCCGCCGGACTGACCGCGGGCACCACCTTCGAGCGGACGCCGGGTGGGCGGCTGATGCCGGCGGACGGCGTACCGCACCTGCGCCTGCGCGAGGTCGAGATCCACCACGCCGACCTCGGCGCCGGCTACTCCGCGTCCGACTGGCCGCCCACGACCGCGATGGCGTTCCTGCACGACGACGCCCAGCGGTACGACGGCCCCGGCTTCCACGTCGTCGCGACCGACGAGCCCGCCCGCTGGGCCTTCGGCTCCCCCGCCGCCGGCGCCCTCACCGTCAGCGGCCCGCTCGGCGCCCTCGCCTGGTGGGCGACCGGCCGGGACGCGGCGCCAGTAGTCTCGAGCACGACCGGAACGCTGCCGAGCCTGGAGGGACGATGAGCTACACCGGAGAGGTCACCGCCGGCGGCGCCGCCGACGTACGCGAGCTGGCCGGGCTGACCATCACGAAGGTCGCCGTCGACGAGAAGATGTCGAACAACTGCTACCTGCTGCGGTGCACCGACACCGGCGACCAGGTGCTCATCGACGCCGCCGCAGCGCCCGAGACGTTGCTGCCGCTCATCGGAGCCGGTGGGTTGTCGGCCGTCGTCACCACGCACCAGCACTGGGACCACCACCGGGCCCTGGCGGACGTCGTACGGGAGACGGGGGCTGTCGTGGTCGCCGGCGATCCCGACGCCGACGCCATCACCGAGCAGACCGGCGTCCCGGTCGACCGCCGCGTCACCGACGGCGACACCGTGGCCGTCGGCTCCTGCGAGCTCGAGGTCATCCGGATCACCGGCCACACCCCCGGCTCGATCTGCCTGCTCTACCGCGACCCCGCCGGCCACCCGCACCTGTTCACCGGCGACTCGCTCTTCCCCGGGGGCGTCGGCGGGACGTTCGGCGACGCCGACGCGTTCGTGTCGCTGATCGGCGACGTCGAGACCAAGCTGTTCGGCACGCTCCCCGACGACACCTGGTTCTACCCGGGTCACGGCAACGACTCGCAGCTCGGCGTCGAGCGGCCGCACGTCGCGGAGTGGCGCGAGCGGGGCTGGTGACCCGTACGGGCGTCGAACACGTCGTTCAGACGAGCTGAACCAGCAACGTCCCGACGACGAACCCCGCACACAGCGCCCGCTGCGCCCACCGCAACCGCACCAGCCGCGCGTCGTCGACCTTCGCGCCACCGATCAGCAGTCGACGTCGGCGCAGAAGGATCAGCGCCATCAGGAGCGGGAACCCGACCATCGCCACGGCCTGGCCGTACCCGGTGCCGCCGAGCGCGATGATGACCGCCGAGACGACGGCGACCGGCCACAGCGCGGTCCAGGCGAGCTCCTTCGCCTCGGGTGGCCGCTCAGTGCGGGCGCGCCAGTCCTGGAAGGACTCCGTCGCTGTCACGCCGATTTCGGCGCGGGCTTCGCAGAGTCCTTCGGCCGCATGCCGGGCGCAGCCCCGCGTGGCGGAGGCGGAAAGTCCGTGACCAATCGCGACGACGACGGGTAGCCACCGCGTGTCTCAGTTGCCCGCGGGCTGCGGGCAACCGACACCGACTGATTCCGTGCCATGCCAGTTCTCCTAGAAGTCGATGAACTCAAGATACTCGACCTCCTCCCACCGGACGAGGATGCCGCCGTCGACCAGCACGGGCTTTCCCTCAGCGCCGAACAGGAACTCGCCGCTGTCAGGGTCGGTGGCGACGATCGTCGACAGGAAGAGGTCCTGGTCCTCGGGACAACCGGCTGAGTACGAGCGAAGACCACCGGTTGACCTTCCGAACCCTCCGCCCAGCCACGCTCCGGACTTCAGCCGGATCCTGACCCAACCTTCGCGATTGCCCTGAAAGAGGTAATCCCAGGCGCGCGGCGCCGGATTCGGACCGGTGAACCAATGCGCCCACGACCGTTCGGCACTGCTCGCCCTTCCGATCACCGAGACTGCGCCGAGAGGCACCAGCACGTAGCCGGAGGCCGCCGCCCACAGCCACCACGGTGCTCGTCCGGCCAGCACATCGGGCCAGGCCGAGGTCCAGACCGAGTAGGTCGCCGGAGCGCACAGGACGCGGAAGATCGCCGACACGCCGACGAAGCGCAGGAGCCGATCGCTCAGGCCGACGCCCCATCGCCCGACGACGCGCTCGAAGGCCCAGATGTAGAGCGCACCCGGGACCAGAGCGATCACCACGACCGCGACGGCCTGAAAGGATGTCGGCATGCCTGGACCGTCGCACGAAGGCTCGACACACTCCGCCGAGGAGCAGGTCGCCCTGTACGGCGACGACGGCCGCCCGACGGGAGAGGCGGTGCCGCGCTCGGAGATGCGCGCCCGCAACCTCCACCACGCGGCGACCCTGGTCGTCGTGCGCAACAGCGCGGGCGAGGTCTACGTCCACCGGCGCACCGACACCAAGGACGTGTTCCCCGGCCGCTACGACTTCGCGGCCGGCGGGGTGCTCCAGGCCGGCGAGGACCCGTACGACGCCGCGGTGCGCGAGGCGGCCGAGGAGCTCGGGGTGACCGAGGTCGAGCTGGAGGCGATCGGCGAGGACGACTACGCCGACGCGCACACGTCGTACCACGCGTTCGCCTACACGTGCGTCTACGACGGGCCGATCACCTGGCAGGCCGAGGAGGTCGCCTGGGGCGAGTGGGTGAGCATCGAGCGGCTCCGGGAGATGCTGGCGACGCTGGAGTTCGTGCCGGACACGGTGGCGGTGCTGGGCGACCGGCTGGGTCACTGACCGTAGGTGTAGCGCAGCTCCGCGAAGAACAGCTCACTCAACCGGCGCCGACGCGCACTCAGCAGCGACTCGTCGGCCGGCTCGGGCGAGAGCCAGACGTACTCCAGTCTCGAGTCGTCGCAGTCGGCCCCGACCTCCAGGACGATCCGGTCGCCCGGGCGGTCCGGCCACAGCGACGACCAGACGACTCGCTCGTTCTCGACCGCCTCGAGCACCGTCGGCCACTGCTCGTCGCGCCGCAGGTCGAGCCACACCCGGAAGCCCTCCCGGCGGGGCGCCACAAGGTCGGCGTACAGGAAGCGGACCGGCGGCGGGAGTCGCTTGCGTCGGCGGGCCAGTTCCTCCATGCGGCGAGCCTACTCAGCGCCCCGCCGCTGTGGCAGGCTCGAACCGTGACCTCCGTGACCTCGCTCGCCACCGCCATGTTCACCGTCGCCGACCAGGACGCGGCCGTCGCGTTCTACACCGGCACCCTCGGCTGGGACCTGCGCTCCGACGTCGCGTTCGGCGAGGGGGACACCGCGGGGCGCTGGGTCGAGGTCGCACCTCCCGGCTCGGTCGCGGTGCTGGCGCTGAACGTGGCCTGGGACGGCTCGGCGACCGGCGGCGGCGCCGTCGGCGTGGAGGCCACCGACGTCCTCGGCGAGCGTGCTCGCCTCGAGCAGGCGGGCGTCGCGGTCGGCGAGCTCATGGGCGGGGAGGGCGCCGTGCCGATGATGTTCTCCGTCGCCGATGCCGACGGCAACACGATCTGGGTGGTCCAGGCGGAGCCCGTCACGCCGGAGGCGTGAACCCGGCCCGCGCCTGAGCGACCTCCTCCCGGGTGACGCACCCGGCGACGTGGTCGTTGACCAGTCCCATCGCCTGCATGAACGCGAACGCGGTGGTCGGCCCGACGAACCTCCAGCCCCGCTTCTTCAGGTCCTTCGACATGGCGACGGCGGCCGGAGATGTCGTCAGCGTCTGCGGCTCCCCGAGCTCGGACAGTGGAGGCTCGAACCCCCAGAAGTACGCCGCCAGCGAGCCCCGCTCCTCGATCAGCTCGAGCGCGCGCCCGGCGTTGTTGATCACCGCCTCGATCTTGCCGCGGTGCCGGACGATCCCGGCGTCGGCGAGCAGCCGGGCGACGTCACGCTCGTCGTACCCGGCCACCGTCTCAAGGGAGAAGCCGGAGAAGGCCGCACGGAACGCCGGGCGCTTCACCAGGATCGTGCGCCAGCTCAGCCCGGACTGGAAGCCCTCGAGACTGACCTTCTCGAACAGCCGCCGGTCGTCGACGACGGGGAAGCCCCACTCGGTGTCGTGGTAGGCCGGGAACTCCGGGGCGCTGACCGCCCAGGGGCAGCGGGGCAGGCCGTCGGGACCGGGCACGGCAGCACTCGGGGCAGTCATGCCGAGACCCTCCCACGGGCCACCGACACGCCCTAAAGTCCCGTCATGGCGTTCGCTGCGCGGCAGGTCAGGGCCATGGGCCTCATCGCTGACACCTTTGCCCCCGGTGGCGACGGTGTCCCGACCCCGACCGAGGTCGGCGCCCACGAGCTGGCCCTGCGGATCGCGGAGGCCAACCCGCGCACCGGAGAGGTCCGGCAGCTGCGGGCGCTCCTCGACGCGTGGGACAGCCGAGCCCTCGGCATGGCCCTCACGGGACGCCCGCGCCGCTTCTCCGAGCTCGACCGGGCAGCGCGTGAGCAGCTGCTGCTGTCACTCTCCGACAGCCGGATCGGCGCCAAGCGGGTGCTCTTCCAGGGTCTCAAGACCGCGAGCCTCCTCCCCTACTACATGACCGGCGGCCAGGCGCTGTGGGACGAGATGGGCTTCCCGGGCCCGCTCGGCGTCCGCGCCGACCCGCCGACGCCCGTGGTGCGGCCGATGCCGCTCACCCACGACACCACGATGAGCTGCGACGTGGTCGTCGTGGGGTCGGGAGCGGGTGGCGGTACGGCGGCCGGGGTCCTGGCCGCGGCCGGGCTCGACGTCGTGGTGCTCGAGGCCGGCGGGATGCACGACGAGCGGCACTTCGACGGCAGCGAACAGACCGGCTTCCTGGAGCTCTACGCACTCAGTCCCCAGTCCACGGCCGAGGGCCAGGTGGCTCTGCTGGCCGGGCGCGGGCTCGGCGGCGGCACCGTCGTCAACTACTCGACGTCGTTCCGCACACCCGACCGCGTGCGCGAGGAGTGGGCCGGGCACGGCGTACCCCAGTTCGCGACGGCGGAGTACGCCGCCTCGATGGACGCCGTCTGCACCCGGCTCGGCGTCAACACCGACCACGACAAGGCAGCCCCGCGCGACGCGATCCTCGAGCGGGGTGCGCAGGCACTGGGGTGGGACGTGGCGGCCATGCCGCGCAACGTGATCGGCTGCGACCAGGACGTCGAGTGCGGGCGGTGCGGGATGGGCTGCCGGCTCGGGGCGAAGCAGTCGACGGCGAAGACCTGGCTCGAGGACGCCGCCCACGCCGGGGCCCGGATCTGCACCGGCGTCACGGTCCGCACCGTCACCACCAGCTTCGGCCGCGCGACCGGCGTCGAGGGAGTCACCGCTGACGGGCACCGGGTCCAGGTGCGCGCTCGCGCGGTCGTGGTCGCCGCGGGCGCGATCCAGACCCCCGCGCTGCTCCAGCGCAGCGGGCTCACCAACCCCAACATCGGTCGCCACCTGCGTCTCCACCCCGCCACCGCCGTCTGGGGACGGATGGAGGAGCCGGTCGACGGGTGGATCGGCGCCATGCAGAGCCGGTACGTCGACGCGCTCACCGACCTCGACGGCGACGGCTACGGCGTGCTGTTCGAGACCGCTCCCCTCACGCCGGCGTTCGGCACCGGCTTCGTCAACTGGCGCGGTGCCGACGACTTCCGACGCCGCATGAACGAGCTGCGGCACACCCTCGGCGTCGCGGTGATCGTCCGGGACCGTGACCCCGGCGGCACGGTGCAGGTGGACCGGCGCGGGGAGCCGGTGGTCCGCTACCAGCTGTCCCCGCGCGACACCGACCACCTGGTCCAGGGCCTGGTCGGCGGCGCCCGGATCGCCGAGGCGGCCGGCGCCCGCTGGATCGCGTCGACCCACCACCGCACCGTCAGCTACGAGCCCGGAGTCCGCGGCTCGGTCGCCTCGTTCGAGCAGGACCTGCGCACCGCCGGCGCCGCGCCGGCCACCCTCGCCCTGGCAGCGCTCCACATCATGGGCTCCGCGCGGATGGGTGGCTCCCGGGACACGTCCGCGGTCGACCCGGACGGGCGGACCTGGGACGTCGAGGGCCTGTACGTCGCCGACGGCTCGTGCTTCCCGACCGCCTCCGGCGTCAACCCGATGATCTCGATCGAGTCGATCGCCCACATGACGGCGACCCGGCTGGCGTCGCGAATGTCCTGAGGTCCGATGTAACGCTCCGACGCGATGGCGACATGTACCGGGTGAAGAACGATTCGACCAACGAAGGAGCGTCTCCCATGACTCTCGCCCGTACCGCCGCTGCCGCGGCCGTGCTCGCACTCGGCTTCACCGTCGCGCCGCTCACCAGCGCCGTTGCCGCGCCGCCCACCGACGCACCGTGCGCGAAGGAGCAGGCGCAGCTCGACAAGGCGCAGGCCAAGCTCGAGTCGCTGACCGCGAAGCTCGCCGCCAAGAAGGAGGCGATCGCCGAGGCGAAGGCCGAGGTCAAGGCGTCCGACACGGCCAAGGAGAAGCGCAACGCCCAGGCCGCGCTCGCCACGGCCAAGGAGAAGAAGCAGCACGTCCAGAAGGCCAAGAAGTTCCAGGTGCAGCGCGTCGAGCACGCCCAGAAGCGCCTCGACAAGTGCACGGCCGCCCACCCGGCGCCCGCGCCGGCTCCGACCGCCTGAGGCCGGTAGCCACACAGACCGACGGCCGCCGGCTGCATCCTAGGGGGGTGCAGCCGGTGGCCGTCGTCGTTTCTCCCGGCATGGTGGCGCGACCAGGACGCGACGCGCTCGCGCCGATCTACGAGTAGCTGACCTTGACCGTGTCGGTCAGCGGGACGGACTGGCAGCCCAGCCGGATGCCGTCCTCGAGGTCGTCGCTGTCGAGCACGTCGTTGTAGATCATCTTGACGTCACCCTCGATCAGCCGGATCGCGCAGGCCGAGCACTCGCCCTCACGGCAGGAGTACGGCGCCTTGACGCCCTTCGCCTCCAGGAAGTCGAGCATCTTGGTGCGCGGGTCCCAGTCGTCGAAGGTGTACTCCTCGCCGTCCAGCTCGACCTCGAGCTTGACCGGGCCGGCCGGGGCGTCGGCGAAGACGTCGGCAGCGGGGCCGTCGTCGTCGGACTCGGCGAGGGCGATCTCGGCCTCGACGGCCTGGAGCTCCTCGAGGTCACCGAACGGGTTGCCGCCCAGCGAGACGAACTTCTCCTGGTGGCGCAGGCTGCGGGGCACCTCGAGGTCCTTGAGGACCGTGGTGACCATCTTCATGAACGGCGCCGGGCCGCACACGAACGAGTCGAAGCCGCCGTACTGGGACGCGAAGGCCTTCATCTGGGCCTCGGTCGGCAGGCCCTGGACGGACTCGAGCCAGTGGATGACCTGCAGCCGGTCGGGGTTCTCGGCGGCCAGGCGGGTGAGCTCGTCGGCGAAGATGACCGACTTCTCGTCGCGGTTGGCGTAGAACACCACGATCTGGCCCTTGCCGTGGGCGAGGGCGGTGCGGGTGATCGACATGATCGGCGTCACACCGGAGCCGCCCGCGAACAGCAGCAGGTCGGCGTCGATCGACGCCGGTGTGAAGATGCCGGACGGCGGCAGCACGCGCAGCGTGTCGCCGACCTTCAGGTTGTCGCAGATCCAGTTCGACGCGTAGCCCTCGGCCGTGCGCTTCACGGTGACCGTGAGCGGTCCACCGTCGTGGGGGCTGCTGGACAGCGAGTAGCACCGGGCCGCGATGCCGGTCTGGTCACTCGGCACCGCCACGGTCAGGAACTGGCCGGGCTTGTAGTCGAACCTCTCCTCGGCGCCCGCGGGCGCGGCGAAGCTGATCGACTTCGCGTCGGCGGTCTCCTCGACCACACCGACGACGTCCAGCACGAAGGACTCGATGTCCACGGAACTCCCCTAGTTCAAAGATGGCTCAGTAGCCGTCGTACGCGCCGACCGGGACATCTCCGGCCCGGACGGCGTCGTCGATGCTAGCCATCAGCCGCGCGCACGGCTTGTGCACGTCCCGTCCGCCGGGACGCTGATCTCGTCGCACGAACTCTTGACAGGCGGACCTGGCCTCTGCGCTCCATTGCACGGAGGTCTGGTGGTCGCTGTTCTTCTTGACCCGTACCTTCGCCAGGCAGTCCAGGCAGGCCACGTCGACCAGCCGGTCCTCCGTGTAGTGCCGGAGGTCCTCGAGGGTCTCCTCGCTGGTCGGGACGAACGACGCCATCGCGGGTCTCCGGGCCTCAGGCGTCCGCGGGCGCGGCGGCCTCGGCGGCCGCCCGCTTGGCGAGGTTCTCGGCGACCTCGGCGTGCCAGTACTCGTTGGCCTTCGTGGTGTCGACCTCGAACTCGAAGCGGTCGGTCATCTCGGGCGCGATGTCGGCGACGTCGACGTAGAACTGCTCGTACCAGCGGCGCAGCTGGTAGACCGGGCCGTCCTCCTCGCACAGCAGCGGGTTCTGGACGGCGACCTTGTTCTCCCAGATCGCGACGTCCTGCAGGAAGCCGTCACCGAAGGACTCGGTGTAGCGCTCGGCGATGTAGGCGCAGGTCTTCTCGTCGAGCCCCTCGGGCTTCTTGACCGTGATGCCGTACTGCAGCAGGAACGACTCGGGGCCGGTCGGGATGTGGCAGTTGATGAGGATGACCTCGGTGATGAAGCCCTTGTAGTCGACCTCGAGCCAGTTGATCATGTACGACGGCCCGTAGTAGGTCGCGACCGACTTGAGGGTCGAGTTCTCGTCGCCGTACCCGCCGCCCATCGTGTCCGGGCGGCCCTTCGACTCCATGAACTGGGTCGCGGTGTGCCCGTCGAAGATGTTGCGGAAGCTGGTCGGGAACGCGAAGTGCACGTAGTAGAAGTGCGCCATGTCGGCGACGTTGTCGATCAGCTCACGGCAGTGCGAGCCGTTGATCTCCCGGGTGTTCCACGACCACGGCGTGTACTTGTCCGACATCACCTCGGGCAGCTCGGGCGGCAGGATGTCGTGGTCGGCCGCGGAGCCCTCCGGGTCGTGCCAGATCAGCAGCTGCCCGTTGCGCACGACGGTCTCGTAGCGCTGGGTGCGAGCCCGCAGCGGGACGCGCCGCGCGTACGGGATCTCCTTGCACTTGCCGTCGCCACCCCAGCGCCAGTCGTGGAACGGGCAGGCGATGTTGTCGCCCTTGACCTCGCCCTGGGTCAGGTCGCCGCCCATGTGGCGGCAGTAGCCGTCGAGCACGTTGAGCTCACCGTTGGCGCCCTGCCACACGACCAGCTTGGTCCCGAACCCGTGGATGGCGTGCGGCTTGCCGTCGGCGAAGTCCGAGGCCAGCCCGAGGCAGTGCCAGCCGCGAGCGAAGCGGATCGGCGTCGTTCCCTGGTCGAGACTCCGCGCAACGGTCGGGAGGGTGTCGGTCATGTAGAACACGTTACAGTTTTGCCGTTAAGGTGACAACAACCGGCCCGCCGAAGGGCCGACCGAGGACCCGCACAGGAGACCCGATGCACATCGACCTGGAGCCGCAGCAGGTAGCCCTGCGCGAGGAGCTCCGCGAGTACTTCGCCCAGCTCGTCACCCCCGAGATCCGCGCCGGACTGGCCTCCGCCACCGGCGAGTTCGGCGAGGCGAGCGTCTACAAGGACGTGATCCGCCAGATCGGCAGCGACGGCTGGCTCGGCATCGGCTGGCCCAAGGAGTACGGCGGCCAGGCCCGCTCCATGGTCGAGCAGCTGATCTTCACCGACGTCGCCGCGATCGCGGGCGTCCCGATCCCGTACCTGACGCTCAACACCGTCGGGCCGACGATCATGCGCTACGGCAGCGAGGAGCAGAAGGAGTACTTCCTCCCCAAGATCCTCGCCGGCGAGCTGCACTTCTCGATCGGCTACTCCGAGCCCGGCTCGGGCACCGACCTCGCCTCGCTCAAGACCAAGGCGACGCTCGAGGGCGACGAGTGGGTCATCAACGGGCAGAAGATGTGGACCTCGCTCATCCAGTACGCCGACTGGCTCTGGATGGCCTGCCGTACCGAGCCCGACGCACCCCGCCACAAGGGCCTGTCGATGATCCTCGTCCCGGCCGACGCGCCGGGCGTGTCGTACACCCCCGTGCACACCGTCGCCGGGGTCGGTACGTCGGCGACGTACTACTCCGACGTCCGCGTCCCCGCGTCCAACCTGGTCAGCGAGCGCGGTGGCGGCTGGGCGCTGATGACCAACCAGCTCAACCACGAGCGGGTGGCCCTGACCTCGGCCGCTCCCCTGCAGCACTCGCTGACCCTGGTCAAGGACTGGGCCCGCGAGACCCACAACCCCGACGGCACGCGCGTCATCGACACCGAGTGGGTGCAGATCGCGCTCGGCCGGGCGCACGCCCGGATCGAGGCGCTCACGCTGATCAACTGGAAGCTGGCCGCGGACGCCGACCACGGCGTACCGCTCTCGCCGGCCGAGGCGTCGGCCACCAAGATCTACGGCTCCGAGCTCGCGACCGAGGTCTACCGCTCGTTGATGGAGGTCGTCGGGCCGCACGCCGGGATCACCGGCGACTCCCCCGGTGCCGTGCTCGCCGGCCGCCTCGAGCGGTTCCACCGCTCGTCGCTGGTCATGACCTTCGGCGGCGGTACCAACGAGATCCAGCGCGACATCATCGGGTACGTCGGCCTCGGCCTGCCCGCCGCGAAGCGAGCCTGAGGAGCTGACATGGACTTTCTCTTCACCCCCGAGCAGGACGAGGCCGCCGAGTTGGCGGCCCAGATCCTCGCCGACAAGACCACCAACGACCGCCTCAAGGAGGTCGAGGCCGGCGGTGACCGCTTCGACCGCGAGCTGTGGGCGACCCTGGGCGACGCCTTCGACTGGACCGAGCTGGACCTGGTCATGGTCGCGCGCGTGCTCGTCGAGGTCGGCAAGCGCGTCGCGCCCGTGCCGCTGGCCGTGCACGCCGCCTGCATCACCGTGCTCGGCGACGCCGCGGACACCACGAAGCTCTACGCCGCCGCCGTCGCCGAGGAGCGCGCGCACCTGCCCGCCGCCCCGACCGTCACGGCGGACGCGTCCGGCGCCCTGACCGGCACCAAGACCCTGGTCCGGGCGGGCATGGCCGCTGACGCACTGCTCGTCACCGCGACCGGTCCGTCCGGCGTGGGCGTGTACCTCCTCGACGCTGCGGCCCCGGGCGTCAAGCGGGTCGCGCAGAAGACCAGCGACGGCGACGTCGCGGCCCTGGTGACCTTCTCCGGCGCCGCCGCCACCCAGGTCGGCGGCGCGGAGGCGCCCGAGCGTCTCGGCCAGCTCCTCGTCGCGCTCGCCGCGGCCGAGCAGCTCGGCGTGACCGAGGGTGCGCTGCGCCTGACCTCGGAGTACGCCAAGACCCGCGAGCAGTTCGGTCGCCCGATCGGCACCTTCCAGGCCGTCTCGCAGCGCCTGGCCGACGGGTTCATCGACGTGCTCGGCCAGCGGCTCACCCTGTGGCAGGCGATCTGGCGCCTCGAGGAAGGCCTGCCGGCCGCGACCGAGGTCGCGACCGCGAAGCTCTGGGCCGCCGACGCGGGCCACCGGATCGCGCACACCACCGTCCACGTGCACGGCGGTGTCGGCATCGACCTCGACGGCGAGGCGCACCGGTACTTCACCAGCGGCAAGCGGTTCGAGTTCCTCTTCGGCGGCGCCACCGAGCAGGCGCTGGCGATCGGCCGCAGCTTCGCATGACGGTCCGGGACCTGCTTCTCGCCCGCTCGGACGACGACCGACCGGCGCTGCGCTGGCGGGAAGCAGGTTCCGTCCGTGAGCTGTCGTGGCGACAGTACGTCGCCGCGGCGGCTCGCCTGGCCGCTTCGCTCGAGGCCCGGCTCGCCACAGGACGACCGGCTCACGTCGGCGTCCTGCTGCCCAACGGGCCCGCCTTCGCCCTGCACCTCGCGGCCGCGGGGCTCGGCGGCCACGTGCTGGTCGGCCTCAACGCGACCCGCCGCGGCGCGGCGCTCGACGCGGATGTCGCGAAGGCCGACTGCCAGCTCGTCGTGGACTCCCCCGACCTGGCGCTCGCGGCGCTCGCCGCCACCGACGACGGGATCGAGAGCTTGTCGAGCCTGTCGAGACCCCCCACGCCGGACTCGCTGTTCATGCTGATCTTCACCAGCGGCACCAGCGGCTCCCCCAAGGCCGTGCGGGTCACCCACTCCAAGATCACCGGCCCCGGCACCCACCTCGTCGGGCGGCTCGGGCTGACGAGCGACGACGTGCACTACGTCTCGATGCCGATGTTCCACTCCAACGCCGTGATGGCGGGCTGGGCACCTGCCCTGACCACCGGCGCCACGTTCGCAGTGGCGGGGTTCTCGGCACGCGGGTTCCTGCCCGACGTACGCGACTTCGGGGCGACCTACGCCAACTACGTCGGCAAGCCACTCACCTACGTCCTCGCGACCGAGGAGCAGCCGGACGACGCGGACAACCCACTGCGGCTGGTGTTCGGCAACGAGGCCAACGAGGCCGACATCGCGGCCTTCGCCGAGCGCTTCGGCTGCGAGGTCGTCGACTCCTACTCCTCGACCGAGAACGCCGTCATCGTGCAGCGCCGTGCCGACATGCCCGCCGGCAGCCTCGGCATGCCCCTGCCCGGGGTGGAGGTGCGCTCGCCCGAGACCGGCGAGCCCACGCCCGACGCCGTGTTCGACGCCACCGGCCGGCTCAGCAACGCCGACGAGGCGATCGGCGAGCTCGTGAACACCACCGGCGCCGGCGCGTTCGCCGGCTACTACAAGGACGAGGCCGCTGAGGCCGAGCGGATGCGCGGCGGGATGTACTGGTCCGGCGACCTCGCCTACCGCGACTCCGACGGCTGGGTCTACTTCGCCGGCCGGTCCGGCGACTGGCTGCGTGTCGACGGCGAGAACCTCGCCACCGCGCCGATCGAGCGGATCCTGCTGCGGCACCCGTCGATCGGCGAAGCGGCCGTGTACGCCGTCCCCGACCCCCGCGTCGGCGACCAGGTCGCCTGCGCGCTGCTGCTGCGCGGCCCTCTCACGCCCGAGGGCCTCGAGGACTTCCTGGCCGCCCAGGACGACCTGTCGGCCAAGGCGTGGCCGCGGTTCGTGCGGGTCGTCGACGAGCTGCCGCGCACCGCCACCAACAAGGTGGTCAAGCGCGACCTCGCCGCTGCCGGGATCGCCCCCGAGGACGCAGCCGTGTGGGTGCGAGCGGAGCGCGGGACGTCGTACGCCTGATCAGGGCAGCAGCGCCGCGGCCGGGCCCTTCAGCCCGACGGCGAAGAAGCCCTCGTCCAGGTCGGTGTACCAGACCTGCTGGTGCTCGACGTCCCATGCGGGCTGCGACAGTGCGGCACCGCCGTTGGGGCCGGGCTCGTTGAAGTAGCCGACCTCGCGCGGGTGCGCGAGATCGGAGATGTCGAAGAGCCGCAGCCCGGACCCGATCATCGAGCAGCCCGCGATCCGCGGCTCGTCGCGCGTCGGCAGCGAGCAGTAGTGCCCGGTGTAGCTGCGCACGATCACCCGGGCGCCCGGGTCGTCCATCACGTCGGCGCGCAGCAGCGGGTCGTGGACCTCGAGGCGGACGTTCGAGACGACGTACGGCGCCCGCGGGTCGGTCACGTCGATGATCCGCGCCGCACCGACCGGGCTCCTCGGCGAGTTGATCCGCGCGAAGTCGCCGAACAGGTCGCTGAACTCGTCGACCTCGAGGACGTACTGCCGCCCGTCACGGGTGAACGGCTCGGCGACCTGCGGGATCGACGACTCGTCCCAGGTCAGCCGCGAGAGCGTGCGGATGCCCGGGTTCGGGCGCCGGTCCTGCACGTCGGAGACGTCGAGGACGTCGAGGCCGGCGCCCTCGAGCAGGCCCCCGGTGAGGATGCTGGGGCTGCCGATGTTCGCGACGTACATGGTGCGGCCGTCGTCGGAGAGCCGCAGCCCGTGGTAGACGACGCCGGTCTTCGTCTTCAGCACCCGCGGGCGCCGCGGGTCGGCGAGATCGACGGCGGTGAGGGTGAAGCCCGCGGCGCCGGCGGTCCAGAAGGTCCGGCCGTCGGGCGCGAAGCCGCTCTCGTGACCCATCACTCCGGACAGGGTCGTCGACATCAGCCGCGGGTGGCGGCAGTCCTGGCTGGCGTCGTACACGTCGAGCACGCCCGGCGCCGTCGCAAGGGTGCCCATGACGGCCGCGACCAGACCGCGCTCCTGGTTGACCAGCAGGGACTCGTGCGGCTGCAGCATCGCCGGCGTGATCAGGTTGGCCGTCCTGACCGGGTGCGCCGGGTCGGTCATGTCGAGCACGACGACGCCCAGGCCCGCGCCGCCGGTCAGCAGGCCCGGCAGGTTGAGGCCGACCATCATCGCCGAGTCGTAGTAGGCGCAGGTGCGGCCGGTGACGTCGATGTAGCGCTGCACCTTGTAGCCGCCCGAGCCGAGCTGGGAGCGCTTGCCGTGGTGTCCGACCTCGACCGTGTTGCAGCGGTAGCCCTGGGCCGCGCGGCCCGAGGCGTAGTCCGCCGCAGGGACCCGACCCTGCTGCGCGGTCTCCGGCAGGTCGCCGTCTGCGCAGGTCGCCCGCGGTACGCCGCTCAGCGACAGGTCGGCCTGCGAGGATCCCGCCGTCGCCACCGCGCCGGCCAGCACCAGCGCGGCCGCCACCGCGGCGAGCCCCAGCCGGCGTACGGCCTGCGGCCGGCGTGGGTGCGTGCGCTCCGCGCGGTCGGTCGTGTCCTCGTGCACCATGGCGACCCCCATGTCGTCGTCGGTACGACGACCCCCGGCCGCCGAGTGCGCCCACCCTCGCACGGCGCAGCGGCTCCGTCGAGCACCTCCTCATCTAGCCTGCGGGTATGGACCACGCCTCCTTCGTCGATGCCGCCCGGATCGCCCTCGACCTCGCCGCCAGCACCGAGGTGAAGGCCGGCTGGCACGACGAGAGCTCGTGCGCGGGGATGACGGTGGGCGGCCTGGCGCACCACCTCCTGCAGCAGGCCGGCAACACGGTGCGCCTGCTCGAGCTGGAGCCGGTCGCCGAGCCGGCGATCCCGCTGCTGGAGCACTACGCCCGCGCGGCCTGGGTCGAGGCGGGCCCCGACGACGAGGTGAACGTGTCCGTCCGCGAGGGTGCCGATGCTGCAGCGGCGGGCGGGCCCGACGACGTCATCGCGCACGGCACGGCAGCTCTCGAGCGCCTGCCTGCCCTGCTGCTCGAGCACCACCACCGCGTCCCGGACCAGGTCCGGATCCCCTGGCAGGGCTGGTCGCTGAGCACCGGCGACTTCCTCGTCACCCGGGCCATGGAGATCGTCGTGCACGCGGACGACCTCGCGAGCAGCGTCGGCCTCGACACGCCGGAGTTCCCGGACGACGTCCTCGCCGACGTCCTCGCCCTGCTCAGCGCGGTCGCCGTGCGCCGCCACGGCCAGGCCGCCGTCGTCCGGGCGCTCAGCCGACCGCAGCGGGCGCCGGAGAGTGTCTCGGCCTTCTGAGGCCCGACCTCTCCTCAGCCTCGGTCTCAGCCGGTGTAGGGGATCTCCGCGCGCCAGTCCGCCTCGTCCTGGTCGATCGCGGCCCGCAGCGCCCGCGCGACGTTGTCGGGGGCGAACGGGCCGTCCTTCTTGAGCAGGCCGCGGACGGTCACGGAGACCGCGCGGATCCCGTCGCCCTTGAGGGTGGCGTCGATGCTGCGCACGAGGTTCTGCACCCCGGCCTTCTGCACGCCCAGCGACGCGGCCCCGAACCACGGCGAGTCGGCGGCCATGCTGCCGGTCACGGTCACCCGGCCGCCCGGACCCATGAACGGGCGGGCCGCCTGGACGAGCGAGAGCAGCGCGCCGACACCGAGCCGGACGTCCGCGAGCAGCTCGTCGGGGGTCAGGCTCAGCGGGTCCTTCTCGCGGTACGCCGACGGGTTGAAGTGCACGACGTCGAGGTGCCCGACGTGCTCCCCCATCCGGGTCACGGCGGCGCGGGTGGCCGCGTCGTCGGTGAGGTCGACGACCGCCGAGCCGGCGACGGCGCCGGCCGCCTCGACCTCGCTGCGCAGCTGCGCCAGCACGTCCTCCTCGGCGCCGAGCAGGCAGACCGAGCCGCCCTCCGCGGCGTACAGGCGGGCGAGCGAGCCGCTCACCCCGGGTCCGGCTCCAGCGATCAGCACGTTGCGGGTCATCCCGGCAGCCTAGTGAACCTCGGCCGGCGCGCTACCCCGCGCAGTCGTCGAGCTCGGTACGCGGCACGACCTCGCCGTCGCGGACGAGGACCTGGTCGGGAGCAAGCGAGGCGAGCTGGGCCGGGGTGAAGGAGACCTGCGTGGCCTCGGCGTCCTCACCGGCGTCGGCGGCGGTCAGCACGTACGTGCGGTCGTCGTCGAGTGTCAGCTCCTCCGGGCCGTTCCAGCCGTCGTTCGCGCCACCGAGGACGAGCTCGACCGTTCCGTCGCGCCCGCTCGTGGCCTGCCAGGTCGCAATCACCGGGTTCGGCTCGTCGTCGGCCAGGCCGGTGCGGTCGCCGGACAGCTGGACCGTGTCGACCTCGCCGTGGCACACCCCGACGACCACGACCGGGCGGCCGTCGGCGCCCGCAGTGATGGCTGCCGTGCCGAGCACGTCGGCATCGACGGCGTTGCCGCAGGCACCGAGGGCCGCGATGGTGGGCATGAGAGCGAGCACGAACAGGCTGGAGGGGCGCAGGAGCGAGGTCATGCTCCGATCCTGCGCACCCGTGCTCGGATCCGGTTGAGTACCCGACCTCAGATCCCGGCGATCCCGTCCAGCTTCTTGACCGTCGCCTCGAACTCGGCGACCAGGTCCGCGACGACCTCGGCGACCGGGCGGACCTCGTTCATCCGCCCGACGATCTGCCCGATGGGCATGGAGATCACGTCCGGGTCGCCGGAGGCGTTGATCCGGTTGTGGGCGTCGGCGACGAGGAGGTTCTGCAGCGGCATCGGCAGCGGCGCCGGAGCACCCTCCTCCGACCAGGCCTCGGTCCACCGCGTCTTGAGCAGGCGGGCCGGCTTCCCGGTGTAGATCCGGGTCCGCACGGTGTCGGACGAGGTGGCCCGCAGGAACGCGGTCTCCCAGCCCTTGTTGCCGGCGAGGTTGCGGTACTCCTCGGTGCCGAGCCAGATCGAGCCGGTCCACACGCCCTGCGCGCCGAGCGCGAGCGAGGCCGCGATCTGGCGGCCCGAGCCGATGCCACCGGCGCCGAGGACGGGCACGTCCGGGCCGACCGCATCGACGATGTCGGGGGTGAGGACCATGCTGGCGATCTCGCCGGTGTGGCCGCCTGCCTCGTAGCCCTGGGCGATGATGATGTCGACGCCGTTGGCGACGTGGCTCAGCGCGTGCTTCGGCGCACCGGCCAGCGCGGCGACCTTGAGCCCGGCCTCGTGGCACTGCTCGATCACGTCGACCGGCGGCGAGCCGAGCGCGTTGGCGATGAGCACCGGGCGGTGCTGCAGCGCGACGTCCACGTGGGAGCGCGCGACCGAGTGCAGCCAGCCGAGCACGCCCTCGCGGCCCTCGCCCTCCGGCAGCGGCGGGACGCCGAGCTTGAGCAGCGTCTCGTCGACGAACTTCTTGTGGTCCTCGGGGATGTACGTCGACAGGTCGGCCGAGGTGCCCTCGGTGGGGATCTTCATCGGCATGACCACGTCGACGCCGTACGGCTTGCCGTCGGTGTTCTCGTCCATCCAGGTCAGGACCCGGTCGAGCTCGTCGGTGTCGTTGAACCGGACGCAGCCCAGCACGCCCAGGCCGCCGGCGCGCGACACGGCGGCCGCGACGTGCTCGGACGGGGTGAAGGCGAAGATCGGGTACTCGATGCCGAAGGCATCGCACAGGGCGGTGTGCATCAGGCGTTCGCTCCTTCGTTCTCGTCACGGGAGGCAAGTGCGAGCTCCTTGGCCCGCGGGTATTGCGCCTTGCCCGTCGCGTTGCGGGGGATCTCCGGCACGATCGTCAGCGCGCGGGGCAGCTTGTAGCCGGACAGGTGGGCGCGCAGGAAGGTGCGCAGCTCCTCGAGCTCGACCTCGTGCCCGGGGCGGGGCTCGACCACGGCGGCGACCGTCTGGCCGTACTTCTCGTCGGGCAGCCCGACCACCAGGACGTCGTACACACCGGGGTGTGCCTTGATCGCCTGCTCGACCTCCTCCGGGTAGACCTTCTCCCCGCCGGTGTTGATGCAGTTGGAGCCGCGACCGAGCAGGGTGATCCGGTTGCCCTCCTCGATCCGCGCGTTGTCGCCGGGGATCGAGTAGCGGACCCCGT
Organism: Nocardioides sp. F233; assembly: GCF_057813895.1. NCBI lineage: Bacteria > Bacillati > Actinomycetota > Actinomycetes > Propionibacteriales > Nocardioidaceae > Nocardioides > Nocardioides sp. F233. The sequence goes on from NZ_JBVASH010000003.1 coordinate 895,910, forward strand.
CGATCTCGATGAAGGTCTTCGCCGACTTCTCGGGGTCCTTGTAGTAGCCGACCGGCACGTTGCCCGAGCGGGCGGTGCGACCGATCTTGCCGACGTCCTTGACCGGATCGAGGAGCTGGTTGTCGTCGCCGAGGATCACGGTGGTCGGCGGGATCGAGACGACCGGACCGTCGGTGGACAGGGCGCTGGCGTCCTGCAGGCCGGTGCCCTGGAAGCCGGTCTCCGAGGAGCCGACCGAGTCGGTGAAGACGGCGTTGGGGAAGTGCTTCATCCAGCGCTCCTTCACCGACTTGGAGAAGATCGCGGCGCTGGAGGCGATGGCGAACAGGGTCTGGCCGTCGTAGCCGCCGGCCTCGTAGGCGTCGATGAGCGGGATCGCCATGGCGTCACCGGTCATGAACAGCATCTGCACGCCGTGCTTGTCGACGAGGTCCCAGGTGCGGACCGGGTCGAACTTCGGCTCGAGGATGGTGACCTGGCCGGCGAACAGGTGCATGAGCAGGGACGCCTGCGCGCCGCCGTGCATGAGCGGGCTGAGCGGCAGCGTCACGAGGCTGTCCTGCAGCGCCTTCTTCGACTGGTCGTACTCCTCGAGCGGCTCGGCCGTCATGAAGTCGATGCCGCCGCCGAGCACCCGCCAGAAGTCCTCGTGGCGCCACATGACGCCCTTGGGGAAGCCGGTGGTGCCGCCGGTGTAGATGACGTGGATGTCGTCGGCGCTGCGGGCACCGAAGTCGCGGGCGTCGGACTGGCCGGCGATCGCGTCCTCGAGAGTGACGCCTCCGAACGACGACAGGTCGCTCGCGTCGCCGGGCTCGAGCGGGTTGGGCACCGCGATGATGGTCTTCAGGTCGGGGAACTTCGGCGCGACCTCGGCGACCAGCGGGGCGTACACGCGGTCGTGCACCAGGCCGACGAGGTCGGCGTTGTCGAAGAGGTACTCCAGCTCGCCGGTGACGTAGCGGTAGTTGACGTTGATCGCGACCGCCCGGACCTTGAGGATCCCGATCAGGGCGACGACGTGCTCGATGCTGTTCTTCGCGTAGAGGCCGACGTGGTCGCCCGTCCCGATGCCCTGCGCCTGCAGGTAGTGCGCGAGCTTGTTGGACTCGGACTCCAGCTCGGCGAAGGAGATGACGTCGTCTCCCACCTGGACGGCGGGCTTGTCGGGAACGGCGTCGACGGCGTGTTCGAAGAGATCGGCGATGTTCAGGGCCACGAGGCCGACACTAGAACACGTTTCACTTTTTCGCTAGCGTTGTTCACATGAGCGATTGCCTCGTCGAGCAGGACGGCCACAAGCTGGTCGTCACGATGAACCGACCGGAGCGCCGCAACGCGCTCTCGAGCGAGATGCTGCGGATCATGGAGTCCGCCTGGGACCGGGTGAACGAGGACCCGGAGATCCGGGTCTGCATCCTCACCGGGGCCGGCGGCTACTTCTGCGCCGGCATGGACCTGAAGGCCGCCGACGACAAGCCGCCGTCGGAGAGCTTCGAGTCCGGCGCCTACGACCCGACCACGATCAAGGGCCTGCTCAAGGGCTTCCGGCTCACCAAGCCGCTGATCGCCGCGGTCGAGGGCCCGGCCATCGCCGGCGGCACCGAGATCCTGCAGGGCACCGACATCCGGGTCGCCGGCGAGTCGGCCAAGTTCGGTGTCGCCGAGGCCCGGTGGTCGCTGTACCCGCTGGGCGGTTCCGCGGTCCGGCTCCCCCGCCAGATCCCCTACACCGTCGCGGCGGAGCTGCTGCTGACCGGCCGCACCCTCGGTGCCCCGGAGGCCAAGGAGCTCGGCCTGATCGGCCACGTCGTCCCTGACGGCGAGGCGCTGGCGAAGGCGCACGAGATCGCGGACAAGATCGCGGCCAACGGCCCGCTCGCCGTCCAGGCGATCCTCAAGACGATGCGCGACTCCGAGGGCAAGCACGAGGAGGAGTGCTGGGCCGACGACGCGAAGATCGGCGCAGCCGTGTTCTACTCCGAGGACGCCAAGGAGGGCCCGCGCGCCTTCCTCGAGAAGCGGGCGCCGGAGTTCAAGGGCCGCTGAGAACTCTCAGCTGCGCGCCGCCGCCAGGTGGTCGTCGAGCCAGGCCGGGAAGTCGACCAGGCACGGCAGCACGACGTCCGTCCCGGCGGCGCGCAGCTCCTCGGCGGTGCACCCGCCGGTGAGCACCGAGACGCTGGTGACGCCGGCCGCCAGCGCGCCCTCGACGTCGTGGACGTGGTCACCGACGTAGATCGACGCGCCCTCGCGCCGCAGCACGTCCGCCTTGCCGACGCCCCACACCCAGCCCTCGAGCAGGTCGACGTCGAGGCCGGTGTGGTCCAGGTGCAGCTGCGCGTTCGGGGCGTACTTGCCGGTGACCACGACGACCCGACCGCCGTGGCGTCGTACGGCGGCGATGGCGTCGTGCGCGCCGGGCAGCACCGGCACGTTGGCGATCGCGTGGTCGGGGTAGAGCGCACGGAACCGGTCGCCCGCGGCCGGGATCACCTCGGCCGGCAGGTACGGCGCGAGCAGCATGTCGAGCGGCGGACCGAGCTTGTCCGTCATCTCCTCGACCGGGAAGTCCACACCCAGCTCGCGCCCGAGCTCCAGCAGCACGTCCCGGAAGCCGGGCACCGTGTCGATGAGAGTCAGGTCGAGATCGAACCCGACGACGAGATCCGCCATGGGCGCACGCTATCCGTCGGGATCCGGCGAGGCGTGGGCGGACGGCGACTGGGGAGGATGGGGCCATGGTCGCCCTCCTCGTGTTCACCCTGTTCGGGCTGGTGCTCGTCACGGTCGTCGTGCTGCTGGTGCTCGCCGTGGTCGCGAGCTCGAAGCGCGCGGCCGCGCGACGCCAGGGCCTTGCCGGCCTGGCGTACCAGCGCGAGTGGGAGTACCGGTCCAGCGACCCCGCCCTCGTCGAGCGCTTCGACGGCGCGCCGTTCGGGCGCGGCCACGCGCGCCGGGCCGTCAACGTCCTCGTCGGACGCCACGACGGACGACCGTTCACTGCCTTCGACCACCACCACACGACCGGCAGCGGCGACAGCGCGAGCCACCACGTGCACTCGGTGCTGGCCCTCAACCTGGGCGTGCAGGCGCCGCCGCTCGCGGTGGGCCCGACCACGATGGTGGGGCGCTGGATGGACTCGCTCACCGGCCGCGACATCGAGATCGGCGACCCGGCGTTCGACGCGTACTTCACCGTGCACTCCCCCGCACCGGAGTTCGCGGTCGACGTCCTGCTCTCCGACGTGCGCGCGGTGATGCAGCAGCACCCGAACGTCGCCTGGCGGATCACCGGCGACTCGTTGCTCGTCATCCGCTCGGGCGAGCACTCACCGGAGGAGATCGACGCCAAGCTGCACCTGATGGACGCCCTGCTCGACCGGATCCCGGAGCGGGTCTGGGAGCGGCTCCGGGCCGAGTGGCCCCACCAAAAGTAAAACATTCTCAGGTTTTCTGGCGCCGGCGTCGGCGCAGGAACATAGTGATCCTCGCACTTCCTGCGCTGCTCCCATCCCCCCTCACTGGCAGGTGAACACCGTGCGTCCTCGGATCTTTTGTGCTGCCCTCTCGACGGTCACGATGCTGGCCGTCCTCGTCCATCCCACCGCGGCCCAGGCCGAACCGGGATCGCCCGGTACGCCGGCCGCGGGGGCTGCGGTCACCTGCGCCTCGCCGCCCCAGAGCGACGGCGCGACGCCGGAGAACCGGGACCGGTTCGTCGACCTGTGGTCCGACCGGTTCGCCGACAACGCGTGGCGCAAGCGGTTCATCGCGCTGACGAAGGTCCCCGACGACATCCTCGCCGAGGGCTTCCACGCGCTGCCCGAGGCCACCCAGCTCTGGCTGAGCGCCTGCCTGCTCGACGACCTGCTCACCACCGCGGGCGAGCAGCCCACCGCACAGGACCGCGAGCGGCTCCTCACCGGCGTCGCGCTGGTCATCTTCGGCAAGAAGAGCACCGCGAAGATGCGTGAGGAGCTCAACGAGCCCGCTCCGCCGCCGCCCGCCGACACCCCGCCGGTGAACCGCGACCTGACCGGCCAGCAGCTCGATGCCATGACCGAGGACCTGGCCGACGCCCCGACGCTGACCTCGGCGCAGCAGCCGCGGACGTCCGTGGCCGCGCCGAACGCCAAGGTCTCGAGCAACATCACCGCCGGTGCGCCCTCGTCGTTCAACGACAAGCTGACCGCGCTGCCCGCCGTACCGCTGGTGCTCGACGCGCTGGACGCGCTGCTCCAGGAGGTCAGCAAGGTCCAGGGCAAGCTGTTCACCCTCCCGGTGCTCAACCTGCTCTCGCCGCTCTTCTACAAGATCTGCGCGGAGTCCGCGACGATGGAGCTGGCGTGCAGCGTGTCGGTGCCGGTCGGCGTACCGGTGCCGGCCGACGTCACCGGTGACCACCTCCCGGACGTGCTCGCGCAGCTCACGCCGCTGACCAACCTGATCGACGTGGGCGCCAAGTTCTCGGTCGCCCGGCTCAACGGCAACATCGACCTGCCCGCGCACGTGTTCGCGGTCTACGACACCCCGGTGGTCAAGAAGCGCATCACCGTGGGCATCGACGGCCGCGGGTCGACGCTCGGCTGGAGCAACTCGGCGAAGGTCGTCCTCAAGAACGTCGTCGCCGCCCTGACCGGTGACATCCAGGTCGCGGCCAACGTCTCCACGACCCACCCCGGCGCCACCGAGGCCCTCACGTTCGGCGTGAAGTCGCTGACGGGCGGGAGCGCAGGAGTGCCGGCCACCGAGCAGGACCCGCTGACCGGGTCGGTACAGCTCAGCCCGTTCCCGACGACCCTCGACGTGGGCGCCCGGATGACCCACAGCAGCACGCGGAGCAAGGACACGATCACGGTCGCGACCCCGACGCCGACGAAGGTCGACGCCGTCGTCGACCAGGCCGTCACGTCCGGACCGGTCGACAGCAACCGCCGCTTCACCGCCACCGTCGACCAGCTGCCCAGCAACGTGCAGATCGACCTCACCCGCCAGGGCAAGCACCAGAACATCGAGTACACCGCCAACAACGAGATCGGCTTCGTCCAGGCGACCGACACCACCACGCCGGACGTCACGCAGCCGACCAAGGTCGACCACGCGGTCTACCAGGTGCACGGCGTACCGGCGCACATGCAGGTCGACCTCGACGGCAACCTGATCGAGTACGGCGCCAGCGACACCATCGACAAGGTCTACGCCGGCGTCGAGCGGATGAACGGCGATGCCGTCACCGCCGAGGTCCGTGACATCCCCGACCACGCGAAGGTCATGTTCGACGGCAAGAACTCCGTCCTCGACTGGGACGCGTCGGCAGCGACCACCAGCGTCGCGGCCTCCGCGCACCTGACGGCGGACACCCTCGGCACCGACCGCGCCTTCGACGCGGGGCTCACCATCGACTCGATCCCCGCGAAGTGGAACGCGAGCTGGGCCGACGGCAACGTGCTGTTCGAGGCACCACAGGCCGGGATCGGCGCGATCACGGCGAATGTCACCAACCACGAGACCTACCAGACGCTCCCGGGCGACCACCTCAGCGCGTACTACGACGAGGCCTCCGGCAACCTGGACGCGAGCCTGCGGATCAGCAACCTGCGTCGGGCGGCGTTCAGCAAGGTTCCCGACACCGGCAACGGCGGGGGCTTCGAGGCTGGCCTCGACATGGGCGACCACGGCGCCTTCGCCTTCTCCGGGGAGGTCCACGCGGCCCTCGGGGACCTGAAGGCCACCGGCAACCTCACCAACCTGCCGGCCAGCATCACGCTGCGCAGCGAGGGCGGCCGGATCACCTACACCGGCGACTCGCACCCGGACGCCACCATCTCGGTGGCGGCGGGCAAGGCAGCGGCCCTGGCTGCCACACCGGAGCCGCCGCAGGTCCACGGTGTCGCGGTTCGCGACGGCGCCAGCGGCACCGACAAGGCGGTCCGGGCGAAGGTCTACCTGACCGGTCTCCCCACGGGTCTCGACCTGGACACGGTCCACGGCACCTACACGCTGACGGGCTACCACCCGACGATCGGCACCCTGGTCGTCGACGCCGTGCTCCAGGCCCTGGCCCCGAAGCCGCTGAGCCTGCAGCTGCAGCAGGGCGTGCCGACCGCGACGCCGGTCGACATCACGATCGGGCCGATCACCACGGCGACCCGTCCGGACGGCACCCACACGATCGCGCTCGACTACAACGCGAGCCAGCCGCTCGGCGCGTTGCACGCGAACGCGACGTACGACAACACCGACGAGGCGCAGCTGGACATCAGCGCGATCCCCGCCTCGATCAGCGTCGACGCCGCGTTCGGGGCCGACACGAAGACCGTCAACGTCGACATGAGCCAGGGCATCAGCGACATCACCGCCGCCTACAAGCATGTCGGTGACCTCGACCTGGCGGCCTCGGTGCACCTGCACGACGTACCGAAGACGGTCGACATCACGATCGGGAAGGACACCACCTCGGGCGGCGGCACCACCGTCGACGCACCGGTGTTCACGATGGAGACCGACGCCGCGGGCCTGGACATCGACGCCTTCGCCTCGGCCGCGATCACCGACCCGGTCGACGCCACCGCCGCGGTCGCCCTGACCGTGACGAACCTCGGCAAGACCGTCACCGCCGCGCTCGACGGTGCCCGGCTGCACCTGACGTCGACGCCGGCCACCGAGGCGTTCGCGCTCGAGGCCGCCGGGCGGGTGCAGAAGACGATCGACCTCGGTTGGGACGGCGGCATCTTCCAGAACAGCGGCCACCTCGCCGCCGACCTGAGGATCAAGCGGGTCACGCTCGGGCTGACCGACTTCTCCGACGTGAACCTGCGCCTGGGCTTCACGACCGGTCTCGACGGCAGCTTCGGCACCTTCACCTTCGGCCAGGACAGCAACCTGACCGTCGGGCTCGAGGAGCACTTCTCGGTCTACATCGACTGGCCCGACCCGCTCGGCTCGGACACGATCCCGCTGGTCGACATCGACGCGCTGACGATCCCGTTCGGCAACGTCGCGCCGCGCTGGCACATCAACACGAACGTCTACGGCCGGATCTTCCACATCCCGGTGCTGGAGTTCGGGATCGCGAACTGCGGTGTCACCTTCGACGCCCGGCCCGCACCCGGCTACACGACCGGCGGCAACACGTTCACCCTCGGCCAGCCGCCCAACGACGGGACCCACACCCCCGCCTGGCTGATCACGCCCGACATCAACCTGCTCGGCTTCTCGCTGCCGGACTTCGGGCTCGACATCATCGCGTACTTCCTGTCACCGTACGGCCACGGGATCGACGCCTACCCGGAGTGCGAGTGGGGTCCCTGACGAAGGAGCCGCACGCCATGACCAAGCACGGTCCGGCCACCCTGATCCTCGGGGGGCTGGCCGTGCTGGTCCTGGCCAGCGGCTGCAGCGGCGGGTCGGACGAGCCGAAGGGCGCGCCGGCCACCGAGCTGACCGAGATCACCGTGGAGTGCAGCCGGTACGCCGACACGGCGAAGCGCATCACCGACGCCCAGACGGCGCTGTACGACGGCAAGGAGTCACCCGACGACGCCGCCGCTGTCGACGCCCTGGTGAAGGAGCTGGACGCGTTGCAGGAGGGCGCGCCGTCCGACGTACGCACGGCGCTGACCGACCTCGGCGAGGGCTTCCGGTCCGCCCAGCAGCTGCTCGCCGACCCGACCGAGGCCGACCGGGCCCAGCTGGCCGAGCTCACCCCGAAGCTGTCCGAGGACGGCCAGACGGTGACCGGCTGGATCGTCGAGCAGTGCGGGAAGTGAGCCGTCAGCGACCGGTGCGCTTGCCCGCCCAGCGCAGCGGGCTCGCCGGATCGGTGCCGCGCCGGCAGCTGCCGACCTGGTAGGACAGCGTGCCGTCCTTGACCTTGCGCTTCTTCGCGACCAGCTTGCCGCCGACCTCGATCCGGTAGGTGGTGCCGTTGTCCTGGGTGCCGGCGAAGACGCTGGTGAACCGGCCGTTCTTCCTGACCTTCATGGTCGGCATGGTCTGCTGCACCAGCTTCACGTCGAGCCCGCAGACCACGTTCATCGTGACCAGCCAGCCCTTCACCGTGCGGCCGTTCTTGGCCACCTTGAACCGGATGTCCAGGCGGTCGAGCGGGTTCGGCTCGGTCGGCACCTCGGCGCCCGTGTAGCTGCCGTCGGGGCCGGCGGCGGCCTGGGCCGGCACGGGCGACGAGGTGAACGAGGTCAGCAGCAGGGTGAGGGCCGCGAACGCCACGGCGAGGGCCCGAGAGAGTCGACGCATGCCGGGCACGGTAGCACTCAGCCGACGGAGCGCTCCCCCGTCCAGAACCGCGCCCGCAGCGCCTTCTTGTCCGGCTTGCCGAGCGCCGTGAGCGGCAGCGCGTCGACGGCGAGGACGTCCTTCGGCGACTGCACGGAGCCCTTGCGCTCCTTGACCGCGTCCTTGATCTCGGCGACGACCTCGTCGGTCAGCTCGAAGCCCTCACGCAGCACCACGACCGCGGTGACCGCCTCGCCGAACTTCTCGTGCGGCGTACCGATGACACCGACCTGGGCGATCGCCGGGTGCTCGGCGATGACGTCCTCGACCTCGCGCGGGAACACGTTGAAGCCGCCGGTGACGATCATGTCCTTGGTGCGGTCCACGATGTACCAGAAGCCGTCCTCGTCCTCGCGCGCGACGTCACCGGTGTGCATCCAGCCGTCGCGGAAGGTCTCCGCGGTCGCCTCGGGCAGCTGCCAGTAGCCCCCCGAGAGCAGCGGACCGGCCACACAGATCTCGCCCGGCTCCCCCGGCGCGACCGGGTTGCCGGACTCGTCGAGAAGCGCAGCGCGCAGGTACGCCGACGGCCGGCCGCACGACGTCAGGCGGGACTCGATCGGAGCGCCCGAGGCGTCCACGTGGTCGCCCTTCGGGAAGTAGCTGATCACCATCGGCGCCTCGGACTGCCCGTAGTACTGGGCGAAGATCGGGCCGAACCGCTCGATGGCCTCCTTGAGCCGGACCGGGTTGATCGCGGACGCGCCGTAGTAGACGGTCTCCAGCGACGACAGGTCGCGGGTGCGCGAGTCGGGGTGGTCCATCAGCGCGTAGAGCATGGTCGGCACGAGCATCAGCGAGTTGATCCGCTTCTCCTCGATGGTCTGCAGCACCTCGGCCGGGTCGAACCGCGAGGACACGAACAGGGTGCCGCCCTTGAGCACGACCGGCACGAAGAAGGCCGCGCCGGCGTGCGACAGCGGCGTGCACATGAGGAAGCGCGGCTCCTCGGGCCACTCCCACTCGGCCATCTGGACCTGCGCCATCGTCGAGAAGGCACGGACCGTGCCGATCACGCCCTTGGGCTTGCCGGTCGTGCCGCCGGTGTAGGTGATCGAGGTGATGTGGTCGGGCTCGAGCAGTGCGGCCTGGAAGGGCTGCGGCTCGAAGGAGGCCGCCACCTCGGTGAGGTCGGTGCCGACCTCGGCGAGCTCGGGCGGAACGGCGCCGATGGTCAGGACCTGCTTGAGGCCCGGGCACTTGCCGAGCAGCTCGACCGCGCGGGCGGCGAAGTACGGGTCGATCACGAGGGTGGTGATGCCGGCGTCGTTGATGACGTAGGCGTGGTCGTCGGCCGAGCCGAGCGGGTGCAGCGAGGTGCGCTGGAAGCCCTGGGTCTGGCCGGCGCCGAGGATGAAGAGCACCTCGGGACGGTTCAGCGCGAGCAGCGCGCCCGGCGTACCGCGTCCCGCGCCGAGCGACTCGAAGGCCTGGATGTACTGCGAGATCCGGTCCGCGGTCTCCTTGCCGGTCAGCGTCACGTCGCCGAGGTGCACGATCGGGCGGTTCGCGTGGCGCTTGAGGGCGGCGACCATGAGGTGGCCGTTGTGGGCAGGCATGCGGAGCGTGTCGGTCACCCCCGCAGACTAGAACGTGTTCTACGCGGCGGGCAAGAAACCCCTACCAAGGTCGCGGCAGCCACCTTCCCGCGACCGATGTGGCCCGCCGCCACGCCGGCCTAGCGTCGCCCCATGGCGTACGACGACCTGGGCTCCACCCGCGAGGACAAGTTCTGGACCCACGTCATCTTCGCGGCCGGCGGCGTCCTGCTCCTGACCGTCGGGCCGCTGCTGGCGCGCTGGCTCGCCGACGTGCCCTTCGTGCCGCTCAAGGACCCGCTGCGCTGGGTCGGCGACTTCGACCAGCCGTGGGCCTGGGTGGCGCGACCCGCGATCGGGCTGGTCGCCGGGCTCGTCGTGGCCTTCCTGGTGCTCGTCGACGAGTGGCGCCTCGAGGTCCACGACGACGCCGTCGTGGTCGTCCACGACCGGGACCGACGCCGCCTGGCCCGGGAGACGGTCGTCGGGGTGCACCTCGACGGGAAGAAGGTGGTCATCGACGGCACCGACGGCCGCCGGCTGTTCGAGAAGCCGGTGGAGGCGAAGCGCGAGCGGATCAAGGCGGCGTTCACGGCCCGCGGCTACCCGCTCGAGTCGGAGTAGCCGGAGGAGCCGGGCGCGTCCTCAGGACCGGTCGGCGAGCCGGTGGGCGAACGCGTAGGCGGCGGCAGCGGTCCGGGACGAGACGTCGATCTTCGCGAAGATGTTGCTCAGGTGCCGCGCCACGGTCTTCTCACTGAGGAACAGGGCTCGGGCGATCTGCAGGTTGGTGCTCCCCCGGGCCACCAGGCGCAGCACCTCGACCTCCCGCGTGGTGAGCCCGTCCGGGAGAGCCGGGGCCAGCAGCCGGTCGAGACGCCCGAGGTCGTCGCGGGCCACGAGGTCGGCGAACGTACGGCGCGCGACGGCCAGCTCCGCGAGCGCGGAGTCCTCGTCGCCGAGTGCCCGGAAGGCGAGTCCGATCAGCGTGCGGGCTCGGGCCGCGTCGTACCGGGCGCCGAGGTCCAGCCAGAGCCGCCAGCCCCGGCGCAGGAACGGAAGGGCGCGGGCCGGGTCCCCTGCGGCCAGGCACACCGCTCCGCGGGCGCAGGCCGCCTGGGCCGTGAGAGCGGGACAGGCGAACGACTCCGCGATGGCGTCGAGCTCGTCCGCGGCGACGCGCGCGGCGGCCAGGTCCGGCTCCGCGAGGTGGATCTCCACCGCCGCCGGCAGCAGGCGGCAGCGGTGCACGGGATCGACGAACTCGCCCAACAGCCGGCGGATCGCCCCCGAGGCAGCCTCGCCCCGGCCGCTGGCGAGCCACAGCAGCGCCAGGCCCGGCTGCGGGTCGTGGCCGTGACCGGCCGCGGCCTCGTAGGCGGCGGCCGCGTCGTCGTGCTCACCGCGCAGCCGCAGCACCTCGGCACGCTCGTAGACCGCCACGCCCGCAGCCGGGTCGTTGCCGTTGGCTCGGTAGCGCTCCAGTGCGACGAGGATCTCGGCCAGCGCCTGGTCGTACTCGCCACGCCAGCGCATCGCCTGGGCACGGTGCGCCGCACACTGCCCGGTGAACGGCACCAGCTCGGGCTGGGCGTCGCACCACCGGGTGAGGACCGCCGTCCACTCGGTCATCCGGCGGAAGTCGCCGATCTCCTGACAGGCCTCGATCAGCGAGCAGATCGCCATGCCGGCGACGATCGGTGACACCTCGCCCTCGCTCACGCAGAGCATCGCCTCGTCGAGGAGCGCGACCCCGGCGCGGACCTCGCCGCCGTAGAGGAGCAGCCGGCCCTGGCTCGCCAGGCCCTCGGCGAGGAGGTCCGGGTCGTCGTGCGCCCGGCCGGCCTCGGCGATCCGCGTCGCCACGGCGAGCGCCTGCGGCATCTCGCCGCCGAAGATGTGCCGGTACATCCGGTGGATGTCCAGGTAGGCCCACTCCACCGCCCCGTCGGCCTCCTCCTCGAGCAGCCGCGCCGCCCGGGCCGCCCAGCCGCTCCCCTCGGCCTCGCGGCCGCTGATGAGCAGCACGAAGGCCAGCCAGCAGGCGGCCCGGACCGAACGCAGGTTCGCGTGGTCCCGGGCGTGGGCCCGGAACTCGCGCTGCCAGGCCTTCAGGCAGGTGTCGCGGTCCCCGGCCAGGTAGGCCGCGACGGCCAGCGCGCCGAGATCGTCGGGGTCGAGGTCACCGTCGGCGGCCGCGAGCCGGTCACGGGCGCGCGCCCACTCGCGGCGGGCGAAGGCCGCGCGGCCCTGGACCAGATCATCGACACCCATGGCTGCCTCTCTCGAAGGCTACGCCGCCGCAACCTCCTGGTGCCGCCGCTGGCGCTGCACGATCCGCCGGGCGACGTACGACGCGTCCCGGCACGCCCCGGTGATGAGCATCGACGCGGCGGCCGACTGGAACGCGAGGCCGCAGAAGAACAGACCGGGCGCCTTCTCGACGACGCCGCGGACCTCCTCAGGCCAGCCTCGCCCGTCGAAGACCGGGACGTCGATCCAGTCGAAGGCCTGCTCGAAGCCGGTGCACCAGATGACGTTCGCGACGTCCAGCGCCCGACCGTCGGCCAGCACCGGTCGGCCGTCGTGGACGTCGACGACCCGCTCGGGGACACGCTGGACGCCGCGGGCCAGGAGGTCGGAGCGCTTGACCCGCAGGGCCGGGCCGCCGTGGAAGCGGAACTCGTCCATCTCCTTGCGGCCGATCGGGGTGCGGCGGGACAGGACGTGCCGGAAGAGGAACACGATGACGGGGAAGGCGACCTTGAACATCGGCGTGCCGAGGCGGACCGGGATCTGACCGGGGTCGCGGCCGCACAGGATCACCTCGCGCGACTCGGCCAGCTCGAAGGCCACGTCGGCGCCGGAGTGGGACGCGCCGACCACGAGCACCGGCCCGTCCCGGAGCTGGCCGGGCCGGCGGTACTCGCTGGAGTGGAGCTGCATGGTCATCGGGTCCAGCCGGTCGGCGTAGTCCGGCACGAACGGCGCGCGACCGAAGGTGCCCGTGGCGACCACGACGTTGTCGGCGGTGACCGTGCGCTCCCCCAGCCGTGCGACATACCGCCCGTCCACTGCCGCCAGGTGGTCGACGCGCTGGCCGAGGTCCACGGGCAGCGCGAAGTGCCGGGCGTAGGACTCGAAGTAGTCGGCGACCTCGTCCTTGGCCGGGTAGCTCCAGGGCGGTGCCGGGAACCGGAGGCCCGGCAGTCCGTCGTACCGGGCCGGGCTGTAGAGGCGCAGCGTGTCCCACTGCCGACGCCAACCGTCGCCGATCCGTTCCTGGGCGTCGACGACGAGCACCTCGCGGCCGTGCCGCTGGAGCTCGTGCGCCGTGGCGAGGCCGGCCTGGCCGGCTCCGATGACGAGGGTCTCGACATGCTCGTGCGCCATGACCTGCTCCTTTCGCGTCGGTGGGACCTCCACGCTAGGAGTGCGGCCGGGGCGCCCGCATCGGGCGAACCACCCATCGCCCCGGCCGGCGATGAGAGGGTCGACGCACGATCAGCCGGCGCGCCGCTCGACCGGGGCGACGAGCGGCCGCACGCCGCCGAGCCGGCGGTGGAACCGAACCTGGTCGGCATGTGCGTCGAGCAGGTCCCACAGCGCCCGGTGGGCGGCCCACGGCAGCGGATCGTCGCCGCTGCTCCAGCGCTCGCCGAAGCTGATCCACACCGGCACCCACGCGGCCGCGCAGTCCCAGGCGCCGCGCTGTGCCTCGACGAGGCGGCGGCGTACCTGGAACGCCATGCGCGGTCCGTCGGCGCAGATCGGCGCACTCCGCACGGGCCAGACCCACAGGTCGAGCTCGACCAGCTCCAGCTCGAGGTCAGGCAGCAGCGCGGGATCGACCAGCACCGTGGCGACGTTCTCGTGCGGCTCGCGCCTCATGCCGAGGACGGTAGCCCGCACCGCCGACGGGCGCCCGCGGATCAGGCCAACAGCTCGGCGATCCCCCGGATCTCGGCGGCGCTGCGGCAGGACAGGAGCAGCGTGGTCACACCGGTCTCCTCCCACTGCGCGACCCGCTCCTTCACCTCGCCGGGCGTGCCGATGATGTGCATGTCGTCGACCAGCTCGTCGGGGATGAGCGCGGTGGCCTTGGCCTTCTCGCCGGAGAGGTAGAGCTCCTGCACCTCGTCGGCCAGGTCGCCATAGCCCATCCGCGTGAAGACCTGGTGGTGGAAGTTCTGCTCCTTGGCGCCCATGCCGCCCATGTAGAGCGACACGAACGGCTTCATGCCGTCGATCACCATCTGCTTCTGCTCGGCGTTCTCGACGACCTGCAGGTGGCAGGTGGCGGCGATCTCGAAGTCGTCACGCGTACGACGGGCGCCGGGTCGGGCGAAGCCCTCGTCGAGCCACGGCTGGTACATGCCGGCGCTCTTGGGCGTGTAGAAGATCGGGATCCAGCCGTCGGCGATCTCGGCGGTCTGGGCGACGTTCTTGGGACCCTCGGCGCCCAGCCAGATCGGCAGGTCGGCGCGCAGGGGGTGCACGATCGGCTTGAGCGGCTTGCCGAGACCCACGGCGCCGGGGCCGTCGTAGGGCAGCGGGTGGTGCGGGCCGTCGTTGGTGACCGGCGCCTCGCGGGCCAGGACCTGGCGGATGATCGAGACCACCTCGCGGGTGCGGGCGAGCGGCTTGGAGAACGGCACGCCGTACCAGCCCTCGACGACCTGCGGACCGCTGACGCCCATGCCCAGGATCACCCGGCCACCGGTGAGGTGGTCGAGCGTGAGGGCGTGCATGGCGATCGAGGCTGGCGTGCGGCCGGACATCTGCACGATCGAGGTGCCGAGCCGGACCTTCGAGGTCTCGCGGCCCCACCAGGCCAGCGGCGTGAACGCGTCGCTCCCCCACGCCTCGGCGGTGAAGACCGCGTCGAAGCCCGCGTCCTCCGCGGCGGCGACGATCTCGCCGACGCCCTGCGGGGGCTGCGCGCCCCAGTACCCCAGCTGCAGTCCCAGTTTCATGGGTCGCATCATGCCGTGACCCGACACGCCATTTCTAGAACATGTTTCACTTTTGGGCAGAACATGTTTCACTTTGGGCCATGAGCCGCACCCTCTCGGCGCCGGTCACCGTCGCCTTCGACTACACCCGATCGACCGGCCCCGTCGTCGGTCGCTTCCTCTCCGGACTCCGCGACGGAGTGGTCGTGGGCGGACGGACCTCGGCCGGTCAGGTCGTCGTCCCGCCGCTCGAGTTCGACCCCGTCACCCACGAGGCGACGACCGAGTTCGTCGAGGTCTCCTCCGTCGGCACGGTCACGTCCTGGACCTGGGTCCCGGAGCCCGTGAAGGGCCAGCCGTTCGACCGGCCGTTCGCCTTCGCCCTCGTCACCCTCGACGGTGCCGACGTGCCCTTCCTGCACGCCCTGGACGTCTCGTCGCCCGACCAGGTGACGACCGGCATGCGGGTGCGCGTGCGCTGGGCCGCCGAGCGGGTCGGCCACATCAACGACATCGCGTGCTTCGAGCCGCTCGCCCCCGGCGAGGCCGCTGCCGCCGCCCCGTCTGCCGCGTCCGACGAGGCGGTCACCGGCGTCGTCACCACCGTCTCCCTCGACTACCTCTACGCGGCCTCGCCCGAGGAGTCGCTGTTCTACCGCGGCCTCAACGAGGGCCGGATCATGGGCCAGCGCTGCCCCACCTGCCAGAAGGTCTACGTCCCACCGCGCAGCGCCTGCCCCACGGACGGTACGCCGACCGTCGAGGAGGTCGAGCTCTCGCAGACCGGCACGATCACGACGTTCTGCATCGTCAATGTGCCCTTCCTCGGCCAGAAGATCACCCCGCCGTACGTCTCGGCGTACGTCCTCCTCGACGGCGCGGACATCGCGGTCCTGCACCTGATCCTCGGCGTCCCCGCCGACGAGGTGCGGATGGGCATGCGGGTCAAGGCGGTCTGGAAGCCGGAGGACGAGTGGGCGTACTCCCTGGAGAACATCGACCACTTCGCGCCGACCGGCGAGCCGGACGCCGACTTCGACACCTACAAGCACCACCTCTGAGACGGGAGACAAGGACAGATGCGTGACGTCGCCGTCGTCGGGTTCGCCCAGCGACAGATGCCTGAGTTCGACGGGTCGCCGACCTGCGTCGAGCTGCTCGTGCCGGTCTTCAAGGAGCTCTACGAGCAGACCGGCTGGACCCGCAAGGACGTCGGGTTCTGGTGCTCCGGCTCCTCCGACTACCTCGCCGGACGTTCGTTCTCGTTCGTCCAGGCCGTCGACGCGATCGGCGTGATCCCGCCGGTCAACGAGTCGCACGTGGAGATGGACCTCGCCTGGGCCATGTACGAGGCGTGGCTCAAGATCCAGACGGGCGAGGTCGACACCGCCCTCGTCTACGCCTTCGGCAAGAGCTCGGCGGGCGTGCTGCGCCGTACCCTCGCCCTCCAGCTCGAGCCGTACACGATGACGCCCCTGTGGCCCGACACCGTGTCGCTGGCCGGCCTCCAGGCCCGCGCGGGCATCGACGCCGGCATCTGGGACGAGCGCGCCATGGCCGAGGTCGCCAACCGCTCGCTCACCGACGCCGAGAAGAACGAGCACGCCATCCGCAAGGGCGGCTCGTCGGTCGAGGAGCTGCTCGCCCGACCGATGTACGCCGACCCGCTGCGCAAGCACGACTGCTCCCCCGTCACCGACGGCGTGGCGGCCCTCGTGCTCGCCGCCGGCGACAAGGCCCGCGAGGTCCGGGAGCGTCCCGCCTGGCTCACCGGCATCTCCCACTACGTCGACCCGATGGGCATGGGCGTGCGCGACCTCACCCGGTCCCCGTCGGCCCAGCGGGCCGGTGCGGCACTCGACCTCGGCGGCGTCGAGGTGGCCGAGCTGCACGCGCCGTTCAGCCACCAGGAGCTCATCCTCCGCACGGAGCTCGGGCTCGGCGACGACATCGCCATCAACCCGTCCGGCGGCGCGCTGGCGAGCAACCCGATGTTCTCCAGCGGTGGCATCCGCGTCGGCGAGGCCGCGAAGCGGATCTGGTCCGGCGAGGCCGACAAGGCCCTCGCCCACGCCACCAGCGGCCCCGCCCTGCAGCAGAACCTCGTCTGCACCCTGGAAGGAAGCATCTGATGGGCAAGCAGCCTGCAGCGATCATCGGCATCGGGCAGACGCACCACCGCGCGAAGCGCGAGGACGTCTCCATGGCCGGCCTGTGCCGTGAGGCCATCGACCGTGCGCTCCTCGACGCCAACCTGACGCTCGACGACATCGACGCGATCGTCGTCGGCAAGGCGCCGGACCTGTTCGAGGGCGTGATGATGCCCGAGCTGTTCCTCGCCGAGGCGCTCGGCGCGGCCGGCAAGCCGCTCCTGCGCGTCCACACGGCCGGCTCGGTCGGTGGCTCGACCGCGATCGTCGCCTCCTCGCTGGTCCAGGCCGGCGTCCACAAGCGGGTCCTGACGGTCGCCTACGAGAAGCAGTCCGAGTCGAACGCGATGTGGGCGCTCTCGGTGCCGCTGCCGTTCAACATGCCCGTCCACGCCGGCGCGGGCGGCTACTTCGCGCCGCACGTGCGGTCCTACATCCGCCGGTCGCAGGCTCCCACCCACGTGGGCGCGATCGTGGCAGCCAAGGACCGCAACAACGCGCTGAAGAACCCCTACGCCCACCTCCACAACGAGGGCACGACCGTGGAGTCGGTGCTGGCGTCGCAGATGCTCTGGGACCCGATCCGGTACGACGAGACCTGCCCGTCGAGCGACGGCGCCTGCGCACTGGTCATCGTCGACGAGGACACCGCCAAGTCGTCGCCGAACCCGGCCTGGATCCACGGGACGGTGATGCGGTCGGAGGCCACCACGGCAGCCGAGCGCGACCAGGTCAACCCGCAGGCCGGTCGCGACGCCGCGGCCGCGCTCTGGAAGCAGGCCGGGATCACCTCACCGATCGACGAGATCGACGCGGCCGAGATCTACGTGCCGTTCTCCTGGTTCGAGCCGATGTGGCTGGAGAACCTCGGCTTCGCCGCCGAGGGCGACGGCTGGAAGCTGACCGAGGCCGGCGAGACCGCGATGACCGGCAAGATCCCGGTCAACTGCTCCGGCGGCGTGCTCTCCTCCAACCCGATCGGCGCCTCGGGCATGCTCCGCTTCGGCGAGGCCGCCCTCCAGGTCCGCGGTGCGGCCGGCGAGCACCAGGTCGACGGCGCCCGCAAGGCCCTCGGCCACGCGTACGGCGGCGGCTCGCAGTTCTTCGCGATGTGGGTCGTCGGCGCGGACAAGCCGACCAGCTGACGCACCTGCAGTTTCGGCGGGCGCGGGGGTGGCTAGGTTCACGACGTGAGTGACGCGTCGTACCCGCCGCCCCCGCCGCCCGGTCCCCCGTACGGGTCGCCGTACGGCGCTCCTCCGGCACTCCCGCCGCAGGGCAACGCCCAGGCGGTGGCCGCGTTCGTGCTCGGCGTCATCGCGCTCGTCCTCGCCGCCGTCCCGCTCGTCGGCGCGGTCGGGGTGGTCCTGGCGCTGATCGGCGTCGGCCTCGGCATCGCAGGACTGGGACGCGGTCGCCGGGTCGGCCGCGGCACCCGCCTGGCGGGCTGGGGCATCGGGCTGTCCGTCCTCGCGCTCGCCGTGTGCGCGGTGGTCTCGTACTACACACTGCGCTACCTCGGGGACTGGTTCGACACCGTCGACCCGCCCGAGCCGAGCGCCGAGGTCGGCGAGTGGTTCACCACCGACGACGGCGACCTGGCCGTGAAGGTCACCGCACTCACCTGTGGACCCGCGCAGGACGATCCCACCGGTCCTGACGTCGGCTGCGACCTCACCTTCGAAGCACGCAACGACAGCGACGAGACGATCTCCCTCGGCGACATCACCGTCAAGTCGGTCCTCGACGGCGCCTGGGGTTCGGTCACCCTTCAGGATCCCGTCGATCCCGACGGCTACTCCCACAGCTACTACCTCGAGCCCGGCGACTCGGTCACCCTCAACGGGAACATCCGGCTCGGGAACGGCGAGCGGTTGGACGGGATCGCGTTCGATGCCAACGACGCATCGAGCCACAGCGCGGTCGTCGTCGATGCCGGGGAGGCCTCGTCCGGTCAGTAGGCTGAGCCCTGTGATCGAGCTGCGCACCCCCACCCAGATCGAGCAGATGCGCCCCGCCGGGCGCTTCGTCGCCTCGGTGATCCAGGCCCTCTCCGAGAAGGCCGCGGTCGGCGTCAACCTGCTCGAGCTCGACGCCCTGGCGCACCAGATGATCAAGGACGCCGGCGCGGAGTCGTGCTACATCGACTACCACCCGTCCTTCGGTGCCAGCCCGTTCGGCAAGGTGCTGTGCACGTCGGTCAACGACGCGGTGCTGCACGGCCTCCCCCACGACTACACGCTGCAGGACGGCGACCTGCTGTCGGTCGACTTCGCGGCCTCCGTCGACGGCTGGGTCTCCGACTCGGCCCTCTCCGTCGTCGTCGGCACCCCGCGGGAGGAGGACGTCCGGCTGATCGAGGTCACCGAGAAGGCCCTCGCGGCCGGCATCGCCGCCGCCCGCGCCGGCAACCGGCTCGGCGACATCTCCGCCGCCATCGGCGACGTCGCCCATGCGGCCGGACTCAAGGTCAACCTGCAGTTCGGCGGCCACGGTGTCGGCCGGACCATGCACGGCGAGCCGCACGTCGCCAACGACGGCCGCCCCGGCCGCGGCATCAAGCTCCGCCCGGGCCTGGTCATCGCGATCGAGCCCTGGTTCCTGCACACCACCGACGAGATCGAGTTCGACCCCGACGGCTGGACCATCCGCAGCGCCGACGGCTCGCGCGGCGCGCACGCCGAGCACACCGTGGCGATCACCTCCGGCGACCCGCTGGTGCTCACCGCCCGCGACTGACCCCCGCCCGTCGGGGTACCGCCTGCGTCACGACCCCGAGCGGCCGGGAGGTGGGATGGAGCGGCGCACCGTGGGCGTCGAGGAGGAGCTGCTCCTCCTCGACCCCGGGACCCGGGCGACGACGCCGCGCGCCGAGCAGGTGCTCCGGTACGCCGCGGCGCACGACCCGGAGCCCGCGGACGAGCTCGACCACGAGCTGTTCGCGCATCAGCTGGAGACCCGTACGCCGCCGGTCGACGACGCCGAAGACCTGCACGCGCACCTGGTGCGGCTCCGCGCACGCGCCCGCCGCGCCGCGGAGGCTGTGGGTGCACGGACCGCGGCCACCGGCGCCGTGCCACTGCAGGGTGGTCCGCCCCGGACCACCCGCGACGACCGATACCTCGCGATGGTCGAGACGTTCGGGGAGATCGCCCGTCCGGGAGGGACCTGCGGGCAGCACGTGCACGTCCAGGTCGACTCCGACGAGCAGGGCGTGCGTGCGATCGACGCCATCACACCGTGGCTCCCGGTTCTCCTCGCCATCAGCGCGAACTCGCCGTACTTCCACGGCCGCGACACGCACTACGCGTCCTGGCGGGCGGAGGCCTGGACGCACTGGCCCAGCGCCTGCTCGACCGAACGCTTCGGCTCGGCGGCGGCGTACCGCGCCCTCGGCCGGGCGCTGGTCGCCTCGGGTGCGGCGATGGACGACGGCATGCTCTACTTCGACGCCCGCCTCTCGGCCCACCAGCCCACGGTGGAGATCCGGATCGGTGACGTGTGCACCGACACCGACGACGCCGTCCTGGTGGCGGTGCTGGTCCGCGCACTGGTCTGCCGCGAGATCGACGGGGACGGGCTGCCGAGCGGTTGCTGGCGAGCCGAGCTGCTTCGAGCGGCGCGCTGGCGGGCGGCACGATACGGCCTGACCGACCGGCTCCTCGACCCGGTCACGGGCGCCCTGACGCCGGCGCGCCAGGTGTTGAGCGGACTCGTCGCGACGGTGCGGGAGCAGCTCGAGACGTACGACGACACAGACGTCGTCCACGCGGGGGTGCCCCGCGTCCTGGCCGAGGGTGGCGCGAGCCGGCAACGTGCCGCCTTCGAGCGCAGCGGCGGCAGCATCCCGGCGGTGGTCGACGACCTGGTCAGCCGCACGAACGCGGGCTGACCAGGTCGGTCTAGCTCAGTGGCTGACGCCCCAGATGAAGCCGAAGATGCCGGCGGCGACGCCCAGGCCGACGATGATCCACAGCGAGATCCAGGCGAGGGAGTGCATCCCGTGCTGGTAGTGGTTCTCGGAGAATCCGGGGAACTGCTCGGCGTTGATCTCGCTCATCGCATCGTCCTTCTGATGATCGGCGTCCTGCACGAACAAACGCTACTGCATCCGCGGCATCAACGATCCTCGGTCTTCGTGACGACCGCGAAGGCCGCATCGAGGTCGACGTTCCACTCGACGCCCGTGCGGTCGCGGACGTCGGCCTCGTACGCAACGCCCGGGTCGTCGCTCGCGCTGGCCTCGAGCAGGGTGCCCCCGCCGACGGCGTCCAGCGCCGCCTTCTCGACCGACGCCCGCTCCTCGGCGGAGAGCACGCGGTCGTCGGCTTCGTTCGTGTCGTTCGTGTCGTCGTCCTGGTCCTGACCCACGACCGCGAGGTCCGCGTCGAGGGTGATGTCGACCTCGGCGCCGTCAGGCCGGTGCACCTCGACCTCGTAGGCCTCACCGGCATCGTCGCTCTTCTCGACCGACACGGCCTCGCCGCCACCGGCGGCCTTCTCGGCTGCAGCGGCAACCCGATCGCGCTCGTCGCCACCGACCTCGTCGTCTCCGGAGGTCGCCCACACGGTGCCCCCGACGGCCAGAGCGGCCACGGCGACGACGGTGGGGATGAGGACGCGCTTGCTGCGCAGTGCGGTGTTCATGACGGTTCCTTGTCTCGGAGGGGATCGTTCTGCCCGACCCTCGCACCCGTGTGCTGAACCCTCGCTGAATCCTCCTGAAGACCCCTTCAGCCCGGCAGGCGTACGACGAAGCGCGCGCCCCCGAGCGACGACGAGTCCAGCGCCACCGATCCTCCGTGGGCCGCCACGACCTCACGCACGATGGCCAGGCCGAGGCCGCTGCCGCCTGCGTCGCGGCTGCGGGCGTCGTCGAGGCGCCGGAACCGCTCGAAGACCCGCTCGCGCTCGGCCACGGGCACGCCGGGCCCGTCGTCCTCGACGCTGAGCACGACGCCGTCCCCCTGCTGCCGGACACTGACAGCGACCCGCTGGTCGGCATGCCGCACGGCGTTGTCGAGGAGGTTGCGCACCACCTGGCCCAGCGCCACGGCGTCACCACGGACCCGGCCGGGACCGACCCCAGCGGTGTCGATCTCGGGACCCCGCTGCCGGCCACGGCGGGCGTGGACCAGGACAAGGTCATCGACGTCGACGTCGACCCGGGGCATCCGGGGCGCGCCCTCGCCGGCCCGGGCGAGCACGAGCAGCTGGTCGACGAGCAGCTGCATCCGCAGCGACTCCTCCAGCACGGTGGCGGCCAGCTCGCCCTCGGGCAGGGCGCCGGGGTGGGTCTGCGCGACCTCAGCAGCCTGACGCAGGCTGGCCACTGGGGAGCGCAGCTCGTGGGAGGCGTCGGCGACGAACTGCTGCTGCAGGTCGCTGGCCTCCTGCACCCGGCCGAGCATCAGGTTCATGGTCCGGGCGAGCCGACCGATCTCGTCCTTGCCCGCCGGGACGGGCACGCGACGCTCGAGGCTCGATCCGCTGATCCGCTCGACCTCGGTCCGGATCCGCTCGACGGGGCGCAGGGCGCGCCCGACGACCAGCCAGGTCGTGGCGCCCACGACGAGCAGCAGCAGCGGGACCCCGACGAGCAGCGGCACCGCCAGCGCCGCGGTCGTCTCGTCGAGGTCCTCCAGGGACACCGCGACCGCGACGACGCCGTCGGCCCCCGTGTCCTCGGTGACGACGAGATAGCGGTGCTCGCCGCCGCGCAGGGCGACCGTCTCGCCGTCGTCCAGCGGGATGCGGTCGCTCAGGGACGCCGACGCAGCGAGGAGCTGCCCGTCCGCGTCGGTGACCTGCCAGACGACGTCGTCGGGCTCGTCGTCGGCCTCCCCCGGCGCTGGGAGGCGTCCCGCGTCGACCTGGGCCACGAGGTCGCTCGCACGGTGCTCGGCCGTCGTCTCGGCTGCGTCGCGCAACGACGAGCGCACCGCCAGCACGAGCAGGGCGGCGGCGAGGACCAGGGTCACCGCCACGACGAGGACGGCCGCGAGCGTCGTACGCAACCGCACGTCAGCCTCCGTCGCTGGCGAGGCGGTACCCGGCGCCGCGCAGGGTCTCGATCGCCTCGCGGCCGAAGGGGCGGTCCACCTTGTTGCGCAGATGGCGCACGTAGACCTCGACGATGTTGGGGTCGCCCTCGAAGTCGCCGTCCCAGACCGCGTCGAGGATCTGGCGCTTCGACACGACGTCGCCGCGGTGACGGGCGAGGAAGGCGAGCACCGAGAACTCGCGAGCGGTCAGCGAGATCTCCACGTCCCCGCGGTGCACCCGGCGGGCCGCCGGATCGACGACCAGGTCGCCGATCTCGAGCGCCGTCGGGCGTTCCCGGGCCCCGCGTCGCGCGACCGCCCGGAGCCGGGCGACGAGGACGGGGAACGAGAACGGCTTGGTCAGGTAGTCGTCGGCCCCGGTGTCGAGGCCCTCGACCTGGTCCCACTCGCCGTCCTTGGCGGTCAGCATCAGGATCGGGGTCCAGTTGCCCTCCTCGCGCAGGGCCCGGCACACCTGGTAGCCGTTGATGCCCGGGAGCATCAGGTCGAGCACGATCGCGTCGTACGGGTTCTCGCGGGCCAGCCACAACCCGTCGGTCCCGTCATGGGCGAGGTCGACGGCGAAGCCCTCGGCGCCGAGGCCGACCTGCAGCGTGCGGGCGAGCCGTCGCTCGTCGTCGACGACCAGGACACGCATGCGACCTCCGGGAAAGGCGTTCAGGGTGGCCCCATTCTCACGGAGCCACCCTGAACCTGCGCTGAAGAGGGGCGCTACTTGGTGTTGTAGTTGACCTGCATCTCCTTGATGGCGTTCAGCCATCCGGAGCGGAGGCGGCGCGGCTTGCCCACGAGCTCGATGTCGGGCGCGAGGTCGGCGATCGCGTTGAAGATCAGGTTGATCTGCAGGCGGGCCAGGTTGGCGCCGAGGCAGTAGTGCGCACCGTGGCCGCCGAAGGCGACGTGCGGGTTGTTCTCGCGCAGGATGTTGAAGGAGAACGGGTCCTCGAAGACGGTCTCGTCGAAGTTCGCGGAGGCGTAGAACATCGCCACCCGGTCGCCCTTCTTGATCGCCTGGCCGGCCAGCTCGGTGTCCTTCTTGGCGGTGCGCTGGAAGACGGTGACCGGGGTCGCCCAGCGGACGATCTCGTCGATGGCCGTCTCCGGGCGGTCCTTCTTCCACAGCTCCCACTGGTCGGGGTGCTCGAAGAAGGCGTGCATGCCGTGGCTGGTCGCGTTGCGCGTCGTCTCGTTGCCGGCGACGGTCAGCAGGATCACGAAGAACCCGAACTCGTCGTTGGTGAGGGCGCCGTGGTCGTCGTCCGCGCCGACGCTGATCAGCTTGGTGACGATGTCGTCCTGCGGGTTCGCGCGACGCTCGTTGGCGAGGTTGTCGAAGTAGACGAGGATCTCCATCGAGGCGACCGCGGGGTCGGCACCGATGTCGGGGTCGTCGTAGCCCATCATCTGGTTGGACCACTCGAAGAGCTTCTTGCGGTCCTCCTGCGGGACGCCGAGGAAGTCCGCGATCGCCTGGAGCGGCAGCTCGGCGGCGATGTCCTCGACGAAGTCACCGGAGCCCTTGGCGACGGCGCCGGCGACGATCTCGCGGGCGCGGTCCTCGAGGACGGTCTTGAGCGCGGCGATCACGCGCGGGGTGAAGCCGCGGGAGACGATGCCGCGCATCTGGGTGTGGTCCGGCGGGTCGTGGTGGATCAGCATCGCGCGCTGGACCTCGACCTGGTCGCGGGTCATGTCCGGGGCGAACCGGATGATCACGCCGTTCTCCATGGCGGACCAGTTCTCGTTGTCCTTGGAGACCTGGCGGACCTCGGCGTGCCGGGTCAGCGCCCAGTAGCCGGTGTCGAGGAAGCCGGCACGAGCCTCGGGGACCTGCTCGATCCAGCGGATCGGCTCGTTGGTCCGCAGCGCACGGAACTCGTCGTGCGGCACGGCCACTTCGTTGATGTCGGGATCGGTGGGATCCCATCCCTCCGGAATGAGGAGCTCGGTCACGCGACG
Organism: Nocardioides sp. F233; assembly: GCF_057813895.1. Lineage (NCBI taxonomy): Bacteria > Bacillati > Actinomycetota > Actinomycetes > Propionibacteriales > Nocardioidaceae > Nocardioides > Nocardioides sp. F233. The sequence continues at coordinate 920,875 of NZ_JBVASH010000003.1, forward strand.
AACCTTTCGCTACTGGACGACCATGGGGGGTGGAACACGTTCTAAAGGCAACCGTACAAAGCATCGCGGCAATACGAAAGGGTTTCGTGAAATGACTTTTTTCGTGGCGCGGCCCACACGGGGCCACGGCTAGAACGTGTTCTACTTCGGTGCTACCGTGCGGACATGGGCAACCCTGTGATCGTCGAAGCAGTTCGCACCCCCCTGGGCAAGCGCAAGGGCTGGCTGGCCGGCCTGCACCCGGCCCAGACCCTGGGCTTCATCCAGGCCGAGGTGCTCCGTCGCGCCGGGGTCGACCCGGCCCTCGTCGAGCAGGTGATCGGCGGCTGCGTCACCCAGGCGGGCGAGCAGTCCAACGACATGGTGCGCCGGGCGTGGCTGTACGCCGGCCTCCCCCAGGCCACGGCCGGCACCGCGCTCGACGCGCAGTGCGGCTCGGGCCAGCAGTCCACCCACCTGGTCAACGACATGGTCGCCGCCGGCACCATCGACGTCGGCATCGCCTGCGGCGTCGAGATGATGTCGCGCATCCCGCTGGGCGCCAACGTCCCGCCGGGGATGGGCGACCCGCGCCCCGATGACTGGTCGATCGACATGCCCAACCAGTTCGAGGCCGCCGACCGGATCGCGAAGAACCGGGGCATCACCCGTGCCGACCTCGAGGCCCTCGGCCTCGCCTCGCAGGCCAAGGCCCGGGTCGCCGTCGACGAGGGCCGCTTCAAGCGTGAGATCGCCGCCATCGAGGCACCGGTGCTCGACGACGAGGGCAAGCCGACCGGTGAGACCCGTCTCGTCGACGCCGACCAGGGCCTGCGCGAGACCACTGCCGAGGGCCTGTCCAACCTGCGCACCGTCCTCGAGGGCGGCCTGCACACGGCCGGCACGTCCTCGCAGATCTCCGACGGCGCCGCCGCGCTGCTCATCATGGACGAGGACAAGGCCCGCGCCCTGGGTCTCACCCCCCGCGCCCGGATCAAGGCCCAGTGCCTGGTCGGCTCGGACCCCTACTACCACCTCGACGGCCCGATCGACGCCACCCAGCGGCTGCTCGACAAGACCGGCATGGCGATCAGCGACTTCGACCTGTTCGAGGTCAACGAGGCGTTCGCCTCGGTCGTGCTGTCCTGGGCCGGCGTCCACGGCGTCGACCTGGACAACGTCAACGTCAACGGCGGCGCGATCGCCCTGGGCCACCCCGTCGGCGCCACCGGCGTCCGGCTGATCACCACCGCCCTGCACGAGCTGGAGCGGCGCGACCAGAGCACCGCACTCATCTCGATGTGCGCCGGCGGTGCGATGGCGACCGGCACCATCATCGAGCGGATCTGACGCTCGTCGCACGCCTGAGCGAGAGGGTGGCCCGCAGCTGCGGGCCACCCTCTCGGCATCTCCGGGCTCAGCCCTCGGTCAGCGCCGGCCGCGCTTCTCGCGCGGCTGCACCTTGATCTCGATGGGCGTGCCGACGAACCCGAACTCCTCGCGCAGCCGGCGCTCGATGAACCGCTCGTAGCCCTGGTCGAGCTTGCCGGTGGTGAACAGCTTGAACACCGGCGGCGCGCTCTGCACCTGGCTGCCGAACAGGATCCGCGGCTGCTTGCCGCCGCGCACCGGGTGCGGGTGCTCGGCGACGATCCGGCCGAGGAAGGCGTTGAGCGCGCCGGTGGAGATCCGGGTCTCCCAACCCTCGATGGCGCGGTCCAGCGCGGGCACCAGGCGGTCGATGTGCCAACCGGTCATCGCGGTGATGTTGATCCGCGGCGCCCACTGGACCTGCACGAGGTCGCGGTCGATCTCGCGGTCGAGGTAGTAGCGGCGCTCGGCGTCGACGAGGTCCCACTTGTTGAAGGCGATCACGAGCGCCTTTCCGGCCTCGCGAACCTCCTGCAGGATCCGCATGTCCTGCTCGGCGATCGACTCGTTGCCGGCGAGGACGAGCACGCACACCTCGGCGCGCTCGATCGCGGTGGAGGTGCGCAGCCACGCGTAGTACTCGTGGCCCGAGGCCTCCTTGACCCGCTTGCGGATGCCCGCGGTGTCGATGAAGCGCCACTCGCGGCCACCGAGCTCGACGAGCTCGTCGACCGGGTCGACCGTCGTACCGGCGACGTTGTCGACGACGACACGCTCCTCGCCGGCGAGCTTGTTGAGCAGCGAGGACTTGCCGACGTTCGGGCGGCCGACGATGGCGATCCGGCGCGGGCCGCCGATCTCCTCCGCGACCCGGTCCGGCGCCTCGGGGAGCACGGCGAGCACGGCGTCGAGCAGGTCGCCGGAGCCGCGGCCGTGCAGCGCCGAGACGGTGAAGGGCTCGCCGAGCCCGAGGTTCCACAGGCCGTGGGCCTCCGCCTCGGCCCGCTCGTCGTCGACCTTGTTGGCGGCGAGCACGACCGGCTTGCCGGACTTGCGCAGCACCCGGACGACGGCCTCGTCGGCGTCGGTGATGCCCACCGACGCGTCGACCACGAAGAGCACCGCGTCAGCGAGGGTGACGGCGACCTCGGCCTGGGCCTTGATCCGCTCGGCCATGCCGCGCGCGTCGGGGTCCCAGCCACCGGTGTCGACGAGCGTGAACGCCCGACCAGCCCACTCGGCGTCGTACGACACACGGTCGCGGGTCACGCCGGGGATGTCCTCGACGACGGCCTCGCGGCGACCGAGGATCCGGTTCACCAGGGTCGACTTGCCGACGTTCGGGCGGCCGACGACGGCCAGCACCGGGACCACCCCGGTCGGGGTGTCTTCACTCATCACGTTCTCCTTGCGGGAGCGGGCCGGGCAGGCTCCGCCCCGTCTCGTCCAGGGCTTCGACCAGCTGCTTCTGCATGTGGGCGCGCAGTGCTGCCGAGGTCGATGAGACATTCTCCCGCGTCCGGGGCCACGGGACCGCATCGACGACGTAGGGCTCCCCCACGACGATGTCGATCCGGGCTCCCCGGGGAGGGAGCGAGCTGCTCCTCCCGCCCGGTTCCCGGGACCCCAGGAAGGTCAGCGGTACGACGGGCGCCCCCGTCACCAGCGCCAGGTACGCCGCCCCTCCGTGGAACCTCTCGAGGTCGCCCGGCCCCCGTGTGCCCTCCGGGAAGACCCCCACCGCATGCCCCTCGCGGAGCACCCGCAGCGCGATCCGCACGGCGGCCGGGTCGGTGTGGTCGCGGTCGAGCGGGATCTGCCCCGACGCCCGCAGGAACGGCCCCAAGGGCCCTGCGAACATCTCGGTCTTGGTCAGCGCGTGCACCGGCCGGGGCGCGAAGATCGCCATCAGCGGGCCGTCGACGAACCCGATGTGGTTGCCCGTGACCACGGCCGCGCCGTGGTCCGGGAACCGCTCCGGGTGGTGCACCCGCACGTCCCAGCGGCGCCGGATCAGCCAGCGCGAGGTACGACGCCCGCGCACGAGCAGTCCGCGCGCCGGGGTGGAGACCGCGTCGCTGCGCGGGTGCTGGGTGTGCGCGCTCTCACGCGCTCCCGCGGTCACACGCGCTCCATCACCAGGCCCACCACGACGTCGACGACCTCGTCGAGGGTCAGCTCGGTCGAGTCCACGTGGACCGCACCGTCGGCCATGGTCAGTGGCGCCACGGCCCGGCCGGAGTCGATCTTGTCGCGGGCGAGCAGGGACTCCCGGGTGGCGGCGACGTCGGCGCCACCGTTCTCCAGGGCGCGGCGCGCGGCGCGGGCCGCGGGGTCGGCGGTCAGGTAGACCTTGAGCTCGGCCTGCGGCCACACCACGGAGCCGATGTCGCGGCCCTCGACGACGATGCCGCCACGGGGTCCACCAGAAGGGGCGATCAGCTCGCGCTGGAGCTCGACGAGCCGGGTGCGGACCTCGGGAACGGCGCTGACGGGTGAGACGGCACCGTTGACCTCGTCGTTGCGGATCTCGACGGAGACGTCGCGGCCGTCGACGGTGATCGTCGGCGCGAGCGGGTCGGTCCCGGAGACGAGCACCGGCTCGCCGGCACGTGCCGCGACCGCGGCCGCGTCGTGCACGTCGACGCCCCGGTCGAGCATCCACCAGGTGATGGCGCGGTACTGCGCACCGGTGTCGAGGTAGCGCAGACCGAGCCGGTCGGCCACCGCGCGGCAGGTGCTGGACTTGCCCGAGCCGGAGGTTCCGTCAACAGCAACAACGACATTCACCGGCACGTTCACGGCCCGCACCTTACCGGTGGGTCACCCAGCCCCTCGACTCCAGAGCAGCCCGCAGCTCCTCGGCACGGCCCACCACGACGTCCAGCTCGACCTGACCCACGGGGCGGCCGGGGTCGTGGTCGATCCGCACGTCCTCGATGTTGACGCCGCTGTCGCCGGCGTCCGAGAACAGCCGCGCGAGCCCGCCCGGCTGGTCGGGAAGGGCCACCCGGACGGCCTCCATCGGCTCCGGCGCCGCACCGTGCTTGCCCGGGATGGCGCGGGTTCCGGCCTGTCCGTAGGCCAGCAGCGACTCCAGGCCGACCCGGTCGCCGCCGGCAACCGCCTCCAGCGCGAGGTCGAGCCGGTCGCGGACCTCGGCGAGCAGCGCGGCGACCGCCGTCGCGTTGCCACCGATGATCTGGCTGTACAGCTGCGGGTCGCCGCCGGCGACCCGCGTGACATCGCGCACACCGGTGCCCGACAGGGCCAGGTGCTCGGCCGACGCGCCCGCGAGGGTGCCGGCGACGAGCGAGGCCATCAGGTGCGGGACGTGCGAGGTACGTGCGACGGCGCGGTCGTGCTCGACCGGGCTCAGGTGCACCGGCACCGCGCCGCACACCAGGGCCAGGGCCTCGACCACGCGGGTCGCCGACGAGGTCGCGTCCGGCCCCGGCGCGATCGCCCACGGGCGGCCGTCGAAGAGCTCGGCGTTGGCCGAGAGCGGACCGGAGTGCTCGGTGCCGGCCATCGGGTGGCTGCCGACGTACCTGCTGATCGCGGCGTGCCCGGCGACCGCGGCCAGCGGACCCGCCTTGACGCTGCCGACGTCGGTGACGATCGTCTCGGGTCCGACCGTGTCGAGGACCTGCTTGATGACCGTGCCCAGCGCGTCCGGGGGTACGGCGACCACCACCAGCTGCGGCACGTCCTCCTCAGTGCGTGCCCGGCCGGCGCCGAGCCCGGTCGCCGTACGCACGTGGTCGGACGTGGTGTCGGTGAGCAGCACCTCGAGGCCCGCACGACGGCAGGCCAGCGCGATCGAGGTGCCGATCAGGCCGGTCCCGACGATCTCGACCGGGCCCGTGAGCAGACTCGTCTCAGACACGCAGGCAAGGCTAGGGGATCAGCCGCTGGTGTCCGCGCCGGGCTGGTAGGACCCGAAGGACCAGTGGTTGCCCTCAGGGTCTCGGACGCTGCCACCGCGGCCGCCGTAGTCCTGGTCGACCATCGGGCGCTCCACGCTCGCGCCGGCCGCGACGGCGGCGTCGAAGACGGCGTCGGGGTCGTCGGTGACGAGGTACGCCGCCCCGGTTCCGACCGGCTGCAGGGGCGCGTCGGCGCGCACCGCGCCGAACATCAGGCCGCCGCCGGGCGGCCACAGCCACTCGGCGTGGACCACCGTGCCGCTCTCGTCGCGGTGGGTGGCGTGCTCGACGAAGCCGATCGCCCGCAGCCACGCGGTCATCGTGTCGGTGTCGCGGAACTGCAGGGCGGGCCAGAGCCGGACTCGTGCCGCTGCGTGCTCAGTGCTCATGGGACGAGCCTGCTCCTCCGTCGTCGTCGCGGTCTTGAAGGAACGGGAACTCCTCGCGCAGCCAGGTCGTCGGTGTGCAGCCCGCCAGCGCGGTCCACTCGCGCGTCAGGTGCGCCTGGTCGGCGTACCCGCACGCCGCGGCCACCTCCGCCAACGGCCGGCGCCCCAGCAGGCCTCGTGCGGTCTCCAGCCGCGCCACCCGCTGGAAGGCCTTGGGCGCGAGCCCGCACTCCGCCCGCACCAGCGTCCCGAGCCGGCGCCGGCTGTAGCCGACCTCCTCCGCGACGTCCGCCACCCGTGCCCCCGACGTGAGCAGGGCGAGTGCGTGCGCCACCTCCGCCTGCGGTGCCGGGTCTCCCCCGCGCGCCGCCAGACCCGCCAGGGTCCGATCGACCAGCGCCACCCGCGCAGGCCAGGACGTGAGTGCGGGCAACCGCTCCGGCAGCTCCCGCAGCGCGTGGGGGACGACGGCCTCCTCGAGATCGGTCAGCGCCCCGGACAGGTCCGCGGCCGGACACCCGAGCAGCACCCGGACGCCCTCGACCGTCAGCGCCAGCTGCACGCCGCGCTGCGAGCCGTCGTGGTGGATCGCCGCCGGCTCGGTGTGCAGCCCCGACAGCGACGCCCAGGCCGCGTGCATGGTCGCCGGCCGGCCCGCCCACGACACCCGCAGCGGGACGTCGAGCGGCAGGACCAGGGTGATCGTCGTGGACGGCAGCCCGCGGTGGACGCCGGGCGCGCCGAAGTCGACGTCGTACGGGATCCGCGCGACGACGTACCTCCGCAGGGCCGCAGGCACCGGTGGGACCGGGATCACCCGACCCACGGTAGGTCTAGAGACCGACGAGCTCCAGCAGCTGGCCGAGCTCGTCGTCGGACAGCTCGCGCAGCTTGCCGCCGCCGAGCGTGCCGAGCTCGATCGGCCCGAACTTCGTCCGGCTCAGCTGGCGCACCGGGTGCCCCACCTGGTCGAGCAGCCGGCGCACGATCCGGTTGCGACCCTCGTGGATCACCAGCTCGATGATCGACTTGTCGGCCGCAGTGGCGATCATCCGCGCCCGGCGTACCTCCACCGGGCCGTCCTCCAGCGTCACGCCGGCGAGCAGGTCGGCGACGGTGCCCTTGGCGAGCCGGCCGGCCACCTCGGCGACGTAGGTCTTCTCGACCTCGAACGACGGGTGCGCCATCCGGTGGGCGAAGTCGCCGTCGTTGGTGAGGAGGAGAAGGCCCGACGTGTCGGTGTCGAGGCGCCCGACGTGGAACAGGCGCTCGGGCCGGTCGGCCACCAGGTCGGAGAGGGTACGACGCCCCTCCGGGTCGGACATCGTCGAGACGACGCCGCGCGGCTTGTTGAGCACGAGGTAGACGTGGTCGGAGATCGGGGGCAGCCGCTTGCCGGACACCTTGATCACCGCGGTGCGCGGGTCGACCTTGGTGCCGAGCCGGGTGACGACCTCCCCGTCGACCTCGACCTCGCCCTCGAGCATCAGCTCCTCGCAGCGGCGTCGCGAGGCGACGCCGGACTGGGCGAGCAGCTTCTGCAGCCGGATCTGGCCGTCGTCGTCGACGGCGATGTCACGCGTCATCGTCGGTCTCCTCCACGGTCTCCTCGACCGGCTCGGCCACGCTCTCGCGCAGCTCCTCCTCGACCTCGGCGAGGTCGGGCAGGTGCGGTGCCAGGTCGGGCAGCTCGTCGAGCGAGACGATGCCGATCCGCTCCAGGAAGTAGGTCGTCGTCCGGTACAGCGTGGCGCCGTGCTCGCCGTCGCGGCCGGCCTCCTCGACCAGGCCGCGGCTGAGCAGGGTCCGCATCACGCCGTCGACGTTGACGCCACGCACCGCCGACACCCGGGCCCGGGAGACCGGCTGCTGGTAGGCGACCACGGCGAGGGTCTCGAGCGCGGCCTGGGTGAGCCGGGCCTGCTGGCCCTCGAGCACGAACGCCTCGACGACGGGGGCGAGCTCCTCGCGGGTGTAGTAGCGCCAGCCACCGGCGACGTTGCGCAGCTCGAAGCCGCGGGCCTGCTCGTCGTACTCGGCAGCGAGGGCGGCGAGCGCCTCGACGACCTCCGCCTCGGGGTAGCGGGCCGCGGTCGCCAGGGCCACCGCGTCGAGCGGCTGGTCGGCGACCATGAGGATCGCCTCGAGCGCCGGCCGCAGCGCGGCCACCGGCTCGGTGGCGGCCTCGGCCTCGTCGGTCTGTTCAGTCATCGCTCGGATTCTCCTCCGCGGGCGTGTCGTCGTCGGGGGTGTCCTCGGCCGGCACCGCCCCGTCGAACTCGTCGGTGATCAGGTCCTCCACGTCGACCGCGTCGTCGCCGGTCCAGCGGACCGTCAGCTCGCCCAGCGGGGTGACCTGGTCGAAGGCGATGGCGCCCTCGCGGAACAGCTCGAGCAGGGACAGGAAGCGCGCCACCGTGGTCAGCGTGTCCGGCGAGTCGCCGCACAGCGCCCGGAAGGTCAGCGTCCCGCTGCGCCGCAGGCGGTCGACCACGATCGCGGCCTGCTCGCGCACGCTCACGGTCGGGGCGTGGATGTGGTGCAGGGTCAGCTGCAGCTCGGGTTTGGGCGTCATCGCCTTGGCCGCCAGGGCCGCGAACGCATCGAGGCCGATCCCGATCAGCACCTCGGGCAGCAGGCCGGCGTACCGCTCCTCCAGGCCGACCGCGCGGGGGTAGCGCCGCGACTCGGCCTGCAGCCGCCGGTCGAGGACAGCCGCGACCTGCTTGTAGGCCTTGTACTGCAGCAACCGCGCGAACAGCAGGTCGCGGGCCTCCAGCAGGGCGAGGTCCTCCTCGTCCTCCACGTCACCGGCCGGCAGCAACCGGGCGGCCTTGAGGTCGAGGAGGGTCGCGGCGACCAGCAGGAAGGACGTCGTCTCCTCGAGCGCGTCGTCCGGGAGCTGCTTGATGTGTGCGATGAACTCGTCGGTGACCTTCGAGAGCGCGATCTCCGTGACGTCGAGCTTGTGCTTGGAGATCAGGCTCAGCAACAGGTCGAACGGGCCCTCGAAGTTGGCCAGGTGCACGTCGAACCCACCGTGCTGCTCGCCCGCCTCGACCTCGCTCACGCCTGCATCATGACTCACGCAGGCGCCTGACCAGCGCGGAGCCCTCCCCCTCGGCCTCGAGCTCGCCCAGGACCAGGTGCAGCGCCTCGCGGACCAGGCGACCGCGGTCGACCGCCATGCCGTGCTCGCCGCGCAGGGTGAGCCGGGCCTTCTCCAGCTCCATCAGCTCCGCCGAGGAGACGTAGACCGTGATCTTCTCCTCGTGGCGGACCCGGCCGGAAGGGCCCTTCTGCGGCTTCTGCGGTACGTCGGCCGGCGGGTCGGGAACGGCCCGGACGGCAGGCCCCGACGAGTCGGCGGTCGGCCGGAACAGGTCGTCCGCGGCCGGCATGCTCACACGTCGAGACACCGGACCGCCACCTCCTTCGCGAGCTGGCGGTACGCCTCCGCCCCGCTCGATCCGGAGGCGTACGACGTGATCGGCTCGCCCGCGACGGTGGAGTCGGAGAACTTCACGGTGCGGCGGATGACGGTGTGGAAGACCTTGTCACCCCACGCCTGGACCAGGCGCTCGAGCACCTCGCGGCCGTGCAGCGTGCGGCCGTCGTACATGGTGCCGAGGACGCCGTCGACCTCGAGACCGGGGTTGAGGCGCTGCTTGACCTTGTCGATGGTGGCCTTGAGCAGCGCGACGCCGCGCAGCGCGAAGTACTCGCACTCCAGCGGCACGATCACGCCGTCGGAGGCGGTGAGCGCGTTGACCGTCAACAGGCCGAGCGAGGGCTGGCAGTCGATCAGGATGACGTCGTAGTCCGCGATCGCCGGGGCCAGGACGCGCTGCAGCGTCTGCTCGCGGGCGACCTCGTGGACCAGCTGGACCTCGGCGGCCGACAGGTCGATGTTGGAGGGCAGCAGGTCCATGCCGGGCACGCCGGAGGGCACGACGACCTCGTCGAGCGTGGCCTCCGGGTCCATGAGCAGGTTGTAGACCGTGCTCTCCATCTCGTGCGGGTTCAGGCCGAGGCCGACCGAGAGCGAGCCCTGCGGGTCGAAGTCGACGAGCAGCACCTTGCGGCCGTACTCGGCCAGCGCCGCCCCCAGGTTGATGGTCGTCGTGGTCTTGCCGACACCACCCTTCTGGTTGCACATCGAGATGACGCGCGCCTGACCGTGGGCGGTCACCGGCTTCGGGTCCGGCAGTACCGGCATCGGGCGCCCGGTCGGGCCCTTCTCGCCGGTCATCGTCTGCACGGCGGCCCGCTCGGCGGCGGTCTCCACCGCCGGCTCGGGCACCGGGAACTGCAGCGTCATCGCGTCCTCGCGCGTCGCCTCGCTGGTCACGACTGCGTCCTCCGTGCCGAGCGGTACGTCGCTGCCGGGCGCCGGGATCGGCATCCTCGGCGGCATGTCGGGTGCACTGGATCCTCCGTAGAAGCCGGCCATCGCCCTCACCTTTGTCTGGAGTGGTTGCGGGCTCCTTCCCCAGAGCCCGGGACTCCTCCATCCAACAATGTCGACACGGAGACATTCGGGAGGCGCGCCGACGGGCGCCCGCACTAGCCGGTGAGGCTGACCATCTCCAGGGTCCGCACGACGGCCTCGCCGGCCTCGTCGCTGGCCGCGAGGTCGACCTCGGCCCGGATCACCCAGTCGTGGTTGCCGTCCGGGTCGTGCAGGGTCTGCGTGGCGACCCACCGGTCGGCGGACCTCTCGATCGCCAGCAGCACCGGACCGCGCGCGTCGGCGTCGGTGAGCAGCCGGTCGTGCTCGGCGTAGTAGTCCTCGATCGCCTGGTCCCAGTCGGCCTCGGTCCACTCCGCTCCGTCGTCGAGAACGGCCAGCGCCGGCACGTCGTCGCGGGCGACCAGCTCGAGCCGGCGCCACAGCGCGTTGCGGACCATCACCTCGAACACCCGGCCCTGCTGGCTGAGCGGCCGCGGCGGGGGCGGGGGTGCGTGGTCGTGGACCGCCCGCGAGGCGTGGTCGGGGTCGTTGAGCGCCTCCCACTCGTCGAGCAGCGAGGAGTCGACCTGCCGGACCGTCTCCCCCAGCCATTCCACGAGGAGGTCCAGCTCCTCGGTGCGGTACGACGCCGGCACGCTCTGCCGCAGCGCCCGGTAGGCGTCGGTGAGGTAGCGCAGCACCAGCCCCTCGGAGCGGGCCACCTGGTAGCGGGAGACGAGGTCGGTGAACCCCATGCCCTGCTCCCACATCTGGCGTACGACGGACTTCGGTGCGAGCGCGTCGGGCGCGAGCCAGGGGTGCCGCTCGCGGTAGGTCTCGAAGAGCGGCTCGAGCAGCTCGCCCAGCGGCTCGGGCCAGGTGATGTCCTCGACCAGGGCCATCCGCTCGTCGTACTCGACGCCGTCGGCCTTGAGCGCCGCGATCGCTTCACCGCGCGCGCCGTGCCGCTGGGCCATCAGCAGCGGACGCGGCGCCTCGAGGGTCGCCTCGACGACCGAGACGACGTCGAGGGTGAAGGTCTCGCTGTCGGGGTCGAGGACGTCGAGCACCGCCAGCGCGAAGTGCGAGAGCGGCTGGTTGAGCGCGAAGTCCTCGGGCAGTGCCTCGGTCAGCACGTAGCGCCGGCCGAACCCGTCGACCTGGTCGAGCCGGGTCAGCACCTCGGAGGTGACCAGGCTGCGGGCCAGCCGGACGGCCCGCTTGGCCAGGCGAAGCTGGCTGCGCCGTTCCTCGTGGTTGTCCATCAGCAGCCGGCGCAGCACCGGGAACGCGTCCTCCTCGCGGGAGAGCACGTTGACCAGCATCGCGTTGTCGACCTTCATCTGCGACTTGAGCGGCTCGGGCCGGCCCTCGACGAGCTTGTCGAAGGTCTGCTCGGTCCACACCACGGTGCCGGCAGGCGGCTTCTTCAGCTGCGCCTTCGAGCCCCGCTTCGCCTGCTTCTCCGCGCTCATCGCGGCGTTCTTCGCGGCCGCCTTGGCCTTGGCCTTCTCGTTCTCGATGACGTGCTCGGGCGCCTGGACGACGACGTAGCCCGCCGTGTCGTAGCCGGCGCGCCCCGCCCGCCCGGCGATCTGGAGGAACTCGCGGGTGCGCAGCACCCGCTGACGCGACCCGTCGAACTTGGCCAGCCCGGTGAACAGCACGGTGCGGATCGGGACGTTGATGCCGACACCGAGGGTGTCGGTGCCGCAGATGACCGTCAGCAGTCCCGCCTGGGCGAGCTGCTCGACGAGTCGGCGGTAGCGAGGCAGCATGCCGGCGTGGTGGACGCCGATCCCCTGCCGCAGCAGCTTGTTGAGGGTCTTGCCGAAGCCGGCGGCGAAACGGACGCTCGCGATCCGCTCGGCGATCTGCTCCTTGCGGTCCTTGGGCAGGACCGTGTCGAGCCGGCCCGGACCACTCAGCAGCGATACGGCGTGCTCGACCGCCGCGGCCTGGGTGAAGTGGACGACGTAGACCGGGCCCTGGCCGGTGGTGACCAGCTCCGCGAGCCGATCCCCCATCGGCTCGAGCGACCACGAGAAGTCCAGCGGGACGGGGCGCTCGGCCTGGTCGACGACCGAGGTGTCGCGCGCGTTGCGCCGGGTCAGGTCGGCCGCGAGCTCGGTCGTGTCGCCCAGGGTGGCCGACATCAGCAGGAACTGTGCCTGCGGCAGCTCGATGAGCGGCACCTGCCACGCCCAGCCGCGGCCGGGCTCGCCGTAGAAGTGGAACTCGTCCATCACGACCATGCCGACGTCGGCCCGGTCGCCCTCGCGCAGCGCGATGTTGGCGAGCACCTCGGCCGTGCAGGCGATGATCGGGGCGTCCGCATTGACCGCGACGTCGCCGGTGAGCATGCCGACGTCGGCGGCGCCGAAGATCTCGACCAGGTCGAAGAACTTCTCGCTCACCAGTGCCTTGATCGGCGCGGTGTAGAAGGTGACGCGGTCGTCGGCGAGCGCACCCATCGCGGCCGCCATGGCGACCAGCGACTTCCCCGAGCCGGTCGGGGTCGCGAGCACCACGTTGTCGCCGGCCAGCAGGGCGAGGATCGCGTCCTCCTGGTGGGGGTACAGCTCCAGGCCGCGCCCCTCGGCGTACTCGAGGATCCGGTCGTACGCGTCAGCCATGGCGGGCCCTCGGGTGCGCGGTGGCGAAGACCTCGCGCAGGTTGTCGACGGTGACGAGCGTGTAGACCTGCGTCGTGGTGACCGACGCGTGCCCGAGCAGCTCCTGGACCACGCGGACGTCGGCGCCACCGTCGAGCAGGTGGGTCGCGAACGAGTGCCGCAGCGTGTGGGGCGAGACGTCGCGGGTCACCCCGGCCCGCTCGGCGGCCTTGACCAGCACCGCCCACGCCGACTGCCGCGAGAGCCGGCCGCCGCGGGCGTTGAGGAAGAGAGCAGGCGTCGCCGCCGAGGTGAGGGCCGGACGCCCCCGCACGAGGTACGCCGACAGCGCGGCCCGCGCGTACGACCCGACCGGTACCATCCGCTCCTTGCCGCCCTTGCCGCGCAGCAGCAGGGTCGCGTCGGCGGGGTCGAGGTCCGGCTCGGCCAGGTGGCTGACGTCGTCGACGTCGAGGCCGACCGCCTCGGAGATCCGCGCCCCGGTGCCGTAGAGGATCTCCAGCAGCGCCCGGTCACGGAGAGCGAGCGGGGTGTCCGCCGCACCGGCCGCCTCGAGGATCGCCTCGACGTCGGCGAGCGGCAGCGCCTTCGGCAGCCGCTTCGCCGGCGTCGGTGGCTTCACGCCCGCCGCGGGGTCGGCCTGCGCCAACCCGTCGGCGACGGCGAACTTGTGGAAGCCCCGCACCGCCACGACCGTGCGCGCCGCGCTGGACGCGCTCAGCGGCAGGTGGTCGTCGTCGCCCTCGCGCAGCCACACGAGGAAGTCGGTCACCGTCTGCTCGGTGACGGCGGCGAGCGTGTCGATACCGGCGGCGGCCAGGTGCACGCGGTACCGGCGCAGGTCGCGCTGGTAGGACGTCAGCGTGTTCGCCGCCAGTCCCTTCTCGACCGCGAGGTGGTCCAGGTACGTGCGGACCGCCCGGTCCACCGCACCTGGTCCACTCACGCGGTCAGGTTAGGCCATCGGTCCGACGCGTCAGGCGAGCGCCTCCGCGAGCGGCACCGCGGCGATGCCGGTGGCCTCGCCGACCGGGCCGTTGGTCAGCAGGCCGGCGTGGGTGTTGAGGCCCAACGCCAGGCTCGCGTCGGCGCGGCACGCGTCGGCCCAGCCCTTGTCGGCCAGCGCCACGGCGTACGGCAGGGTCGCGTTGGTCAGTGCGTACGTCGACGTGTTCGGCACCGCGCCCGGCATGTTCGCCACGCAGTAGAACGTCGAGTTGTGCACCTGGTACGTCGGGTCGGCGTGCGTGGTGGGCCGGGTGTCCTCGAAGCAGCCACCCTGGTCGACCGCGATGTCGACGAGCACCGAGCCCGGCTTCATCCGCGAGACCAGCTCGTTGGAGACCAGCTTCGGCGCCGCGGCACCCGGGATCAGCACCGCGCCGATCACCATGTCGGCCTCCATCACCTGCTGCTCGATCGCCAGCTTGGAGGACGCGAGGCCGTGGACCCGGTTGTTGTAGCGCCAGAACGACATCCGCAGCTTGTCGAGGTCGGTGTCGAGCAGGGTCACGTCGGCGCCCATGCCGAGCGCGATGTTGGCGGCGTTCTGGCCCGAGACACCCGCGCCGATGATGACGACCTTGGCGTTGGCGACACCGCCGACACCGCCCATCAGCACGCCGCGACCGCCCTGGGCCTTCATCAGGGAGTACGCACCGACCTGGGGCGCGAGGCAGCCCGCGACCTCGGACATCGGGTACAGCAGCGGCAGCGCGCCCGAGGGCAGCTGGACGGTCTCGTAGGCGATCCCGGTGACCTTGCGGGCGATCAGCTCCTCGGTGAGCGCCTTGTCCGCGGCGAGGTGGAGGTAGGTGAACAACACCTGGCCCTCGCGCATCCGGGCGTACTCCTCGGCGATCGGCTCCTTGACCTTGAGGATCATGTCGGCCGCGCCCCACACCGCGTCGGCGTCGGGGAGGATGGTGGCACCCGAGGCGACGTAGTCCTCGTCGGCGATCTGCGAGCCGACGCCGGCACCGGCCTGGATGACGACCTCGTGGCCGTGGGCGACCAGCTCGTGCACACCGATCGGCGTGATGGCCACCCGGTACTCGTTGTTCTTGACTTCCTTGGGCACACCGACGCGCATGTGGGATTCCTCCTGGTCACGGAATCCGTCGCGGATTCCCCTGTGAAGAGAAATCATGAAGATCAGTCGAGGTGCCCGCTAGTGGCTGGAGCGAAAATTCGCACCCGGCGCGGAAACCCGGATCGGATCGTCGGCGATCAGCCTTGTGACGGACGCCGCGCCGAACCCTGTTCGGCCGGTCGGCCCCGCAGGTGCTCGAAGATCAGACTGGTCTCGGTCATCGCGACGTCGCGCGTGCCGCTGAGGTGGTTCAGCACGAACTCCCGCAGCTCCTCCGAGCCGGCCGTCGCGACGTGGATGAGGAAGTCGTCCGCGCCGGCCAGGAAGTAGACGTTGAGGACCTCGGGCAGCGTCGTCATCGCCTGGGCGAAGGCGCTCAGCTCCCCCCGGGCGTGCGGCCGGAGCCGGACCGAGATCATGGCCTGCAGCGGGCGTCCGATGCTGGCCTGGTCGACCTCGGCGTGCGCGCCCCGGATCACGCCGCGCTCGAACAGCGAGCGGACCCGGCCGTGGCAGGTGGACGGGGCGATGCCGACCCGCGCGGCCAGCACGTTGTTGGCCAGCCGGGCGTCGTCCTGCAGCTCGCGGACGATGGCGGCGTCGATCGGGTCCAGCTCAACCACGCGCGGCCTCCCGGTCGCGACGGACCTGGACGGCGAGCACCGCCTGCACGACCGGTCCGTCGGTCACGTCGCCGGCGAGGATCGCGTCGACCAGGTCCGCGAAGGGCACCCAGAAGACCTCGAGGTCGGCCTCCTCGTGGCGCAGCTCGAAGTCGCCCCGGTCGGCCGGCGAGAGGTCCTCGGCCAGGTAGTAGTGGATCCGCTCGGCCGAGTAGCCCGGCGAGCTGAGCGTCGAGAGCAGGTGGGTCCACCGCTCCGCCGCCAGCGCCGCCTCCTCGCGCAGCTCGCGCCGGGCGACGTCCTCCGGGTCCTCGCCCGGGTGGTCGATCACGCCCGCGGGCAGCTCGACCAGGCGGGACTGTGCCGGGTGCCGGTACTGCTTGAGGCACAGCACCCGGTCCTCGGCATCGATCGCCAGGATGACCGCCGCCCCCGGGTGCTCGAGGACGAGGCGCCGGAACGGCTCCTCGTGATCGGCACCCGGACGGCGGATCCGGTCGGAGCGGAACGCCACGACCCAGCTGTCCCGGTGCAGGTCGACGCTGTCCTCGACCGGCCAGGACTCCGGGACGTCGCGCAGCTCGCTCATGGGCGCGAGGTCACTCGTCGTCGGTGGGCTCGGCGTGCAGGTTGGTGTCGTCGATCTCGAGCCGGGTCTCGCGCTGACGCTTGATCGCCGCGCCCACCAGGCCCGCGAACAGCGGGTGCGGGCGGGTCGGCCGCGAGCGCAGCTCGGGGTGGGCCTGGGTGCCGATGTAGTAGGGGTGCACGTCGCGGGGCAGCTCAACGAACTCGACCAGGTCGAGCTCGTCGTTGAGGCCGGAGAAGACCAGGCCGGCCTCCTCGAGCGGGGCACGGTAGGCGTTGTTGACCTCGTAGCGGTGACGGTGCCGCTCCTCGATCAGCTCGGCGCCGTAGACCTCGCGGGCGAGCGTGCCGCCCTTGAGGTGCGCAGGGTAGAGGCCCAGGCGCATGGTGCCGCCCAGGTCACCGGCGCCGTCGACGATGGACTTCTGCTCCTCCATCGTGGCGATCACCGGCTCCGGGGTGTCCGGGTCGAACTCGGTCGAACCGGCCTTGGCCAGGCCGAGCTCGGTGCGGGCGTACTCGATCACCATCGACTGCAGGCCCAGGCACAGGCCGAGGGTCGGGATCTTGTTGTGGCGGGCGTAGGTGAGCGCGCCGAGCTTGCCCTCGAGGCCGCGGATGCCGAAGCCGCCCGGCACGCAGATCGCGTCGACGTCGGACAGGTGCCGGGCCGCACCGGCCTGCGTCTCGCACTCGTCGGAGGCGACCCAGCGGATCTCCACCTTGGCCTCGTGGGCGAAACCACCGGCGCGCAGCGCCTCGCTCACCGACAGGTAGGCGTCGTGCAGGTCGATGTACTTGCCGACCAGCGCAATCGTGACGTCCTCCTTCGGGTGGTGCACCCGGCGGAGCAGGTCGTCCCAGATCGTCCAGTCGACGTCGCGGAAGGGCAGGTTGAGCCGGCGTACGACGTACGCGTCGAGGCCCTGGCGGTGCAGCACCTTCGGGATGTCGTAGATCGAGGGCGCGTCGGCCGCGGTCACGACCGCGTCCTGGTCGACGTCGCACATCAGCGAGATCTTCTTCTTGATGCTCTCCGGCAGCTCGCGGTCGGCGCGGCAGACCACGGCGTCGGGCTGGATGCCGACCTGGCGCAGCGCGGCGACGGAGTGCTGGGTCGGCTTGGTCTTCAGCTCGCCCGAGGGACCGATGAACGGCACCAGCGAGACGTGCAGGAAGAAGACGTTGTCACGGCCGATGTCGTGGCGGACCTGACGCGCGGCCTCGAGGAACGGCAGCGACTCGATGTCGCCGACGGTGCCACCGATCTCGGTGATGACCACGTCGACCTGCTCGTCGCCGTACCCCATCGCGAGGATCCGGTCCTTGATCTCGTTGGTGATGTGCGGGATCACCTGGACCGTGTCACCGAGGTAGTCGCCGCGGCGCTCCTTGGCGATCACCGACGAGTAGACCTGCCCCGTGGTGACGTTGGCGATCTGGTTGAGGTCGGTGTCGAGGAAGCGCTCGTAGTGACCGATGTCGAGGTCGGTCTCCGCGCCGTCGTTGGTGACGAAGACCTCGCCGTGCTGGAACGGGTTCATCGTGCCGGGGTCGACGTTGAGGTACGGGTCGAGCTTCTGCATCGTGACCCGCAGCCCACGCGAGCGCAGCAGCCGACCGAGGCTGCTGGCAGTGAGTCCCTTGCCCAGCGAGGAGGCGACGCCTCCGGTGACGAAGACGTGCTTTGCCTGCCGATTCTGTCCGCTACCGGGCGCCATGTTCACGGGATTCCATCCTACGTCATGTCGGGCTGATTCACCGTGCTCGCGGTGCGTTTCGCGCCAGCTCGAGCAGCTCGCGGGCGTGCGCGAGCGCGGTGTCGGACTCCGCGAGGCCGGCCAGCATGCGGGAGAGCTCCCGCTCCCGGCCCGCGTCGTCGAGGGTGACCAGGCCCGAGCTGGTGACCGATCCGTCGCTGGACTTCTCGACCAGCACGTGCCGGTCGGCGAAGGCCGCGACCTGGGGCAGGTGGGTGACGACGAGGACCTGGGCGTCGTCGGCCAGCTTGGCCAGACGCCGCCCGATCTCGACCGCGGCCGCGCCACCCACGCCGGAGTCGACCTCGTCGAACACGAAGGTCGGCACCGGGCTGGTGCCGGCGAGGCAGACCTCGACCGCGAGCATCACCCGGGAGAGCTCACCACCGGATGCACCCTTGTGCAGCGGACGCGGCTCGGACCCGGTGTTTGCGGCGAGCAGGAACTCGACCTCGTCGAGCCCGCTGCGCCCGAACCGCACCCAGCGGTCCCCCACCTGCAGCACGTCGGCCGGCGGGTGCGCGGGGTCGCTCGGTGCCTCGGCCGCGCGCGGCGAGACCCGGATGGTCACGATGGCGTGCGGCATCGCCAGCAGGGTGAGCTCGTCGGAGACCGCCGTGCCGAGCCGGCTCGCGGCCTTGACCCGCGCCTCGCTGAGCTTGCTGCCCGCGGTCGCCAGGTCGGCCCGGAGCCGGGTCGCCTCCGCGGTCAGCTCCTTGATCTTGTCGTCGGTCGAGTCGAGGTCGAGCAGCCGCATCGCCGACCTCTCGGCCCAGACGAGCACCTCGTCGATGGTGTCGCCGTACTTGCGGGTCAGCCCGATCAGCGCCGCACGCCGCTCGGAGACCGCGGCGAGGCGGTTCGGGTCGGTGTCGATGCGCGTGGCGTACGACGCCACGTCGGCCGCGACGTCGGAGAGCAGGTAGCTCACCTCGGCCACCCGGTCCGCCAGCGCCGCCGCCTCGGGGTCGTGGTCGCGCACGCCCTCGAGCTGGCCACGTGCGGCAGCCACGGCGCCGAGCGCGTCGGGCGAGCCGTGCTCGCTGGAGAGCGCCTCCCGGGCCTGCTCGGCCGCACCGCGCAGCGTGTCCGCGTGACCCAGCCGCGCCTCCTCGGCGGCGAGCTCGGCGTCCTCACCCGGCTGCGGCTCGACGGCCGCGACCTCGTCCACGCCGAAGCGCAGCAGGTCGGCCTCCCGGGCTCGCTCGCGTGCCGTCGCGACGACCTCGGCCAGCTCCTTCTCGGTGTCGACCAGCCGGTCGTGCACCTTCGCGTACGCCGCCAGCAGCTTCTCCAGCGCCCCGAACCGATCGAGGGCGTGGCGCTGGGTCTGCGCCTTGAGCAGCCGGTGCTGGTCGGACTGGCCGTGCACCGCCACCAGCGGCTCGGCCAGCTCGGCAAGCGTGGCCACCGGGACCGCTGCGCCACCGGCGAACGCGCGGGACCGGCCCTCGGCGCTCACGTTGCGCGCCAGCACCACGCCGTCGTCATCGGCCTCGCCGCCGGCCGCCTCGACGGCAGCGACCAGGTCGGGCAGCGCGGTCGCGGCGATCAGTCCCTCGACCCGGGCCTGCTTGGCGCCGGCGCGGACCGCGCCGCTGTCGGCGCGACCGCCGAGCAGCAGCCCGAGCGCGGTCACCACCATGGTCTTGCCGGCACCGGTCTCACCGGTGATCACGGTGAAGCCGGGTCCCAGCTCGAGCGTCGAGGAGTCGATGACCCCGAGCGAGCTGATCCGGATCTCCTCGATCATGCGTCCTCCCCCCGGGCCCGCGCCTCGCGGCGCTGCTCCGCGGCACCTCGCCAGCCCTCGACGGACAGTCCGAACTTCGCCACCAGTCGATCGGTGAACGGCGCCGAGTGCAGCCGGACCAGCCGGACCGGCCGCTTCCCGCGGCTCACCTCGATCCGGGCGCCCGGCGGCAGGTCGACGCTGCGCCGACCGTCGCACCACAGCACCCCGGACCCCTGGTTGCCCTCGAGCACCTCGATCGCGATCACCGACGACGGCGCCACCACCATCGGCCGCGCGAACAGCGCGTGCGCGCTCAGCGGCACGATGCACAGCGCCTCGACCTCAGGCCACACGATCGGGCCGCCGGCGCTGAAGTTGTAGGCCGTCGAGCCGGTCGGCGTCGCACACACGACCCCGTCGCAGCCCCACCGCGACAGCGGCCGCGCGTCGATCTCGACGACCACCTCGAGCATCCGCTCCCGGGCCGCCTTCTCGACGCTGGCCTCGTTGACCGCGAACGTCGAGTACACGAGCTCGCCCCCGACGTACGCCTTCACGTCGAGCGTGAGCCGGTCCTCGGTCCGGTAGCGCTGCTCGACGATCGCCTCGATCGTCGCCGCCACGTCCTCGTGCTCGGCCTCGGCCAGGAAGCCGACGTGCCCGAGGTTGACGCCCAGCACCGGCGTCGAGCGCTGATGGGTGACCTCCGCGGCGCGCAGGA
The DNA here is from genome assembly GCF_057813895.1 of Nocardioides sp. F233. Lineage (NCBI taxonomy): Bacteria > Bacillati > Actinomycetota > Actinomycetes > Propionibacteriales > Nocardioidaceae > Nocardioides > Nocardioides sp. F233. Next base: position 941,151 of record NZ_JBVASH010000003.1, read on the forward strand.
TGCTCCCGTCACCGCCGATCACCACCGTCAGCTCGCAGCCGTGGCTGGCGTCGGACTCGGAGTCCGTCAGCTCGACCTCCGGCACGTACTCCCCCGGCACCAGGTCCAGGTCGTCGGCCTCGTGGCGCAGCAGCCGAACGACGATGCCGTGACCGGTCAGCTCCTTCACGAACGCGCGCGCGACATCGCGGGCCTCCGCTCGCCCGGTGTGGGCGAGCACGAGCACCCGGCGCGGGTTGTCGGCGGACGTCATGAGGTCACCCTCTCATCCGGGTCCGACGTTCCGCGCCGCACGATCACAGCCATGGACTCGTCGTCCATGGTCGCCGGCCCATGCCGCAGCCACAGGAAGAACTCCACGTTGCCCGACGGACCCGGCAGCGGGCTCACGGTCACCGCCCGAGCTCCCCACCCACGCTCGGCGGCGGCGTGCGCCACGCCCAGCACGGTCTCCACCCACAGCTCGGGGTCACGGACCACGCCGCCCTTGCCGAGCCGGTCCTTCCCGACCTCGAACTGCGGCTTCACCATCAGCGCCAGGTCACCCTCGGGCTGGGTCACGCCGAGCAGGGCGTCCAGCACCAGGGTCAGCGAGATGAACGACAGGTCGCCCACCACGAGGTCCACCGGTCCACCGATGTCGTCGGTGGTCAGCGTGCGGACGTTGGTCCGGTCGTGCACGACGACCTTCTCGTGCTGTTGCAGCGACCAGTGCAGCTGCCCGTAGCCCACGTCGACCGCCACCACCTCGGCCACCCCGGACCGCAGCAGCACGTCGGTGAACCCACCCGTCGACGCCCCCGCGTCCAGGGCCCGCCGTCCCTCGACCTGCAGGCCGAGCGGGACGAACACCGCCAGCGCACCCACGAGCTTGTGCGCACCCCGCGACACGTAGTCAGGCCCGTGCTCGCCCTCCTTGACCACGATCGCGACGTCGGTCGTCACACCCGTGGCCGGCTTCGACGCCACGGCCCCGGCGACCTTGACCCTGCCCTCGGCGATCAGCTGCGCAGCGCGCTCCCGCGACGGCGCCAGGCCGCGGCGGACCAGCTCCGCGTCGAGGCGCAGTCGGCGCGGCGGCACTACGGGACGGCCGGTGCGGCCGGTGGGTTGTCGAGGGTGCGCCGGAGCTCGCCGTGCGCCTCCTCGAGCACGCCCGCGTGCTCCTCGAGCGGCCGCTCGGTGAGCCCCGCAACCAGGTCGAGCACCCGGTCGACGGCAACGATCCCGGTCGGCGTGGGCGCCGGAACAGGTACCTCGGTCATGGCCCGAGGCTACCGCGCCACCCCGCCGGATCCGGGGACCCCTGCCGCGGTGATGTCCGGCACCGCGCCCGTCCGGTCCCGGTGCTCCCACGCCGTGACCGCTGCGACCCGCCACCAGTCGCCGACGGCCCCGTCCGGCTCCGTCTGCTCCACCACGAGCCGTCCGTCGCTCACCCGCCCGGACCACCCGCCAGCGCGCCACCCGTCCGCAGTCCGCTCAGGCGCCGAATGCACCTCGGTCAGCCCACCGAGGTCCACCGCCACGTACGTCGGGCGCTCCCCCGGCGCCGCCGCCACCAGCTCCGCGAGCCCGGTCACGCCGGTCAGCACCAGCAACGAGTCCACCCCCGCGTTCCGCGCCCCCTCGATGTCGGTGTCCAGCCGGTCGCCCACCATGAGCGGTCGCCGGCCGCCCACCCGTCGGACCGTCTCGTCCAGCAGCGGCCGCGCCGGCTTGCCCGCCACCTCAGGCGTCACGCCGGAGAAGCGCTCCACCATCTCCACCAGCACACCGTGCCCCGGCGCCACGCCGTACGTGGTCGGGATGGTCAGGTCGGTGTTGCTCGCCACCCACGGCAGGCCATCCCGAATCCGCACCGCCGCGTGCATGATGTCGCGCCACAGCAGCTCCGGCCCGTAGCCGCTCACCACCGCGACCGCCCCCGCCTCCACGTCGACCGCCACCAGGCCCGCCTCGTCGAGGGCGCTCTGCAGCCCCGGACCGCCCAGGCACACGACCCGGGCTCCCGACCCGAACCGCTCGGCCAGCAACCGCGACGCCGCCTGGGCACTGGTCACCACGTCCGCCGGCTGGGCCGCCACGCCGAGGTCGCGCAGGTGCTCGGCGACCACGGCCGCCGACCGCGACGCGTTGTTCGTGATGAACGCGACCCGCATCCCGACCGCCCGCGCCCGCCCGATGTGACCCGCCGCACCGTCGACCGCCTCGTGCCCGATGTAGACGACGCCGTCGAGGTCGAGCATCGCCAAGTCATAGGCACTGGCCAGGGGTTCGGTCGATGTGAGCAACACGTCCCCACCTTGCCAGCCCGCACCACCACGGGCTCCGTACGATGCCCTGATGGACGCAACGGCCCTCGTGACCCCGCCCTACGTGGCCGGTCCGTTGCGTCTCGAGCCGTTTGCGGCGCTCATGCTCGCGCCCGCCCGCGTCGGCAACCCGACCACCGGCCGCGCCTTCGCACGCCCCTACAAGGACGTCTCCTCCCGACTCGTGCGCTGGCAGGCACGCGGCCTGGTCACGGCCGACACCGAACCCGCGCTCTACCTCCACGAGTACAGCTCCAACGGGATGACCGTGCGCGGCCTCGTCGGCGCGCTCGACGTGTCCCGCCGCGCCGCGGACCCCGCCCACCGCGCGGTGCTGCCGCACGAGGGCATCCACCCCGTCCAGGCCGACGAGCTCGCCGACCGGATGGACGAGATGCAGCTCAACCCCGCACCGATCCTTCTCGTCCACCAGGGCAGTCCACGGCTGCGCGAGGTCGTCGCCGGCATCACCCGCCGCGACCCGGACCACGCCTTCACCGACCGTGGCGGCCAGGAGCACCGGATCTGGGCCGAACGTGCACCTGAGACGCTCGCCGCCATCGCCACCGAGCTCGCCGAGAGCCGCGCCCTCATCGCGGACGGCCACCACCGCTATGCGGCCTATCTCCGGCTCCAGCGCCGTCGCGTCGGCGACCCCACCGGTCCCCGTCCGACCGACCTCGGGCTCGCGATGCTGGTCGACCAGACCGACACGCCCCTCTTCCTCGGCCCGATCCACCGGACGCTGAGCGGCACGTCCCTCGACGACCTCCGCGATGCCGCCGAGACCCTCGGCCTCGAGTACCGCGAGCAGCCGCAGGCGGACGCCGTCCACGCCCTGTCCTCAGCGCGCCTCGCGGCGACCGACGGTCAGCGCTGGGCGGTGATCGACCTCGGGATCGACGCCGACGAGGCAGCGGTGGAGGCGCTCCACCACCGGATCGTCCCCGCGCTCCCCCACGGACCCGCGGCGATCGCCTACCACCACACGGTCGACGACGCCCTCAGCGGCGCCCGACCGGACTCCATCGCCGTCCTGATGCCGGCTCCATCCGTCGACCTCGTCATCCGGGTCGCGGAAGCAGACCGGCTGCTGCCTGAGAAGGCCACCTCGTTCCAGCCCAAGCCGAGCCTCGGCGTGCTCATCCGGTCACTGCGCGACGCACCAGTCGAGCCGTCGTGACCTCGACCTCCATCCGCGACGCTGTCTGACCACCCGCTCGGTAGAACCTCCGCCGCAGCGAGCCCTCCACCCCGACGATGTCGCCGGCGCGCCACGTCCGCATGGAGCGGCGCACCTTCGACGACCAGCCCGCCAGGTCGACCACGTCGACCGTCGGACCCTTGCGCCCCGACGCGAGCATCCGCACGTCCGCACGGGGCACGATCACCCGACAGGTCCAGAGCCGGTCGCCGCTCGGCAGCACCCGCTCCTCGGGCTCGGCGGCGAGCCGGCCACTGAGCTGCACCGTGTTCGCCGCCTCCGGCGCCACCACGTCCATCGTCATCCTCGACCACCCTCACATCACCGGTGAGCCCCGATGGCTCACCCACGTGACGATCCTGCGAACCAGCTCCGACACGAACCTCCACCGTCGCTGACCGCTGTGGAAAGCGTCTCCCCAGAGCCCGCCTGGGGACGAGCAACGGCCTCGAATCACAGCAACGGGACAAGAGCGAGAGAAGCGAAATGACGCCGGAAAAAGCACTCAGGGCCAGCACACGAGGTGCTGGCCCTGAGCCAATGTTTGTCCGGCGGCGTCCTACTCTCCCACATCCTCTCGGTTGCAGTACCATCGGCGCTGGCAGGCTTAACTTCCGGGTTCGGGATGGGACCGGGTGTTTCCCTGCCGCTATGGCCGCCGTAACT